>NZ_JBXWRR010000004.1:0-242612 GCF_059613025.1 Ruegeria sp. BHSC223
TCATCCTCTAAAACCAGCTATAGATCGTAGGCTTGGTAGGCCATTACCCCACCAACTACCTAATCTAACGCGGGCCGATCCTTTGGCGATAAATCTTTCCCCCGAAGGGCTTATAGGGTATTACTCACCGTTTCCAGTGGCTATTCCCTACCAAAGGGTACGTTCCCACGCGTTACTAACCCGTCCGCCGCTCACCCCGAAGGGCGCGCTCGACTTGCATGTGTTAGGCCTGCCGCCAGCGTTCGTTCTGAGCCAGGATCAAACTCTCAAGTTAAAATGCCGTTACCGGCATTCCATGACAGTCGAACCTCTGCACATCTTTGGTTGCGCTACCGCCTATCCGGCTACTTGAGCACGTTTAAGCGACACCCTCGGCCGGCTAGCCAAGAATACAACCAAAAGTCATCTGTCTGATGTACATCCGTTCCAAAAGAAACGTTGCACCACCAAACAGTGAAGCTGACACTCTATCATCGGGCATAAACCCTAAGAGCGCGATATACAGACATTCAATCCGTCGAAACGAACCAAACCGCCCACATATCTCTTCAGTCATCCATCAATGTCAAACAGCACTGACACCCGAAGGCCAAAAACAAGACCGATGCGCCAATCCCTCAGCGCGCCCGCCCCGCTCATTCCTCGAATGCCGCCGTCTCTCCAGCGTGTCCGGCCGTCTCTCCGACCCGTCCGCAGCACCTCAGCGCCGCCGGTGAAGGGGGTTCTAGGCCCAACCAAAAAGAGTCGCAAGCACAAAAATACAAAAATAGAAAAAAATTGAAAAACAATCTATATGTCTGATTTAATTATACTTTATGGCCTTCGAGTCTAGGAGAACGAGTAGCTGCAGGCTCACCGTTTCGAAATAGTCCAAGCAACCGCTATTCGGGGCCTCGCCAATCCTACCGGCGAAGCGTGACCGCCTGCTCCCCGGCCCCGCCCTTAGGCGGGGCCGGGGTCATTCAGAATTAGATGTCGAACTTCACGCCCTGAGCAAGCGGCAGGTCAGCGGAATAGTTCACGGTATTTGTTTGTCGGCGCATATAAGCTTTCCACGCGTCCGAGCCACTCTCTCGACCGCCACCAGTTTCCTTTTCACCGCCGAAAGCTCCGCCGATTTCGGCCCCTGAGGGGCCGATGTTCACATTGGCAATGCCGCAATCCGACCCCGCCGCCGACAGGAACTGCTCAGCTTCGCGCATGTTCAGTGTGAATACACAAGAGCTGAGGCCCTGAGGGACGTCGTTCTGGATATGAATCGCCTCTTCGAAACTATCATAACCCATCACATAAAGGATCGGCGCAAAGGTCTCGGTCTTTACGGTGGCGCTCTGTCCCGGCATTTCGACGATCGCGGGTTGCATGTAGACACCACCCGCAGGCATGCCCTCGGTGACACGCGCGCCGCCAAAGACAACACCGCCTTCAGCCTGGGCCAGTTTCAGCGCCGCAGTCATCGCGTTGCCAGATGCCTCATCCACCAGCGGCCCAATCAACGTGCCTTCGGTCAGCGGGTTGCCGATCGGCAAACCTGCATAAGCCTTCTTCAAACGCGCGACCAACTCGTCCTTGATCGAGTTATGCGCGATCAAGCGGCGCAGCGTGGTACAGCGCTGACCCGCGGTTCCCACCGCCGAGAACACGATGGCGCGAACCGCCATTTCCAGATCGGCCGAGGGGCCAACAATCATCGCATTGTTGCCGCCCAGCTCCAGAATGCACTTGCCGAACCGTGCCGCCACAATGGGCGCCACGGCACGACCCATGCGCGTCGAACCGGTGGCCGAGATGATCGGCACGTCCTCGCTCTCGACCAATGCCTTGCCCAGATCGGCCCCACCGATCAGGGTCTGCAACAGCCCCTCGGGCGCGTCGCCGAACCGTGCGACCGCCCTGTCAAAGATCTTCTGACAGGCGAGCGCCGTCAGCGGGGTCTTTTCCGAGGGTTTCCAGATCACCGGATCGCCGCAGACAATCGCCAGCGCTGCATTCCAGGACCAGACGGCAACGGGAAAGTTGAAGGCCGAGATCACGCCGACCGGTCCGGCCGGATGCCAGGTTTCCATCATCCGGTGACCGGGGCGTTCGGATGCGATGGTCAGCCCGTAAAGCTGCCGCGACAGGCCGACGGCGAAATCGCAGATGTCGATCATCTCCTGCACTTCGCCCAACCCTTCGGAGGTGATCTTGCCCGCCTCCCAACTGACCAGCGCGCCCAGCGCCTCTTTCGAGGCGCGCAGTTCTTCGCCCAGCAAGCGGATCAACTCACCCCGACGCGGCGCAGGTACACTGCGCCAGATCTTGAAGGCCGATTTGGCCCGGTCCAGCACCGTTCCCATTTCGGACAACGGCGTTTCGTGCACCTCGCCCAGAACACGGCCATCAATCGGAGAGGCGACGCGGATGCTGCCCCCGGTCAGATCGGCGGCACCAAGGCCCAGTTGCTGCAATACGGTTTCAGCAGTCATGACGATATCTTTCATGTTTCAAGCAGCCTTGTTCTGTGCAGTCAGATCGCCCGCCCGATAGAGGCGGCCGAATTCGGTTTCGAGGAAATCGGCGAACTTGACCTGTTCCTGCCGGACAAACCCCTTGGCGGGCAGCGTTCCGGTCCGCATCAGGTCGACCACGCCCAGCACACCGGCGGCGGTGGTGATCTGGATCGCGCTCCAGACCTGGCCGTCGATGACGCGAGAGTAGGACTTGTTGATCAGGCTCTTTTCACGCAGCTGGCCGCCGATCCGCCCCTTGGCGGTGCAATAGACCAGCACCACATCCTGATCGGTGCGCGGCAGCGCCGTTTCGAAAATGTCCTTGAGCAGGTCGCGGCGACGCTCCAGACCCAGATCGTTCAGCAGCAGGCGCAGGATATCGCGGTGACCCGGATAGCGGATCGAGCGGTACGAGACCGCGCGCGCCTTGCCGTCCAGCGTCTCGGGCAGCGTGCCCAGCCCGCCCGAGGTGTTGAAGCATTCGTACTCCACCCCGTCATGGCCGAGGATCTCGTAATCCTCCAGCGGCGCGGTCTTGACCAACTGGCCATTCACGATGGCATCGCAAGGGTTGCAGTATTCATTGATCAGACCGTCGGTGGACCAGGTCAGATTGTATTTCAGCGCGTTGGTCGGATAGAGCGGCAGTGCCCCCACCCTCATATGCAGGCTGTCGATCTCGTCGAATTCAGCCGCCAGCGCCGCCCCGGCGATGCCGACAAAGCCCGGCGCCAATCCGCATTGCGGCATGTACGCGGTCTGGCTGTCCTCGGCCAGGGCGCGCACCGCATTTGTTGCGGCCACATCCTCGGTCAGGTCGAAGTAATGGGCGCCAGCGACCTTGGCCGCCTTGGCGATGACCGGCGTCAGAAAGAACGGTGCGGCCGAAATCACTGCATCGAACCCGCCCAGCGCCTTGGCCAGCCCGGCCTCATCCTTGGCATCCACCTGTTTGGTGGCAACCCCCATCCGATTCAGCACCGCCAGCGCGGCCAGATCATGATCGGCCACGGTGACCGAATAATGGGATGAAGTCTTGAGCAAAGCGGCGATCATCTGGCCGATCTTCCCGGCCCCGACGACACAAATATTCCAGCGCATGGCACGTCTCCTTGATACTGACATCAGGATGGCGTGGCGGCTGTTCGATCTGTAGGGAGCAGAGTGTCGAAACGACTCGGATATCCGTTGTTATGACGGGTTTCTTGACATTATGTCAGGTTCGATCAATCCGCCGCCCAAAGACCACAAATGTATTTGTGCGCAAGATGCCGGGAATGGCCCCAACTTCGTCGACCAGAATGTCCAGATCCTCGATCCGGGGGGCCTCGGCCGAGAGCAGCAGGTCGTATTCGCCATTGATCGACAGGCAGAGTTTGATCTCGGGATAGGATTCGAGCCGCTTGACGATGCGCGTGGTCTCTTTCTGCTGCACTTCCAGCAGCACGACGACCTGAACCTTGCTTTCATCCTGGGGTTCGCGCAGCACCACGGAATAGCCCGCGATCACGCCGCGCGCCTCCATCCGGGTGATGCGTTCGTGCACGGTGGTGCGGGCCACGCCCAGGCGCGCGGCGATCTTGGTGGTCGATTCGCGCGCATTGTGTTGCAGCGCCGCGACGATCTGACGGTCAAGCTGATCCATGCCACTTCCTTGCCCCGCCGGATGGGGCGGCGCAAGGATTATCACGTATGGCTTACAGTTCCAGAATGGTGCTGCCGGTGGTCTGGCGCGCTTCAAGTGCGCGATGGGCATCGGCCACCCGATCCAGCGGGAAACGCTGGTCGATCCGGATCTTGACCTCGCCGCCCGTCACCTTGCCAAACAGACGCCGCGCCATCGCCTGACAGGCGGCATGGTCGGCAATATGGGTAAAGAGCGTCGGGCGGGTGATCTTCAGACTGCCCTTTTGACCAAGGATACCAATGCTGATTGGCGGCACCGGCCCCGAGGCATTGCCAAAGGAAATCATCATGCCCAGTGGCTTGAGGCAGTCCAGCGACCCTTCGAACGTGTCCGCGCCGATCGAATCCATCACCACGTCGACACCCTTGCCATCGGTCAGCTCTCGTACCCGATCGGTGAAATTCTCGGTCCGGTAATTGATGACATGCGTCGCGCCATGCGCCTTGGCCAGCGCGCATTTCTCGTCGCTGCCCGCTGTGCCGATCAGGGTGATGCCTTCGGATTTGGCCCATTGGCAGGCGATCAGGCCAACGCCGCCCGCCGCCGCATGGAACAGCACGGTATCGCCCCGCGACAAAGGCGTGGTGCGATGGAAGAGGTAGTCGACCGTCAACCCCTTGAGCATCATCGCGGCCGCCTGATCGAAGGAGATCTCGTCAGGCAGCGGGCAGACCTGCGCCGCCGGCATCACCCGCGCCTCGGTATAGGCCCCCGGAGGGGTGGCGGCATAAGCGGCCCGGTCGCCCGGTTTCAGATGAGTGACCCCCTCGCCCACCGCCTCGACCACACCGGCCGCCTCCATCCCTAGCGCATGGGGAAGCGCCAAGGGATATAGCCCCGTGCGCTGATAGACGTCGATAAAGTTCAGCCCGCAGGCATGATGCCGGATACGCAATTCTCCCGGCCCCGGATCCCCCACGGGCAGGTCACGCAATTGCAGAACCTCGGGGCCGCCAAAGGCCTCGATCACCACGGTTTTTGCCGTCTCGCTCATCTGGGTCCTCCCTCGTTCGGAATAACCCTAGCAGGCGCGCCCGCCGGGACAAGCCGGACGGGCGGGGTTTCAGGCGACCTTGAGAACGATCTTGCCGATATGGCCCGAACTTTCCATCCGCGCATGGGCGGCGGCGGCCTCGCTCAGGTCGAACTCGCTGTCCATGACCGGTGCAACCCGCCCCGCGTCAAGCAGCGGCCAGACCGCCTCGCGCAGGTCGCGGGCGATATCCGCCTTGGCCAGATCGCTTTGCGGACGCAATGTGCTGCCGGTCAGGGTCAGCCGCTTGACCATCATCAGGGCAAAGTTCAGCTCGACCACAGGCCCCTGAAGGAAAGCGATCTGCACCAGCCGTCCATCCTCGGCCAACGCCTTGACATTGCGAGGAATATAATCGCCGCCCACCATGTCGAGGATCAGATCGGCGCCACCCTCGGCCCGCATCACCTTGACGAAGTCCTCGTCGCGATAATTGATTGCCCGCTCGGCACCCAGGTCCAGGCAGGCGCGGCATTTGTCATCCGATCCGGCCGTGGCAAAGACCCGCGCGCCAAAGGCATGTGCCAGCTGAATCGCGGTCGTGCCGATCCCGCTGGACCCGCCATGCACCAGAAACCGCTCGCCCGCCTTGAGCCCGCCACGGGTAAACACATTGGACCAGACGGTGAAATAGGTCTCGGGCAGGCAGGCCGCCTCGCGCAGGGCCATGCCTTGCGGCACCGGCAGGCAATGGGCGGCGGGCGTGACCACATAGTCGGCATAGCCACCGCCGGGCAGCAGCGCGCAGACCTTGTCGCCCACGGCGACATCTTCGGCGCCGGGACCCACGGCGATCACCTCGCCCGAACATTCCAGCCCGGGCAGGTCGCTGGCACCGGGTGGCGGATCATAGGCCCCGGCCCGCTGCAACGCGTCGGGCCGGTTCACGCCGGCATAGGCGACCTTGATCAGCACCTGGCCATGGCCCGGTTCGGGCCGCGGGCGCTGGGTCAGCTGCAGAACCTCGGGCCCGCCGGGCTTGCTGATTTCAACCGCACGCATCTGCTGGGACATGGAAACTCCTGTAGTTTGCTATTTGCAATCATCGCGGCCGTGCGCTCATCAAGCGCTTGCGGGCGTTCTTCGCGCGTCAGCCCAGCGAGCCGGGCAGATCATCCTTGGCCCGTGGCGCCCGCATCTGCGAGGCCAACCAGTTGGGACCAGCCAGAAACGGTTTCAACAGCGGGTTCTTCTGCACATCCGCCTTAAACTTTTCGAACTGCATCACATTGTCGATGCGCCGGTCGAGGAATTCCCAAGTCGCCTCGTGCGCCGGGCTCTCATCCCCCAACCAATAGAGCACGGTCGCCGAATAGACCGCCGATAGCGTTGCACGTTTGGTATACCAGTTCACGTCGTCCGAGGTATCGCCCAAGGCGGTCCAGATCGCATCGCAGGTCTGCCAGATCGCCTTTGCCCCTTCGCCCGCATGGGCGGGCAGGGCAAAGAGGGTCACACCACGGCGCACCGCCTCTTTGTCCTCGACCGCCTCAAGCCGGAACCGCACCGCCGTCGCAATCCGATCGCGGAATCGGAGGTCCGAAAGATCTTCGGAGGCCAACCGCTCCAGCATCGCCGCATCGCCCCGCGCATGATAGGCCAGCGCCAGATCGACCGCCCCACGCGGGCAGATGGCGCGGGCGAAATCCATGTCCAGCCCGGCATCGGCGACCGCCGCACGAAAGGTTTCCTCGGTCCAGCCGTCAAAGGCGACATGGGCCAGCGCCGCATCCAGCAGGCGGTTCCGGGCCTCTTCATAGGTCAGGGACATGGGTGATCTCCTTGTTCTGATCCCTATCTAGACAACTTGGTCCCGCTTTGCTATACGGCGGGCTCCTGCAAATCCTTGCAACTCAACTTAGAAAGGTGGTGAAAACCACATGCAGGTTAGTGTTCGCGACAACAACGTCGATCAGGCGCTTCGTGCCCTGAAGAAAAAGCTGCAGCGTGAGGGTGTCTTCCGCGAGATGAAGCTCAAGCAACATTTCGAGAAGCCGTCCGAGAAAAAAGCGCGCGAGAAGGCTGAAGCGATCCGCCGTGCCCGTAAACTGGCACGCAAGAAAGCCCAGCGCGAAGGCATGCTCTAAGGCATTCGCTCTCGTCCAGCTTTGGATGACACTATTTGACGACCCCCGTGGCCCGGCCTCGGGGGTTTGTCGTTTTTTGGGGTTTTGACCGTTTTGTACGGGCCCCGGCATCACATTTCAGCCGCTCTTGCCGCGTCGTCTCTGGTGCAAAAGACCTGACGCGCCGCGCGAGATTGGGCTAGGCTGGGCGCATTCGATCAAGGAGGCGCCGGATTTGGCGGAGGTTCAACCCGAGTTCACATCGCGATTGCCGCGCTGGCTGGCGTGGTATCTGGACTATGGCCTAAGTGGGCACGGCGAGCGCGAGAAACGGCAACGTTTTATGTGCAACGCGACCATGATGTTTGCTTCATTTGCATCATTTCTACACGTGTTGGGATTCGTCGCTTTGACGAAACTGCCGTGGCCTCCGATTGCTATCTCGACACTTATCCTTCTTCTTTTTTTCCTGTTGCCATTCTTTCTCTATTTGAATGTTCCGCTATTTACGATCTTCTTCACCTCGGCTCTTACCGGCTTGTTCAGCTTTCAGACCTTTCTTCTGGGTTCTGGAACCGGCATGCACCTCTATATATTCACTGCTCCGATGATTTTGCTTCCGCTCTTGGGCCCGCGTCGCATTGCCCTCATTTTTGTGGCAACGATTATTTCGATTTTCTGCATTCAGATTGCGTTGTTTTTTGCAAGAGAACCAATTCTAGAAGAAGCAAAAGACCCGCTGTTTTCGAGTGTGATGCTATTTGCAGCCTCGGCATGGACCGCTGTGTTGTTACTGTTGATTGGGTATCTAGCCTTTTCCCGCGCCGAACGCGCCGAAGACGCCCTCGAAGCCGAACACGCCCGCTCCGAGGCCCTGCTCTACAACCTGCTCCCCACAGAGATCGCCGCCCGGCTCAAGGACGCCCCCGACCAGACCATCGCCGACAGCCTCGACCACACCGCGATCCTGTTTGCCGATATCGTCGATTTCACCCCGCGCTCGGCCCGGATGGCACCCGAGGAGCTGGTGAGCTTTCTCAACCGTATCTTCTCGACCTTCGACGAATTGGCCACCAAGCACGGGCTGGAAAAGATCAAGACCATCGGCGACGCCTACATGGTCGCTGCCGGTCTGCCCCAGCCGGTCGACTGCCCCGTTCATCGGGTGGCCGAAATGGCGTTCGACATGCTCGCCGCCCTGCGCGCCCTATCGGACGAGATCGGCGAGGCGATCGAGATACGCATCGGCCTGCACGCTGGCCCCGTGGTCGCGGGCGTGATCGGGCACCAGAAGCTGTTCTACGACGTCTGGGGCGACACCGTAAACACCGCCAGCCGGATGGAAAGCCACGGCCAGCCTGGCCGTATCCAGGTCACCGCCGCCGCGCGTGAGGCGCTGAAGGACGCCTATGACTTCGAACCGCGCGGGGCGGTCGAGATCAAGGGGATCGGCAGGCTGGAGACCTGGTGGCTGACCGCGCGCGGGGCGCCTATCGCTGACGCATGACGCCGAGGCCGCGCCGACGGACGATGCGGCGACCGCGCATCGTCTCGCGGAACAGGATCAGAAGGCCCGAGCCAACGATCAGCAAGAGCCCGATCCAGGTGGACATCAGCGGCAGCACCCCGAACACCACATAGCCCCATAGCACCGCCCAGGGCAGGTAGGTGTATTCGAACGGGGTGACGACGCTGGCCTCGGCCATGCGATAGGCCTGGCTGAGCGCGAAGAAGCCGATGCCCGAGGTCACGCCAAGTGCCGCCAGCGCCAGCCAGTCCATCGGCGCGGGTGCGATCCAGTCGCGGTAGAGGAAGGCAAGGCTCGGGTGCGGCGAGGCAGTCTCGAGTCCCGAGAACACCAGCCCCAGCACGGTGCCGCCGACGATATAGACCAGCAGGGTCACCAGCGTCATGGTGCCACCATTGGTGCGGTTGCCCAGTCGCCGGGTGGCGATGATCGAGACGGCATAGAACAGAGCCGCCGCCAGTGCCAGCAGGGCTGCCGGTTCGAACACCGCCGCCCCCGGTTGCACGATCACCAGCACCCCCGCCATGCCGAGAAGCACCGCCAGCCAGCGCCAGATGCCGATCCGCTCGCCCAGGAACACCGCCGCCAACAGGGTGACAAAGATGGGGGTGGAGAAGGTAATGGCGGCGGTCTCGGCCAGACCGATGGCGGCCAGCGCCATGTAATAGACGAGATAGGAGGAAAACGCCGCCACCGCACGGGTCAGTTGCAACGGCCACGACCCGATCTTGAGTGGCCAGAGCGCGCCTTCGTAACGGGCCATCGCAAGCGCAACCGGCAGGGCAAAGACCGAGCGCCAGAACACGATCTGATGCACTGCGAAATCGTTGCTGAGGCTCTTGATGATCACGTCCTGGATCGGAAAGATCGTGGTGGCGAGCAGCAGGAACAGGATACCTCTCAGCGTGGTCGCGCCCTCGGGCTGGTCCGCCCCCGCGGAGAGATTCGGATCGGCGGCGGTCATCGTGCATGTCTCCTGAGGCTACCGTCATCACGCCCCAGATCGAATCGCCGGTCTTGTCGCGGGGCGACAGGAGGGTCGCGAACCGGCCCCGTCCTGGCCGCCGGAGCCGGTTTTCTGCCGAACACAGGGTCGTGCGCGCGCGACGCTCCGCCGGGGCCGGATACGGGGTGTTGGCCGTGCACCTTCCCGCGCAGCGGATCGGCATCCTCTGGCAAGGCGGCGCCGCGAATCCCCCTTGGAAGCTGTCCGTCTATGCCGCCGCGCGCTCCTGCGCCAAGACGTAGCCACTCAACACAGCAACAGGACTTTTGACCATGTCACAGGCAAGTACTCTCGAAAGAGAAATGCTGGAACTTATCAATAACGAGCGGACATCGCGGGGATTGAACCCCGTCCAGCTCGAACTCAAGCTCAACGACGCTTCCGAGGATCACAGCCAGTGGATGCTGGACCGTGATGTGTTCTCGCATACCGGCGTCAATGGCAGCTCGCCGGGGGATCGTATCGAAAAGACCGGTTTCAAGTTCGAAGGCAACTCGATCTGGGCCGAGAATATCGCCTGGCAGAGCGAGCGCGGCGCGCCGGGCCTGTCGGATGATGTGAAGAACCTGCACGAATCGCTGATGAACAGCCCGGGACATCGGGCCAACATCCTGAATCCCGATGTGACACTGGTGGGGATTGGCATCGAGCGCGGTGAATTCGAAGGCTATGACGCTGTCATGGTGACTCAGAATTTCGCGCGTACCGATGCCGAGGTGGAATTGGATACAGGTGCGCCGACGCCCGCGCCCGAGCCGACGCCTGAACCGACACCTGAGCCGGAGCCGACACCCGAGCCGGAGCCGACGCCCGAGCCGGCGCCGACACCCGAGCCGGAGCCGACGCCCGAGCCGGCGCCGACGCCCGAGCCGGCGCCGGAGCCCGAGCCGACGCCGGAACCCGAGCCGACGCCGGAACCCGGAAACGCTTGCGACGGGGGCGATGGGCCGGATTTGATCATTGCCGATAAGGCCGGCGGACAGGCCCGTGGCAATGGCGGCAACGATATCATGATCGGTAGTCGCGGCATGGACATCTTCTGGGGTGATGCGGGCGATGACATCATGATCGGTGGCCACGGCAAGGACAAGCTTGCTGGGGGTGACGGCGATGACATGCTCTTTGGCGGCCGGGGCAAGGACATGCTCGCCGGTGGCAAGGGAGATGACTTCATAGCCGGTGGTCGCGGCAAGGACGTGATCGATGGCGGCGAAG
The DNA here is from genome assembly GCF_059613025.1 of Ruegeria sp. BHSC223. Taxonomy (NCBI): domain Bacteria; kingdom Pseudomonadati; phylum Pseudomonadota; class Alphaproteobacteria; order Rhodobacterales; family Roseobacteraceae; genus Ruegeria; species Ruegeria sp. BHSC223. The sequence continues at coordinate 11,028 of NZ_JBXWRR010000004.1, forward strand.
GCGACGACCACATGCTGGGCGGCGCAGGGGCGGATACCTTCCACTTCTCGACCGGCAAGGATGTTGCACGCGATTTCGGCGCGAGGGGGCAAGCCGATCAGATCGATCTGGGCAAGGCCGATGGTATCGCCGATTTCGATGATCTCAGGGCTAACCACCTGACCGAGGTGGATGGTGATGCGGTGATCACCGATGCGGCGGGCAACAGCCTGACCCTGTGCGGTGTCCAGATGGACATGCTGGACGCGCAGGACTTCCTGTTCTGATCAATCCTCCCGCGGTGCCGGTTCCCAGCGAACCGGCACCGTGATCGGACCTCGGAAGGCCCAGCCGCCGAACCGGGCCTCGCCATCCAGTGCGAGGCCCGGAAACCGCTTGAAGAGGAGCGGCAGCGCCACTTCTCCGATCAGCGCTTTTGATGCCCAGGCCCCGGCGCAGAAATGCGGCCCGGCGCCAAAAGAGATCGCCGCAGCAATATCCTGATCCAGGTCGAAGCGGTCTGGATTGGTGAAAACGCTTTCGTCGCGATTGCCCGATCCGAACATCAAAAACACCCGGTCCTCGGGCTCCAGTGTCACACCCTGTACCGTGGCGCGCTGTGCCACCCGGCGCGGCGACATGCCGATGGGCGATATCCAGCGGGCATATTCCTCGAACGCGCGCAGCCAGGCCACCGCGCCCGACCGCAGCCGGGCCAGCGCCTCCGGGTGGCTGAGCACCGCCCAGGCGGTGCCGGCGATGGCATCGCGCGGCTCGTTCTGGCCGCCGGATATGGCCAGCTTGATATTGGCGCGGGTCTGCGCGTCGCTGAGGCCCGCGCGGCGCTGGACCGAGAGCAGCGAATGGTCCGGGGCGGCATCCAGCACCGGGATCATCGCGTCGATATGGGCGTCGATCGAGGCGGTGCAGTCGTGACAGCGCGCCTCGACCGCTGGATCACCCGCGTAATTGGCGCAGCCGTCGATCATGCCCTGACTGACCCGATCCATCTCGGCGGCGGTCATGTTGGTCAGCCCGGTGATCACCTTGAGCGCCTCGGCCGAGACCGGCATGGCATAGTCGCGCACCAGGTCGCAGGCGCCGCGCGGGGCCAGATCATCCAGAACCCGCTCGGTGGCAGCGCGGAACTGCGCGGTCCATACCTGTTTCACCGTCTTGGGCGAGACCGTGGGAAAGATCGCCTTGCGCTCGGCCATATGCGCCGCGCCATCCTTGCGCATCATGTTCTGGCCCATCAGCACGGTCATCAGCCCCTGCGGCTGGTCCGAGGAGAACACCTCGACCCGCTTCTCCTGCTCGAAAATGTCATCGCGCCGGGTAATCAGCGTTGCGCCCAGTTGCGGCACATAGGCGATGGGCGCCTCGGCCCGCATCCGTTTCAGATCGGGATAGGGATCGGCCCAGAAGGCGCCCGGGTCGATCTCGTAGACGGGTGCATCCGACATGGCGCGACTCCCTGTTGTCATGTCAACATATGATCACTCTGCGCAGAGCCTGTTGTCGTGTCAACACAAACGCATTACGGTGCAACGGCATCAGGATCAGGAGCCCATGACCACCGACCTTTCCGACGACCTGTTCCTTGTCCACCCCGACGGAACGGCGGATGGCCCCGCCGCCGCAACGCTCAGTTTTACCCGCTCGCCCACGGTCCTGCTCACCTTTGCCGGTAACCGGTTCACTCGAGCGGCAGCGCGGCATTACCAGTCCGAATTCGGCATCGGCGCGATGGACTGGCGCATGCTGGTGATGCTGACGCGCGAGCCGGACAGCTCGGTCTCGCATGCCGCGCGCACCATCGGCATCGACAAGGCGGCAGTGAGCCGCTCTTTGCGACGTCTGGAAACGCTGGGGCTGGCGGCGGCCCGAGACGGCGACGAACGGCGCCGCCACTGGACCCTGACCGAGGCTGGGCGCCGGATGCATGGCCGTATCCTCGACAGCGCGCTGGAGCGCCAGCGCCGCCTGCTCGACGGCTTCACGCCAGAGGAGGTCGACGCGCTCACCACCTATCTGCGGCGCATCCTCGACAATATCGAAACGCTGGGCGCCACCGACCCCTAAACGCGCCCGCCTCTTCATTTCGCTCAAAATACTCCGGGGGGAGCGCCGCAGGCGCGGGGGGCAGAGCCCCCTGCCCGGCCTATTCCAGCGCCTTGACAAAGGTTGCGGTCAACCGTTCGTCCAGCATCGCATGCGGCGGCGCCGAGGTGCCGTAGTGCAGTTCGGCCAGCGCCACGATACTGTTGAACAGCACCACCGAACCACCGTCGGGCGCGGCATGGACAAAAAGCTTCTGGCAGAAGGCGTCGACCCCGATTGAGGGGAACTTGGCCATGGCCACGCCACCGGGCGCCGGGCCGCCAAAGAGCAGCAGCACTGCGGGCGGCAGATCGACGCCAAGCGCCGCCGCCTCGGCGGTGAAATCGACCTCGCCGAACCAGACGGTATCGGATTGTGCCGCGACGATGGCGCGCAGGCGGGCAACGGTTTCAGGTACGTCATGGGCGCTTTGCAGGGTGAGAATGCCGTAACCGTCGGCCAGACCTTCGGTCGGCACCGGCACCGGCTCGACCCCGTCCAACCCGTCAAGCGCCGGGGCCAACGCGGCATCAAAGGCGGCCAGCGCCTCGGTATCGTCGAGGCCATACCGACGTTTCAGGAAATCACCGGATGTATAGCTCACCTGCACCGCGTCCGCCCCGGCATAGGTCAGCGCCCGGAACGGCAGATCAAGCCCGGTGCTGAGGTCCTGCGCCAACAGGGCCGAGTTGACTGCGGCGTCCGAGAACAGTTGGACCCGAGAGGGCGGCATCTCGACCCCCGCTTCGGCAGCGAGGCGGGCGTGGTCGATATCGACAACCGGTTCAAGGCCAGCTCGGCTCACACCCGCAGCAATCTGTTCGAATGTCCGATCCACGGCCTCTTGTGCCGGCGCCGCAAATGCCGGCGCCAGAAATGCCCCAAATGCCAATCCAACGATGGCCACCTTGCTTGCCTGAAACATGCGCGTTCTCCCGGTTTGATCGCTCCGATCCGCCTGTGGCGGTGGCGCGAGTTGACAAGGACATTCGAGGCAATGAAACGCTCTGGGTCAATACACCTTTGGAACGTAAAGCTCGTCCGGCAGCACCTGGCGCTCGTAGTCGGGGTTATAACGGCGGTCGGGCAGCGTGACCTTTTCGTGCGGGATGTCCTCGTAGGGTATCTTGGACAACAGGTGCTCGATACAGTTCAGCCGCTCGCGCTTCTTGTCGTTGCCCTCGACGATATACCACGGCGCTTCGGGGATATTGGTACGCGCGAACATCTCCTCCTTGGCCTTGGTATACTGTTCCCAGCGGATCCGGCTCTCCAGGTCCATGGGCGACAGTTTCCACTGTTTCATCGGGTCATGCACCCGCATCAGGAATCGCAGCTGCTGTTCCTCGTCGGTGATCGAGAACCAGTATTTCAGCAGGATGATCCCCGACCGCACCAGCATGCGCTCGAATTCGGGAACGTCCTGGAAGAATTGTTCGACCTGATCCTCGGTGGCAAAGCCCATCACCCGCTCGACCCCGGCACGGTTGTACCAGGACCGGTCGAACAGCACCATTTCCCCGCCCGAGGGCAGATAGGGCACGTAGCGCTGGAAATACCACTGGCTCTGCTCGCGGCGCGACGGGGCGGGCAGCGCGACCACCCGTGCAACACGGGGGTTCAACCGCTGGGTAATCCGCTTGATCACCCCGCCTTTACCGGCCGCGTCGCGGCCTTCCATGATGATCAGCACCTTGGAATTCGTATGCTGCACCCAATCCTGCAGCTTGATCAGTTCGGCCTGAAGCCGCAGCAGGTTGCGAAAATAGACCTGACGGTCGAGCAGATCGGGGCGCTGATCCTTGTAGATCCGGCGGATTTCCATCGACAGCATCGGCTCGCTGAATTCGATCTCGAAATCCTCGTCCAGCGAATCCTCCAATTCGGCCTCGAGCCAATCCAAGCTGGGGTCGTCGGATTCATGGGTCAAAATGCGCTCCTCTCAATACAGTTGCTCCGTCTGCCCTTGCTGGGCGCGTATGACCCTTGCATGTCACAAACAGATGGCAATTTCGTTGCGGGAAATCAAAAACCGGCCACTGTTGGTGCAAATATGCGCCTGCTCCTTGCGGATGCAAGGGTGCTGCAATGCTCAGACCGGTAGCGCCGTTGTCTTGAAGACGGTTCGAAGTGCGAACGAGCTTTGCATCTGCGCCACCCCCGGCAGGCGGGAGAGGTGCTGGCGGTGAATGCGGGCGAAATCCTCGGTGTTTTCGGCCACCACCTTCAGGATGTAATCCGCCGTGCCGGCCATCAGGTGGCATTCCAGCACATCGGGGATGCGGGCCACCGCTTTTTCGAAGGCGTCCAGCACTTCGTCGGCCTGACCTTGCAGGGTGATCTCGACGAAAACCGTGGTGGGCAGGCCCATCTTGCGGGCATCCAGCAGGGCCACGTAGTTGCGGATATAGCCCTCGGATTCCAGCCGCTGGACCCGCCGGTGACAGGCCGAGGGTGACAGGTTGGCCTTGTCGGACAGTTCGGCATTGGACATCCGGCCCTTCACCTGAAGGGCGGTGAGAATCTTTCGATCTGTCGCGTCCAGGCTCATTGGCGCACATCCTTTGCAACACTTGGCTCAGAGTTCGAAGAATATCCCGAAAACTCTCGAAATGGCGAGTGGAGTTTCACAGAAATTGTTTCCCGTATCTGCCACATATTTGGGCAGATTGCGAACGGAGGACGCAGAAATGAAAATCGGATGCCCCAAGGAGATCAAACCTCAGGAGTTCCGTGTCGGCATGACCCCGAATGCAGCGCGCGAGGCTGTCTCGCACGGGCATGAGGTCATCATCGAAACCAATGCCGGTGCCGGTGCCGGGTTCGACAACGCCGCCTATGTCGATGCCGGCGCCCGGATCGTCGACACCGCGGAAGAGGTGTTTGCCACCGCCGACATGATCGTCAAGGTCAAGGAGCCGCAGGCCATCGAGCGCAAGATGCTGCGCGAGAACCAGCTGCTGTTCACCTATCTGCACCTGGCACCCGATCCGGACCAGACCCATGACCTGCTGGCCTCGGGCGCGACCTGCATCGCCTACGAGACAGTGACCGACCGCAATGGCGGCCTGCCGCTGCTGGCCCCGATGTCCGAGGTTGCCGGCAAGCTGGCGCCGCAGGTCGGCAGCTGGACCCTGCAAAAGGCCAATGGTGGCCGTGGTGTGCTGATGGGTGGCGTACCCGGTGTGGGCCCGGCCAAGGTTGTTGTGATCGGCGGTGGTGTTGTCGGCACCCATGCGGCACGTGTGGCCGCTGGCATGGGCGCGGATGTGACCGTACTGGACATGTCGCTGCCGCGTCTGCGCTATCTTGACGACACCATGCGTGGCGAGTTCAAGACCTCGTATGCCTCCAAAGGCAACACCGCCGAGCTGGTGTCCGAGGCCGACATGGTCATCGGTGCAGTCCTGATCCCCGGTGCCGCGGCGCCCAAGCTGATCAGCCGCGCGCAACTGTCGACCATGAAGCCGGGTGCCGCCCTGGTCGATGTGGCCATCGACCAGGGCGGCTGCTTCGAGACCTCGCGCGCCACCACTCATGCCGACCCGATCTACGAGGTCGACGGCATCATGCATTACTGCGTGGCCAACATGCCGGGTGCGGTCGCGCGCACCTCGACCATCGCGCTGGGCAATGCCACCATGCCGTTCATGCTGGCGTTGGCCAACAAGGGCTGGAAACAGGCCTGCGCCGACGATGTGCACCTGCTCAACGGTCTGAACGTCCATGCCGGCAAGCTGACCTATTACGCGGTCGGCGAGGCGCTGGGTCTGGACGTCGTTTCTCCCAGTCTGATCGTGAAACAGGCGGCCTGATCGTCTGATCCCGATTGGTTCTCACTCCCCCCGTCGGCCCCGGCCGGCGGGGTTTTTCTTGGTCACGAGACGCTCGGCATGAAACCAGACAGATTTCAAACGGCAACGAGGTTCTCGGGCGCATGTGAACCAGGATTCAAAATCTCACCCCTTGATCCTTTTGCTGGTCACTGGCGCTCATGTGTTCGCGCGCGCGTTTTTCGGCCTCGACAATCTCGTCATAGGTCATCTCGTCTTGGATCTCTTCGAGGAAATCTGCCGTGTTACAGCCGTTCGCGTTTGAAATAAGGTACCACATATAGGCAATGGTGCAGTTCTTCGGGACGCTATCACCTACCGCATAGATATGTCCGATCAGGTATTGCGCCTGGGCATAATCTTGTCTCGCTGCCAAATGATACCATCGCAACGCCTCTTGCGCGTCCTGTTGCACATGGTCCGTGCCCCAGTGATACATTTCACCGATGTTCGTCTGGGCATGGGCGTATCCCTGGTCGGCGGCACGCAGATACCACCGCTTGGCCTCTGCCTCGTCTTTGTCCACGCCAATGCCCATGGAGTAGGCAATGGCCAGTGCGGTCTGTGCCCGCGCATTGCCCTGCTCCGCCGCGAGGCGAAACCAATGTGCTGCTTCCCGAGCTTTACTCTTGTTGAACAAGGCGCTGTCTGAGATCAGCGTGCCCAATCCGCATTGGCCGCTGGCATTGCCCTGCTCGGCGGCCAGTCTGTACCATCTCTCCGCCTCTGCCTCGTCCCGATCTGAAAAGCTGATCAGCGGCAAACGTGCGCTTTGCCGGTACTTGTTGTGTTTCATATCGCCAAGATTGACCTGGGCGTCTGCATTCCCCTGCTCAGCAGCCATTCGGTAAAGGTCTTCTGCCTTGGCCTTGTCACGAGGTGTTCCAAGGCCTCTCCAGTACATGTTTCCAAGAGCGTTCTGAGCGGCGCTGTCTCCCAGCTTCGCAAGCTCGGTCAGCAATTGAAACGCGGTCGGAAAATCGCCCTTGTTGCAGGCGCCCATGGCCTTGAGAAAGCGATAGGTGTTACCCTGGGTATCTGGATCTTCCATGAAGCCTGCTCTTTCGTTCTTTGCCTCCAGGCATGAAAACGTAACTTGATGGGAAATCAAAATGAATCCGGCGCTTGACGCGCTTCATCTCCATTTCAACAAAAGCTCTGCATGGCAGAGCAATGCCAGATCAAGCGATCTTCCTCACATCAGAGAGGCCGCCGGCAGATCAGAACATTCCCATCGCCAGACCCGCACCCAGCGCCTGACCCAGGTCGCGGCATTGATCAAGCTCGGCTTCGGGAATGTGCTTGGGCGCCAGAATCGCCTCGGGCGTTTGCGCATGGGTGCACAGGATCAGCGGCGGCTGAACCTCTTTCAGGCGCCAGCCGGTGGCGATGCGCGCCACCTGCCGGGCGGCGTTCTGCCCGTCCGATCCGGCACAGATCATCTGCGCATAGGCACGCCCCTCGATCCGTTCCAGAACGGGGTAGTAGCAGCGGTCAAAGAAATCCTTCATCACGCCCGAAATCGCCGCCAGGTTCTCGGGGCAGCAGAACACATAGCCACTGGCGCGCAGCAGCTCCTCAGGGCCTGCCGCCTCGGCAGTCAGCAGCGTTGTGGCCAACTCGCTCTGCGCGCCTGCGGCGCAGGCTTCGGCCATCTGGCGGCTGCCGCCGGTGCGCGAGTGATAGACGATCAACAGCTCTGCCATAGCTCACACCCGGTGATAGGGGCCGCCGGCCAGGATGGTCGCGGCGCGGTAAAGCTGCTCGGCCAGCATCACCCGAACCAGCATGTGCGGCCAGACCATTGCGCCGAAAGAGATCGAGAAATCCGCCTCGGCCCGCAAGCCGGGATCAATCCCATCGGCGCCGCCGATCACAAGCGCCAGATCCTGACGGCCCGTGTCGCGCCAGTTGGCCAGCCTGTCCGCGAAATCTGGCGAGGATAGCTGTTTGCCACGCTCGTCCAGGGTACACAGAACCGCGCCCGACGGCATCGCCTTGCGCAGCAGTGCCGCCTCGGCGCCCATGCCGGCGTTCTTCTTGTCCTCGACCTCGATCACGCGCGCGGGCCCCAGGCCCAGCGCGCGACCGGTTCTGTCGAACCGGGTCAGGTAGTCGTCGATCAGGGATTTTTCCGGTCCGGCCCGCAAACGGCCGACCGCGAGGATGCTGACACGCATGGGTCATTCGCCCACCGGCCCCGGGATCAGGGCCGGGCGGACGCCTTTAGTTGGCCGATGTCTTGGCGCCCTGCGGCATCCACATCTTTTCCAGCTGATAGAACTCGCGCACTTCCGGGCGGAAGATATGCACGATCACATCGCCGGTATCGATCAACACCCAGTCGCCGGCATCCTTGCCCTCGATCTTGGAGTTGAGGTCGAAATCTTCCTTCAGCCGCTGCACCAGCTTCTCGGCCATGGCCGAGACCTGACGGGTCGACCGTCCCGAGGCGATGACCATGTAATCGCCCATCGAGGTCTTGCCCCGCAGGTCGATCTGCACGAGGTCTTCGGCCTTGTCATCGTTGAGAGAGGTCAGAATGCGGTCCAGCAGCTGTTCGCTGGTATAAGTGCCTTGGGCCATCATTTTGGCCCCTGCATGGGCGGGCATGGCCGCCTCTGTATGAGGTAACAGGACATCGTCCTCCTATAGGGCGCGCCGACCGATCCCCGGCGCTGGGTCAGGTAGAATTTAGCAACCCGTCTGTGACTTTTCAATGAATCGCCATACGGTATGCATGGTACTGGGGTCAATCGGCACCACCCTGTCCGGCTACCGGGACAGGCGTGGCCGCATCCTCCAGCATCCGAACCTCGCGTTGTGGGAAGGGAATCGAGATACCCTCGGCCTGGAACGCATCCCAGAGTGCCAGGAACACATTGCCGCGAATATTGGTCAGACCAGCGGTCGGGTCGGTGATCCAGAAGCGCAGCACGTAGTCCACACTGCTGTCGCCGAAGCCAACGATATGGCAGACCGGGTCGCGCCCGCTTCCGGCCAGGACCCGCCCGACGGACCGCGCGGCGGCAATAGCGACCGCGCGCACCTTGTGCGGGTCGTCGCCATAGCTGGTACCGAAATTCAGGTCGAGCCGGACAAACTGGTCCGAATGCGACCAGTTCACCACCTGGCTGGTGATCAGATCCTCGTTCGGGATCAGGTATTCGCGCCCGTCGCGCGTGACCACCGAGACATAGCGCGCGCCCAGCGCATTGATCCAGCCAAAGGTCTCGCCCAGCGAGATCACGTCCCCCGGCTTGATCGAGCGGTCCATCAGGATGATGATGCCCGAGATCAGGTTCGACACCACCTTTTGCAGGCCAAAGCCGATGCCGACACCGATTGCACCGGACAGAAAGGCCAGCCCGGTCAGGTCGAACCCCAAGGTGCGGATCGCAACGATGAAGACCCAGCCATACAGCAACACCTGCACTGCCTTGGCCAACAGCACCTGCATCGAGGGCGAGATATCGTCGTTGCGGGCCAGCGCGTTCGATGCGCCCTGCGACGCCAGCCGAACCAGTACCAGCAACGCGCCGACCAGCAGCACCGCCTTCATCACTCCCAGTACCGAGATATGCAGCGCGCCGATCTCGATCGATATGCCATCGAGGAAGCGGGCCACATCGTCGGTCAGGTTCAGTGCCACCAGCGTGGCATAGACCCACATCGACCAGCGGAAGACCAGCCGGATGGTGCGATTGCGCACCGCCCGCGCCACCAGCGCGATCACCAGCAGCGCCGTGGCCAGAGTCGCCACCACCCCGATCACATAGCTGCGCGAAGGCCAGGTCATCTGTTGCATGACCAAATAGGTCAGCCAGCTCAAAGCCACGAAATAAAGCAGCGACAGCCGCCGCATCAGCAGCACCAGCGTTCTGAGCCGCCACTTAGGCCAGCCCTCGCGCGAGCGGGCCCAGGCATCCCAATGGGTGCGCGTCAGCAGCGAAAGCAGCAGCGCTGCGCCGATCAGCAGCGCGATGATCAGCAACTGGTACTGGCGCCAGCCGGGCGTCAGGAAAAGACCAACCAGCCTGTGCCCCTCGGTCAGCAGGGTCGCGATCAGTTCGTCCAGCGTGGCCGGGAGAATGTCTTCGTTCATATATAGGCTCCGCCGCCAGCTTGGCAGGCTTGCCGCCGGAAACGCAAGACCTTGCGAGACTCGGGACGGCCATGTATCTGGACAGAATGACACCCCACGACGCCCCGACCATGGACCTGCAAGACCGCGCCCGCCTGCGCGAGCGGTTCTTTGGCGCGACCCGTTCGGTCCTCGCCCGCCTATAGGCCGGGTTCAGCCACGTCTTTACAGCCATTTCTCTAGAACGGGAGAGGACACATGTCCCCCAAGACACTCTATGACAAGATCTGGGATGCCCATCTGGCCCACGAGGCCGAAGACGGCACCTGCCTTCTCTATATCGACCGTCACCTCGTCCACGAAGTGACCAGCCCGCAGGCCTTCGAAGGTCTGCGCATGGCGGGCCGCAAGGTGCGCGCGCCGGATAAGACCATCGCCGTGCCGGATCACAACGTGCCCACCACCGAGGGTCGCGAAGACCCCGCACAGATGACCGAGGAAAGCCGCATCCAGGTGCAGGCGCTCGACAAGAACGCGCGCGATTTCGGCATCCATTATTACCCGGTCTCGGACATCCGTCAGGGCATCGTGCATATCGTCGGCCCCGAACAGGGATGGACCCTGCCGGGCATGACCGTGGTCTGCGGTGACAGCCACACCGCCACCCATGGCGCATTCGGCGCGCTGGCCCATGGCATCGGCACCTCCGAGGTCGAACATGTGCTGGCCACCCAGACGCTGATCCAGAAGAAATCCAAGAACATGAAGGTGGAGATCACCGGCAAGCTGAACCCGGGCGTCACCGCCAAGGACATCACGCTGGCCGTGATCGGCAAGACCGGCACTGCCGGCGGCACCGGCTATGTCATCGAATACTGCGGCGAGGCGATCCGCGACCTCTCGATGGAAGGCCGCATGACCGTCTGCAACATGGCCATCGAAGGCGGCGCCCGCGCTGGCCTGATCGCACCGGACGAAAAGACCTTTGCCTATGTGCAGGGCCGCCCGCATGCGCCCAAGGGCGCCCAGTGGGAAGCCGCACTTGCGTGGTGGAAGACGCTCTATTCCGATGACGACGCCCATTGGGACAAGGTGGTGACGATCAAGGGCGAGGATATCGCCCCCGTCGTGACCTGGGGCACTTCGCCCGAGGACGTTCTGCCGATCACCGCGACCGTCCCCAACCCCGAGGATTTCACGGGGGGCAAGGTCGAGGCCGCGCGCCGCTCGATCGAATACATGGGCCTGACCCCCGGCCAGAAACTGTCGGATATCGCGATCGACACCGTTTTCATCGGCTCCTGCACCAATGGCCGGATCGAGGACCTGCGCGCCGCCGCCGCGATCCTGAAGGGCAAAAAGATCAAGGACGGCATCCGCGCCATGGTCGTACCCGGCTCGGGCCTTGTCCGCGCCCAGGCCGAGGAAGAAGGCATCGCCGACATCTTCAAGGAGGCCGGTTTCGAATGGCGCCTTGCGGGTTGTTCGATGTGCCTGGCGATGAACCCCGACCAACTGGCACCGGGCGAGCGCTGCGCCGCGACCTCGAACCGCAACTTCGAGGGTCGTCAGGGCCGCGGCGGTCGCACCCACCTGCTCAGCCCCGCGATGGCCGCCGCCGCTGCCATTACGGGAAAGCTGACGGATGTGCGGGAAATGATGTAGGCTTCGCTCATACTTCATTTCTAGGGAGAGAATGAAATGAGTGACTGGCTGAAACTGATGCTGCTGGGCCTCTTGTCGGTCGTGTTCGGGGTTATCGTCCTCGGCGCGCCGGTGGTGGCCTCGGTGGCGATCACCACCCTGACCGGGATCATGCTGCTGATCGGCGGCGGGCTTCAGGTCGTGGGCGGCTTTACCGTCGAAGGGGCGGGGAACAAGATCCTGTCGATCATCATGGGCATCATCATGGTGTTCCTCGGCTGGTCGTTCCTGTCGAACCCGCTCGAAGGCACGCTGACGCTGGCCACGGTGGTGATGATCCTGTTCGCCGCCGGCGGCATCGCCCGGATCATCCTGTCGTTCCAGATGCGCGGCACCGGTCTGTTCTTGCCGACACTCATTTCCGGCATCCTGTCGCTGGGCCTTGCCGCCTACGTCATGGCGAATGCAGGGGTCGGTCTGGCGCTCAGCCTTCTGGGTATCCTCATGGGTATCGAGATGCTCTTCAACGGCTTCGGCCTGATCTTCGCCGCGCTCTTCGTGCGCAGCGCGGGAAAACACGCGTAACCGGGGTCACGGGACCGAGGACTGTCCGTCCACGCCTGTGACTCTTTGAAACTGGTGCCGGGCCGCGCGCTTGCGCGGGTCCGGCACCGCTCAGAGATCTAGCGCCCGCATCAAACTCGGGCCCAAACCAGGAGACTGGATATGGACAAGTTCGAAAAACTTCAGGGCATCGCCGCGCCGATGCCGCTTATCAACATCGACACCGACATGATCATCCCCAAGGTGTTTCTCAAGACCATCAAGCGGTCGGGCCTTGGCGTGAACCTGTTCGACGAGATGCGCTATAACGCCGACGGGTCCGAGAACCCCGATTTCGTGCTGAACAAGCCTCAATACCGCGACGCCGAGATCCTGGTGGCCGGCGACAACTTCGGCTGCGGTTCGTCGCGTGAACATGCCCCTTGGGCGATCAAGGATTTCGGCATCAAATGCGTGATCTCGACTTCGTTCGCCGACATCTTCTTCAACAACTGTTTTAAGAACGGCATCCTGCCCATCGTCCTGCCGCAGGAGCAGGTCGATTTGCTGATGAAGGATGCCGAGAAGGGCGCCAATGCCCGCATGACCGTGGACCTGGAAGCGCAAGAGATCACCACCTCGGATGGAGAGGTGATCCCGTTCGAAGTCGACGCCTTCAAAAAGCACTGCCTGCTCAATGGCCTCGACGATATCGGTCTGACCATGGAGAAGGCGACGGCAATTGATGCGTTCGAAGCGCAGGCGGCACAGTCGCGTCCCTGGGTCTGATCCCTATTCGATCGCTGAACCGCGGGGCTGTATCCGGTTGATACAGCTCCGTTTTCAATTCTAGAACCAGTATTACATCGCTCATTAGTGATCGCGGATCGCACAACCACAAAATGTGGTCACCTCGGATAACTTGCCAAAAAATTACACCATCTCTGATGCAAGAAGGCACCAGTTAAGCCATGTTTTTGCCTTAAATCGGGGGTCTCGTGACTCGGTGACTTGAGTGAATGGCCGAATAACGGCACAAATGGGGCCAAAATGAGGCACTCCGCCCAACCGGGTGGACTCAAGTTGGAACAAAGGCTCGGCAACGCATCGGCCTGTCCAGTTTGAAGGGATCGGACAGTGATTGCACGCATCACAGGCGCGGCTCTGCGCGGAATCTTGGTGGCGCTTGTCGTCGTGATTCCGGCGCTCTATTTGCCCAGCGCGGCCACGACATCAACCGAGATCGTCGTCCTTCTGGCGATCCTCGGTTTTGTGCTGACCTTTGCCGAGTACAACTCGACCTTTCCCAGTTTCATCGAATTCAGGGATGCGCCGCCGCTGAACCGGATGCGGTTCATTGCCCTTATGACCATGATAACCATGCTCACCCTGATCAGCAAAGATCGTATTGATCCGACCAATATCACCGCGCTGTTTTCGGGATTTGGCCTGCTTGTCGCACATCTGATCGATTTCCCCTATTCGCCGGTACGGTTGGTGGTGTTGATGCTGCCGCAGGGCGCTGGAGTCGATCTGGTGTACAGTGTACGCGTGGCGGCGGCTGTCGCCTATGTGATTGCATTGCTGACAGTTTTTGCCTTCTGGGTTGCAGTGCGCATCCGCGGCTGGCCCACCGGCAACGGGGCATTCAACGTCTGGATCAACCTGCCGTTGTTCGACCCGACTACGGGCGGCGATGTCGTCGCGCGGCTGCAACGTGACGGCCGGATCAACATGATCCTAGGCGTCCTGTTGCCATTTCTCATTCCTGCCATCGTCAAGATGGCCTCCGACATATTTGATCCGATCAACCTGTACAGTCCGCAAACGCTGATCTGGACTATGAGCGCCTGGGCATTCCTGCCAGCGTCTATGATCATGCGGGGATTAGCGATGATACGGATCGCAGAGTTGATCGAGGAAAAACGCCGTCGCGTCTATTCCAACGCCGAGGCGATGCAGACCGCATGATCCGGCTAGCCGCCCTGGCGGTCCTGTGTCTGTTGCCGGTTGCGGCGACGGCCGAGGCGCTGCGGGTGGCGACGTTCAACACCGAACTCAGCCGTAAGGGGCCCGGGCTTATGCTGCGCGATATTGCCGGTGGCCGCGACACGCAGGTCGCCGCGGTAGTATCGGTGATCGCGTTTGCCCGCCCCGATATCCTTGCGCTTCAAGGGCTGGATTGGGATCACGAAGGCCGGGCGCTGGATGCGCTGGCCGTGCAGTTGGCCGCCGCCGGATGGGAGATGGCACACAGATTTGCCGCCCAACCCAATAGTGGCCGCGCCATCAACTTGGACCTGGATGGCGACGGACGGATCGGCGGCCCGGGTGATGCGCAGGGCTATGGCCGCTTCAGCGGTCAGGGTGGTATTGCGATCCTGTCCCGTCACCCTATTGCGCAGGCCAATGTACAAGATTTCTCTGCCTTGCTCTGGCGCGACCTGCCCGGCGCAACCTTGCCTGAGAGCAACGGTTACCCCTTCCCCACGGCCGAGGCGCAAGCAGTCCAGCGCTTGGCCTCGACCGGGCACTGGCTGGTTCCGATCGACACCGATCAGGGGTGGATGGTGCTGCTGACCTATCAGGCCGGGCCGCCGGTCTTTGACGGGCCCGAAGACCGCAACGGGCTGCGCAACCGGGACGAAACCCGCTTCTGGCAACTGCTGTTGGATGGCGCGGTCGGGACGATGCCGGACCTCCCCTTTGTGCTGGCCGGGGGCGCCAATCTGGATCCGCAGGATGGCGAGGGCCACCATGGCGCCATCGAAACACTTCTGACTGACCCCCGGCTACAGGACCCGGCGCCAGTAAGTCCCGGCGCCGCCAAGGCGGGTTCTCAGGGTCACAGGGGGCCGGATGCACAGGACACGGTCGATTGGCCCGGTATAGGCAGGTTCCGGGTCGATTACGTGCTGCCTTCGATCCATTGGCGCGTGACGGGATCGGGTGTGATCTGGCCAGCGCCGGAGGATCCGAGCGCAGGCCTGGTGTCACAGGCCAGCCGCCACCGCCTGGTCTGGGTGGACCTGATCCGCGAGTAGCTCGACGGGGATCGCAGAAGCAAGCGCTTGCTCGAACGGTGTTGGCACAAACGACGGCAGAACCTTTGCAAACGCGGCCCCGTCCAGACTGTGCGGTGTGTTCCAGAGATAGCGCATCTCCAGCAGTGAACGCGCCATCGGCCAGACGGGCCGGGCCAGATGCAAGGGCAGCCAGTTCATGCGCTTGAGCGTGATGCGTCGGCCCGTTACCTGCTCCAGTGCGGCCGCTATCTGGCGACCTGTCAGCGTGTAGCCGGGATAGGTGAGATCGCAGAACACTGGCAGCGTCTCGTGCTGCTGGGACAGGGTAACGGTGACGCGGGCGAGATCGGGCAGATAGGCCCAGGCATGTGCTATGTCGGGATCGCCCGGATAGATGAACCGCCCCTTGGCGAGCCGCTTGATCATCACCTGATCGAACCAGTTGCCCGAGGCGCAGGTATCGAGGAAATCGCCCGCCCGCAGGACGATGGTACGAACGCCCGAGGCGCGATAGGCGGCCTCCATGTCGTTGCGAATGCGGCCCAGCGGATTGGTCGCGGCATGCGGACTGTCAGGTCCCCAGGGAGCCGGAGTGTTGGGGCCAAAAACATAGACATTTCCGGGGATGATCACCGTGGCGTTCGTCGCTTGCGCTGTTTTGATCACCCGTGCATGCAGGCCGGGAACCGTGGCGGCCCAATCGGGATAGGGCGGGTTCCAGGCGTTCACGATCACCTCGGCACCGCGTGCGGCAATGTCCAGGTCTTCGCGCTTTCGATCAAACGAACGTACGGTCCAACCCGCCCGCCCAAAAGCCTCGGCCGCGTTGCGCCCGAACCGGCCCGAGGCCCCGAGAACAAGAACTGTCTGTGTCATGCTGGCTCTCCATCACTGTTCCTATTTAAATAGTCATTCAAATGTATCGAGAGAATTGCCCAAAAACGTAGATCATGTATTCATCAATGAATGGATGAGCTTTCAGATATTGGTGACTGGTCCCTGATCCAGAGCTTTCTGGCTGTGGCCGAGACCGGCACTTTGTCAGCGGCGGCGCGGCAGCTCGACCGCAGTCAGCCCACATTGGGCCGACATGTGCAGGCGCTGGAGCAGGCGCTGGGCCTGTCGCTGTTCGATCGGCACGCGCGCGGCCTGAAGCTGAGCGCGGACGGCGCCCGGATCCTGCCGCTGGCGCAGCAGGCGCATCGGGCGATGACGGCGATTTCGGTCACCGCCGCCGGGCAATCGCAATCGCTGGCAGGCACCGTGCGCATCACCGCCTCTGTCTTTGCCTCGCATCATATCCTGCCGCCGATCCTGGCGAGTATCCGGGCCGCCGAACCCGCGATCGAGCTGGAACTGGTGCCCAGCGACACCACCGAGAACCTGCTGTTTCGCGCCGCCGATATCGCCGTGCGCATGTACCGGCCCCGGCAGGTGGATATCGTTGCCCGGCATATCGGTGACATACCGCTCTGCGCCTGCGCCGCCACCAGCTATCTGGAGCGCAAGGGTCGTCCCACGCGGGCCGAGGACCTTCTCGATTTCGATTTGGTGGGCTATGACGCGGACCCGATCATCGTCAAGACGATGCAGGCGCTGGGCTGGCCGGCGACACGGCACAGTTTTGCCATCCGTTGCGACAATCAGAGCGCCTATTGGCAGTTGATCCGGGCCGGGTGCGGCATCGGTTTTGGCCAGCGCAGCATCGTCGCCGCCGATCCGCTGGTCGAAGTGCTGCCCTTTGACCTGCCGGTGCCGCCGCTCGAAATGTGGCTCGCCGCACCGCAGGCGATGCGGCTGACGCCCCGGATCCGCCGGGTCTGGGACCTCTTGGCCGAAGGCTTGCTGGCCGCGCCCCTTTGATCCCCGGTTTTCCCCTGTCAGGACAGCGCAGATGACCCGCGCCACATTGACCGCCCGCCTCTGGCGCGCTAGGGCCTTTGCGACGAAACGCAAGGAGAGTTCCATGTCCAATCCCTCGCTCCTCATCCTGCCCGGTGACGGAATTGGCCCCGAAGTCATGGCCGAAGTGCGCAAGATCATCGGCTGGTTCGGCGACAAGCGCGGCCTGAATTTCGACGTCAGCGAGGATCTGGTCGGCGGTGCCGCCTATGACGTGCATGGCGTGCCGCTGGCGGACGAGACCATGGCCAAGGCGCAAGAGGTCGATGCCGTGCTGCTGGGCGCCGTGGGTGGCCCGAAATACGACGATCTCGATTTCAGCGTCAAACCCGAACGCGGCCTGCTGCGCCTGCGCAAGGAGATGGACCTGTTTTCCAACCTGCGCCCGGCCCAGTGTTTCGACGCGCTGGCCGATTTCTCGTCGCTGAAGAAGGATATCGTTGCCGGTCTGGATATCATGATCGTGCGCGAGCTGACCTCGGGTGTCTATTTCGGCGAGCCGCGCGGCATCTTCGAAGAGGGCAACGAGCGGGTGGGCATCAACACCCAGCGCTATACCGAAAGCGAGATCGAACGGGTCGCGCGTTCGGCCTTCGAACTGGCGATGCGCCGCAGCAAGAAGCTGTGCTCGATGGAAAAGGCCAACGTGATGGAATCGGGCATCCTGTGGCGCGAGGTGGTGACCCGCGTGGCCAAGGACTATCCCGAGGTCGAACTCAGCCACATGTATGCCGACAACGGTGCCATGCAGCTGGTCCGCGCGCCGAAACAGTTCGACGTGATCCTGACCGACAACCTGTTCGGCGACATCCTGTCGGACTGCGCCGCGATGCTGACCGGCAGTCTGGGCATGCTGCCCTCGGCCTCACTGGGCGCACCGATGACCAACGGGCGTCCCAAGGCGCTGTATGAACCCGTGCACGGCTCTGCCCCCGATATCGCGGGCCAGGGCAAGGCCAACCCGATCGCCTGTATCCTCAGTTTTGCGATGGCGCTGCGCTACAGCTTTGACCAGGGTGCCGAGGCCGATCGCCTTGAAGCGGCGGTCGAACAGGTTCTGGCCGACGGTGTACGCACCGCCGACCTGCTGGGCGAAGAGGGCGTGACCCCGGTTTCGACCACCGAGATGGGGGCGGCGATCCTGGCGAAACTGGACGCCAGCCTCTAATCCGTTTCTGCCCGCGGCGGCGCGTCTGCCGCGGGCAATCGTGCCGCCGCCGCGCGGTGGTAATGCGCCACCCGTTCGGCATGGTGCAATACCCGGTCCAGCCAGCGCATCGCGTCGGTATGGGCAAAAACCTGGTCCAGCGCAAACAGCCCCGCATGTTCGCCCAGCATCATCGCCCGGCGATGGCGCTTGCGTCGCGCGGCGATCAAGAGACGCAGCCGCTCCAGCCGCTTTCCTTCGGGCACCCCGCCCACTGCCCCGCCAGAGCGCCGCAGCGCCGCCCCGGCCCCAAGGGCAGAGCGCCGCAACAACCTGTCATGCAGCAGGGTGTCGATATTGCCGGTCTGCCGCGCCCGATCCAGCAGCCGGGTCAGATGGTCGATCTGGTGCAGGATGTCCGAAAAGGTCTCGATATCCTGTGCGCGATCGGGTGGCAGCCGGATCTCGGACAGAAAGGCACGTAAATCCTCGAGCGCGCGCGTGCACGGCGTCAGTGCCGCGATGCGCCGGTAATCGGGCGCGGGGGCCAAGCCGGCACCCAGAGCGAGAAACAACCGTTCGGCAATTGTCCGCGCGCCGGACTGTGCCGCCAGCAACGCGGCGTTTGCGTCCTTGAGCAGGCTGCGGTCGGCAACGAACAGCTGTTCGGTCTCGCGTTCGGGCAAGAGCCGCGCCACCAGCCCGGCAAAGCGCCCGGTCAGCGGCAGGAACAGCGCCGTTCCAACCAGATTGAACCCGGTGTGAAAAATCAGCAGAATGCTCAGATCGTCACCCAACTGCGCCGCGCCATCGAAGACCGGGCGCAGAAGAAGCAACATGGGAAAGGCCAGGACCGAGGTCACGATGTTGAAGATCAGGTTCGCCAACGCGGTCTGCCGCATCGGCACCGAGCCACCGGTCGAGGCCAGAACAGCGGTAAAGGTGGTGCCGATATTCATGCCGATCACGATTGCGGCTGCCTGCAACAGTGTGATCGCGCCCCCCGACAGCATCACCAGCGCCAACGCCATCGCCGCGCTGGACGATTGCATGACGATGGTCACCGCTGCCCCCAATCCCACGAGTAGGAGCAATCCTCCGGGCCCGCTTCCCGGCAGGCTTTCGGGCGTCAGAAACGAAGTCAGGTCGCTTGCCCCCGATTGCATCAGGTCGAGCCCGATCAGCAACAAGCACAATCCCGCGACCGTGCGTCCGGCCCGTGCCAGCGCTCCACGCGCCAGGAGATCGGCAAGGGCTGCCGGAAACAACAGCAGCAGCGCCAGATTGCCAAGTTTGAGCTTGAAGCCCAACAGCGACACCAGCCAGCCGGTGGCCGTGGTGCCGATATTGGCGCCATAGAGAATGCCCAATGCCTGCGGCATCGTCATCAGCCCTGCCCCGACAAACCCCACCGTCATGACTGTCGTGGCACTGGACGATTGCACCACGGCCGTCGCGGCGGCGCCGGTCATCACACCGCGTAGCGGCGTGGTGGTGAACCGCGTCAGCACGCCGCGCAACTGACTGCCCGCCGCATCGCGCAAGGCAGTAGTCATCAACTCCATTCCCAGCAGGAACATGCCGATGCCACCAATCAGGTAAAAGAGATTTCCCACCATTTCCCGAGCTCGCCGGACCCTCTCCGGACCCGCAGTCTTGCCAATGATCGGCGCCGGGACAAGTCGATGTTTTTCAAACTGCTGCGGCGGAATCCCTCTTGCATGTCGTCCGGGGCAGGTATAGATCACCCGCCACGGTCGGAGTGTAGCTCAGCCTGGTAGAGCACTGTCTTCGGGAGGCAGGGGCCGGAGGTTCGAATCCTCTCACTCCGACCAATGATTCCAAATACTTAACCCGCTTCGCCATGACCCTTGTTAAGGGTTGGTCCGGATTTGATCCGGATTATGCGGCTTTTGAGGCGGTTTTTGGTGAGTCCAGCCCCCTCAGAAACCGAAAGGCCGCTGACTGGGCTGGCACCCGCGTCAACGGCCAAATCGAAAAGTTTGCACAGAATAGATATCAGATCACGCCCGTGATCACAATCGCGGGAGGGGCCGATGTCTGAGGTTCTCCCTTTCTGCAAGATCAAGCTGCAATACCTGCTGGAAATGGTCACCGACCACGCGCTGGACGACAACGCCCTGCGCGTGGCGCTCTACCTGGCACTGGCACATGCCGATCATGAGACTGGTGAGAGCCGCCCCTCCTTTGAGACCATCGGCGGGGCCATCGGCAAGCATGCCAAATCGGTCAAGCGGGCGCTGAACAAGGTCGAGGCGGCTGGTTACCTGACCGTGGAGCGTGGGACCAACAAGGGGAAATCCTCGCGCTACCGCCCGACCGAAGCGGCCCTGCGGCGGGCCACCGAGCGCCGCAGGGAGGGGGACAAGGTTGTCCCGCTCAGCCGGGCCAAAGGGGGACAATCCTGTCCGCAAAGGGGGACAGACCTGTCCGGCAAAGGGGGACAGGATCACCCCCCGAACAGAGAACAAGAACTTAGAAAAGAACAGGGGCGCGCGTCCGCGCCGGATTTGCCCGATGAAGGGCAATCCGGCGAAACATGCTCGGAGTTGGTCTTTGTCCCGAGGGGTATCTGCTTTGTCCGCGACTGGGATGCGCGGTTGGCCCGAGAAGGGATGGCCACGCTGGAGCGCAGCTTGCCCCTGTCACCGCACGAGCATCACCAGGGCTTCTGGCTTCCGGCGCGAACACCGGCCCCAGAGGACAGCGCAGAATGGCAGGCGCAGTTGCGTCATTTGCGGGATGTCATCCGTCAGGCGCAGGATGGCGAGTGCGCCGCGCCTTCAGTACCCCGCATCGCGTCCTTTGCACCGCATCAGATGCAGCGCGCACCGCGTTTTCCGCAGGATGTTGCCCCGACCGAGGGGGAGAACCGCCATGCGGTCTGAGGAAACAGCAAGGCGACCCATGTCATACGCTGGCGCGGATGACACGGGACCTTGCGAGGGGCGGCAAGCCTCCCCTTCGAACCCCACCGGCACGGGCAAGCCTCGCGCAAAGGAGCCGTTGACGGAGACCTTCGTCTTCCGATGCACGGCGGCCGAGAAGGCCGAGCTGCGCGCTAAGGCTGAGGCCGCTTGCTTGCCCGCCGCAACGCTCCTGCGCGAGGCGCTTGGCCTGACCGAGGCCCGCCGACGCAAGCCCGTGCCGCGCGTCGATCCGGCGCTGGTGCTGGCCGTCGGGCGAATCGGCGGCAACCTCAACCAGATCGCGCGTTGGCTGAACCGTGCGATGCTGGTGGGCCGCACGGACCTCGACAGCTTGACCGTCGCGCGTCGCCTTCTGGTGATCGAACGCCAGCTTGCCCGGCTCCTCGAGGAGGTGCGGCGGTGCTGATCATGTTCTTCCCCAACGGCAAAGGCGCGGGCGCGGGGCCGGTCGGCTACCTCGTGGCGGAGCGCGTGCTGGCCTATGACGGCAACCGCGACCTGATCCGCGATACCGACGGCCAGCCCTTGACCGTGACCCGCGACCCATTGCCCGAGGTGCTGCGCGGCGATCCAGGCCGCACCGAGGCCCTGATCGACGCCAGCCGCCACCAATGGACCTACCGCGCAGGCGTGATCAGCTTTGCCGCCGGGGACGCACCGAGCGAGGCGCAACAGGCCGAGGTCATGGACGCCTTCGAGCGGCTGGCCTTTGCCGGGCTGGACGGTGAGCAATATGACATGCTCTGGGTTCGTCACAGTCACGAGGACCGCGTTGAGCTGCACTTCTGCACCCCGCGCCTGGAGCTGACCACCGGGCGCAGCCTGAACATCGCACCGCCGGGCTACCAGGGCGCCTTTGACTCCTTACGCGACCTGATGAACCAGCGCCACGGTTGGGCCGACCCGATGGAACTGGAGCGCGCCCAGGAGGTCCGCGACACTATTGAGGCCCCGACCCGCGCCCATGGCCGCGACGAGCTGCATGCGTGGATCCTCGATCAGATATCGATGGGTCTGATCGAGGATCGCGCAAGCATGCTCGATGCCCTTGCCGATGCGGGCTTCGATCTGCCCCGCGTCGGCAAGGCCTACCTGACCGCACAGGACCCCGAGACCGGCGAACGCTGGCGCCTGAAAGGAGAGATTTTCCATGAAGACTGGCAAGCCGACCCGGCTGAGCGAGAAATTGAACGCGGAGCTGGACACGATACGCCAGGACTACGCCGCCTCGATGGCATCCCAGCTGAAGAACTTCAGGACCGATTTGATAGCCATTGCGAGCGACGCGCGGCGTACCATCGAGAACGATACACGCCGCTTCCTGAACGAGAACAGGAACTTGTTCGAGACGCGGATCGAACAGATCAGGCGCTGGCTGACGATCTCGCCTTGGGTGATTTCGGGGCTGATCGTGACGGGGATCGCCTCGATGATGGCCGCGAGCTGGTTCTGGACGTCGCTGCTGACGCGCTCGGAACTGACGGAACTGGGCCTGACGCGGATCGACCAAGGGGAGCAGACCTGGCTGACGCTGGACCCCGACAGGACCGAGCTGAAGACCTGCACACTGGCCGGGACGCCGGTCATTTGCATCAAGATCGAGGAGAAATGAATGACGACGCCCCTGACAGCCTTGGAGCGCGACTTGCTCGCCTGCGTCGAGCGGTTGGTGACGGCCTGCGAAACCTCAGCGCAGGAATTGAGCGGCTTGGAAGCGCGCTCGACCAACAGGATCGAGACACAACTAGCTGGCTTGGCCGACTGCGTGATCTTGCTCATTCGTTCGCAGGCCGCATCAATGACGGCCTTGCGGGACTTGTTGAACAAAGCGGCGACCTACAGCGCGCTGGACGCGCAGTTGAACGAGAGCTTGAGGCTAGCGAAGGCCGCCGAAGAGAGGCTGAGACAGAGCTGAACGAATTGCAAATGGAACGAGGCCACAGCCATGGCCTGGGACGTTAACGAGAAAGGAAAACCAATGAGCTTTGCACACGACCATTTCACCATGAGCTATCATCAGGCCCGCGACTACCGCATCGACTATCGCAACTTCGAGAAGGTGGACTACCTGCCCGAAGGTGTTCCGCTCATTGCCATCGCGGGCGTCTGGGGCGATTACCAGAACTTCCGCTGCTTGTTCATGGACGTCGCAGGGAACGGTTACATGCGGAATATTCGCAAGCGGAGCACTGGGTATGTGATCCGGGAGCTGGGCGTGGATGCGAAGGACCTGAGGGTTGGGGAGAACGTGCTAATACCTGCAAGCGCCGTTGCGAATGTGGCTGACAATGCTTAGCAGGCAAAATTGCCAAGCTGTGGTATTGCGCAGTGGCAAATATTGCAATGCTGTGATATTGCAAGTATCGAATCTATGCCATATTTAGGTATTACAAAGAAGACAAAGGTGCAAAACTACAGGTTGGCAAATGTCCGTCTCACGAGCAAAGCAGCGGCAAGCTGCAAGCAAGATCAATCAAGCTGTCCAGATGGCTCAGGCCTTCACTAAGCCATTGGGTGGCTGGATTGCGACTTTCCAGGGGGCAATCGGTATGAGTGCGCCCGCCCTTGCCGAGCGGCTGGGCATGTCCCGTAATAGCGTCTACAGCTCGATCCAGAACGAGCAGGCCGGAACCATCTCTCTAAATCAGCTCGACAAGATGGCTGAAGCCATGGGGGGCAAAGTTGTCTACGCGATCATCCCGCGCGGAGGATCGGTAGAGGAAATTGTCATGGCCCAGGCTCGAAAGAAAGCCAAGCGCATTATACAGCGCACCCGTGCGCACATGGCCCTGGAAGAGCACACCGAAGGCCTGCGCAGCCAGGAAGAGATGATCGAGGAGCTGGCTGGCGAAATTGCCCGCGAGATGCCGAAGGACTTCTGGAAGTGACCTTGGAACTGCACGAACCCACCGGCGCGACACCTCTCACGCCCGACGAGTTACTTGGCCTCAGCCACGGCGGACCGACAACACGCGGGTCAAAGCGCTGGCTCGCGCCTTCCGGTGGAAGAGGATGCTGGAGTTGGGCGAGTTCGCCACCATCGCAGAACGGGCCGAGCGCCAGGGGATCGCACCGTCCTACATGACCCACGTCGTGGGACTGACGCTGCTCGCTCACGACATTGTTGTAGCGATCCTTGACGGGAAGCAGGGGCCGGAGATCACGCTGGCGAATTTGATGGAGCCGTTTACGCTGGATTGGGAGACGCAATCCGATCACTTCGGAAAAAGGGTTAGAGTGGACACTTGATGGCGTCCGCGCCCAGCCAGCATCCAGCGTGAGGCGCTGTAGGACGGCATCAAAGGCGCTACGCTGAGTTACACCTCTTGATGGGACGCGACCTTAAATTTGGGGTATCAGTTGCTTGATACCATTCCGAAAGACCACAACAATGCCAACTAAAGATGTCATGCGATCCTGGGTCGAAAAACACCTCGACGAGTTGTACCCGATACATACGACAGCATTCTGTCGGCTCCTTGTCGAGCTGAGAAAAAATTTTGATGGAGACCTGGATTCGCTGCTGATCCTTGCGCTGTTGTCTGTTGGGACGCAAATGCAGGATTGGCAGGAGATACTGACGGACCGGGAATGGGTCAAAGGACAAAGCAGGCCGACCAATACTCAGTCGATCTCGGACGTCAGCGGCATTCCCCGCGAGTCGGTCCGCCGGAAATTGACGACCCTTCAGAACAAGGGGTGGGTGATGCGCAATGCAGAAGGGAACTGGGAGATCGGCGGGGCCGCGTCCAGGGATCTGTTGCCTTCCACGCACGCTGCCGTCGATTACATCGCAAGCTTGCTTACTGCGGCCGAGGCCGCGGGACGACGGAAAGACATCGACGGATAAACCGGTTCCCGCATCGGTCGGGGGCCGCGCGCGCCCATTCTGGGCGCCTGTAGGCTTGTTCCGATCAAGCGCGATGCTACCCTTTGATGGGAAAGCATTTTCGCGCTGGGAGCGCCCTGATTTGCAAGCTTCCCGCCCGAAGTATTTTTTTTGATCCAGTTTAGTTTCCTTTTCGTAGAAAACTGCAAAGATCGTCGTATTTGGGAGGAGAAGACGCACATGTTCAACGCAAGCCAATTCGAGCTTGAGGACCAGGTAGCGCTGGTGACGGGCGCCGGGGCGGGGATCGGTCGGGGTATCGCCGAGATGTTTGCCGGGGCCGGCGCTGCGGTCGTGGTCAGCGATCTGAACCAGGAAACCGCCGATGCGGTCGCGGACGAGATTGCCAAGGCTGGCGGTCAGGCCGTCGGCATCGCCTGCAACGTGACGAAGGAAGAAGACCTCCAGGCCGCGGTTCAGACCGCGGTAGACCGCTTCGGCAAGCTGACCATCCTGGTCAATAATGCGGGCGGCGGCGGGCCCAAACCCTTCGACATGCCGATGGAGGATTTCCGCTGGGCCTATGAAATCAATGTTTTCGCACCCTTCCGGCTGACCCAGATCGCGGTGCCCCACATGGAAAAGGCCGGCGGCGGCGCGGTGCTGAACATCTCTTCGATGTCGGCCGAGAACAAGAATGTCCGCATGGCATCTTATTCTTCTTCAAAGGCCGCGATCAGCCACCTGACGCGGAACATCGCCTTCGATCTCGGGCCGAAGAACATCCGCGTGAACGGCATTGCGCCCGGTGCCATCCGCACCGACGCGCTGGCCAAGGTTCTCACCCCCGAGGTGGAAAAGACGATGCTGAAACATACCCCAATCAAGCGCCTCGGCGTGGCCGAGGATATCGCCGGCGCCGCGCTGTATCTCTGTTCGCCTGCGGCACAGTGGGTCAGCGGTCAGATCCTGACCGTGTCGGGCGGCGGCGTCCAGGAACTCGACTAACCCCGATCGACAACGTCATACCAATTCTGAGGAACAAACATGAGTATTGATGCATTCGCCGATTTCCGCTTGGACGGCCACAACGTAATCATCACCGGCGCTGCGCAGAACATTGGCGCGCAAGTCGCCAAAACGCTTTCTGCGGCTGGCGCGAAAGTCATGATCTGCGACTTGCAAGCCGAGAAGTCTGCCGACACGGCGTCGGACATCGCAAAGGAGACCGGCAACGAAGTGCGCGGCATGGGTTGCGATGTAACCAAGGATGAGGACATTCAAGCTGTCGTGGATGCCACGGTCGAAGCCTTTGGCGGCATATCCACCCTCGTCAACAATGTCGGCTGGGGTGGGCGCCAGCCTGACCCGGCCGCGATCACGAGAGAAGAGTTTCTGAAGTCCTACAACCTGAATACGGTCAGCGCCTACCGGATGAGTATGGCCTGCCTGCCGCATCTCGAGAAAGCCGAGAATGCTTCGATCACAAACTCCGGCTCCTTCTCGTCGGCGGTGCCTGCCGCCGATATCCTGCCCTATGGGACGGCAAAGGCCGCGCTAAACCAGATGATGGTATCGCTGGCGCATATGCTGGCGACGAAGGTGCGCGTCAATTCCGTCCTGATTGGCACCGTGATCACCCCTGGCTACGCGGATGCAGGGATAACGCCCGAGATGCAGGAACGGCTACAGCACCCCGACAACCTCATCGGCCGCCCGGGCAAACCCGAGGACATCGCGAACGCGATGCTCTACCTCACTTCCCCCGCATCGAGCTGGGTGAGCGGGCAGATCATCAACGTCCACGGCGGCGGCCACGTCGTCCGCCTCTTCGGATAATCCGATCCCATCGCGTCGGTCATGATGTCGCCGAAGAAAGCTCTGGTTGCCTGCGTTGTCGCCCTGATCGGAGCCGGCGCAGGCTATCCCGCACTGGCGCAAGACAACGCTGGCCAGTACGGCGCCTCTGTCTTGCCCCTGGGGCAGTCTGCGACCGGCCACTCGATCTCGCGCGTGGATGTCGTGATCGGGACGTCAAGCGGCGACCCGGCGCGGGACGCGGCCGCTCTGAAGGCCGCGCGCGCGGCAACCAACGCGCTCGTGGGTCGGGCCTATCGTCCAGCGATTGTTGATACCGCGACAGGCTTTCTGGTCTCTCGGGGGCTCGTTCGAGCCGCAACCCATCGCACCACCTATCAGGGCGATCGCGGCGTGCTGGGTGTTGTCGTGTCTCTAGACGTGACGGCCACCCAAACCCCGGATGGCGCCGCGGACGAAACCCGCCCCGGCTTTCCGGTGATCTATCAGGACGACAGGAGCAAACTGACCTTCATATTGAATACCGGTGCTGGTGTTTATTCTGACAGCAGCCCCTGGTTCGGCGCGCCGGCTCTTTTCAACCAGTTCAGCCCGATTGCAGGCAAGTTGCCTGGGCGTGCAACAACGTGGAGCGAAGCCTATCTCGAGTTCGGCCTGGGCGGGGCAACCCAGCTTGGGGACAGCGACTACTACCTGTTTGGGGCCTTGAGCGGGCTGTTCAGCGTGTCGCGCGGGCAGGACATCTTCAGGAACGATGCCCGCAACTTCCTGCATCCCGAGAAAGGATATGTCGGTATCCTCTATGCCGATCCGAAAAGCGGGAACACGGCACAGCTTTCGTTTGGACGGCAGACATGGACTCTCAACAACGGCTTCCTGATTTCCATGGTTTCCGGCTCATCGAATGCGGGAGAGCGAGGCGCGACATATCTCGGACCGCGCAATTCCACGGATTTCTCGGCTCTGGCCACGGGCGAGTTCGGCCGGTCGCGGTTCTCAATGTTCTATATCGACCCCGACGAGTTGGAGAACCTGGAATCCAATACCACGTTTGCCGGTTTGAACCTGGGATATCAGTTCACCGACGCGTTTTCGGCGGACGCGAGCATCATCACCATTCCCACCTCCGATTCGACCTATCGGACGCCGTACGGCGCGTCGCTGGCGCGCAAGGGCACGACGACATGGGGCCTGCATGGTCTTTACCGGCCGACCTCGTCAGACCACCTTTGGCTCGAGGGCGAGGCCTACAGACAGACCAATTCCAACTATGACATGCGGGCGCATGCCTACTATGGTTCCGTCGGTTATATCTGGAGCAGTTTGCCCTGGAGTCCGAGCATCTCATACCGATATGCCAGCTTCTCGGGCGACGATCCCAATACGTCCACCTACGAGCGCTTTGACTCCTTGATGAGTACGGGGCTGGGCAATTGGCTTCAGGGCTTGTCCTTCGGCAAGGTCTATCGCAACGCCAACCTGAACACGCATCGTATCCAGCTCAACCTTGTGCCTCGCAAAGGCATGAACCTGACCTTTGACTGGCACCTTCTGCGCGCCGACGAGTTCAACAACCTGGGCGCAAATCCGGCACTGGCCAATCTCACGTCCCGAGATATCGGAAATGAGTTCTCGGTCGCGCTGCGGTGGAGCCTGGACCGCAACCGATATCTACAGGTCGTCGCATCGCACGCCGTTCCCGGCGATGCGCTTACCAACATCGGTGCTGGCGATCCTTGGACTACGCTGCAGGCCAGCCTCTATGTCAGTTTCTGACATCTAACACTTTATGCCAAGCACAGAAAAGGCGACAGACATGACCGACCCGACTAACCATTCCCCGATGACGCAGCCTGAGATCCTGAAAGGCGCCCTCCTGAGCGGCGTAATCAACGCCGTGATCAACGGTGGCATTCAGGCATGGCTTCTCTCGGGGTCCGGTCCGCTGCCGCTTACGGTCGATGCGATCACCAACGAAGCGCATACTGTATTCGGAGCGGCGGTCCCGCTCGGTGTGAGCCTCGCGATGATCCTAACCGTTGTTGCATACACGACAGTTAAGGGCCCGAAACCTCCCTTCTATCCAACCTTTCTCTGGATGACGGTGAAGAACGGCTTCTTCGTACTCGGCGTTATCGTAACCTTCGCCGTGCTCTGGCAACGGATTGTCGGCTCGGTAACGGTTCCCTTCTGGTTGGGGATCGTCCTGCTGGGCCTCATTGCCGGCGTGATCTCCGCCGTGGTCAATTACATGACCATTCGGGCATGTGCGCCAAAGGCGCTGCAGGAGGCGCCTGGGATCAGGTGACGCGTTGCGAAACTCCTGCAGGGTGCCGTCGATTGCACCCGTTGAGGGTCCTGCGCCTAAAGCGTTTCGGCTTGAACTTGAATCGTGGGGGATTACCAAGCATCCTCGCCTCCCTAACGATGGCGCAAAAGGTACCAAACGTCCGTTTGCATGGCTTTGATCTGGAGCAAGCCATCGTCGCGACAACCGTTACGACCACCAACGTACTACTTGAGCTCGAACCGGAACTTCTCTGCGCCTGAAATCAATGACCGGTTTGAGCCGCTATCGCGTTGATTGAGACGGAATGGATTAAGGTCCGTTTGGTCCCGCATCTTACCAGTTCGCCCCTGTTGAAGCGAACGGCAGGTTTAGGAAAATTGTCCTCGCTCTGAGAAAGTCCCCGCACCAGCTAAATGATACGCGTCTGACGAAAAAATCTGTGGTCAGATGGAAAAAGATCACCGCCGAAGACTGCCTTCGTTCCCGTCAAATCCTGAACATGATGGTGTGACGACACGGTGAGCACTGACCAAAATTCTTCGAGTCTGGCATGCGCGCTCCCGCCGGTGTCTTTCCAGCGCGCGACGAGCGCGTCGATCTGTAGGGCTTTGCTCATGTGAAATTAGCTACTCGGGACGGGAATGCGTTCAGCTAGAAATTGTTCGAAGGTGGCGTTTTCGACCACATAGGCGCTGGCATTGCGTTTCCTGGTAACAACCTTCTCGGTCAGTGCGCACAGGCCAAGAATTACTATCCCCGGAACGAACCACAGCCACGCAACCAGTGGCAATTGCCCGCTGTTGAGCAACGATTGGATAAGTGGCCATATCAAGAAGGGCATGGCGGCTACGGTTGCCCACCTAACCGGCTTCATCTTTTCTTTGGCTTCCACAGCCAACCTGTCATGGGTTTTGGCCAGGTCGTGTTCCCATGCCAGATATTCGTCCATAACTTGGCCTGCGAGGTAGTGGCCGCAACGACAATACTCGCGCGTTATGTACTCGACCTGTCCGCAGGCTGCGCAGCGGAACGCATTGATGCTGTCCGCGTTCGGACGGAGGTTTTTCTTTTGACACTCGCATTCAAGGTTTTCTTCAGCCCGGCAGGCGCTTTCTAGTAGGCGCTCAATATCCTGGCCAAGCCGCAGCTTACGTGGGCGTAGTTTGAGTACATCATCGGGAAATTTTTCATTTAGCATCAGCTTACTAGCCTCAATACACTGTCGATTCTGGTTGTTTCCGGTTCCCCACCTTCAATCGACAGGGCATCGGTGTTCAGGAATTCATCGAAGAGAAATTCGATGGCATCCCATTTCTTTTCGGGGGTCACAGTCAGCCCGCGTTCAATGATCCGGCGCTCGACCGCGATTCCGATTTTGCGATAGGCGGCGGCAATCTCTTCGTGCCTTCGACTCTTGCCGCCTTCCGAGTCGCCTTCGAGCATCCAGAGCGGATCAACATCGAATTCCTCGTAGACTTTTAATAGCAGTGACGCCGTTAAGTCCCGCTGGCTGCGCTCATAGTACTGGTATGCGCTCCGGCTGGTGCCTAGGCGCTGCGCCATCTCCTCTTGGGAGAGACTCGCCATGTTTCGCACTGCCGCAAGGCGATATCCCAAACCGGGAACTGTCATTGACAACCTTTTTATTGGTTGCATTAACCACAATACTGGTTATATGAGTAACATATGACCATAAATCGTGGCAATGCGCTCGATTCACGTAAGATCAGCGTACTTTTGTTTCAATCTGAACGCAAAATGAAAACAACTGCTTCGATTTGTGAGCACACTGTTAAGGAGGCGAAGCGTGCAAAAGCTCTTGGAAACCCCGAAAGAACTGGCCGAGCGCGTCGGCATTCCGGTGTCCAACGTGCGTTACCTGATCCGCGAGGACATGCTGGACCACATCTACACGGCCCCTGGGCGCCGAAATCCGAAGATCCCTTCCGGCGCATGGGAGCGTTACGTTGACAATTTCACGGTGAAGGCATGCCAAGAAGATCATCCCCGCCGCGCCTTGAGCGCGACCGCAAGCGCCCGTCCGAGGGTAACTGGTACATCTACTGGACCGAGGGGGGACGCAGCCGCGAGCACTCGACTGGCACTGGGGATCGCGACCAGGCTGAACTCTACTTCGCAGAGTGGAAGCTAAGACGCTTTAGGCCAGATCGAGCAGTTGAGCCGCACGAATTCTATGTGGCCGACGCAATTTCGCACTACCTGGCAAAACGGCTTGATGACGTCACCGATCCGGAGCGCCTGGCCAATGCGGCCAAGCCGATCATCCGATTCTTCGATGGCTATGCCGTTGGCGATATAAATGATGCACTTATCAAGGAGTATTGCCAGAAGCGACGAAAGGGCCGGGGTGATAAGGGGCTAAAGGACGGCACGCTGAGACGAGAACTCAGCCTGTTGTCGACCGCTATCCGGTGTGCCGAAGAAGATCAGCTGATCACGCGCAAGATAGCCGTTCGACTTCCACCGAAGCCCGAAGGCCGAATCCGGTTCCTGACGTGCGATGAAGCGATAAAGCTGATACAAGCCTCGCGAAGCTTCGATGCCCCTTTGGAAGATGGTGTGCCGACGGAGGCGAAAACCGAACACCTGACTCTGTTTCTCCGTATCGGATTGCTGACGGGCCAGCGGAAGGAAGCGATTCTGTCCTTGCGTTGGTCCGATGTCGATTTCTACAGCAACATCATCTACTGGAACCCGGTTGGACGACGGCGGACCAAGAAGGAGCGCCCGAGCTCAAGGTTGCCCACGCGCCTGAAGAAACACTTGTTGCGCAGGCGGAGGCGATTTCCGGAAGACGAATTCGTTCTCACCCATCGCGGCAAGTCGTTGCAGAATATCAAGCGTGCGTTTCGAACCGCTGTTGTTGCAGCAGGCCTCGAGACCGAGGGAGACCGGAAAGTCGTGCCGCACACCCTGAGGCACACTTGTGCCACCTGGCTCATGCAGAAGGGTGCTCCCAAGTGGGATGCTTGCGGTTTTCTGGGCATGACCCTTGAGACACTCGAAAAGAATTATGGGCACCACCACCCGGACCATCAACGCGGGGCGGCGGATGCAATCTGACGTCCGGATCATTTCCGGAAATAGACCGTCACAAACGTGAACAAAGGAGCAGTCAAATGGCAACGCATCACAATAAATACAGGGGGTTAGGTTCCGGCCCGATCCTTCGGGAGGCAGGGGCCGGAGGTTCGAATCCTCTCACTCCGACCAATAAAACAAGGCGCCCTCGGGCGCCTTTGTTGTTCTTAGTTTATGCCTCAGCCCAACACCGACCTGGTTTCCAGATTATCCCCGGCATGGAGCCGATGGCAGGTAAGCTCTTCAAGATTGAACACCAATCTCAACAAATCTGTTGCATGGTAATAACCCGCCACAGCCCCATTTCGCGATTCATCTAGTATGCAACAGGCTCGGATTGCCTTCTCTTTCTCGAGCTAAGAAAGACATCTTAACCAAGCGCGCATTTCTAGCATTCGGATGCCCAGCATCGCTACGGGGCACCCGAACAATAGAATCAGAAATCCAGGTTCTCTACACTCAACGCATTCTGCTGAATGAACTCGCGGCGCGGTTCTACAGAATCACCCATCAGCTTGGTAAAGATGTCGTCGGCCTCGACCATGTCATTGACCCGCACCTGCAACAGGGTGCGCGCATCGGGATCCAGCGTGGTTTCCCACAGCTGTTCCGGGTTCATCTCGCCCAGACCCTTGTAGCGTTGCAGCGTCAGGCCCTTTTCGCCCTCGTCCAGGATCGCCTTGAGCAGGGTCAGCGGGCCGTGGATCGCCTGCGTCCGGTCGCGGCGCACCAACATCGCGGGCAGGGTATAGATCTCCTGCAGGCTGCGGGTAAAGCTGCCGGTCTTGCGCGCCTCGCCTGAGCGCAGCATCGGGCCGTCCAACGTCCGCACCTCTTCGACGCCGCGCAGGATGCGGGCCAGCCGGATACCGTGATCCTGAGTGATCCGGCCCAGCCAACCGCGCTCATACTCCAGCGCGATCAGGTCGAGCCGCGCGGCAACCTTGTCGGCCACACCTTGCAGGTCGGCGTCGACCGCTCCGGCGACAAAGGCACCGGCCACGGCGGCCTGTTCCAGGATATGGCGGGGATAATGGGTCGGGAAGGCGTCGAGCACGCGTTTCAGCTGCCGCGCCTCGTCCACCACTCGGGCCAGATCCTGGCCGACGATCTCTTCGCCATTGCCAAGCTTCAGTACCGCGCCCTCGACGCCCTGCTGGATCAGATAGTCATCCAGCGCCGCCTGATCCTTGAGATAGACCTCGGACTTGCCGCGCGCGACCTTGTATAGCGGCGGCTGCGCGATATAGAGATACCCGCCCTCGATCAATTCCGGCATCTGCCGGTAGAAGAAGGTGAGCAGCAGGGTGCGGATATGCGCGCCGTCGACATCAGCGTCGGTCATGATGACGATCTTGTGGTAGCGCAGCTTGTCGATGTTGAATTCATCCCGCCCGATACCGGTGCCCAGCGCCATCACCAGGTTGCCGATCTCCTGGCTGCCCAGCATCCGGTCGAACCGCGCCCTCTCCACGTTCAGGATCTTGCCCCGCAGAGGCAGCACCGCCTGCGTACGACGGTCGCGCCCGGTCTGGGCCGAGCCGCCGGCGCTGTCACCCTCGACCAGGAACACTTCGGTCTTGGACGGGTCCTTTTCAGAACAATCCTTGAGCTTGCCAGCGAGGTAGTTCACATCCATCGCTGTCTTGCGCCGGGTCAATTCACGCGCCTTTCGGGCGGCCTCGCGGGCCAGCGCGGCCTCGATGATCTTTCCGACGATCTGTTTGGCCTCGTTCGGGTTCTCCTCGAACCACTCGGCCAGTTTCTCGTTCACCAGGTTTTCGACCGCCGGACGCACCTCGGACGAGACAAGCTTGTCCTTGGTCTGGGATGAGAATTTCGGATCGGGTACCTTCACCGACAGCACACAGGTCAGCCCCTCGCGCGCATCATCACCGGTAAAGTTGATCTTCTCCTTTTTCGCAATGCCGCTTGATTGAGCATAGTTGTTGATGGTGCGCGTCAGGGCACCGCGAAAACCTGCGACATGGGTGCCGCCATCGCGCTGCGGGATGTTGTTGGTAAAGGGCAGTACCGTCTCGTGATAGCTGTCGTTCCACCACATCGCGATCTCGACGCCGATATCGTCGCGCTCGCCCTTGAAATAGATCGGCACCGGCATGACCGGCGTTTTCGAGCGGTCCAGATACTTGACAAACTCGCGCACGCCGCCTTCGTAGAACAGCTCGGTTTCCAGCCGCTCGGCCGGGCGCTCGTCGATCAGGATGATGCGCACGCCCGAGTTCAGGAAGGCCAGTTCGCGCAGGCGTTTTTCCAGCGTCTCGAACACATAGTCGAGGTTCGAGAATGTTGTGGTCGAGGCAAGGAAGCGAACCTCGGTCCCTGTGCGGTCGCCGCACTCTCCGACCACCCGCAGATGTTCGACCGTATCGCCCCGCTCGAACCGGGCGACATGCTCCTTGCCGTGGCGCCAGATACGCAATTCCAGCCAGTCGCTGAGCGCGTTCACCACCGAGACACCCACGCCGTGCAGACCGCCCGACACCTTGTAGGAGTTGCTGTCGAACTTGCCGCCCGCATGCAGCTGGGTCATGATCACCTCGGCGGCCGAGACCCCCTCTTCGGCGTGGATATCCACCGGAATCCCACGACCGTTATCGGCGACGGAAACGCTGCTGTCGGCGTGAATTTTAACCGTCACATGGTCGGCATGGCCCGCCAGCGCCTCGTCGATACCGTTATCGACGACCTCATACACCATGTGATGCAGGCCCGAACCGTCATCGGTGTCACCGATATACATCCCGGGCCGCTTGCGCACGGCCTCCAAGCCCTTGAGAACTTTGATGGAATCGGCACCGTACTCATTTCCGGGTTGCTCGATTTCGGACATTCGCG
The DNA here is from genome assembly GCF_059613025.1 of Ruegeria sp. BHSC223. Taxonomy (NCBI): domain Bacteria; kingdom Pseudomonadati; phylum Pseudomonadota; class Alphaproteobacteria; order Rhodobacterales; family Roseobacteraceae; genus Ruegeria; species Ruegeria sp. BHSC223. Next base: position 46,138 of record NZ_JBXWRR010000004.1, read on the forward strand.
CCTTCCTTCGTATTTTTGTGATTTTATACGAAACCCGCAGGGGAATGTCACGGCCCGGGCCTGATTTTCAGCAATTGTTTCAGGCCGCTTTTGCACCCATCTGCGCGGCCTTGCGCAGCCACTTCTGGACCCGGTCGCCCTCGGCACCGGTGGCGGGGGCAAATGTCGAGAAGCGGGCCGGCTTGATCCCGACAAAACCCAGGATCTGACGGGCCAGAACTTTCTTGATCGCGTTCGAGTAAAACAGCCCCAACAACATCGCCGGCGTGTCCGATGTCATCAGCACCCGCGCCGTGCGCCCCTTGAGCAGCGGCGCTGGAACCCCCATGAAATTGGTGTTGCGAGTGTCGAAGGCCCGCCCCGGCAACAGTGAACGGTCGAACAGCCCCTTCAGCTTGGCCGGGATCGCCCCCCACCAGAGCGGCGTCGCCAGAACCACATGCTCGGCCCATTCCAGATCGGCCAGAAACGCCTCCAACTCGGGCTCCAGCGGTTTGGTGTTCTTGTACCCACCCTCGCCGTAATCCATGTCGAACCGCATCTGCGACAGATCGTGATAGCGCACTTGGTGGCCGCCCTCGCGTGCCGCGCTGGCATAGGCCTCGCACAGCGATTTCGACAGCGACGACTGACCCGGGTGACCGTTGAGAATGATGATTTTACGTGTGGACATTTTCCTGTTTCCTCTGCAAAAGTGACCTTGGTCAATTTAAATATACAGAAATTGACCAAGGTCAATATATATTTTTGACCCTGGTCATTTTTTTGAAAGGACAGCCATGGCCCGCCCACCGCAGAAACGCCGCCTGGAAACCCGCGCCCGCCTGCTGGCCGAAGCCGCGCGCTTGGTTGACGCTCAGGGATATGCCGGGTTGCGGGTCGAGGATGTGGTCGAGGCCGCCGGCGTTGCCAAGGGTACGCTGTTTTCGCATTTCAGCGACAAGGACGGATTGCTCGCCGTTCTGATCGGGGCCGAGGTGATGCGCCTCATCGACGAGATGGAGAACGCCGCCCCACCCGCCGATCTGCCGCAATTGATGGAACGTCTGGTGCCCCTGCTCGACTTTGTCGCCAGCGACCGGGTGATCTTTGATCTGTTGCTTCGCTATTCCGGCTCGACCGGGGCCGAGCGGGATGAGATTGTGACCCAGGGCTTTTACCGTCAGATCGACCTTTGGGCAGGTTGGATCGTGAGCATGCAAGCGGCGGGCACCGTTCGCGGCGATCATCCCCCTGCCCTTTTGGCCGAGGGCATTCAGGCCTTCCTCAACCAGGTTATCGCGATCCGCTTCTGTCAGGGCGGTCAGCCCACCGGCACGCCAGCCGAGGCGCTCTATCCCTTTCTGGCAGCTTGGCTGATCACGTAAAGGGCAGGATCAACCCGACCACGATCAGCATGCCACCCGCCATCAAGTTCATCCGCCTGAGCGCACGGGGCGAGCTCAACACCCGCCGCACCCGATCGACAAAAGCCGCCAGCATCAGATTGCCCACCAGCGGCACCACCTGCGACACCGCCACGATGGCAACGATATCGGTGGTGGTGACGTTCGCCAGATCGAAGAAACCCGGCAAGATTCCCATATAGAACAGCACCGCCTTGGGGTTGCCCAGGATCACCACCAGCCCCGCCAGAAACCCGGCCCAGATACCAGGCCGGGTCAACCGGTTGTCACTGGCGATGGTCCGATCTGCGTTGCGGATCGTGACGATCCCCAAGGTGACAAAGACCAGCACCGCAACCACCTTGAGCACCAGCGCAATCTGGGTCGAGGCAGCCGTGATCCAGCCGATACCCAGAACCGCCAGAACAGGCCATAGGCTGTCGCCCACCACCACGCCCAGCGTCAGCGGCCAGGCCGCCTGAAATCCGCCCGACAGGGTACGCGCCGTCAATGCCAGCCAGACCGGGCCAGGCGTCAGGAACAGTACGAAAACCGCCCCCGCATAAAGTGCCAGGTCGATTGCCGAAAGCGTCATGTTTCTACCATCTCCGATTCACCGTTATGCTCGACCAGCGCTATGGTCTGCGCTCGCGTGCCGAGTTCGGCAAACAGTTCAGGCCCGGTTCCGGTCATCCAGGCCTGCGCGCCCAGCGCACAGATCTCGTCATAAAGCGCCGCGCGGCGCCCCGCATCCAGATGGGCCGCGATCTCGTCCAAGAGCAACACCGGCGGTGATCCCACCTGTTCGGCCAACGCGCGTGCGTTGGCCAGGATCAGCGAAACTAGCAGCGCCTTTTGTTCGCCGGTCGAACAGTCGCTGGCGGGCACCCCCTTGGCGGCATAGACACCGTACAGATCGCTACGATGCGGCCCCACCAATGTGCGCCCTGCAGCCAGATCGCGAAACCGGCTCTCGGCCAATGCCTCGCGCAGATCGCTCTCGCTTTCGGGCAGCGCACCTTCGGTCTGGGTCAACTCAAGATCGGCGGTAGGAAAGGCGGTTTCGGCCTGGGTCTGCGCTGCGGCCAACGCGGTCAGGGCGCTCTGGCGCGCAGCGTGAATTCGGTGTCCAGCCGCCGCCATCTGGGTTTCCAGCGCCAGATACCAATGAGCGTCCCGCACCTGTTCGCGCAGCAGGCGATTGCGCTCGCGCATGGCCTTTTCATAGGTCAGTACAGCCTCGGCATGATCGGGCTCGAAACTCATGGTCATCCGGTCCAGAAAGCGCCGCCGTCCCTCTGGCCCCTCGATCCACAAACGGTCCATCGAGGGTACCAGCCAGACCATCCGCACCAACCGCCCCAGCGCCACCTGGCTGGCCGCCTTGTCGTCGATGCGCACCTGCCGCGCGGCGCCGCCCTCGGACCAGGTTTCGATCTCGTGGCGCTGATGCCCCGCGACAAGCTCGGCGCTCAGCTTCCAACCCAGCGCCTCGGGGCGCCGGGTCATCTCGGCGGCGCTGGCCCGGCGCATACCGCGCCCGGGCGAAAACATCGACACCGCCTCAAGAATGTTAGTCTTGCCCGCCCCGTTGGGCCCATGGATCGCCACGGGCCGCTCGTCCAGGTTGAGCCGCAGCAAGTGATGCGACCGGAAATGCGAGATCGTGATTGCGGTCAGGGCCAGTGCCATGACCCCTCCCTTCTTCTGTTCGAAAATACCTCCGCCGGAGGCATCGCGCGTCAGCGCGATCAGACGCGCATCGGCATGACCACGTAGACCGCGCTCTGATCATTGCCTTCGCGCATCAGGGTCGGATCCCCCGAGGAATTGAACAGGAACACCGCGTTTTCGCGATCCACCTGGCTGGCAATCTCCAGCAGGTACTTTGCGTTGAACCCGATCTCGAGCCGTTCGTCACCATAGGCAACAGCCAGTTCCTCTTCCGCAGCTCCACTATCAGGTGCATTCACCGACAGGACCAGTTTGTCTTCGTCCAGCTGCAGCTTGACCGCGCGCGAGCGCTCCGAGCTGACGGTAGCAACCCGGTCCACAGCCTTAGCGAACTCCGAGGCGTCCACCTCGAGCCGCCTTGTATTCCCCTGAGGGATAACACGGGTGTAGTCAGGAAATGTACCGTCGATCACCTTGGAGGTTAGCGTTATATCGGGTGTGGCAAAGCGGACCTTGGTCTCACTCACCGACACCGCGATATCCATCTCGTCATCGTCCAGCAGCTTGCGCAGCTCGCCCACGGTCTTGCGGGGCACGATCACGCCGGGCATGTCCGTCGCACCCGCCGGCAGATCGGCGTCGATCCGTGCCAGACGGTGGCCATCGGTAGCAACGCAGCGCAGCACCTTGCCGCCATCGCCATCGGCCACATGCATGTAGACACCGTTCAGGTAATACCGGGTCTCTTCCGTCGAGATGGCGAATTTGGACTTGTCGAACAGACGCCGCAGAACCGCAGCGTTGGCGGTGAAATTCGACTGGTACTCCGACGACGCCATCACCGGGAAATCCTCGCGCGGCAGAGTCGCCAGCGAGAAGTTCGAGCGACCGGCATCGACGGTCAACCGGCCAGCCGCCGCATCTGCGGTAAGGGTGACCAGCGCTCCGTCCGGCAGCTTGCGCACGATCTCGTGCAGCGTGGTGGCCGAAACGGTGGTGGCGCCAGGCCGTTCGATCATGGCAGGCGCCTTGTCGACCACTTCGATATCCAGATCGGTCGCGCGGAACTGTACCCCTTCGCCCTCGGCCTCGATCAGCACATTGGCAAGGATCGGGATCGTGTTCCGGCGCTCGACAACCGATTGCGCTTGCGCAACGGCCTTCAGCAGGGCGCCGCGTTCGATGCTGATCTTCATGTCCCTTCATCCTCCGAATGGGCCGGGAAGGGCAAACTAGCGGGTTCCCCCTTCGACACAAGGCTTTTTTGGTTTTCTCGGGCCTAACGCCAACAGCGTCAAGAGGGCGCCCCCAGATGGGACGCGATTATGGCATGGTTGCAATTCGGGAAAAGCGCTCGCGTAGCAGAAGCCCAATGGGCTTGCTGCGCGCACAGCGAAGTGCGGGATGGCCTTGCGGCCACCCCGCCTGGCCTCACGCCTCCAGCGCGCGACGCAGCATTTCGACGTCTTCGGCAATCTGACCGTCGGTCAACTTCAACTCTTCGATCCGCTTTACACCGTACATCACCGTGGTGTGGTCACGGCCGCCAAAGCGCCGCCCGATCTCGGGCAGTGACCGGCTGGTCAGCTGCTTGCACAGATACATCGCCACCTGACGCGGCCGTGCGTAAGAGCGCAAACGCTTAGGCCCAATGATATCGCTCAAACGGATATTGTAGTAATCTGAAACCTTGCGCTGGATCTCTTCGACCGTGATCTTGCGTTCCGAGGCGCGTAGGACATCCGCCAAACAATCCTGGGTCAGCTCCATGTCGATCTCGCGCCCAACCAGCGAGGCAAAGGCAAAGAGACGGGTCAGCGCCCCTTCGAGCACGCGCACATTGGTCGAGATTCGATGCGCCAGGAATTCCAGCACCCCATCCGCGATGACCAGATCGGGATAGGTGGTACGATACATCTGCACCTTGGTTTGCAGGATGCCCAAGCGCAGTTCGTAATCTGTGGGATGCAGATCCACCACCAAGCCGCATTGCAAACGCGATTTCACCCGGTCTTCGAGATCCTTGATCTCGCCCGGCGCGCGGTCGGCCGAAATGATGATCTGCTTGTTCTGGTCAACCAGCGCATTGAAAGTGTGAAAGAACTCTTCCTGAGTGCTGTCCTTGCCGGCAATGAACTGCACATCATCCACCATTAGAACATCGACCGAGCGGAACAGATGCTTGAAATCCATCATCCGGCGCTCGCGCAGCGCCTGTACGAAACGGTACATGAACTGTTCTGCCGACAGGTAGAGCACGTTCAACTCGGGGCACTTGGCCTTCAGCTCCCAGGCGATGGCATGCATCAGGTGGGTCTTACCCAGTCCTACCCCGCCATAAAGCACCAGTGGGTTAAACGTGACCGGCCCGCCCTCGGAAACCCGGCGCGCTGCCGCATGGGCCAGCTCGTTCGGTTTGCCAACCACGAAACTATCAAAGGTGAAGCGCGGGTCGAGCGGTGCGGCCTGCAACCCATCTAGCGGCTCGGAAATCTCGGCAAACCGCCGGGGGGACATTTCGGACGCAGCGGCAGGAATAGCGGCTGGCTTGGCTGTTTGCGCCGGGCGCGCCGGCAAATTCGCCGCCACACGAAACGCCAAACGCCGTGCGGGTTCGCCGGCATTGTTTAGCTCGTACAGGATAAGGTCAGAGAAGTTCTGGCTTACATAGTTTCCCATAAAATTGGTCGGGACCGTAAAGACCGCAACCCCATCCTCAAGCGCCTGAAACTCAAGCGGTTCGATCCAGGTCGTGAAATTGTTCTGCCCCACCGTCTTGAGCAATTTCTGACATAGCAATCCCCATTTTTCTTGTGTCATCCAGCGCCTCACGCCATCCCGTTATTTGGCCGACTTTCGGCCTTATTACCCATCATTTCTGAGCCATGCCTGGCCTCACGATCCACTTGTGCCGCACGTAACAAAAACAGTCGCCCCGAAAGGAACGCCAGTCATCCGACGAACAATTGTCATGCATAGCAACCTGGTCCCGGACTGCCCCGACAAGGCACAGCTCAAAACCAGATACCAACATAACACACTCAAATAGACAGGGTGGTAGCCCGAGCAGCTCGAACCCCACAGAGATCGAAAGCGATAGTGACAAAGCGCTTTCGACCATCTTCACAAAGCCCGATGCCCGTCGGACCGTGCTGAAGAGTGCCTGTCCCCCCAAGCGAGTGAATCGCTGAGACAGTGGTAGCAAGTCGGTCTGCGGAGCGGCAACGAAACTATGATGTTGACTCGGGATTCACCTGCAAAGAATCTCTTGCCGCCGCTGTAACGGGGCCTGGTTGCAACAGGCACGAAAAAAGGCGCTGCCATTGCAGCGCCTTCTTGAAAACCCCTTTTTGGGGGGATTCGGGGCCGTCTTAGCCCAGCGCTTTGACGCGCGAGGACAGGCGGGACATTTTGCGGGATGCAGTGTTCTTGTGGAACACACCCTTGCTGACGCCGCGCATCAGTTCGGGCTGAGCCGCGCGCAGAGCTGCGGTTGCCGCGTCCTTGTCGCCCGAGGCGATGGCCTCTTCGACTTTGCGCAGATAGGTGCGGATGCGCGAACGACGGGCTTTGTTGATGGCGAAGCGTTTTTCGTTCTGACGGGCACGCTTTGCTGCCTGGGGCGAATTTGCCATGTTTTCTGACCTTTATTCGGGTTCGGTTCTGTTCATGTCACGCAATGACGCCCCTCTCCCGGATCAGTCTCACCGGTGTGATTCTAGCCAGAGCGGGCCCCACGCGCATGTATGACGGCGGCATTTAGCGAAAAAGGCGGCAAAAGCCAAGCCCCCATCCGCCGAAACGCAAACAGGCGGGCATGCGCCCGCCTGCTGCACTGATTCCATAACGCGACGTCACTTGTCGCGAAACTGGGCGGCGCGTTTTTCCAGGAACGCGGCCATGCCCTCTTTCTGGTCCTCGGTGGCGAACATCGAATGGAATACGCGGCGCTCGAACAGCAGCCCCTCGCTCAGCGTGGTCTCGTAGGAGCGGTTGACCGCTTCCTTGACCGCAAAGGCGCTAATCATCGACTTCTCGGCAATCTTCTGGGCCGCGCTCAGCGCCTCCTCGACCAGCTTCTTGGCAGGCACCACGCGACTGACCAGCCCGGCGCGCTCGGCCTCTTCGGCATCCATGAAGCGCCCGGTCAGATTCAGGTCCATCGACTTGGACTTGCCCACCAGCCGGGTCAGGCGCTGGGTGCCGCCAATACCGGCGATCACGCCCAGATTTATCTCGGGCTGGCCGAACTTGGCGGTGTCCGCCGCAATGATGAAATCGCACAGCATCGCCAGTTCACAGCCACCGCCCAGCGCGTAACCCGCCACTGCCGCGATGATCGGCTTGCGGATGGCGCTGACGCGGTCATTGGCGGCCGCGAACAGGTTCTCGCTATACACCTCGACATACGTCTTCTCAGACATCTCGCGGATATCGGCCCCGGCGGCAAACGCCTTGTCGCTGCCGGTGATCACGATGCAACGCACCTTGTCATTGCCATCGGCCTCTTCCAGCGCGGTGCAAAGCTCGCCCAACAATTGCGTGTTGAGCGCGTTCAGCGCATCGGGACGGTTCAGCCTGATCAGGGCTACGTGGTCTTCAACTTCGACGATGATCGTCTCAAAGGCCATGGGGCTTTCGCTCTCGGTTGTTCCGTTTCGAAACGATTCCTTATCATGGGCGAGAGATGGTTCAAGTTATCTTTGGCATTGCGCGCAGTAGAAGGATGAGCGACCCGACTGGGTGATTCTCTGCACCGTGCCGCCGCAACCCGGACGGCGACAGGGTTCCCCCTCGCGCCCGTAGACGTCGAAACTGTGCTGAAAATATCCAAGCTCGCCATCGGCTTGCCGAAAATCCTTCAGCGAGGATCCACCCGCTTCAATCGCCTCGGTCAGCACCTGACGGATGATTGGCACCAGCGCGGCCACACGGACGGCAGCGATCTGTCCCGCCTTGCGACGCGGCGACACCCCAGCGCGGAACAGCGCCTCGCAGACATAGATATTTCCTAGCCCCGCGACGATTCTCTGATCCAGCAGGGCGGATTTGGCTGGGGTGTTCTTGCCCTTGAACGCGGCAATCAGGTGGTTTTCGTGGAAATCGTTGCCCAACGGCTCAGGTCCCAGCACCATCAACAGCTTGTGATCTTCGGCGGTCGCGGTCGGCATCAGGTCCATCGCGCCGAACCGGCGCGGGTCGTTGAAGGTGATGCGGGCACCGTTGTCCATGTGAAACACCACATGGTCATGTTTCTGCGCCTCAGGGTGGGTGTGCACGAACTGCCCCAGCGGATCGCCCGAGACGGTCATCCGCCCCGACATGCCCAGATGGATCAACAGCGTCTCGCCCCCCGACAGATCGGCCAGGATGTATTTCGATCGCCGCCGCAAGCGTTCCACCCGCTGACCGGTCAGCCGCTCGGCCATCCGCGCAGGAAAGGGCCAGCGCAGGTCGGGCCGGTTGACCTCGGCCCGCGCGATCACCGCCCCCTCCATCGCGGGGGCCAATCCGCGCCGCACGGTCTCGACCTCGGGCAATTCAGGCATTAGACGCTCCTCATCCAAAGGGCCGCATTGTGCCCCGGTCTCAGCGCCCTATAAGAAGGGGCGAAATGCGAGGAACGGCAAGACCCATGTCCGACACATCCGACAAGACCACCCATTTCGGCTTTGAAACCGTGCCCGAGCATGAAAAGGCGGGACGGGTACAGGGCGTGTTCGGCTCGGTCGCCTCGAAATACGATGTCATGAACGATGTGATGTCGATGGGCATCCACCGGGTCTGGAAAGACGCGATGATGGACTGGCTGGCGCCGCGCCCGGGCCAGCGGCTCTTGGATGTGGCGGGGGGGACCGGCGATATCTCTTTCCGGTTCCTGAAACGCGCGGGCCATGGCCATGCCACCGTTCTGGATCTGACCGAGCCGATGCTGGTCGAAGGCCGCAAACGGGCCGAGGCCGAGCGCATGGCCGACAGTCTCGACTGGGTGGTGGGCGACGCCATGGCGCTGCCGTTCGAGGATAACACGTTCGACGTCTACACCATCTCTTTCGGCATCCGGAACGTGACCCGCCCACAAGAGGCCCTGAACGAGGCTTACCGCGTGCTGCGCCCCGGTGGACGCCTGATGGTGCTGGAGTTCAGCCAGTTGCCCAATGACGGGCTGCAAAAGCTCTATGACCTTTACAGTTTCAACGTGATCCCGCGCATGGGTCAGCTGATCGCCAATGACAGCGCCAGCTATCAGTATCTGGTGGAATCGATCCGCAACTTCCCCGATCAGGAAACGTTCCTGGGCATGGTCAAGGCGGCGGGTTTCGGCAATGCCAAGTACCGCAACCTGAGCATGGGCATCGCCGCGCTGCATTCCGGCTGGAAGATCTGATCCATGCGCGGCCCCCACAATATCATCCGCCTGATCCGCACGGGCGCCACGCTGGAGCGCAACGGCGCCATGGGCGCGGTGCTGGATGCGTTTGACGCGCCGCGCCCGCTGCGCATTCTGGCCCGCGCGCTGGGCAAACCGTTCCAGTGGCTGGGCTTCAAGGGCGACCCCAGCCTGCCGCCCGCCACCCGCGCGCTGATGGCGATGGGACCGGCCTATATCAAGTTCGGTCAGGTGCTTTCGACCCGGCCCGACGTGGTGGGCCAAGTTCTGGCCGATCAACTGCGCGTGTTGCAGGATCAATTGCCGCCCTTTCCCCGCGCCACCGCCATGCGCGAGGTGGAGCGGGAACTGGGCCGCCCCTTGCCCGAGATGTTCAGCGAATTCAGCGAGCCGATCGCGGCGGCGTCCATCGCCCAGGTGCACCGGGCGCGTCTGGCCGACAGCGGCGAGGATGTGGCGGTCAAGGTGCTGCGCCCTGGCATCGAGCGCGCCTTTCGCAAGGATGTGGACGCGTTCTATTTCGCCGCCCGCATCGTCGACCTTTTCGCCCCAGGTGCCCGTCGCCTGCGCCCGATCGAGGTGATCGAGCATTTCGATGGCGTGGTGCGCGGAGAGCTTGATCTGCGGCTGGAAAGTGCCGCCGCCTCGGAATTCGCCGACAACACCAAGGGGGATGCCGGGTTCCGCCTACCGCCGGTGCGCTGGTCGCTCTCGGCGCGACGGGTGATGACGCTGGGCTGGGCCGATGGCGTGCCGCTGGGTGACAATGCCGCGCTGGACGCCGCCGGACACAACCGGCGCGATCTTGGCGAACGGGTGCTGCGCCTGTTCCTGCTGCACGCGCTGCGCGATGGCTATTTCCATGCCGACATGCATCAGGGCAACCTGAAGGTCGCCGCCGATGGCGATATCATCGCCTATGACTTCGGCATCATGGGTCATATCGACGAATATACCCGCCGGGTCTATGCCGAGATCCTGTTCGGCTTCATCCGCCGCGATTACAAGCGCGTGGCCGAGGTGCATTTCGAGGCCGGTTACGTGCCCGCCACCCAGGATGTCGACGAATTCGCCCGCGCCTTGCGCGCGGTGGGCGAGCCGATCTTTGGCATGGATGCGACCCATATCTCGATGGGCCGGCTGCTGAGCTACCTCTTCGAGGTCACCGAACGGTTCGGCATGGAAACCCGGACCGAGCTGATCCTGCTGCAACGTACCATGGTCGTGGTCGAAGGCGTGGCCCGTTCGCTCGACCCGCATATCAACATCTGGGAGGTCGCCCGCCCGGTGGTCGAGGATTACATCAAGCAATCCATCGGACCGCGCGCGGTGCTGGCCGATCTGGGCAAGACCGCGCTGGTGGTGGCCCGCTTCGGCCCGCGCCTGCCCGATCTGGTCGAACGGGCGCTGGTGGCGCAGTCGCAACCGGGTCTGGACGAGAAACCGGGCCGCAGCGCAGCGTTCTGGCCTGCCCTGGGTGGCGCGCTGATCGGTGGCGGCGTGGTGCTGCTGGCGAGCCTGCTCATGTGAGCGAGTGACAGGCGACGCCATCGTGCTAGGCTGCACCCATGGCTCGCACCAATCCACATCGCCCCTTTACCCCCGATCCCGAACAGGCGGCCCTTGCGCCCGAGATCAGCGGCAATGACATCAACGGGCTGGGCGAAACAGCGTTTCGCCGCCCGCGCATGGTCTATTGGGCACCCGATCCGGGCGACATCCCCCACGGGCCGCTGCAACACTATTTCTACCGGCAATCGGCAAAAGAGCCTGACTTTGCCACCAGACGTGCCGCCCGCCAGACGGTGCTGGACGCCCCCCTGCCTCCACTGGCCGGCACCGCCGCCATTCGCGCGCCCGCGGACTGGACCGCCGCGCTGGCGCAATTCGTGGACAGCGGCGCCTGCGACCTGACCGGCGTTGCTGAGATGAACCCCGACTGGGTCTTCGAAGGCCACGAAATAACGCAATCCCGCGTCATCATGATCGGCGTGGCCCATGATTACGACGCCATCGCCACCGCGCCCAAGCCAAGCGCCGGGCTTGAGGTTATGACGCAATATACTCGCGCCGCACAGGCCGCCAAAACCATCGCCGGATGGCTTCGCCTGCAAGGCTGGCAGGCCGAGCCGCTGACCGGCCCGATGACCGGCGCGCTGGCGATGATCCCGCCCGCGCTGGCCTGTGGCTTTGGCGAGTTGGGCAAGCACGGGTCCATCATCAACCCCGATCTCGGCGCCTCGTTCCGCCTGTCGGCGGTGCTGACCGATGCGCCTTTTGCTCCAACGCCGGCGCAGGATCACGGTATCGACGGCTATTGCCAGAACTGCCGCATCTGTCAGGACGCCTGCCCGCCCGAGGCGCTGTTCGCGGACAAGCAGACCGTGCGCGGCGCGCGCAAATGGTATGTCGATTTCGACAAATGCCTGCCCTTCTTCAACCAGACCCATGGCTGCGCCATCTGTATCGCCGAATGCCCCTGGTCGCGTCCGGGCATCGGCCCGAACCTGGCCGCGAAGCTGGCCCGGAAACGAGAAAGGGACGCGACCGGCTGATCGCGCCCCTGCTTCATTTCGCCCAAAATACTCCGGGGGTCTGGGGGCAGCGCCCCCAGCCTCTCGGCTCAGAGCCGCTCGATGGCGATGGCGATGCCCTGACCGCCGCCGATGCACATGGTGATCAGCCCCTTGGACCCGCCCGTACGCTCCAGTTCATAGAGCGTTTTCAGCGTGATGATCGCACCGGTCGCGCCGACCGGGTGACCCAGCGCAATCGCGCCACCATTGGGGTTCACCTTGGCCGCATCCAGACCCAGTTCCTTGTTCACCGCCAGTGCCTGGGCGGCAAAGGCCTCGTTCGATTCGATCACGTCGAGATCACCGATGCTCAGGCCGGTGCGGGCCAGCAGGTTCTGCACCGCCGGAACCGGGCCGATGCCCATCACCTCGGGGCGGACACCGGCATGGGCATAGCCCAGAATGCGGGCCTTGGGCTTCAGCCCGGCCTTTTCCGCCGCATCCGCCGTGGCCAGCACCATCGCCGCCGCACCGTCGTTGATGCCGCTGGCGTTGCCCGCCGTCACCCGGCCATCCTTCTTGAACACCGGCTTCAGCCCGGCCAGCACCTCGACCGAGGTCGCCTTGGGGTGCTCGTCGACCTTGAAATCGACCATGTCGCGCTTGACCTTGACCTGCACCGGCGTGATCTGGCCATCGAAATGCCCCGCCGCAATGGCTGCGGCCGCGCGCTCCTGCGAAGTCATGGCGAACTGGTCCATCTGCTCGCGGCTGATCTGGTGTTCATCGGCGACATTCTCAGCGGTCACACCCATATGTCCGGTACCAAACGGGCAGTTCAGCGCGCCCAGCATCATGTCGAGCGATTTGACGTCGCCCATCTTGGCGCCCCAGCGGGCCTGGGTCATGATGAACGGGCTGCGCGACATGCTTTCGGCACCACCGGCCACGGCAAACTCCGCATCCCCCAGCATCAGCGACTGCACCGCCGAAACGATGGCCTGCGCACCGGACCCGCACAGGCGGTTCACGTTCATCGCGGGCGTGCCGTTCGGGATACCCGCCTGCATCGCGGCAACCCGGCTCAGATACATGTCGCGGGGTTCGGTATTGATCACATGGCCGAACACCACATGGCCGATCTGGGCGCCGTCGACGCCCGAACGTTCCAGCGCCGCCTCGGTCACGACGGTGGCCAAGTCGATGGGCGCAGTCGAGGCCAGCGCCCCACCAAAAGTGCCGATGGCGGTGCGGGCACCGTCCAGAATCACGATATCGGTCATGTTATCCTCCTCAGGGTTTCGCCCATTATGCACCCGCAGCATGGTTTGTCGCCTGAGACGTGTCGTCATTTTGTCGCGCCAGTCGGTCCCGACTTCACGGGCCGGGATGGTCCCCGCCCCAAAGGCGCGGCGCGTCTTTTTCCAGCAGGCATCTCTCGATCTCGTCCAGGCGGCGCAAGGCAGCACCGATGCCTCCGCCATGACGGCGCAACTCCTTGAACCAGACGCGTTCTGCCGATCGGACCGACCAGCACAAGGCGGCCTGGCGCAGCCAACCGCGCAGGTCCGGCGGCAACCGGTCGAACCGGCGCATTGGTGACGCCTTGTGACGGCGCAGTGTTGTCGAGATATTTCGCGGCATCAGGATGGGTATAATGTTATAACATTGCATCCTCTAATATCATGCCCGCAGATTGACAATCCACAACAGCAGGCGCAGAGATTCCGTCATGACGGAAAACCCCGACGATATCCTGAACCGCCTGCCCGCGCGCCTGAAAGAGGCGCGTCGTGCACAGGGTCTTTCGCTTGAGGCGGTCGCCAATCTCAGCGGCGTCTCGCGCTCTATGGTCAGCCAGATCGAACGGGGTGAAAGCAGCCCGACCATCGCCACGCTGTGGAACCTGACGCGCGCGCTTCAGGTCGATTTCGCGGGCCTGCTCGAGGCCGCCGAGGCCGCCGACCGTATCGACACCCTGCGCGCCTCCGAGGTGCCCAGCATTGACAATATGGGCCAGGGTTGCCGCATCCGCATCCTGTCCCCGCCCGAGGATGCCGGCGGGCACGAGGTCTATGACATCAGCTTCAAGCCCGGTGGCACGCTGAACAGCCAGCCCCATGCGCGCGGCACCCGCGAACAGCTGACCGTGCTCGATGGCGCAGTGCGTGTAACCTCGGGCGCCGCGATACAGGATCTGGGCCCGGGCGATACCGCGCGCTATGCCGCTGACATTCCACACAAGATCAGCGCCACCGGCGACGGACCGGCGCGGGTGTTCCTGATCGTCAAGACCGCCTGAGCGCCACGCAGGCGCGGGTCAGCCGCGCTCCAACTCCTCGACCGTCATCAGGGGAAAGAAGCTTCCCGAGGACCACAGGCCGAACCAGCCATCCTCGACCGCGCCCAGATCCATCAGCCGATAGAAACTCTTGCGGTCGATCAGCGCCTCAAGCCCCGTGCGGATATGAACATAAGGCGCGGGTTCCCCGGTCGCGGGGTCCTGCGCCATCCGGATCGGGTTGCCTGCCCCCGCCACCGCGCTGTCGCCCATATGGGTGGTAAAGGTCAGCACCTGATCGCGCCCCTGCCCAGCCGCCTCGACATCCACTGCAACAAAAGGCGCGTCATCGACGCGAATCCCGACCTTTTCGACCGGGGTGACCAGATAGTACCGGTCCTCTTCACGCTTCAGGATCGACGAGAACAGCCGCACCATGGCCGGCCGGTTGATCGGCGTGCCCTGATAGAACCACGTCCCGTCCCGCGCGATGCGCATGTCGATATCGCCGTTGAACGGCGGGTTCCACAGATGCACCGGGGCCGGCCCCTTGGATTTGATCGCCCGGGCCGAGGCAAGAAGGCCGTCTGCCGAAGGTTTCACAGGCTTTTGTCCGCTCATTGTTTTTGCCATTTGCTGTCAGCGCGATACACTCATACCCATATAGTTGCCGCGGAGGGAAAACCATGTCCGAACCTGCCGACCTGCTCGGGGAAATCGACGCGCTTGGCATCAAGCTGCAAGAAGCGCGGGCCTCGATCACCCGCCGCTTCATCGGCCAGGAGCGGGTGGTGGACCTGACCCTGACCGCGCTTTTGTGCGGTGGACATGCGCTGCTGATCGGCCTGCCGGGGCTTGGCAAGACGCGACTGGTCGAGACTCTGTCGACCGTCATGGGCCTGCATGGCAACCGCATCCAGTTCACGCCCGACCTGATGCCCGCCGATATTCTTGGCTCCGAGGTGCTGGACACCGCCGAGGATGGCAGCCGCCGGTTCCGCTTCATTCCCGGTCCAATCTTCTGCCAGCTTCTGATGGCGGACGAGATCAACCGCGCCAGCCCCCGCACCCAGTCGGCGCTGTTGCAGGCGATGCAGGAAAAAACGGTCACCGTGGCGGGCGAGAACCGGCCGCTGGGCACGCCGTTTCACGTGCTGGCGACCCAGAACCCGATCGAGCAGGAAGGCACCTATCCCCTGCCCGAGGCGCAGCTGGACCGGTTCCTGGTACAGATCGACGTCGATTATCCCGACCGCGCGACCGAACGCGAAATTCTGCTTGCCACCACCGGCGCCGAAGAGGCCGAGGCGCATCAGGTGATGACCCAGGCCGATCTGCTGGCCGCGCAGGTGCTGCTGCGGCGGATGCCGGTGGGCGAGTCGGTGGTCGAGATGATCCTCGACCTGGTGCGCGCCTTCCGCCCTGACGAGCCGGGGGTCAGCGACCGGGTGCGCGACACCGTGGCCTGGGGTCCCGGCCCGCGCGCGGCGCAGGCGCTGATGCTGACGGTGCGGGCGCGGGCGCTGCTTCAGGGACGGTTGGCGCCCAGCCCCGAAGATGTTCTGGACATGGCCCGCCCGGTGCTGAGCCACCGGATGGCGTTGAACTTTGCCGCCCGGGCACGAGGCGACACCTTGGCCGACCTGATCGACGAGACAGCAACCAGCCTGACCCGAGCCGAGGCCGCCGCGTGAGCGTCGCCCCCGCCCTCAGGCATCGTGCCGAAACCGCCGCCGCCCCGCTGCCGCCTTTGCTGGCGCGGGCCGAGCATCTGGCGGGCACCGTGCTGCTGGGCGACCACGGGCGCCGCCGCGCCGGGCTGGGCGATGATTTCTGGCAATACCGCCCGGCCCAGCCGGGCGACAGCCGCCGCATGATCGACCATCGCCGCTCGGCCCGTGGCGACCAGCAATATGTGCGCGAACGTGAATGGCAGATCGCGCAATCGGTGATGCTCTGGGTCGATCAGGGCGCCTCGATGCGTTTCAGTTCGGACAAGCGGACCGAGACAAAGGCCGACCGCGCCCGGCTGCTGGCGCTGGCGGTGGCGATCCTGCTGGTGCGAGGCGGCGAGCGCGTCGGCCTGACCGGCACCACCCTGCCGCCACGCCGCGGCAATGCCCAGGTGCACCGGCTGGCCGAAGCCTGGTCGCGCGATGCCGAGGCCGACTATGCCCCACCCGAACACCGGGCCATGATCCCGCACGCCCGCGCATTGTTCGTTTCCGACTTTCTGGGTGATCTCAAAGAGGTTGAGCTTGCCCTGTCCAAGGCCGCCGACCGGGGCGTGCGCGGGGTGTTGATGCAGGTGCTCGACCCCGCCGAGGAAAGCTTTCCCTATCGCGGGCGCACCCTGTTCGAAAGCGTGGGCGGTACGCTCAGGCATGAAACCCTCAAGGCCGGAGAGCTGCGCGAGCGCTACCTGATCCGGCTGGCCGAACGTCGCGACGCATTGATGGCGCTGACCCGGGCGACCGGCTGGCAACTGGGCCTGCACCATACCGGCGACAGCGCGCAATCGGCGCTGTTGTGGCTGTGGCGCGCCCTGGACGGGAGAGTGCGATGACGGTTCTGGGCGGCATCGGATTTACCGCGCCCTGGCTGCTGCTGGCGCTGGTGGCATTGCCGATCCTCTGGCTGATCCTGCGCGCGGTACCGCCCGCACCGATCCGCCGGCTGTTCCCGGCGGTCAGCCTGCTCTTGGGCCTTCGCGACGACGAAAGCGTGTCGGACAGAACGCCCTGGTGGCTGCTCTTGCTGCGGGTTCTGGCGGTGGCGGCGGTGATCCTGGGTCTGGCCGGACCGGTACTCAATCCCCGGCAACAGGCCGACGGAGACCAGCCTCTGCTTGTTGTGCTGGACGCCAGCTGGGCCGGGGCGGCGCGCTGGACGCAACAGATCGACCTGCTCGAAGCACGGCTGACCGAGGCAGGTCGGGCCAACCGTCCGGTCGCTGTGCTGCGGCTGGGTGCGCCTGAGGATCTGGTGTTTCAATCCGCCGCTGCCTGGCGCAGTCGGCTGCCGGGTCTTTCGCCGATGCCCTGGCAACCGGGTCAGGCCGAACTGGCCGCCGCCGCGCAGGCAGTCGGCGCGCAGGCGGGCGGGTTCGATACACTCTGGCTCGGCGACGGGTTGGATTACGCGGGTCGGACCGAGTTGCTCGAAACGCTCAGCGCGCGCGGCGCGGTGACCGTTTATCAGTCCCCCAACCCGGTGCTGGGCTTGCGTCCGGCTACATTCGCCGATGGCGCCGTTCAATTGACGCTGCTGCGGGCCGAACCGGGGCCCGAGCGTATCCAGGCGGTACTGGCGCTGGGTCCTGATCCCGCCGGAACGGTCCGGGTGCTGAACCGCAGCGAGGCGCGCTTTGCCGCAGGTGAAACCGAGGCTCAACTGGCGCTTTCCCTGCCCTCGGAACTGCGCGCCCGCGTCACACGGTTCGAGCTGGAGGGCCAACGCGCCGCCGGGGCGGTGGCCTTGACCGATGACAGCCTGGCCCGGCACGAGGTCGCGCTATTTGCCGGACGGCAGGATCGCGAGGGGCTGGAACTGCTGTCGCCGCTGCACTACCTGACACAGGTGCTGGTGCCCAATTCCGATTTCATCGACGGCGCCTTGTTGGATGTGCTGCCCGCCAATCCCGATATCGTGGTACTGGCAGATGTGGTGACACTGGCCACACTGGAACGGAGCGCGCTGACCGAATGGGTTGAACAGGGCGGCATCCTGGTCCGCTTTGCCGGGCCGCGCATGGCGGCCAGCGATATCGGCCGCGACGAGATCGACCCGCTGCTGCCGGTCCGCCTGCGCAGCGGCGGTCGTACCGTCGGCGGCGCGATGAGCTGGGGCGAGGCCAAGACGCTGGCTCCGTTTGCCGATACTTCGCCTTTCTACGGGCTGACGATCCCAGACGACGTCACCGTTTCGACCCAGGTCATGGCGCAGCCCGATCCCGATCTGGCCGACCGGGTGATCGCCGCGCTCAGCGATGGCACGCCGCTGGTCACCCGCAAGGCGCTGGGGCTGGGGCAGGTGGTGCTGTTTCATGTCACCGCGGACGCGGAATGGTCGAGCCTGCCGCTGTCGGGCCTTTATGTCGAGATGCTGGACCGGCTCGCCGTTTCCTCGGCCGCCAAAAGCGCCGATGCGATCAACCTCGAAGGTACGGTCTGGAGCCCGTTGCGGGTGATGGATGGCTTTGGGCAATTGGACGATGCCGGCAACCTGCCCGGTGTAGACGGCACCGCGCTGGCCAGCGCCGCCATCGGGCCAGAGCTGCGCCCCGGCGTCTATGCAAACGAGAGCCGGCGGCTGGCGCGCAACGTATTGGGCGCCGATAGCCTGCTGACCCCGGCGCAATGGCCCGCATCGATTCCGGTGCTGGGGCTGAGCATCGCGGCAGAGCAACCGCTGGGTGGTTGGCTGTTGTCGCTCGCGCTGGTGTTGCTGGCGCTGGATGTCGCGGCCTCGCTGGCCCTGTCGGGCCGGCTCGGCCCGCTTGGCCGTGCCGCTGCGCTGCTGGGCTTGCTTCTGCATGCGCCCGGGGCCGAGGCGCAACAGGCCGAGGCCGACCGCTTCGCCCGTGACGCCACGCGCGAGATGGTGCTGGCCCATGTGCTGACCGGCAATCGCGCGGTGGACGATCTGGCACTGGCCGGGCTGCGCGGCCTTTCGGACACGTTGTTCTTTCGCACTTCGGTCGAACCCGCAGCCCCGTTCAGCGTCGACCTCGAACGGGACGAGCTGGCCTTTTTCCCGCTGCTCTATTGGCCCGTCACCCCCGATCAGCCGCAGCCGTCGCATGCGGCCTATGCGCGGCTCAACACCTATCTTCGGCTGGGCGGCATGATCCTGTTCGACACCCGCGACGCCGATATCGCTCGCTTTGGCGCTGGCAGCCCGAACGGGCAAAAGCTGCAACAGCTGGCCGCGCCTCTGGACATTCCGCCGCTGGAACCGGTGCCGGGGGATCATGTGCTGACTCGCGCATTCTACCTGCTCCAGGATTTTCCAGGCCGCCACGCCAGCACCGATATCTGGGTCGAGGCCGCCCCCGCCGATGCCGAGCAAATCGAGGGAATGCCCTTTCGCAACCTCAATGATGGGGTCACCCCGGTGGTGATCGGCGGCAACGATTGGGCTGCCGCCTGGGCGGTCGATGACAATGGCCGCTCAATGCTGCCGGTGGGGCGCGGCTACGGGGGCGAGCGGCAGCGCGAGCTTGCCTATCGCTTTGGCGTCAATCTGGTCATGCATGTGCTGACCGGCAATTACAAATCCGATCAGGTCCATGTGCCTGCGCTGCTGGACAGGTTGGGCCAATGACCGGGAACCTCTTGCTTGATCCTCTTGTTCCGCTGCCGCTGCTGATCGCGCTGGCCGTCCTGTCGCTGGCCGGGATTGCGCTGGCGCTGTGGCGAGGTCTGTCGGGCTGGGCCCTGCGCGGGCTGGCGGCGCTGGTGCTGCTGGCCGCGCTCGCCGGTCCGGTCTGGCAGGTCGAGGACCGAGCACCCCTTTCCGATATCGTGCTGATGATCGAGGATCAGAGCGCCAGTCAGGGCCTGTCCGACCGACCGGACCAGACCACAAGCGCCGCCGACCAGCTGGCCGCCAGCATCGAGAACCGCCCCAATACCGAGTTGCGCCGCATCATCGTCGGCGATGGCGAGGGCGATACCGGCACCCAGCTGATGGCGGCCCTGACCGAGGCGTTGAACGAAGAGCCCCGCGCCCGGATCGCAGGTATCCTCGCCCTGTCGGACGGGCAGGTACACGATCTGGACCGCGCCCCCGCCCTGCCGGCGCCGATGCATCTGCTGCTTTCGGGCCGGTCCGATGACTGGGACCGACGCCTGATCGTGCGCAACGCCCCCGCCTTTGCCATCATCGGCGAGCCGGTGACCCTGAGCCTCAGGATCGAGGATTCCGGTGCGGTGCCCGCCGGGCAGGGCGCGTTGGCCGAGGTGCAGATCTCGGTCGATGGCGGTCCGCCCGAGCGGCTGACGCTGCCGGTGGGCCAGGACCTCGAGCTGCCGGTCACCCTGCCTCATGGTGGGCGCAACGTGGTGCAGTTCTCGGTCCCCGTGGCCGAGGGCGAGCTGACCGACCGCAACAACACCGCGCTGATTCAGATGAACGGCGTGCGTGACCGTCTGCGCGTGCTGCTGGTATCGGGACAGCCGCATCCGGGCGGGCGAACATGGCGCAACCTGCTCAAATCGGACAGCTCGGTCGATCTGGTGCATTTCACCATCCTGCGCCCGCCCGAGAAACAGGACGGCGTGCCAGTGGACGAGTTGAGCCTGATCGCCTTTCCCACCCGAGAGCTGTTCCTGGAAAAGATCGACGATTTCGACCTGATCATCTTTGACCGCTACAAGCGGCGCGGCATCCTGCCGGCGATCTATCTGGACAATGTCGCCAATTACGTGAACCGGGGCGGCGCGGTGCTGGTGGCGGCGGGGCCGGATTTTGCCACCGCCGACAGCATCTATCGCACCCCCTTGTCGCCGGTCCTGCCCGCCCATCCGACCGCCCGGGTGATCGAAGAGGCCTATCGCGCGCAGGTTACCGAAGAGGGCGCCCGCCATCCGGTCACCGCCGAGCTGGGCAGTGCCGACGAATGGGGCCGCTGGCTGCGCCAGATCGAGGTCACGCAGGATTCGGGCCACGTGCTGATGAGCGGGGTCGAGGGACGGCCCCTGCTGCTGCTCGACCGGGTCGGCGAGGGGCGGGTGGCGCTGCTGGCCAGCGATCACGCCTGGCTCTGGGGGCGCGGATACGAAGGCGGCGGCCCGCAGCTGGAACTGCTGCGCCGTCTTGCCCATTGGATGATGAAGGAACCCGAACTGGAGGAAGACGCGCTCTGGGCCGAGGCACAGGGCCAGACCATGCGGATCATCCGGCGGACGCTGGAAACCGAGGTCGGTTCGGTCACGATCACCCGCCCCGATGGCGGTGAGGATGTGTTGCCGATGGAGGAGGTGTCTCCGGGTCGGTTCGAGGCCCTGTATCAGGGGCCCGAGATCGGCCTTTACCGGCTGCGCGAAGGCGATCAGAACGCGGTCATCGGCCTTGGGCCCGCCGCCCCGCGCGAGTTCGAGGCGACCATCGCCACCGCCGCCCTGATGGAGCCGCTGATCACCCCGCTCAAGAGCGGTGTCTTTCGTCTGGAGGACGGCTTGCCCACCATCCGCAACGTCCGTGAGGGGCGGCCCGCCGCCGGGCGCGGCTGGCTGGGCCTGACCCCGCGTGGCGCCTATGAAACCCGCGACGTACGGCAGACGCCGCTGGCCCCGGCCTGGCTGGTGCTGCTGCTGGCCTCGGGCTTTGTCATTGCCGGCTGGCTGCGCGAAGGGCGTCGCTAGCGGCCCTCAATCCAGCCGCAGCTCTGCCCGGCTGGCCCGGCCCCGCGCATCCAGCAGGATCAGTGTTGCAAACCCCTTGCCGGGCGAGGGAACATCGAATTCGCGGGCAAAGATGCCTGTGGCCAGCGGCAACCCGTTGGCCAACAGGGTAAAGGGCGCCTGACCGCCCCGCAGCTTGACCGTGACCGACCCGCCGTCGATGGCCAGCACCGCGCCATCGGGCGGAAACAGCAGTTCGGGCGCATCCGGCTCGACCTCGAACACCGCACCTCTCGGGCGATGGCGTTGCAGTGGCAGCGGCAATTCCGCAGTGGGCAGGATCAGCGTGTCGGGCGGCGGCGGAGGCAACGGGTCAAAGGCGGGTTTCAGCCGCCCGAACGCCTCGAACAGGACCGGTGCGGCCAGATCGCCACCAAAGGCGCCGGGCACCGGGGTACCGTCGGCCCGCCCCATCCAGACCCCGATCACATGGGCGCCGTCGAACCCCACCGCCCAGGCATCGCGATGGCCATAAGAAGTGCCGGTCTTATAGGCCAGCACACCACGCCGCGCCCCGGGCGGTGGCGCCAGACCCGCAAGGATATCGCTCACCTGCCACGCGGCAGCGGGGGAAAACAGCCGCCCTGCCGGTTGCCATGCCTCGCCCAGAGCATGGCGCAGAAGCGGCCCCCGCCCGCCCTGCGCCAGACCGGCATAAAGCTGCACCAGATCCTGCAACGTCAAACCGACCCCGCCCAGTGCAATCGCAAGACCCGGCGTGCCGCCGGGCAGGCGCGGCGCGGCCCCACCCCGCCGCAGCGCCGCCATCAGCCGCACCGGGCCCAGATCGTCGGTCAGCCGCACCACGGGGATGTTCAGCGATAGCTGCAACGCCTCGCGCACCCGCAGCTCTCCCCGGAATTCGCCGTCGAAATTGCGCGGCGCATAGCGGCCGAACATCACCGGACTGTCCTGGATCAGGGTTTCAGGATGGGCCAGCCCCTGATCGAAGGCCAACCCATAGACAAAGGGTTTCAAAGTCGAACCGGGCGAGCGCAGCGCCCGGGTCATGTCGACAAAACCCTGCCGCTCGGCGCTGTAACCCGCCGAGCCGACCGAGGCGAGGATCTCTCCGCTGCGGTGATCGGCCACCACCAGCGCCGCCGACAAACGCCCTCCGGCCTCCAGCGCGGCCTTGGCCAGCAGGTTTTCCAGGCGCGACTGCAGGCCCACCTCCAGCGTGACGTCGTGGCGCTGCGCCGTTGGGTCGACCGCGCGCAGACGGTCGGCCAGATGGGGCGCCAACAGCGGGAAGGGGCGCTGTACCTGTGGAACCGCTTCGCCCACCGCCGCCTGTGCCGCATCCACGCTCAGCACACCCTGCGCCTGCATGCGGTGCAACACCCGGTCGCGTGCGGCCCGCGCTGCGCGCGGATGGCGGTCGGGGCGGCGTGCCTCGGGCGCTTGTGGCAGCGCCACCAGCAGCGCCGATTGCGCCGGGGTCAGGCGATGCGGTTCCTTGCCAAACCACGCCAGCGCAGCGGCGCGAACACCTTCGAGATTGCCCCCATAAGGCGCATGCGTCAGGTAGAGCGCCAGGATTTGCTGTTTGTCCAGCCGCCGTTCCAGCGCCAGCGCCACGCGTATCTGTCGCAGCTTACCCGCCCAGCGCCCGGTAGGGCCATCTTCGATCAGCCGCGCCACCTGCATCGTCAGGGTCGACCCGCCCGAGACCGGGCGACGATACCTCAGCGCCTGTCCAGCGGCGCGAAACATCGCCAGCGGATCGACCCCGGCATGATCGGCAAAGCGCTTGTCTTCGTAGCGGATCAGCATGCGTATAAAACCCGGGTCCACCGCCCCCGGCGCCAGCCGCCAGATACCATCCCCCACCTGATAGGCTCGCAACAGGGCGCCGTTGCGGTCGCGTATCTCGATCCCCGTTTCGACCAGAACCGGCGGCAGTTGGGTGGCGTCGATCCAGCGATCCGCCCCATCACGCAGCGCCGCGCTCCCCCACAGGATCAGCGCCAGCACCGACAGCCAGCGCGCGGGCCTAGGCATCATCGACCCAACCCTGCCAGAGCCCGGGATATTGCGTGGCAAAACCGCTTCCATGCAGGTCGAGTTCCGCTGCAAACCCGGCCGAGGCATAATGCACCCGACCATCCGGCAACCGGGTATAGATCTGGTCCAGCCGCGCCACGCAATCCAGATCGGGCATCAACCAGGCAGCCGCAACGCGCAATTCGTCTCCGGCAAAGGCCCCCAGCCGCCGTATCGGCATCAGGTTGGTGGCAGGGGTAAAGCTGAGGTCGAGATCGGTGCAATCCTCGGTTCCCGGTTGCAGCACATCGTCCATCCGCCAGCCCAGCGGCGTTGCCTCGATCCGCATCGACAGGGGGCGACCGCCGCGCTCTCCGGCGACATCCGCCGACAGGCTGCGCCAGTCGGGTGCGCAGCGGATGTCATAGCTGAGCGTGGTATCACAGCCCTCGTCGCGCCAATGGGCGTGGCCCACCATGATCCAACCCTGCGCCACCCGCGACAGGGTGCAGCGGTCGGAGCCTTCGCCATCCAGCCGCCGCCAATGGGCGGTGGCCACCGCCTCGCGCCCGCTCATTGCCCGACACGGATGCGGCCCGTGTCGGTGCGGGCACGATAACGGGGGCGGTACATGTCCTCGACCGAGGCCGCCGGGTGATGGAACTCACCCGGGCTGACCGCACGGGTGACATAGGCCAGCGTGACGGGGCGGGTGCCGGTCAGGTCGATGGCCGCGAGGAACCGGTCGCTGCGGAACTCGGTATGGGTGGCCTCGTCCAGCGACAGCCAGTCCAGCGCCCGCACGTCGCCCGAACGCAACAGCGAGGGGTTGTCGATCTCGAACCCCGCAGGCAGCGGATCGTTCACCATCAGCCGCCCGCCCGAGGCCTCGAACGGGGTCACCGTCAGCACCGTTACGAACCGCTCGCCAATGGCGAAAGCGTCGCGCTGGATGGGCGCCCCGTCCATCGTGTAGCGGGCGCGAGTGATGGTATAGCCGGTGCCACCGGCGGGCGGCGGAACCTCGGGTACACCCAGCATGGTCAGGGTGATATCGGTGGCGCCACCATCGACGGCGGTGATGTTGAGCACCTCGTCGCTGGTCCCTGCAAGCACCTGCACAAAGGGCCCATCCACCGCCGCACCATTCACCCGCAGGCCCGATTGTTCGGGCTGCTTGACCAAGGCCTGCGCCGCAAGCAGGCTCCAGGCTGCTTCCTGGGTCGACATCTCACCCGCGGGCTGGCTGATCCGGCTGATCAGGGAATCCCGGTCGATCACCGCGCTGCCCGCCTCGGCGGCCAGCGTCAACAAGCCCGCCGCATCCCGCAGGCTGGTGCCGTAATCAGCCCGCCAGACAGGTGTCTCGGGCCGCTGCCCCGCAACCATGCGCGCGGCGCGGGCAAACATCGCATCGGCCCGCGTCTGGTCGCCATACATGGCCAGCGCCGACCCCAGCTGTGCCGCGCCCAGCGGCGTGGTAAAGGCATCCGCCTTCACGTCGGCGTAATAGCGCAGATCGCCCATCGCCGCCGCGCCCTCTCGCGCCAGCACCATCAGGGCATAGGCGATATCCTCGCCCCCTTCGTCGAAATCGGAGGCATAGTTCAACCGATTGCGCAGGTTGTCCATCGCCATGGCAAAGGCGCGGTCCGGCACCGAATAGCCCTCGGCCCGCGCCCGGCTGAGAAAGTCCGAGGCATAGGCGTCGAGCCAGAAATCACCGCTCTCGGCACGCCACAGGCCAAAGGCGCCATTGGCGCTTTGTCGGGTCAGGATGCGCCGGATCGCGGCGTCGATCCGCTCGGCCACCTGCGGGCCGGTGCCCAGCCCCGCCGCCTGCGCCACCGCACCAAGGTAAAGCAGCGGCATCGCCTGCGAGGTCACCTGTTCCGTGCAGCCATAGGGGTAGCGGTCGAGCATCCCCAAAAGGCCCGGCGCATCGAAACGCGCCAGCGGACCGGCGGACAGGATGGCGCGCGCCGATCCGGGCCTGAGCCCGGTGAAGACATCACGCGAGAACAGGAAACTGTCACCCGCCCCAAGTGCAAAGCGCCGGGTCTGGGCCACCACCGGGTCATTGGCACGCACCGGCAGTCGCAACACCTGGCGCAGCTCTTGCCCGCCCGGCGTCTCCAATTCGACCGTCAACACCGGATCGCCCAGCGCGGTGGCGGTGACGGGCACCTCGAACACGGCCTTGCCACCCTCGGTCAGGGTGAACCGGTCGGGCGCGGCGCCCAGTTGCAGGCCGGAGGCACTGGCCAGTTTTAACGTCATTTCACCCGGCGGGCCATCGGCATGCACCACCTCCAGCCGCACCCGGCTGCTATCGCCGGGGGCAAGGAAGCGCGGCACCGTCGCCGTCACCACCACCGGGTCGCGCACGATCATGTCCCGCTCGGCCTGTCCCACTGCACGGTCGGACCAGGCCACCGCCATCAGCCGCACGGTGCCGTTGAAGGCGGGCAAGGGCACATCGACCGAAACGCTGCCATCGGCATCCACCTGCACCGGGCCACTGAACACCGCCATCAGGTCCTGGGTCGGCGGCGGCGATTGCATCCGCAGGCCATTATCGGCATCTCCGCCCGAGCGGACGGTCCCCATGGCGCCGTTCATGCCGTCGATCAACCGTCCATAGACATCGCGCATCTCGACCCCCAGCCGCCGCTGGCCGAAATAGTGGCCCTGCGGATCGGGACTTTGGAAGCCGGTGAGGTTCAGAATACCCAGATCGACGGCCGCCAGCGTCAACCAGACCTCGTCACCCGCCTGCGCGCCCGCAACGGTCAGACGCACGGGTTGGGTGGCGCGCGGTTTGGCCACCTCGGGTGCGTCGATTGCAACCGTCAGTGCCTTGCCCACCGGTTCGACCGTCGCATGGGCCAGACCCAGCGCACGCGCCGGGTTCTGCCCGGCGGCGACGTCCATCGGTCGGATCACCGTGGCGGTGACATAGGCGCCGGTACCCCAGTCCTCGGTCACGGTCAGCGGAATCACGCTTTCACCCGCCGCCACCTCGACCGCCTGCCGTGCGATCACCCGGTCCGACAGCACGGTGACCAGCGCGGTACCCGCCATGCGCGGCACGATCCGCAGTCGCGCGGTGTCGCCCGGACGATAGCTGTCCTTGTCCAGCGAAAGCTCCAGCCGGTCTGGCGTCGCCGCCGCATCGGCGGCCTGATACCAGCCGGCATAGAAATCGGCAGACGCGGCGACATAGGCGCCATCCAGCCGCTCGACCAGCAATTCGTATTCGCCCCATTCCACCGGCTGGAACAGCGACAGCGGATCGCTGCCCAGATCGGCCTCGCCGGTGGCGATGCGGGTGCGGCGGGTCACCGGCTCCCAGTTCCAGTTGCCGTAAAGCTGGTACCACTGATACCGCGTCTCGACCCGGTTCAGCGTCCATTTCACCCGCATCGGTTGCGGCGTCAGGTCCGGGGTCAGGCCGATCACCTGGAACCCGGCCTCGGTACCCTCGCTCACCACATCCTCGAACAGCGGCTTGATGCCGATGACGGGGGTGGCGGGCGAAACCGGCACCGAAATCCGGCGTTCGACCGGGCGGGCGGCACCATCGGCCAGCCGCGCCGTCACCACCGCCTCGAGCGGTTTGCCCTCGGCGTCGATCTGCGGGATCTCGACCGCCAGTCGGGCCTGCCCCGCCGCATCGGTGCGGGCGTCGCCGAAATGGCTGGTGCGGGTCTGAAGCGCGGTGTCATGCCGGCCAAACCGGTATCCGGGCCAGCCCGCGATCTGGTCGGCGGCGCGCAGTTGCACCTGCCCCTCGATGCTCAGATCGGCGCCCGGCGCCCCGAACAGGTAACGCGCCTCGATGCTCAGCGGCGGGCTGTCGCCGGGCAGGATCGGCGCATCGGGCAGCGCCAGGTCAAAGTCGATCCGCTCGGGCAGGAAATCCTCGACCAGCAGGGTCTGGCTGGCCAGCGCGGGTCCATCGGGATCGGCCTTGATCTCCAGCCGCCAGGTACCGCGCGGGGCGCTGGCACCGGTGGTGAGGGCAAAGACATGCCCCCCCGCCACACCGCCATCCGAGACCTTGCGGCCATACTCCACCCCGTCGGGCCGGGTCAGGATCGCCGTCAGTGGCAGCCCGGCGATGGCGCGCACGGTGCCGTCGCGGCTGAGCGCTGTGGCATGAATGGTCTCACCCGCGCGATAGGCGCCCCGGTCGGTGGTCAGGAACACATCGACAGGGCCCGCGGGCTTGCGCCCTTCGACGCCCCGGTCGGACAGGTCAAAGGCCGGGTCGATCAGAGACAGGAAACCCAGATCGGCATCCCCCGCCGCCGCCAGGATCAGCGCGGGCGCCGCCGCGCCCGTGCCCCGCGTCAGCCCCGGTTCGAACCGCGCCAGCCCCTGCGCATCGGTCTGGGTCCGGCCCAGCACCGCATTGGCGCGCGAAACCAGGGTCAAGTCGACCTCTGCGCGCGGCGCCGCGTCGGAAAGACCGCGCACCGTCACATGCAAACCGTCATTGCCCGAGATCGAGGACAGGCCCAGATCGGACAGCACGAACCATTGGGTCGCTCCGGGATTGTCATAGGGGTCGGCACCCGGCACCCGCGCCGTCAGCGTATAGATGCCGGCAGGCTGGCCCGAGATCGCCGCGGCCAACGGCAGCCGGGTGGTCATGTCGCGGTTGAGCGTGCTGGCCACCTCGGCACTGCCGGTCCAGACCTCTTGCGCGATATCGGCGGCAAAATACTCGTCCTCCCAATAGGAGAGCGGGCGGGCGAAATACCCCTCCTGCACCGCGCGTAGCAGGTTGCGGTCGCTGACCCGCCGCAAAATCAGGTCAAGCGTGGTGGCGTTCACCGTCTCGACCGGCACGGCGGCATCCGCCGATTTCGGCAGCACATAGGACCGGCCCGGAAAGCGGACCGCCGGGCTGCGGTCGCGCACGTAATGGGTCAGCGTCACGTCCTTCCACAGCGCCTCGCCGGATCCGGCGGGCAGCCCCTCGCGCAGGGTGATGCGATAGCGTTTGCCATGTTCGACACCGTCAAGGCACAGCTGGTTGCCATCGGCCTGTACCACCAGATCCCCTTCGGGCGAGTGCACGAAAGGCTCGTAATCGACCCCGCTGCGCGCCAGCGGGTCCGAGAACTGGGCGCAGATGCGCGGCTGGGCGCTGTCACTTTCAACCGTGGTCTCGACCACGCGGAACCCGTATTTGCCGATCGCCGTATCCAGCGCCGCCAGCACGTCCTCGCGCGGCTGGATGGTACTGGCCAATCGCAGCACCGGCACCATGTCGCGGCCGCGTTCGTCCCGTTCCAGCGCCTGTGCCAGCAGGAACAGCGCCGAAACCTCGGCCCCCGGACCATCGGCCCGCAAATAGGCATTGAGCGCAGCCGAAACCGCACGAAGCGCATGGTCGCGTTTCACGCTGCTGTCATCGCTGCGCACGCTCAGCAACAGACGGGCGTATTCCGCCCACAGATCGGCACGATCCGACAAGGATACCGCCAGCCCGGCCCAACCAGCGGCCTGTGCCCCCGCACCCGCATTGCGCATCGCGGCGATGACCTGGTCCAGCTCCATCCCGCCAGCGGCATGGCGCAGCCCAAGATCGCGCGCCTGCGCGACAGCGCGGGTCACATCGCGGTCGGGCAGAAACGCCAACCGCGCCGCCTGTGCCTGCGCCCGGTCACGCACCGCTGCCGGGCTGGGCAGTTTCACTGCTGACAACGCGCCTTGGTAAGGCGTCTGTTCGCTGACGCCCCGTTTGGGAAAACAGGCGTTCGAGCGCGCGTTGAAGGTGAAGGCATTGCAGGCGTTGTTGGCCGAACAGGCACGAATGCAGGATTGCAGATCGGTGTCGAACAGTGCGTCCAGATCCTCGCCATAGAAATCCATGTCGCGGGTGGCGAGATAGCGAAACCCGGGCGCGGCCTCTTGCGCAGAGAGGCCTGACCCACCGATAAAAGCCAATTGAAGAAAAAGAACCGTAAAAAATCCAAAACGCCGCATGCCGACCTCCTGTTTGGGTCAAGGGTCGCATGGGCGCCTAACCCATTGCAAGGATTCAGGTCCGGCGAGCTTAAGCTCTTTTTCACCGATCTGACGGATGCTGACGCCACTGAGCGTTGGGGACTGTTACGAATGAGCCTGGTAAACAAGCTTGCCGAAGAACGGCGCGCGCGTTTGGCCGCGGAAAGACTGTTGGAACTGAAGCAAGCCGAACTGTCGGCGGCCAACCGCAAGCTGGGGCGCCATGCATTGGCGCTGACCAAGCAGATTGGCGAGAAACAGGCCGAGGTGGCCACCGTTCGTGACGAGAACGAAAAGGTCAAATCGGACCTGACCGTCGCCAATGCCAAGATCGAGGTGGCCGAACGCCGGCTGTGGCACTCGATCCAGACCATTCAGGACGGATTCGCCTTTTTCGATTCCGACAGCAAGCTGATCGGCGCCAATACCGCCTATCTCAACGTGTTTGACGGGCTGGACGAGGTGGCGCCCGGCATCTCGTATATGCGGATTCTGCAACTGATGACCGAGGAAGGCATCATCGACACCGGTGAACTGGCCGCCGATGAATGGCGCCAGATGATGCATGACCGCTGGGTCGCCCCCACCCCCGAACCGGTGGTGATCCGCCTGTGGAACGACCAGTATGTCAAGATGATCGACCAGCGCGGCCACGGCGGCGACGTGGTCAGCCTTGCGCTCAACATCACCTCGACCGTGCGCTACGAGGCCGAACTGCGCGCCGCGCGTGAACGGGCCGAGGCCGCGAACCGTGCCAAATCGGCCTTTCTCGCCAATATGAGCCACGAGATTCGGACGCCGATGAATGGCGTGGTCGGGATGGCCGAACTGCTCTGCGACACCGCTCTGGACGAGGAACAGCAGCTTTATGCCAGCACCATCAAGAATTCGGGCGAGGCGCTGCTGGTGATCATCAACGACGTTCTCGATTACTCCAAGATCGAGGCCGACAAGATGGTGCTCCATCCTGAACCGTTCGATCTGGAACGCTGCATTCACGAGGTCGCGATGCTGATGCAGCCCATCGTACGCGACAAGGGGCTGACCCTCTTGGTGGATTATGACCTGTTCCTGCCCACCCTGTTTGTCGGCGATCCGGGCCGGATGCGGCAGGTGCTGACCAATCTTTTGGGCAATGCAGTCAAGTTCACCGCCAAGGGCCACATCCTGATCCGCGTCACCGGTGTGCCCGATCCCGCAACCGGCCGCTGCGCCATCCATGTGGCGATCGAGGATACCGGGATCGGCATTCCCCGCGAAAAGCTGGCGCATATCTTTGGCGAGTTCAATCAAGTCGAGAACGAGCGTAACCGGCAATTCGACGGCACCGGGCTGGGCCTGGCGATCTCGCAGCGGTTGATCCAGATGATGGGCGGCACCGTCTGGGTCGAAAGCGAAGAGGGGCGCGGATCGTGCTTTGGCTTCCGCGTCACCCTGCCGATGAGCGAGGAACCGCAACCGGTTCTGCCCAACCTGCCAGTCCGCCTCCAACATGTGCTGATCGTCGACGACCTGGCTGTGAACCGCGCGATCCTTGAGAAACAGTTGGCCCAGCTGGGCGTTCGGGTGACCTGCTGCGCTTCAGGCACAGAGGCCCTGAAACAGATGAGCAATTGCGTCGATCTGGTAATTAGTGATCACAACATGCCCGAGATGGATGGGCTGGAACTGGCCGAGGCCCTGCGGGGTGCGGGTTGGTCGGACGTACCGGTATTCCTCCTCTCATCCAATCCCGGTGTGGCCCATGCGGACCCGGCCAAACGATACGTGCAGGGCATTTTGCAAAAGCCGATTCCAAGGGCCGAACTGTTCGCCCGCTTGTCGGATATGACGACCGAGATCACATCGGTGCAGGACCCCAGGAACATAACGGAACCTGAAGCCAAGCCATCCCGGGACGCCGCCGGCGAACCGACCGAGCGCCGGCAGATGCGGGTGCTGGCCGCCGAGGACAACCGCACCAACCAGCTGGTGTTCCGCAAGATGGTCAAGACGCTCGATATCGACCTGCGCTTTGCCAATAACGGGCTCGAGGCGGTGGAGATCTGGCAGGATTTCCAACCCGACCTGATCTTCATGGATATCTCAATGCCCAAGATGGACGGCAAACAGGCCACTGGCGAGATTCGCAGGCTCGAGGCCGGAAACGGCCGTCATGTTCCTATCGTGGCGCTGACCGCACATGCCATGGCCGGCGATGCCGAGGGTATTCTGGCCGCCGGGCTGGACCAGTATCTGACCAAACCCCTGCGTAAGGCGCTGATTCACCAGCACATCGCCGAGGCCTGCCCGGCGGATGCACTACCGGTCAAAACTGAAAACGGAGAGTGAGCCAACCACGGCTCAGGCCTTGGCCGAGATGATCAGATCGGGGCCGAATATCGTGTCGGAATGGTGGTGCAGATAGATCTTGAGCCAGGGCGTGAACCGCTCGGGATAGCGCTGCACCTCGGCCAGCAGGTCGTGATAGCCAATCCAGCGGATCTCCATCACCTCTTCGGGGTTGGGAACCACCTGCAAAGGGCCGCGTACATGGGCAAGGAAGACGTCCACCACCTCGTTCTCGACCATGCCGTTACCCACATCCGCATGGTACTCCAGCCTGTGACGGTACTCGGGATAAAGCCCACCGATCCCCAGCTCCTCGCGCAGACGCCGCACTGCACAGGTCGAGGCGCTCTCACCCCAGTCAGGATGGGTGCAGCAGGTATTCGCCCACAGACCGGGTGTGTGGTATTTGCCCAGCGCCCGGCGCTGGATCAGGATGTCCATATCGCGCACCGCAAAGACCGAAACCGCCTTGTGTTTCAGACCCTTCTCATGCGCTTCCAGCTTGTCCACCGGAACAAGCGTATCGTCGACCCAAGCCGGAATCAGGATGCCCATACCATCCTCATGTCGTGTTCTCCCGTGACCGCGGCGCCAAGGGGCGGCCGCCCTGCCGGTCTCATGCCGACTTGCCGGACAAACCTGTGCGCGTTTCTCGCGACGATCAAGCGTGTAAAAGGCCGCAGTCTGCACTGCGGCCTTGCTGGTACTTTTGTACCTGATCGCGCTACTTAATCGGCAGCGACGCTTTGCAGATAGGCAAACACGTCCTCGCCACCCGATTTCAGCTTGAATGTCATTTTCGACTTGGCCGCCGTTTCACCCAGATAGGTGTTCAGGAAGCTTTTGGGGTCCTGGGTGAAGGCGACAAAGCTCTCTTCGTCCCAGACCAGACCCTTTTCGCCGGCAGCAACCAGGCTGTCACCGTATTTGTACCCTTCATAGGTGCCCGCGGCCCGGCCCACGACGCCATACAGGTTCGGCCCGGTCTTGCCGCCCTTGACGATGGTTTCACCGGCGGGGGTCTCGATCATGTGGCAAGACTTGCACTTGTTGAAACCCTTCTCACCCTTGGCGGCATCGCCCTCTGCAAGGGCGGGAACGGCAAGAACGCAGGCAAAGGCGGCGGCGACAAATCGGTTCATGTTGGGAACTCCACAGGTTTTTGGCTGAC
This sequence comes from Ruegeria sp. BHSC223, assembly GCF_059613025.1. Lineage (NCBI taxonomy): Bacteria > Pseudomonadati > Pseudomonadota > Alphaproteobacteria > Rhodobacterales > Roseobacteraceae > Ruegeria > Ruegeria sp. BHSC223. The sequence goes on from NZ_JBXWRR010000004.1 coordinate 79,300, forward strand.
CCAAATGAGAAGACAGAGCGCGCCGGAGTCAACACCACCATCGTCGGATTCAGGCACTGTGTCGCACCTTCTCACGCGCTTGTCAGAGGGATTGCGCCTGTTTCCAACAGGGCAACAGGTCACCCGGTGCCGGACGCGCCAGATAGATGGCGCGGCCAATGGCACGGGCAAGGCACAGCGCGGAGGCGTGGCCAAGCAGGGTCAGGTCGCGCTCGGGCGCGGCCATCGGGCGGGCGCCGGTCGAGACCGAGAAAACCAGATCGCCATCGCCCGGTGAATGGGCGGGAACCGTGGCCCGGGCAATGCCGTCATGGGCGGCAACCGCCATGCGCTGACATTGCGCCTTGCTCAGGTCGGCATCGGTGGCGACGATGGCAATGGTGGTGTTGGCCCGGTCCTGCGCCTGGGCGGTCATGGTCCGCATCTTGCGGCTTTCAAACTGCCGACCCAGCCCGCCGCTGGGGTCGGGGCCCAGCCCACCGAACTCGCCATCAATCTCGAACGGGGCGGCCCAGAAATGACGGTCGCCGGGGGTGGTGACGCTGCCCATCGGGTTGGCGGCAACCAGCGCGCCCACCGTGGTTCCGTCGGGCAACACCAGCGAGGCCGAGCCGAGCCCGCCCTTGAGCATCGCGGTCAGCGCCCCGGTACCCGCCCCGGCGGTGCCCAGCGCGAAATCCCTGCCCGCCGCTTCAAACGCGGCGCGGCCCAGCGCACGATAAGGGTTGTCGAGCCAGTCCTTGTCCCCGCCATTGAGCAGGTCAAAGATGATCGCGCCCGGCACGATGGGAATGACCGCATCGGCAATGCGATAGCCGCGCCCGGCAGCGCGCAGCGCATCGGACACGCCCGAACAGGCATCCAGCCCATAGGCCGAGCCGCCCGAGAGCACCAGAGCATCGATTCGCGCCACCGATTTGTCGGGCGCCAGCAGATCGGTCTCGCGCGTGCCCGGCGCCCCGCCCATCACATGGACCGAGGCCATGAACGGCGCATCGGCGGTCAACACGGTCGCGCCGGATTTCAACGCATCGTCCTGCGCATTGCCGACCAACAGGCCGGGCACATCGGTGATCAGGTTGCGGGGGCCGGGAACCATGGCTTGCCTTTCCTCGGAGGCGGGCGCTCAAATGCAGCGGCCGCCATCCACCTCCATCGCGACGCCGGTGATCATCGAGGCCTCGTCCGAACATAGGAAACAGGCGGCATTTCCCATGTCCTGTGGTGTCGAAAAGCGGCCAAGCGGGATGGTGGCTAGGAACTTGGCGCGCATCTCGGGCGTGTCCTCGCCCATGAAGGACTTCAACAGCGGGGTTTCGCCCGCCACGGGGTTGAGCGCGTTGACCCGCACGCCATCCGGCGCAAGCTCTACCGCCATGGTGCGGGTCGCGGTGATCATCCAGCCCTTGGAGGCGTTGTACCAGTTCAGCCGGGGTCGCGGAGAAACGCCAGCGGTCGAGGCGACATTCAGGATCGCGCCCTTGCCGCGTTCCTTCATATGCGGCACCAGCGACCGGGCGGTCAGATAGACCGACTTCATGTTGACGCGAAAGACACGGTCGAAATCCGCCTCGCTGACATCTTCCAATGCGGTTGGAAGGTGAGTTACGCCGGCATTGTTGACCAGAATATCCACATGCCCGAACCTGCGCAGCGCCGCGGCCGCCATCGCATCGACCGAATTTCCATCGGACACATCAACCTGGTGGGCAAAAGCATCGCCATCCATCTGCGCGGCGGTCTCGCGCGCGGTGTCGAGGTTGATATCGGCCACCATGACACGGGCGCCCTCGGACACGAATTTCGCCACGATCCCGGCGCCGAACCCCTGCGCGCCACCGGTGACGATGGCTGTTTTTCCGTCCAGTCTCATATGGTTCACTCCCTCTTGGCCCGAGATTAGCAGCGGCGCGCAGAGACGCCAGCCTATTCGTCGCCGATCTTGCCGCGCAGGGCCTTGACCTCGCTGCGCGCCTTTTTGGAGTCGAGCCGGCGCCGGACCGAGCCGCGCGTCGGCTTGGTCGCGATGCGGCGTTTCGGGGCCACCAGCGCGCGGGCGATCAGCTCGACCAGCCGGGCGCGCACGATCTCGCGATTGCGGGCCTGGCTGCGGGTCTCGTCGCATTGCAGGACGATAGCCCCCTCGCTGGTCCAGCGGCGCCCTGCCAAACGCTTCAGTCGCGCCTTGACCGGTGCGGGCAAGGAGGGCGAGCGCGCCGCCTCGAACCGCAACTCGACGGCTGATGACACCTTGTTCACATTCTGCCCGCCCGGCCCCGAGGCGCGCATGAAGCTCTCGCTCAACTCCCAGTCCTGGATCGCGATTTCGTCGGTCACATACAGCATGGCGGCACCTTAGCGGGCCTTGCGGGTATGAAAAAGGCCGCCCATCGGGCGGCCTTTCGAAAGTTCAGGAAGCTGTGCCAGTGGGCCAACAGGCTCGACCGGGGCGGGGACCCGCCAAGGACTGCCTTGACCGGCGCCTGCCCCTAGGTTCCGGCACCTCTTACCAATCCCTTTCTCGACACTGGACCACCTCCTTTGCTTTGCTGTTGAACTCATCTTCAGCCTGCCACAGGAAGTGATTTGCGCCAAATGAAATCTTCAGGCGGCGACGCGAGAGGGGGCAAGTCGTTGAACGATAAAGCGGAACGGGATCAGCGCGATCAGGGCAAGTGAGAGTTTGACCAGCCAGTCGGCAAAGGCCAGCGTGACCCACAGCGGCATCGGCGCGCCCGTGTTCATGAAGGGCACCGCCTCCCACGCCCAGTTGACGGCGGCGTCGGCATCGGGGCCAAACAGGGTGATGCTGGCCGAAAAGGCGATGGTAAAGAACAGCGCCGTATCCAGCGCCGAGCCGATCAGGGTCGACACCAGCGGCGCCCGCCACCAGCGCCCGCCCCGGAACCGGTTGAACACCGCCACATCGGTCAGTTGCGCGATCAGGAACGCGGTGCCCGAGGCGACCGCGATCCGCAGCGGCACGGCGGCATAGGTATAGCCGTCGCCTTGCAGCATGATCTGGCTGCCGATCAGCGAACAGATAACCCCGGTCACAAAACCGGCAAACACCACGCGCCGCGCGGCCTCGGTTCCATAGACGCGGTTCATCACATCGGTGACCAGAAAAGCCAGCGGATAGGTGAAGGCGCCCCAGGTCAGCAATCCGTCGAGGATCAGGAACTGGACGAGGATGTTCGACGCCACCACGATGGCGGCCATGGCAAGAATGCCGGGAAGGAATGCGCGGGTCATGTTTCGGGGTCCGTTTTGACAAGGGTGCGGCGACTTGGTCCGCCTGTGTCGCGGACAAGCCGGGCGTTTAGCCCGCAACACCCCGTCCTGTCAATCCGGCAGCAGGTATTCGACCAACTCGGTCCGTTGCAGCATCAGGAAATTGTTGTCGGACACCATCGTCGCGCGCAGCCGCCCCTGCCCGTCGCGCCAGACCGACACTCCTTCAAGGTTGTCATGTGCCGTCAGACGGCTCTGGAACAGGATCTCTTCGCCAGTGACCCCGTTGGCTGTCACGTTCCAACGGCGCAGGCGCGAGCGGAACCCGATGGCGCCGGTATCCCGCTCCAGCACATAGAACCGCCCGTCGGGTCCGAAATCGGCAGCCACGGGCAGGTACTCACCCAACTGCTCCAGGTGAAACGCCGTGCGCCAGGCCCGACCGTCCCAACGATAGACCGGGATCGAACCATCGGCGGCGCGGCTGCTTTCAGGCAGGGTATAGAGCCGCCCGCGCGCGTCCATCGCCAACCCCTCGAAGGCGCCGTTGCGGGCCATGTGGCGAAACGCGTCCGGGCGCGGCAGAACCTCGGCCGGGCCATCGGGGCGGGTGTATCGCGCCACCCGCGCCACGCCTTCGAACGAGATGTAGATCACCCCGTCCGGCCCGATCGCCAGCCCCTCGCTGTCGCCGACCCGGCCCTTGAGTACCTTGTTCTTGCTCGACCTGACCTTGTGCACCGTGTCGATCTCGACGCCGGTGATCTGGTCACCGTCGCGCTGCACCCTCGCGGTCAGAATCGTGGCGCGGTCGGACAATACGGTCATACCCATGCCGTCCGGCGTCATTTCGATGGCCGAGAAACCGCCGAACCAGGGCTGCGACCCGCGCCAGGTGAAACTGCCCAGATGCTGTGCCTCGCCCCGGTCGACGGCCAGGCCGGGACCGGACAGCACCAGCGCGGCCGCTATTGCGAGCGCAAGACGGAGGCGCATTGCTTCGGCAGGTCGGCCAGCACGTATTCGCGGCGTTTCTTGGGCGGTGGCGCATTGGGGTCACGCGGCTTCGGCGGCGGCGGGTTCAGGATATTGTTCACCCATTCCTGCGCCTCGGCACAGCCATCCCCCTGCGGCGGCGGGGTCTGGTCGACACAGCCGCGCGAGCCGCGCGGGCAACTCAGCCGAACGTGGAAATGATAGTGATGCCCCCACCAGGGCCGGATCTTGCGCAGATAGGAGCGGTCGCCCTTTTCGTTGTTGCACATCCAGACCTTGGCACCGGGGAAGACAAAGATTCGCGCCACCCGCCTGTCGCGCGCCGCCTCGCGGATGATCGCATGATGCTGGCGGGTCCAGCTGTCGTTGACATAGGCCCCCTTGGCCCGGCGCAGTGAGACCGAGGAGATGTTTTCGCGGTGCTGGCCCGACAGACGCAGATTGTTGGCCTGCAGCATCCAGATGTCGATATCCAGCCCCAGCTGGTGGCTGCGATGCCCGGTCAGCATCGGCCCACCGCGCGGCTGGCTGATATCGCCGATGTAAAGCCCACTCCAGCCTTTCTGCCGGGCGGCAAAACCGCTCAGGTCGCGGATGAAGTCGATGGTCTCGGGGTGGCCCCAGTTGCGGTTGCGGCTCAGCCGCATCGCCTGCCAGGTGGGGCCGGTCTCGGGCAGTTGCTCCAGCCCGGCGGCGCAGCCCTTGGCATAGCTGCCATAAGCGGCGGGTTTCTGCCGAGAGGCCTGCTTTTGCGCCCCGAAAAGCTCTTTGGCCAATGGCTCGGCCTGCGCCGGAGCGGCACCCAGCACCGGACTCAGCATCAATAGAAGAACGGCAATGATCTGAATAAACACTATTTCTGGTCCCCTTTTGGATTCACCCAAATCAACAGGATCAGTCCCAGAATAAACAAGCCGACGACCGGTGAAACCCCCAAGCGCGCAGACCCGGTTGCCGCCGTGGCCGCCCCGATCAACGCAGGCGCAAGAAACGCGGTCGCGCGCCCCGACAGACCGTAAAGACCAAAGCTTTCGGTTGGGGTCGCGGGATCGGTATGGCGCACCATCATCGACCGGCTGGCCGCCTGAACGATACCACCGAACCCGCCGATCAGCACGCCGCAGAAGAAGAAGACGAAATCGGGCAGGCTCGAACCTTCGGCCAGCGGGATACCGAAAACCTGCGTGCGGTCCATGCCCACGATGGTGGCACAGACCAGGATCAGCACCAGGATCGAGCCGACGATGACCGGCTTGGGCCCCAGCCTGCGATCGGCCAGCCCGCCCAGCCAGCTGAACGCCGCCGCCGAAATGGCCGCGATGATGCCGAACACACCGATCATCGTGATCTCCCACCCCAGCACCAGCCGGGCATAGACCCCGCCAAAGCCGTAAAGCCCATTGAGCGCGTCGCGATAGAACATCGACGAGGCCAGATAGCTCGCCAGGCTGCCCCGGTGACGCAGGTTCTTGACCGATTGCACCACCAGCGCCACCGCCTGCCCGAAACTGCCGTGCCGGCCGCTGCCGCCGGGTTCGCGCACCCAGAGGAAATAGGGGATCATGAAGATCACGAACCAGAGCGCGGTGAACGGGCCAACGGCGCGGGTTCCCTCGCGGGTCGCGGGGTCGAGTCCCAATATTGGATCGAGGCCGATCAGCGTCTTGCCATTGCCCTGCTCGACAAAGAGCAGCAGCATGATGAACAGCGCCACCACGCCGCCGAGATAGCCAAAGGCGAAACCCGAGCCCGAGATCTGGCCCACTTCCTCTTTGGTGCCGAGAGAGGGGAGCTGCGCGTTGATGAAGATCAGCGCATACTCGGCGCCGATGAAACCGATGCCGAAACTGGCCATCATCCACCACAGGTTGCCGCCGGTCGGATCCATGTACCACAGGCCCCAGGCGCCCACGACATACATGCCGCAGAACAGGGTGATCCAGGTCATGCGGCGGCCCGAGATATCGGCCATCGCCCCCAGGAAAGGCGCGCCGAAACCGATGATCAGCCCGGTGATGGTCAGGCATTGCGACCAAACCACTTGCGCCTGCGCCTTGGCGGCCTCGTCCGCCATCCCCTGACCCATGAAATAATCCGCCGCTACAGCGGCGAAGAACGGGCTGAATACAAAGGTCACCAGTAGCGTGTGATAAGGCTGGCTGGCCCAGTCAAAGAAATACCAGCCCCAGATACGCTTGCGCGCCGAGATATCCGCCATGCCTGTCCCCGTTTCGATTTGTTTGTGTTTGGTTCGGTTATGAAGGCTGGCTCGGGGGCGAAGCAAGTCTTTCCTGTGCGGGCCCGCTTGAACCCTTGCGTCTTTGCCCTGCTGCTCTTAGGTCTGTTCGCGGTTCGTGCGCGAGGAGGCCCCATGCAGTCGCTGTTTCAAATCCTGATGTTGATCCTGGATGTGGTCTGGTTCTTCATCCTGGCGCATGTGATCATGAGCTGGCTGATCAACTTCCAAGTGCTGAACACGCGCCAGCAACTGGTGGCGCAGATCTGGTACGGGCTGAACCGGGTGCTGGAGCCGATCTATGGCCCGATCCGCCGGATCCTGCCGCCGATGGGCGGGCTCGACCTGACCCCGCTTGTGGTGCTGCTGGCGATCATGGCGCTGCGGATAGTGCTGATCAACAACGCGGCGCTGTTCTATTGAGTTCGGCGAGGGGGTGCCGCCCCCTCTTGGCCTGATGGCCAATTCACCCCTTACCGACTACGAACCTTCACTGCACCGTAGGCAAACAGCAAAGTTGCGGGACGGAGCGGATTTTCGCTATAAACAGATCAACGTCCGCTTTTCAGATCAGTATGGCCGCGTCGGAGGACGCGTACGTCGATATCACATCGTGCTGGTTAGGCACCGGTGACGCAGGGTCGTTTGAATCTGATCTTGTCAAAGTGACAAGAATATTGCATCTCGTTTATTGTCATAGTGACAGGAAACGGTGAGCGGGGTTCTCATGGCGCGTCCGAAGATGGAAGAAGAGCGTAAGGCGCAAATCTTAGACGCACTTGAAACCATGGTTCTTCGGGATGGCTTGGCGCAATTGACGCTGGCAAAAGTGGCGCAAGAGGCGAAACTGCCTCGCTCATTGCTACGCTACTTCGCTGGCAACAAAACTGATCTGATCCTTTTGCTGTTCGAGCGCATGATCGAACGAGGAGAAGCCAAGATAGAGGGGCTGACAACTTCCCAACAGGATGAACTGAGTGTCGAGCAGGTCCTTGATCTCGTGTTGGACGAGCTGCTGGGCGACGAGAATCTAAGCGTCATGGTCGATGAGCTTTGGCCTTACGCAGCATTGGATCGCCGCATTCAGGAACGTCTGCGTGGACTGTACCAACGGCTCTGTCAGGAACTGGTGGATCGCATGAGCTCGGAGCTGATCGGTGCTGATGACGACGATCGCTTTCGCCGTGCTTATGGGATTGTTGCCATGGGTTTCGGCGCCACCTTCTTTTCAGATATCAGCTTTGTTCCCAGGGACCCCGATACAATTCGCAATGTCGCACGAGAATTGCTTCGACCAAACTTATCAACCTGAAAATCGAAGGAGACCATCATGAAGTGGATCAAACGCGGGGTCCTGGCCACTTTGGCACTGGCCCTGATCGGCGGAGCTGTGTTCTGGGGCAAGATTCAAGATGTGCGCGCCCTGATGGCCTATGCTGCCATCTTTGAGCCGGACGCTATCGACCAGAATTTCCGGACGCTCCACAAGGTTTATCCCTCCATCTCCATCGAACGTTCCGGGCCAGTGGCCGAGTTTGAGAACGTGCAACAAGAGGACATCTTTCCCGCGACATACAGCTATGACGGCCAGAGCCTGTCAACGGTTGATCTGTTCGAAGAATTTCACTGGACTGGCATGGCTGTATTGCGTGATGGCAAGCTGATCCACCAAGCTTATGCCCGCGGCAACACCGCTGAAACAAGTCACATCGAAATGTCCGTGACTAAGTCGCTGACCTCGATACTGGTCGGAATTGCGCGCGACGAGGGCGACTTGCCGGATCTGGACGCTCAGGTGACCGATTTTGTTCCGGAACTGAAAGGAACTGGCTACGATGGAGTTACGGTGCAGCAAGTGCTCGATATGACTTCGGGCATTCGGTATGTCGAGGATTACGACGATTTGGATTCGGATATCGTTCAAACCGTCGTGGCGATGCTGCGCGGGTCCCTGGACGAGTTTTCGACCACCATCGTCCGTCAGCGTGAACCCGGCAGTTACAACCAATACGCCAGCATTGAAACGCAGGTTCTGGCTTGGGTTCTACGGCGAGCGACCGGTCAGAAATATGCTGACTACTTCCGAGACAAGCTTTGGAGCAAGATCGGCGCAGAGGCGGACGCGCAGATGCTCGTTGACCAAGAGGGCGAACCGGTGGCTTTCGGAGGAGCGAACCTGCGGCTGCGTGACTTGGCCCGTGTGGGACAGATGGTACTAAATGGCGGTGTCTCCATGACCGGTGAGCGGGTAGTGTCCGAAAGTTGGCTGCGCCAATCGACCACCACGGACACACCGCAATCCAAGGCAGGCAATCATGACAAATCGGACTTCGTACTGGGGTACAAGAACCAGTGGTGGATTCCGGTGGATCGCGATGGGAACGACTTCACTGCTATTGGGATTTATGGGCAGTTTCTCTACATCAACCCCGGTCGTGGCGTGGTAATCGCGATGAACTCGGCTTACCCCGAATACAATGAGAAACCAGAAACTGAACTGAAAATGGTCGTCGCGCTTCAGGCAATTGCCAAGTATGTGAGCCCGGACAGCTAATCAGGTCAACAATCAGGGTGTCGAATACTCAGGCCCGACAACCCGTTTTGGTTCAACGCCGCTTGCCCGATACAACGCTTGCTACCCCGACGGAGCGGAACGGCTCGCATGAGCGCCAGTGATGACGTAACAGTTTCGCTCCAGAATTTCCTTTCTGGCGCATGCTCAGCGGACATTCAGGCAGATCGCAGCATCAGGCACTTTGGGCTCTATCGTTGAATCCGCTGCGCGAAAGACAAATGACTGCGCTGCAGAAAACCGCATGATCAAAGTGACACGATAGATGTTTTCGAACAGAAGAAGACGGGCGCCGGTGCTCTTGTTCCCGGCGCTTTTGCGCGTGTAAGGTGGTCCCAAAGAGCAAAGCGCAAAAATCAGGACAGGCCACCCTCAAGATGTTCGACGCCGCACCGCTGTTGCGAGATGTGTTTGGATTCGACGCCTTCCGCCCCGGACAGGAAGAGATCGCGCGGGCCGTGGCCGAGGGCGAGAACGTGCTGGCGATCATGCCCACGGGGGGCGGCAAGTCGCTGTGTTTCCAACTGCCGGCGCTGATGCGCGACGGGGTGACGGTGGTGATCTCACCGCTGATCGCCCTGATGCGCGACCAGGTGCGCGGCTTGCAGGAGGCGGGTGTCGAGGCGGGGGCCTTGACCTCGGGCAACACAGCTGAAGAGACCGAGGCTGTCTGGGAGGCGCTGGAGGCGGGGCGGCTGAAGCTCCTTTACATGGCCCCCGAACGGCTCGCCTCGGGCGCGGCGATGGGGATGCTGCGGCGGATCGGGGTGAGCCTGATCGCGGTGGACGAAGCCCATTGCGTCAGCCAGTGGGGCCACGATTTCCGCCCCGACTACCTGCGCATCGGAGAGCTGCGCCGGGCGTTGGGCGTGCCGCTGGCCGCCTTCACCGCCACGGCGGATGCCGAGACACAGGCCGAGATCGTCGCGAAACTGTTCGACGGAAAAGCGCCGCGCAGCTTTCTGCGCGGGTTCGACCGGCCCAATATCCACCTCGCCTTTGCCGCCAAGGACAGCCCGCGCCGCCAGATCCTGGATTTCGCGGGCGCCCGGCGCGGCCAGTCGGGCATCGTCTATTGCGGCACCCGCGCCAAGACCGAGACGCTGGCGCAGGCCCTGCGCGAGGACGGCCACAGCGCCTGTCACTATCACGGCGGCATGGAGGCCGAGGACCGCCGCATCGTCGAGACCCGCTTTGCCCGCGAGGACGGGCTGATCGTGGTGGCGACGGTCGCCTTTGGCATGGGCATCGACAAGCCGGATATCCGTTGGGTCGCCCATGCCGATCTGCCGAAATCCATCGAGGCCTATTATCAAGAGATCGGCCGCGCCGGGCGCGATGGCGGGCCGGCCGAGACGCTGACCCTGTTCGGCCCCGACGACATACGCCTGCGCCGCAGCCAGATCGACGAGGGGCTGGCCCCGCCCGAACGCCGCGCCGCCGACCATGCCCGTCTGAACGCGCTTCTGGGGCTGGCCGAGGCGCTGACCTGCCGCCGCCAGACACTGCTGGGTTACTTTGGCGAGACCGAGGTCAGTTGCGGCAAATGCGATCTGTGCGACAGCCCGGCAGAGCGCTTTGATGGAACCACCGCCGTGCGTATGGCGCTGTCGGCGATGCTGCGGACCGAGGAATGGTTCGGCGCGACCCATCTGATCGACATCCTGCTGGGCAACCAGACCGACAAGATTCGCGAACGCCGCCATGATCAGTTGCCCACCTACGGCGTTGGCACCGAATGGAACCGCGCCCAGTGGCAGGCGATCTTTCGTCAGATGATGGGCCGCGATCTGGTGCGCCCCGATCCCGAACGCCATGGCGCGTTGCGGATGACCGAGGCGGCGCTGCCGATCCTGCGCGGCGAGGCCGAAATCGAGTTGCGCAAGGATACGGTGCGCAAGGCGGCGCGGCGTCCGGCCGTCAAGGCCATGGTCAATGACGAGGACGCGCCGCTGCTGTCCGCGCTCAAGGCCAAGCGCCGCGCTCTGGCCGAGGCGGCGCGGGTCCCGGCCTATGTGATCTTTCCCGACCGCACCCTGATCGAGATGGCCGAGAAGCGCCCCGCATCGCTGGACCAGATGGCCCGGATCGGAGGTATCGGCGCCAAGAAGCTGGAGCGTTACGGCGCCTTGTTCCTGGAGGTGGTAGGCGGCGCCGCCGAAGCGCTGCACCCCGCCCGCCGCAAGCTGGCCGGTCGGCAGACCGGCAACATCTATGACCGGCTGCTGGCGGTGCAGGCCGATCTGGCGCGCGGCCCCGACGGAATCGACAAGCCGCTCAGCTGTTCGGCATCGCAGCTGGCCAAGGTGGCGCAGATGCGGCCCGACGACCGGCACGGGTTGGAGGTGCTGTTGGGCGACCGGCGCTGGGAACGTTTTGGTGAGGCCTTTCTGGACGTGCTGGGCCAGGCGTCCTAGATACGTGCGAAACCAAGGACGAGGGGGCAAGGACATGCTGGTGGTGATCTCTCCGGCCAAGCGGCTGGATTGGGCGGAACGTGACATAGCGGCGACCGAACCCGCCTTTCAGGACGATGCGGTGCGGCTGGCCAAGACCGCGCGCAACCTGACGCTGGGCGATCTCAAGAAACTAATGGGGCTGAGCGACGATCTGGCCCGGCTCAACCGCGACCGGTTCCGCGAATTCGCCGATGCGCCTAGCGCTGATGTGACCCGCCCTGCCGCGCTGGCCTTTGCCGGGGACACCTATCAGGGTCTCGAGGCGGCCTCGCTCGACCCCGAGGAAATGGACTGGGCGCAACAGCATCTGCGCATCCTGTCCGGGCTTTATGGCCTGTTGCGTCCGCTGGATGCGATCCAGGCCTATCGGCTGGAAATGGGCAGCCGGTTGAAGACGCGTCGGGGGACCTCTCTCTATGACTATTGGGGCGATCAGCTGTCCAGAACGCTGAATGCGCAGGCGGATGCGATCGGCACCGATGTGCTGGTCAACTGCGCCAGCCAGGAATATTTCGGCGCCGTGGACCCCAAGGCGCTGAAACTGCGGGTGATCACGCCGGTGTTCATGGAGGACAAGGGCGGCGCGCCCAAGATCGTGAGTTTCTATGCCAAGAAGGCGCGCGGGGCGATGGCTCGCTATATCGTGCAACGCCGTCTGACCGATCCGCAAGCGCTGTGTGAATTCGACAGCGGCGGATACCAGTTTAACGCAGAGATGTCCGAACCCGACAAGCCGGTGTTCCTGCGCCCCTATCAGGGCTGATTTTCTCTCGACCTCTTGCGCGGCGCCGGGCAGTCTGTCGCCACGAGAGAGGGAGAAGGCCATGACCGTATTGATCGCCGGTGCCGGTATCGCGGGGCTCAGCCTGGGGCTGACGCTGCACCAGATCGGGGTGCCGTTCCGCATCTACGAGGCGACGGCGGTGCTGCGCCCCATGGGGGTGGGGATCAACCTGCAACCCAATGCGGTGCGCGAATTGCTGGATCTGGGGCTGGAGGCGGAGCTGGACCGGATCGGGGTGCGGACGCGCCAACTGGGGTTCTATTCGAAACTGGGCAAGACCATCTGGGAAGAACCGCGTGGCACCTGGGCCGGTTATGCCTGGCCGCAATATTCGGTGCATCGCGGCGCCTTGCAGATGATGTTGTATGAGGCGCTGGTTGCACGCGCCGGGGCAGATTGCGTGGTGACGGGCGCTCGTGCCACCGGGTTCGAAACCGGGCCAGAGGGCGCCATTCTGATCCTGAGCGATGGGCGCCGGGTCGAGGGGCGATTGCTGATCGCCGCCGATGGCATCCATTCGGCGCTTCGGGCGCAGATGTACCCGGACGAGGGCGAGCCGATCTGGAACGGACGCGTCTTGTGGCGTGCCACCACCCGGGCGCCCGCCTATTTCGGCGGCGGTGCGATGGCGATGATCGGGCATGACGATCTGCGGCTGGTCTCCTATCCGATCTCGGACCCGGATAGCGACGGCATGGTCGAAATGAACTGGATCGCCGAGAAACGCTTTCCCCTCGATGCCGCGTGGAAGAAAGAGGATTGGAACCGTGCCGCCGATATCGGTGACTTCCTGCCCGATTTCGCGGACTGGCGGTTCGACTGGATCGACGTTCCCGCACTGATCCGGGGGGCCGAGGTGGTCTATGAATATCCGATGGTCGACCGCGACCCGCTGCCCCGCTGGACGAATGGTTCGATGACCCTGATGGGCGATGCGGCGCATCCCACTTATCCGGTGGGATCGAACGGGGCCAGTCAGGCGATTCTGGATGCCCGCATCATCGGTGCCCGGCTGCTGGAGCATGGGATTACGCCCAGGGCGCTGGAAGCCTATGAGGCCGACACCCGCCCGGTGACCACCGCCGTTGGCAAGGCCAATCGCGCGGGCGGGGGGCCGGACGGGGTGCTGCAACGGGTCGAGGATCTGTGCGGCGGGGATTTCGACGATATCGACACCGTGATCCCCCACGCGGATCTGGCCGCACATGCGGCCAGGTACAAATCCATCGCCGGGTTTTCGATCGAAGAGCTGAATGCGCGCCCCCGGACCATCGCCGAAGGCGCTCGGGTTACAGCCTAGACCGTCATCGCCGCCGCAACCGCCGCTTTCCAGCGGCGATAAGCGGCCTCGCGGTTGCCCTCGGGCATCTTGGGGGTGAACCGGGCATCCAGCGCCCAGGTCGTGGCAAAGCCCGCCTGATCGGGATAAAGCCCCGCCCGCATCCCGGCCAGCCAAGCCGCGCCCAGCGCCGTGGTCTCCTGCATCACCGGGCGGTCCACCGGCGCGCCCAGACGGTCGGCCAGTCCCTGCATCGCCCAGTCAGACGCGCTCATGCCGCCATCGACGCGCAGGATCACATCCGCATCCGCGCCCCAATCGCCTTGCATCGCCTCCCACAGGTCGCGGGTCTGATAGGCCACGCTTTCCAGCGCCGCCTTGCAGAACTCGGCAGGGCCCGAATTGCGCGTCAGCCCGAACATGGCGCCCCGGCAATCGGGTTTCCAATAGGGGGCACCAAGACCGGTGAAGGCGGGCACAAGAATGACGTTCTGGGCCGGATCGGCGCGGGCGGCCAGTTCACCGCTTTGCGCCGCGGTCTCGATGATCCCCAGCCCGTCGCGCAGCCATTGCACCGCCGCCCCGGCGATGAATATCGACCCTTCCAGCGCATAGGTCCGCTGGCCGTCCAACTGATAGGCAATGGTCGTCAGCAGCCGGTTTTGCGAGGCGACCGGCTGTGTCCCGGTATTGAGCAGCGCGAAACAACCGGTGCCATAGGTGGATTTCATCATGCCGGGCTGGAAACAGGCCTGCCCTATCGTGGCCGCCTGCTGGTCGCCGGCAACGCCCAGGATCGGCACCTGCCCGCCAAACAGATCCGTGATACCGAAATCGGCAGCACAGTCGCGCACCTCGGGCAGCATCGCCATCGGCACGTCGAGCAACTCGCAGATCTCCTTGCTCCATTCCCCCTGATGGATGTCGAACATCAGCGTCCGCGCGGCGTTGGTGGCATCGGTCGCGTGAACCCGCCCGCCGGTCAGCCGCCAGATCAGGAACGAGTCGATGGTGCCAAACAGCAGCTCTCCCGCCGCGGCCCGATCGCGCGCGCCCGGCACGGTGTCGAGGATCCATTTCACCTTGGTGCCCGAGAAATACGGATCGAGCAGCAGGCCGGTCTGGGCGGTAAAGTCATCCTCGCAGCCCGCATTGCGCAACCGCTCGCAGATGGCGGCGGTGCGCCGGTCCTGCCAGACGATGGCGCGATGCACGGGCGCACCGCTGGCCTTGTCCCAGACCACTGTGGTTTCGCGCTGGTTGGTGATGCCGATCCCGGCGATCTGCTCGGGCCCGATCCCCTGAGCAGAGATCACTTCGCGGCAGACCTCGACCGTGGTTTGCCAGATCTCTTCGGCGTCGTGTTCCACCCAGCCCGCTTCGGGAAAATGCTGGGTGAATTCACGCTGAGCGGTCGCCACCCGCCGCATCTCGCCATCGAACAGGATCGCCCGGCTCGAAGTGGTGCCCTGGTCGATCGCCAGAATAAAGGTCATTCTCTGCCCCCTGTCATCGTCTCTTGACCCGGGACTGTAGCCGCATTTCCAGCGTGTCAGGAAGCCCCTACTAATCGTTTAGTTGAGGAACCACGATATTGTCGATCAGCCGCACCCCGTCGAGCCAGGCCGCCACCAGCAGGCGCGCGGGTTCGGTGGACCGGTCAAGCGCGCGCAGACTGTCCGCTGCGCGCAGATCGAAATATTCGATATCGACAAAACCGGCGGCGCCCAGCGCCTCGCGCGCCGCGGGCACCAGATCACCAAATGAGGCGCCAGCCGCCAGCTTCTCGGCCACCTGCCGCATGACGGGATAGAGCCGACCCGCTCGCTCCAGCCCGTCAGCCGAGAGCCTCATGTTGCGTGAGGACATCGCCAGTCCCGAAGGCTCGCGCACCGTGGGACAGCCAATCACCGTGATGGGGATATCCAGATCCTGCGCCATGCGGGTCACCAACATCATCTGCTGGTAATCCTTTTCGCCGAAATAGGCCCGGTCGGCCGCGGTTTGCAGGAACAGTTTCGCCACCACGGTCGCCACGCCGTCGAAATGGCCGGGGCGGCACGCCCCCTCCATCACATCGGTCAGGCCCGAAATCGAGACGGTGGTGGCAAACCCCTCGGGGTAGATCTGGTCGGGATCGGGCACATAGATCGCATCGACCCCATAGGGCGCCAGCTTCGCGGCGTCGGCCTCTTCGGTACGGGGGTATTTGGCCAGATCCTCGGGGCTGTTGAACTGTTTCGGGTTGACGAAAATGGTCACCACCACCCGGTCACAAGCCGCCTTGGCCGCCGCGACCAGCGACAGGTGACCATCATGCAAGGCGCCCATCGTGGGCACCACGCCGATGCTTTCGCCCGCGCGCTTCCAACCGGCGGTGGCGGCGCGCAGATAGGCCAGCTTGCGCAGGATCGGCGCGCTCATGCCTTGGCCCCTTTGACAGGTGCCTGATCGCCAAACACATGTTCCGCCGCCGGAAAGCTGCGCGCGCGGACCTCGGCCGCATATTCGGCAATCGCCGCCTCGGCCATTGGCCCCAGATCGGCATAGCGTTTGACAAATTTCGGTTTGAACGCGGTGAAAAAGCCCAGCATGTCATCCACCACCAATATCTGTCCGTCACACCCGGCCGAGGCCCCGATACCGATGGTGGGAATCGCCACCTCGGCGGTGATCTGGTCGGCCAGCGTCGCGGGCACCTTCTCCAGCACGACCGAGAACGCGCCCGCATCGGCTACCGCATGCGCATCGGCCAGCACCGCCTGGGCCTGATCGTCGCGGCCCTGTACCTTGTAGCCGCCCAATGTGTTGATCGACTGCGGCGTCAGCCCGATATGGGCCATCACCGGAATGCCACGCTTCACCAGAAACCGGATGGTTTCGGCCATCTCGACCCCGCCTTCCAGCTTGACCGCGCCGGCGCCGGTCTCGGCCATCAGCCGGGCAGCATTGCGGAACGCCTGCGCCGGACCCTCCTCGTAGCTGCCGAATGGCATGTCGATGACCAGCATCGCGCGTTCCAGCCCGCGCGCCACCGCCTGCCCGTGCAGGATCATCATCTCCATGGTCACACCCAGGGTGGAACTGAGCCCATGCAGCACCATGCCGACGCTGTCGCCCACCAGCACGAAATCGCAATGCCCATCCATCAGCCGCGCCATCGGCGTGGTATAGGCGGTCAGGCTGACCAGCGGCACGCCCCCCTTTTGCGCCCGGATATCCTGGGCATTGGGGGCGGTCTTGCGGGCAGTCACACTCATTTCCAGTCCTCCACGGAAAATGTTGCATCGCAGCATAGATATTTCGCAACCGCAGCGAAAGCCCGATTGCGCCAACAATTCCTTGATTGCCCCGGGATTTGCGGAAACAGTGAGGCAAGCCGTGACGGGGTCACGATCCCGTCAGACGAAACCAAACGGGGAGAGTTGGAATGAAACGGTTTGTAAAACAGGGGTTTGTCTCTGGTCTGGCGCTGAGTGCCGCTTTGATCGCCGGGGCCGCCTGGGCCAAGGATGACATCACCATCGCAATGCAGTTGGAGCCGCCGCATCTGGACCCAACCAGCGCTGCGGCGCAGGCCATCGACTCGGTGGTCTATGTGAATATTTTCGAGGGATTGACCCGCTTTATGGGCGATGGATCGATCGTCCCCGCCCTGGCCGAAAGCTGGGAGATCTCGGAGGATGGCACCGTCTACACCTTCAAGCTGCACGAGGGCGTGACCTTCCACGACGGCTCGGCGATGGATGCCGAGGACGTCAAGTTCAGCCTGGATCGCGCCCGCGCCGAAGACAGCGCCAATGCGCAAAAGGCGCTGTTCGCCGGGATCGACAGCGTTGATGTGGTCGATCCGCTGACCGTCAAGGTGACGCTGACCGAACCCAACGGCAATTTCCTGTTCAACATGGCCTGGGGCGATGCGGTGATCGTGGCGCCCGAGAGCATCGAGAACATCAAGACCGCGCCGGTGGGCACCGGCCCCTATACGTTTGGCGAATGGGTGCAGGGCGACAAGATCGTGCTGAACCGCAACACCGGTTACTGGGGCCACCAGCCGGCGCTCGCACAAGCGACGTTCAAGTTCATTTCGGACCCCACAGCCGCCTTCGCCGCAATGATGGCCGAGGATGTGGACGTGTTCGACGTGTTCCCCGCGCCGGAAAACCTGCCGCAATTCGAAGCGGATCCGCGGTTCCAGGTGTTGATCGGGTCGACCGAGGGGGAAACCATCCTGTCGACCAACAACAAGCAGGCGCCCTTTGACAACGTCAAGGTACGTCAGGCGATGGCCCATGCCATCGATCGTCAGGCGATCATCGATGGGGCGATGTTTGGATATGGCACCCCGATCGGCACGCATTTCGCACCGCACAACCCGGCCTATGTCGATCTGACCGGCAACTCTGCCTATGACCCGGACAAGGCCAAGGCACTGTTGGCCGAGGCCGGTCTGCCGGATGGGTTCGAAACCACGCTGCACTTGCCGCCCCCCTCTTACGCGCGGCGCGGCGGCGAGATCATTGCGGCCCAGCTGGCCGAGGTCGGCATCAAGGCCGAGATCATCAATGTCGAATGGGCGCAATGGCTGGAAACCGTGTTCAAGGGCAAGAACTTTGGCCTGACCATCGTCAGCCATACCGAACCGATGGATATCGGCATCTATGCCCGGCCTGAGTATTATTTCCAGTATGACAACGCGACCTTCCAGGAGCTGATGGGTACGCTGAACTCCACCACCGATCCGGACAAGCGGACCGAGCTGCTGCAACAGGCTCAGAGGATCATCTCCGAAGATTACGTGAACGGCTATCTGTTCCAACTTGCCAAAACCGGTGTTGCCAAGGTCGGCGTGCAGGGCCTGTGGGCAAACGCCCCCACCGCCGCCATCGACCTATCGGCGATCAGCTGGTCCGAATAGGGCGCGGGACCATTTTCTGACACAGAAAATGGTTCAGAAAATCTGCGATTTTCTGGCTCGCCGCTCCGGTGGCGGGTCTTTTTTCCGAATGGGTGGCATCGACCCGACATGCTCCGCTACAGCCTGAAACGCGCGCTCTCGCTGACGATCAGCCTGGCCATTGCAAGCCTGGTCATCTTTGCGGTGATCGAGATCGCCCCGGGGGATCCGGCCTCGTTCATGCTGGGCGTCAACGCGCAACCCGATACGCTGGCCGCGCTGCGCACAGAGCTGGGTCTGGATCAGTCAAAGGCCGAACGCTATGTCAGCTGGGTGACCGGCATGCTGCGCGGCGATTTCGGTACCTCTTATACCTATCGCACCCCTGTCTCGCAGATGATCGCGGACCGGCTCTGGGTGTCGCTGCCGCTCGCGCTCTACGCGCTGGCGCTGTCCACCGCCATCGCCCTGCCCGCCGGTATCTATGCCGCAGCCCGCCGGGGCAAACCCGGCGATCTGGCGGTGATGGGCGCGACCCAGCTGGGCGTCGCGGTGCCTAATTTCTGGTTCGCCATGATGCTGGTGCTGATTTTTGCGATCAACCTGCGCTGGTTCAACGCGGGCGGCTTTGCCGGCTGGGACAAGGGGCTCGTCGCGGGCCTGCACTCGCTGACCCTGCCCGCCATTGCGCTGGCCCTGCCTCAGGCGGCGATCCTGGCTCGGGTGATGCGCTCGGCCCTGCTCGACATTCTGGGCGAGGATTTCATGCGCACC
This sequence comes from Ruegeria sp. BHSC223, assembly GCF_059613025.1. Lineage (NCBI taxonomy): Bacteria > Pseudomonadati > Pseudomonadota > Alphaproteobacteria > Rhodobacterales > Roseobacteraceae > Ruegeria > Ruegeria sp. BHSC223. The sequence continues at coordinate 98,531 of NZ_JBXWRR010000004.1, forward strand.
GCGCGGGCCAAGGGCCTGACCCGCCGCCAGGCGCTGTGGCGGCACGGGCTGCGCAATGCGCTGATCCCGGTGCTGACCATCATCGGCCTGCAATTCTCGTTCCTGCTGGCGGGATCGATCATCATCGAGCAGGTGTTCTATCTGCCCGGCCTCGGACGGCTGGTATTTCAGGCCATCTCGGCGCGCGACCTGATCGTGGTGGAATCGGTTGTCATGCTGTTGGTCTTTGCCGTGATCGTGGTCAATTTCCTGGTCGACCTGGCCTATGCTCTCGTCGACCCGCGCCTGAGGTCCCGGACATGAGCCGCAACCTGATCCTGGGCACGGGCCTTTCCTCGCTGGTGGTACTGGCAGCGCTCATCTCTTTCATCTGGACTCCCTACGACCACACCGCGCTGAACATCCCGGCCAAACTGCAAACACCGAATGCGCAACACTGGTTCGGTACCGATCATTTCGGACGTGACATGTTTTCGATGATCATGGTCGGTGCGCGCACCTCGATTGCGGTGGCCCTGTTGGCCGTGGGCATCGGCATGAGCCTGGGCGTACCGCTGGGCCTGACCGCCGCGGCGCGCAAGGGGTCGTGGCTGGACGAGTTGATCATGCGCGGCAACGATCTGGTCTTTGCCTTCCCCTCGCTGGTGATCGCCATCCTGATCACCGCGGTCTTTGGCGCTGGCGCCGTCAACGCCATCATCGCGATCGGCATCTTCAACATCCCCGTCTTTGCCCGCATCACCCGTGGCGCGGCGCTCAGCCTGTGGGAGCGCGAGTTCATCCTGGCCGCGCGCGTCGCGGGTAAGGGTGCGGCGCGCATTTCGGCCGAACATATCCTGCCCAACGTGGCCAACCTGTTGATCGTGCAGGGCACCATCCAGTTCTCGCTGGGCATTCTGGCCGAAGCGGGGCTGAGCTATGTCGGACTTGGCGCGCAACCGCCGACGCCCAGCTGGGGCCGGATGCTGGCCGATGCACAGACCATGGTCAGTTTCGCGCCGCATCTCGCACTGATTCCGGGGCTGGCCATCATCCTGACCGTGCTGGGGCTGAACCTGATGGGTGACGGGCTGCGCGACTGGCTTGACCCCCGGCTCAGGGTGGCCCGCACATGAGCCTGTTGCAGATCACCGACCTGTCGCTCTCGATCCATGCCTATGAGATCCTCAAGCGCGTGAACCTGACCATCGCGCCGGGTGAGATCGTCGCCGTCACCGGCGAGAGCGGCTCGGGCAAGTCGATGACGGCGCTGGCAGTGATGCAGCTGTTGCCCGGAGGCGCGCGCGCCAGCGGCTCGATCCAGCTGGACGGTCAAGAAATTCTGACCCTGCCCGAGGCGCAGATGTGCGCCCTGCGCGGCGCGGCGGTCGGCATGGTGTTTCAGGAACCGATGACGGCGCTGAACCCGGTCAAGACCATCGGCGATCAGGTGATGGAGACGATCCTGATCCACGAGGCGATGACGCCCGACAGGGCCGAAGAGCGCGCGCGCGAGGTTCTGACCCGCGTCGGCCTGCCGCCCGACCGGTTCCCGCTGTCGCGCTATCCGCACGAACTCAGCGGCGGCCAGCGCCAGCGCGTGGTCATCGCCATGGCCATCGCGCTGCGCCCGAAACTGCTGATCGCGGACGAGCCGACCACCGCGCTCGACGTCACCACGCAGGCGCAGATCCTCGACCTGCTCAAGGGGCTGGTGCAGGAATACGGCATGGGCATGCTGATGATCACCCATGATCTGGCCGTGGTGGCCGATATGGCCGACCATATCACCGTCATGCGCCATGGCGAGGTGGTCGAGGCCGCCCCGACCCAGCGGCTGCTGACCGGTATGAGCCACCCCTATACAAGGATGCTGTTCGCCGCCTCGGATCACCGCGTGACCCTGCCCGCGCCACCGCCACCTGCGCCGCTGCTGGAAGTGTCGGATGTCGTGCGCGACTATGCCCTGCCGCGCACCCGGCTGTTTGCGCGCCCGGGCCATCACCGCGCCGTCGATCATGTCAGCTTTACCCTGAACCGGGGCGAACGGCTGGGGCTGGTCGGCGAATCCGGTTGTGGCAAGTCCACCCTGACACGTGCCATCCTGGGGCTGGAACCGGTTCAGGGCGGCGAAATCCGTCTGGCGGGGCAACCGGTCTTTGACGGCAAACGTGCCAATCCCGAAATCCGCCGCCGCATGCAGGTGGTGTTTCAGGATCCTTACGGCAGCTTCAACCCGCGTCACCGGGTCGACCGGCTGGTGACCGAACCGTTTCACCTGCTCGATGCGCCACCAACCGGGTCGGACCGCAGCGACCGCATTGCCGAGATGCTGAACGCCGTCGGCCTGTCGCCCGACGATGCGGGCAAGTACATCCACGAGTTTTCCGGCGGCCAGCGCCAGCGCATCGCCATCGCCCGCGCGCTGATCATCCGGCCGCAGTTGATCCTGTTCGACGAGGCGGTTTCGGCGCTTGATGTCTCGGTCCGGGCGCAGATCCTCGACCTGCTGGCGCAGCTTTGCTCCGAATATGACCTGACCTATCTGTTCATCAGCCATGACCTGAGCGTTGTGCGCACGATCACCGACCGGGTGCTGGTGATGCAATCGGGCCGCATCGTGGAGCAAGGAGATACAGAACAGGTCTTTTCCGACCCCGCGCATCCCTATACCCGCGCCTTGATCGCCGCCGCGCCACAGCTTCCCGAAACCGGAGCGCGACAGGCATGACCCTTCTTCTGGCAATTATTCCCCAAGCCAGGGAACACAGCCGCGCAACTGCTCTGACCAATCAGTCCGACCTGCCCCCGAACGATAGCCGATTTCGAAAACCTATTGCTTTGCCATCGACAAGGAGACCGCAATGACCCTTCCCCTCTGGTTCGATCCCACGCTCTGCCTCATCCGTGGCCAATGGCAATCGGCTGCCAGCAGTGACACACTGCCACTGATCAACCCCTCTGACGGCTCCGAGATCTGTCGCATCGCCCGTGGCACCGCGCCTGATATCGACGCTGCCGTAATCGCGGCAGAGACTGCACTGGCTGGTGACTGGGGCCGGATGACCGCGACCGAACGGGGCCGTATCCTGTCTCGGCTGGGCCAGTTGGTGCTGGAGCGGGTCGAGGATCTGGCAGTGATCGAGGCCGCGGACGTGGGCAAGCCGCTGACCCAGGCCCGCGCCGATGCGGTCGCGCTGGCGCGGTATTGCGAATTCTACGGCGGTGCCGCCGACAAGGTGATGGGCGAGACCATTCCCTATCTCGACGGCTATACCGTCTATACCCTGCGCGAGCCGCACGGGGTCACCGGCCATATCGTACCCTGGAACTATCCGATGCAGATCATCGGCCGCTCGGTCGGGGCGGCGCTGGCCATGGGCAATGCCTGCGTGTTGAAACCGGCGGAAGAGGCCTGTCTGACCGCGCTGGCCTTTGCCGATCTGGCGATGCAGGCGGGACTACCCGCCGGCGCGCTGAACGTGGTTCCGGGGCTGGGGGCCGAGGCGGGCGCGGCACTGTCGGCGCATCCCGGCGTGCATCATATCTCGTTCACCGGATCGGTCGCCACCGGCGCGCTGGTGCAACAGGCGGCGGGGCGCAACGTGGTGCCGGTGACGCTGGAGCTTGGGGGCAAGTCGCCGCAACTGGTGTTCGACGATGCCGATCTGGAAGCTGCGCTGCCGTTCCTGGTGAATGCCGGATGCCAGAATGCCGGCCAGACCTGCTCTGCCTCTTCGCGGATTCTGGCCCAGCGCGGTGTGTATGAAGAGGTCAAGGCGCGGATGGTTGCCGCCTATTCCGAGCTGACCGTAGGCCCGGCGATGGAAGACTTGCGCGTCGGTCCGCTGATCTCGGCCCGTCAAAAGGAGATCGTGACCGGGTTTCTGGGCAAGGGCGCCGACCTGACCATCGCGGCGCAGGGCCGGATCGTGGATCACGCGCCGGCGTCGGGGGCTTATGTCCGCCCGACGCTTTTCGCCGATGTGCCTCCCGATCATGCGCTGGCCCGGGACGAGATCTTTGGCCCGGTGCAGGTCCTGATCCCGTTTGACACCGAAGAACAGGCCGTCGAGATCGCCAATGGCACCGATTACGGGCTGGTCGCGAGCATCTGGACCCGCGACGGCGCGCGCCAGATGCGGCTGGCCAAGCGGTTGCGGGCCGGACAGGTCTTTATCAACAATTACGGTGCTGGCGGCGGGGTCGAGTTACCCTTTGGCGGGGTTGGGAAATCCGGTCACGGGCGCGAGAAAGGGTTCGAGGCGCTTTACGGCTTTTCGCAGCTCAAGACAGTCGCCGCACGGCACGGCTGAGGATGAGCGCGCGCAGCGGAGATAACGTGGTTCTTGCCATCCTGCTGTCGCTGCTGGCGCTGGTCCTGTTCGACATGATGGGGCTGATCATCAAGTACCTGTCGCCGCGCTATGGGGCGGCGGAACTTTCGGCCTATCGCAACTTTTTCGGGGTCTTTCCCAGCGTGATTGCGCTGTGGTCATCGCGTGCCTGGCACAGTGCAGGGCGGCCTCTGCGGATCCGGCAGTGGCGCCTGGGGCTGATGCGCGGGGTCTATGTGACCTTTGCCCAGTTCCTGTTCTACTATTCGCTGGGCAAGTTGGCCTTTGCGACCGCCTCGACCATCACCTATGCCAATGCGGTGTTCATGACCGCGCTTGCGGTGCCTCTGCTGGGTGAGCGTGTCGGCCTGATGCGCTGGGCCGCGGTGCTGCTGGGCTTTGCCGGGGTGCTGATGGTGATGAAGCCTGGCAGCGACAGTTTCTCGCCGGATGCGCTGGCGCCGCTGGGGGCTGCGTTCCTCTATGCGCTGACCGGGGTGTCGGCGCGGCAGATGGACAGCGCGGTGCCAAGCGCGCTGATCAACCTCTATTCGGTTGTGGCCGCTCTTTTCGGGGCGCTGGCGCTGGCGCTGCTGAGCGGCGGGTTCACCCCGCTTGTCCAATGGTCAGACCTGGGATGGATCGCTGCAATGGGAGGGTTCGGAGGAACAGCGGTGCTGTGTCTGGTGGCCTCCTACCGGATGACCGAGCAGAGCAATCTGGCCCCCTTCAGCTATTTCGGCATTCCCATCGCCTTTGTCGCGGGCTGGCTGGTGTTCGACGAAACCCCTTGGGCCGATCTGTTCCCTGGCGCGTTTCTCATCGCGGGTGGTGGGCTGATGATCGTTTGGCGCGAAAGGATCAGATCGCGGGCAGGGCGACGAATTTCAGAATGAAATTCGTCCCGTTTTCCGGGTCGGAAAACGACCCGAAATCCGTGCCGGATTTCGGTTCACACCTCTACGGCATAACTGGTTTGCTGCCCCACCCCGAACACCCGCTTGTAGCGCGCGACCTCGTTGGCGGGACCCATCGCCTTTTCCGGATTGTCGCTCAACTTTACAGTCGGGCGCCCATTGGCCGAGACCGCCTTGCACACCAGCGAGAACGGTGCCAGCCCATCGTCCGGTACCAGCCCCCTGAAGTCATTGGTCAGCAAAGTGCCCCAGCCGAAGGATATCTTGGCCCGCCCGGCAAACCGGGCATGCAGTTCGGCTATCTTGTCCACGTCGAGCCCGTCCGAGAAGATGATACGCTTCTCGGTTGGATCCTCACCGCGATCCCGCCACCAGGCAATGGCGGTTTCGGCCCCTTCAGCCGGATCACCGCTGTCGATCCGGATGCCGGTCCAGCCCGCCAGCCAATCCGGCGCACGCTCCAGAAACCCCTTGGTGCCATAGGTATCGGGCAGGATGATACGCAGGTTGCCGTCATGCTCCTCGTGCCAGTCGCTCAGCACGTCGTAAGGCGCGCGCGCCAGTTCAGTGTCGGTCTCGGCCAGGGCGCTATAGACCATCGGCAATTCATGCGCGTTGGTGCCGATCGCCTCGACCTCGCGCCGCATTGCGATCAGGCAATTTGATGTGCCGGTGAATTTCGCCCCCAACCCTTCGATCATGGCTTGCACACACCAATCCTGCCACAGAAAGGAGTGCCGCCGACGGGTGCCAAAATCAGCGATTGTCAGCCCATCGATCCCGCGCAGGCGTTCGATCTTCTCCCAGACCCGGGTCATCGCGCGGGCATAGAGGATCTGCAATTCGAACCGGCGCATATCATGCAGTACCGCGCGCGAGCGCAGTTCCATCAGCACTGCCAGCGCCGGTATCTCCCACAGCATCACCTCGGGCCAATTGCCCTCGAAGGTCAGCTCATATTGATCGTCACGGCGTTCCAGATGGTAGGGCGGCAATTGCAGCCCCTCGAACCATTCCATGAAATCCGGACGGAACATCTGGCGTTTGCCATAGAATGTGTTTCCGCGCAGCCATGTGCTTTCACCCCGGCTCAGGCGCAGAGACCGGATGTGGTCAAGTTGTTCGCGCAACTCTCCCTCGTCGATCAGCCGGGCCAGCGGGATCCGCGTCGTGCGATTGATCAGGGAAAAGGTGACCTGAGTGTCGGGCTTGTTGCGGAACACCGATTGGCACATCAGCAACTTATAGAAATCGGTATCAATCAGCGACCGGACGATCGGATCGATCTTCCATTTGTGATTATAGACGCGGGTTGCGATGTCCACGGATAGCCCTCGTTCGGAAAAGGTCACCCATGGATACGCCAGCCGAACCGCCATGGCAATTCACCCGGGAATTGCGGTGCGTGCTCAGCCAGATGCGGTTTTTGGGTTCGCGTCAGGGGGCGGCAAATGGTGCAATAGGCAACGAAACAGATCGGCCCGACCCACCGGTTTGCTGAGGAAATCATCCATCCCGGCGGCAAGACAGGCCTCGCGGTCGCTGTCGAACGTGTTTGCGGTCAACGCTACGATCAGCGGTTGCCTACCCTCTGAGGCGCGGATCTGCCGGGTCGCCTCAATACCGCTCATCACCGGCATCGACATATCCATGAACACGATATCCGGCTTTTGCCGCTGCGCCATGGCAACCGCCTGCTGACCGTCATGGGCAAAATCCAGACGAATCGGCAGGTCGGCCAGGAACTTGCCCATGAGCAATCGGTTGACCCGGTTGTCGTCGGCAACCAGCACGCACAGGCCGCGAAACCGGTCAATCTCTCCCTGTGACAGCAGTTGTCCGCCCGATTGCCCGGCGTTGTCGCCGGGCGGTCCCAACGGCAAGCGGAGCGTAAAGCACGACCCCCGCCCAAGCGTCGAGTCAACGGTGATCCGCCCGCCCATCAACGCGACCAATTCGCGCGAGATTGTCAGCCCAAGACCGGTTCCGCCGTAAAGGCGCGTGGTGTCGGCATCCGCCTGCGAGAACCGCTCGAACACCCGCTCGATCTTGTCAGCGGCGATGCCAATGCCGGTATCCTCGACCTCAAGCGTCAACAGATATCCCTCGCCCTGCGCCTCGGACCGCAAACGCAGGACCACACCGCCGCGTTCAGTGAACTTGATCGCGTTACCAAGCAGGTTGATCAGAACCTGACGCAAGCGCCCATCGTCACCAAGCACGAGGGGAGGAACCTCGGCCCCCGTTTCAAGCGCCAGCCGCAACCCCTTGGCCTGGGCCTGCGGCCTAAGCAGGCGCATAGTATCCCTGACACAGGCCACCGGATCGAAATTCACCGGATTCAGTTCCATTTTGCTGGCATCCAGACGCGACAGTTCCAGAACGTCATTGATGATCGCCAACAAGGCGGTCGAAGAGCTTCGGATCGTATCGACATATTGCCGCTGCTCGATAGAAAGCTTGGTTTCCGACAACAGCTCGGCCATGCCCACGACACCGTTCATAGGCGTCCTGATCTCGTGGCTCATCGTGGCCAGAAACTCGGCCTTGGCGCGCGCGCCCTCTTCGGCGGCGACACGCGCGGCGGCCAACTCCTCAGCCTGTGCCTTGGCGGCTGTTACGTCACGCTCGATGGCAACGGTGACTTCGACCTTGCCGTCCTTATCCAGCACCGGCACCAGATTGGTTTCCATCCAGATCTCGCGGCCGTCCTTGGTCACATTCAAAATCTCGGTCCGAAATGGGCGGCCGGCCTCAACGGCAACGGCTATCGCATTCGAGACCTCAAGGTCTGTCTTGTCGCCATTCAGCAACTCGCCGGGATAGCGCCCCTTGGCCTCGTCCAGAGTGTAACCGGTGGTTCGGGTAAAGGTCTCGTTGGTCCAGACGATATGTCCCTGGTTATCGGCCAGAATGACACTGTCATTGGCATTGCGGGCAACCAGCGACAACAGTTGCGCCTCTTTCTGATGCCGGACCAGATCGCGCCCTTGTTCAATCAGGTCCAGCGTGGTGCGCCGGTGCTGACGAAAGCCCCAGTTCACGAAGTTCAGGAACAACCCTACCATAAAGGCCAGCATCACCGCGCCGGCCGCGTTCAGGAACAGGGCATCCCCGGCCCTGCCCGGCTTTATCGCTTCGATCAGGAAGAGGTATTGCGTGATCCCGGCGTAGACCGCCAGCCGCGCCACGGCGGCGGGGCGATGAAACGGCAGCACAAGCCCGGCATTGATGGCCGCCCCCGCCAGGAACGAGCCGATGAACAGCGGTGACACCCCGCTGCGCGCACCCGTCCATGCCAGCCAGACGCAATAGCTGATCGTCAGAGCCTGAACGAAGGCGGTGAGGGTGCTGCCGATCAGAAGCCGGCGATATCCGTACCCGTTGCGCAATCGTTCCGGCAAACGATTGAGGTACAGACAATCTATCACCTCGCCCAACAGGGCAACGATCACCGCCAGGCTGGCGGTACGCAGCCCCTCGGTCATGGCAAGGACGAAACCACCTGCAAAAGTCATGATCTGGCGACTGGCGAAATTCTTGACCCGCCCGCGCGCGTAGCGGATCAGCAGGCCGCGCCTGCTGTATCTTCGTTCATAGTCAGATAGGTGGTCGACATCGGGCGACCCGGCAACATGCATCGGCGACCCCAAGGATAGATCATGACCTTTCGCTCCGAATCTATACCTTTCAGTCCGTTAACAAATCGCAACCGTGCCTCAGGTCAGCGTGACTCCGGCCGCCTTCATCGCGGAAACAGCCGCGGCCAGAGAGCCGTCCAGATCAATCGCGCGGCAGGCCTGCATCCGCACCTCGACGGCAAAGCCCAACCGCGCTGCATCCAATGCGGAATACTGAACGCAGAAATCGGTGGCGAGCCCGACAAGCGTCAGCCGGGTGATGCCCCGGCTGCGCAGATAGCCCTCCAGGCCCGTGGGCGTGCTGCGATCGTTTTCGAAAAACCCCGAATAGCTGTCGATCGCGACCCGGAACCCCTTGCGCAGGATCAGGTCGGCATCGGTCCGCAGCGCCGGGTGAAACGCGGCGCCCGGGCTGCCCTGCACGCAATGGTCGGGCCACAGCACCTGCGGCCCATAGGCCATGTCGATCATCTCGAACGGAGCCTTGCCCGGATGGGACGAAGCGAAAGAGGAATGCCCAGCCGGGTGCCAATCCTGCGTCAGGAGCACCGCATCGAAATCCGCCATCATGGCGTTGATCGGCGCCACCACCGCGTCGCCCTCGGGCACCGCCAGCGCGCCGCCGGGGCAGAAATCGTTCTGGACGTCGATCACGATCAAGCCATGCATTTGCGCCTCCCTTTTGGGGCCGAGCCTAGCGCGTGGCGTGATCGCCGAAAAGCTCCCTTTGCGCCGGGCGGTGTGTGAAAACCCCCGTTGCCTTGTCTGTCGCCCTGCGATATCCGGGCGCCTTTCGCAAAAACCGGGAGGGAAGTCATGGCACGTCTTGGCGTGGATTTCGGAACGTCCAACACCGCTGCGGGACTGGTGCAGGCGGGGCACCCCCGGGTGCTGCCGCTGGAACCGGGCGCGCAGACCCTGCCGACCGCCGTCTTCATCGACTTTGCCGCGCGCCGCTATGTCTATGGCAGCGACGCCGCCCGCGCCATGATGGACGGGCAAGAGGGCCGTTTTCTGCGCGGGCTGAAAAGCATTCTGGGCACCCCGCTGGCCCGCGAACCGCGCATGTTCCTGAACGAGCGGCTGACCCTGATCGAGGTTATCGCCCGTTTTCTGGCCGAGATCCGGACGCGTGCCGAACGGCTGAGCGGAGAGCGCTTTGACCGCGCCCTGTCGGGCCGACCGGTGCATTTCCACTCTGCCTCTGCCGCGCGCGACGCGCAGGCCTGTACCGACCTGCGCGACGCCTATCTGCTGGCCGGGTTTCGCGAGGTGAGCTTTCTGCCCGAACCCGAGGCGGCGGCGCTGGCGGTGGCGGGTCAGGGCCGCATACTGATCGTCGATATCGGTGGTGGCACCTCGGATTTCACCCTGTGCGACCGCCAGGGAACGGCCACACAAGTGTTGGCCAGCCGGGGTCTGCGCATCGGCGGGACCGATTTCGACCGGATACTCAGCCTTGATCACGCCATGCCCTTGATGGGGTACGAGACCCGGATCGGGGCAGAGCTGGGCGAGGCCAGCCACAGCGCCCCCCGGGCCCTGTTCCACGATCTGGCCAGCTGGGAAAAGATCGCCTTTGTCTATGACCCCGCCACCCTGCGCGAGGTGCGGCGCTGGGTCCGTCTGGCCGAACAGCCCCGCCTGTTCGAACGGCTGGCCGATGTGCTGGAATCGCATCTGGGCCATGACGTGGCCTATGCGGTCGAGGCGGGCAAGATCGCCGCAAATGGGGCCGAGGCGGGCCGCATCGCGCTGGATGTCGTCGAACGTGGGCTGGGCGCCGATCTGAGCAATGCGGCGATGCAGGCGGCATTGGCCGGTTGCGCCGATGATATCGCCACCTGCGCCATGCAGACGGTACAAGATGCGGGTGTTGCCCCGGACAGCGTCGATCAGGTCGTGTTTGTCGGCGGCTCCAGCCTGATGGGGGTGATCCGCGCCGCGCTGGGGCGCGTCCTGCCGGGCGCCCAACAACAGGATTCCGAAGTATTCACCGCCGTGGTTCACGGCCTCGCACTGGCCAGCGAAGACCAATAAAACAACATCGAAAACGCATGTTTCACCCCTTGCCGCGCCTCTTGAAATCGGGCGCGGCGCGGCGTATGGCGCGGGCATGTACACGATCGCCGCACTCTACCACTTCACCCGTTTCGCCGACCCGGCCACCCTGAAACCCGCCCTGCTTGACCTGTGTCTGGCGCAGGAGGTCAAGGGCACGCTGCTGCTGGCCAAAGAGGGGATCAACGGCACCATCGCCGGACCGCGCACCGGGATCGACGCGGTGCTGGCCCACATCCGCGCCTTGCCGGGTTGCTCTGATCTTGAGTGGAAAGAGGCGACCAGCGACCACCCGCCCTTTGGCAAGATGAAGGTGCGGCTGAAGCAAGAGATCGTCACCATGGGCCAGCCGGATGTCGACCCGCGCGCGCGCGTCGGCCACTATGTCGAGCCTGAGGATTGGAACGACCTGATCCGCTCGGACGATGTGGTGCTGATCGACACCCGCAACGATTACGAGGTCGCCATCGGCACCTTCGAAGGCGCCATCGACCCGATGACCGAAAGCTTTCGCGACTTTCCCGCCTGGTGGGAAGCCAACAAGGAGCGGTTCCACAACAAGCGGGTGGCGATGTTCTGCACCGGCGGCATCCGCTGCGAGAAATCGACCAATTACCTGCTGGGTCAGGGGGTCGAGGATGTCTATCACCTCAAGGGCGGCATCCTGCGCTATCTCGAAGAGATACCCGCCGACAACAGCACCTGGCAGGGCGAATGTTTCGTCTTCGACAACCGGGTCTCGGTCGGGCATGGGCTGGTCGAGGGGCCGCACGAGCTGTGCCATGGCTGCCGCCGCCCGATCCTGCCCGAGGATCGCAATCGCCCGGAATACGAGCATGGGGTCAGCTGCCACCTGTGCATCGACGAGACCTCGGAGGCTGACAAGATGCGGTTCCGAGAGCGGCAGAAACAGATCGCCCTGGCCCGTGCGCGGGGCGAGGAGCATCTGGCCTCGCATTAAGCTTCTGAATGCTTGCTTGAACTCGGCCGGCAAGAGATGATCGAAGCCGGAAATCGAGGAACAGCACATGACCAAACCGCACTCCCTGACGCGCGAGTGGCGCGGCACCATGATCGCCGCGGCCGGAATGGTCATCGTCAGCAGCTTGGCCTTCCGTATCCTGTCACAGGTAGACGAAGGGGTCGCGGGCGGGACCTTGGGTTCCATTTCCACGATCGTTCTGGCGGCATGGCTGCTGATGCAGCTTTGGACCTATGTCGTTCGGATCGGTCAGCCCAAGCATCAGGTCGTGCTGATGGGCATATCCTTCATCCAGTCCGTGCCTTTTCTCTATGCTGCCGTCTATGCGTCCTTCGGGTATTCGGACAATTGCATTATCGGAGCGCAGCGTCCCTCGGAACTGCTGTACTTCTCGTATGTCACGTTTACCACGGTCGGCTACGGCGATCTGCAACCAGTCGGGACGTGCCGCGGCCTGGCTGTAGCCGAGGCTGTGACCGGTTACATTCTGCTCGGCCTGTTTGTGTCGGCGGCGGTGGCTGTCGCCTCGCACGAAAGGAATTCCAAAGAATAGCGCGGCCTCATCCTCCGTTGACCGCCACCAGGTGATTGTCCCAGGCAATCGCGGACCGGCTGGCGACCTCGCCGCCGACGCGGGTGAAGACACCGCTGCCCGACGAGGCGACCAGCGCGCCGCCGGTCACGCCCAGCCCGCAGGCATCGGTGATCGCGACCCCTCCGGCGATCCGGCCCGTCGCGACATCGCTCAGTTGCACCAGCCCGCCGCGGGGGGAGGACACCGCGACGCGCCTGCCCCCGTCGTAGAAGATGACGCTGCCGCCATAGCCGCTCATGGCGCGCATCTCTGCCTCGGACCCTGTCACCGCAATCGGCGGAGCGCCGCGCCGGTGCAGACCCAGAACCGGGCGCAAATCGCTCGTCTCGCCCTGCCATTGCATGGCAAATGCCACCAGCCCGTCGGCGCGCAGATCAAGGTGACGGATCGAGTTCATCCGGTGCTCGGGAGGCATCTGGGCCACCTCCAGCACCTCGCCCGACAGCGAAAGATAACTCAGGTTGGGCTGCATCACCGGCAGGTTCAGCTTGACCCGGCCGGTGTCGGGATGGGTTTCCACCCCGCCATTGGCCACCACCAGAGACTTGCCGTCCGGCATCAGGCGGATGTCATGTGGGCCGACCCCGCCTGAACCAAACTCGCCGATCCGGCGATAGCCTGCGCTGGCGTCCCACAGCCCGATCCGGCCCTGTCCGGCCTCGTAATCGTTTTCGGTGGTGAACAGGGTCCGGCCCTCGGCATCAAAGGCGCCATGCCCGTAGAAATGCCGCCCCTCGGGCGCGCTCAGCCGGGCGATTTCCGCTCCGCTCACACAGTTCAGCACCAACGCGAACCGACCCGGTCGGCGCGCAAAGGCCACCGCCTCGGCCCGTTCGGGATGGGCGGCGGCGGCATGGCCCCGGTCCGGGATCGGCAACTGGAACAGCGGCCTGCCATCTGTATCCAGACCATAGAGGTTATAGCTGCCATCCGCGGCGCGTCCGGCGGTCAGGAAAGCGGGCGCACCCGCATCGGCCCAACTGGCGCGCGGGGTCAGACCCGCCGCCGCCAACCCGACCAGAAATCCGCGTCGTGTGGTCATCGCTCAATCCCCGTCCAATGCGTTGAAACCGGCCGAAACCCCCAGTTCCGGCCCCAGCTCCTGCGCCACCAATTCACGGATCTCGTTGACCCGTTGTTGCAGCGCCTCAACCCGGACACGTCCGTCAGGTGTGGCGACACCAGCTAAGGCGGGATCGTCCAAGGCCGCCGCGCTGGCCAATGCACGGTCAAAGGTTGCGCCAAGCCGCTCTTGCAGCCCGGCGTCCCCCTCCGCCAGCATCAGGGCAAGCTGCTTCTGAGAGTTCAAAGCGGCGATCACCAGAGACAGGGAAAGACCTGCGCGCCAGGCCTCGGCCCGCTTTGGGCGCGGCTTGTCGAATGTCCCCATTGGCCGCCCCAGACGCAGATCGGCGGTGATCTGCAACCCGGTGCCCAGCGCCTTGAACAGCTCCTGCATCGCCTCGTCTTGGCTGCGATAGGGGCTGTCCGGCCCCGGTGCGCGCATCAGCGCCGCGTAGCGGTCATGCCAATCCGCCGCCATGGCCTGTGCCAGCCCGGCACTGTCGCGCGCGATGGCGCGGATCAGCGCGCAGCGATAGGCGTCGCTGCCCGCCGGATCCTCGTCATAGAGCAGGAACTCAAGCGCATAGAGCCCGCGCGCAGCGACCGAGACCTGGGCAAACGTCTGTGCATCCTGCACCACCGGATCCTCTGCCGCGATCAGCCCGGCCAACGCCTTGGGGGTCATACCCCGGCTGTCGGGCCAGAAGGCCAGCGCAAAGGCGCGGTTCTCTGCCTCGGTCGGGCCAAAGCGCAGATGACTGACCCCGGCCCAGGCGCGAAGCGCGCCGTTGAGCGCCGCGCGCAAATCAGGGTCGCGCTCGTCGCACGCGACCTCGGCAGCAGCGGCCAGCGACGCTGTCTCTTTCGCCAGCCGCGCGAACCCCGGTAACACATGAGAGTCAAGCACCCGACCGACCGGGTCGGCGGATGCCGTTGCGGCGACAAGGCATAGGATCAGGGCAACAAGCTGTTTCATCTCAAAGACTCTCCAGAAACCGGATCAGGGCGACGCGGTCCTCGGGCGTCAGGTCAATCACACGATCGCGCTGCGCCGCTGCTTCGCCCCCGTGCCAGAGCACCGCTTCAAGCAATGTGCGCGCCCGCCCGTCATGCAGGAAACGCGCCTCTCCGCTGACCTGTTCGGTCAGGCCGATCCCCCAGAGCGGTGCCGTGCGCCATTCGCGCCCGGTGGCCACCCCGTGCGGCAACCCGTCAGCCAGCCCGTCGCCCATGTCATGCAGCAACAGATCGGTATAGGGCCAGATCAGCTGAAAGCTTTGCTCGGGCCGATCGCTCAGCCGGGCAGTCACATGTTTGGGCACATGGCAGGCCGGGCAGCCGATGCTGTAGAACACCCGCTTGCCCCGCAACACGTCGGGGTCATCCACATCCCGCCGCGCCGGAACCGCAAGGTTGCGGCTGTAAAACGCGGTCAGCGCCAGCGCCGGGCCGTCGATCTCGGACCCGCGCGGATCGCCATTGCCATGAGGAGCATTCCGGCATTCCACCTGCAACGCGGTGCAGTCGCCCCACGGCGCGGGCAGCAGTGGCGAGGAGATGCCGATATCCGAGGCAAAAGCCGCTGCCGTCTGGTCAAGGACCGTGGCCGCGCCCGCCTTCCACCCGAACCGGCCCAGCGCCTCCTGCCCGGTCTCCAGATCAGCTACCCGGTTGGGTCGCCCCGATATACCGTCGCCATCCCGGTCGTCCGCATCGGCATATGCCAATATCTCCGCCTCGGGGATCGCCTCGAGCAGGCCCAGCCCGATCATCTGCGGCGCCAACCGGGGGCTGAGCGCGCTTTGGCTGTGCAGCTCGCCCTGCGCCGCGTCCAGCCGGTATCGGGGCTTGCGCAGAACCGCCACCTCACCCCCGATCAGAGCCACCTCTGTCTCGGTATATGTCATCCTGACGCTTGCCTCGGGCCGCAAGCCGGGAACGGCACTGTCCTGTATCTGAAGACCGAACAGCGGATCGGGCAACACCCCGTCGTCCCGGACCCTGCCCACCCGCAATACCAGCCCCGGTCCGCCCGAAACCTGACCGCGCCCGTCGCGGATATGGCAGGCCTGACAGCTGCGCGCGTTGTAAAGCGGCCCCAGCCCGTCGGACGCTTTGGTCGAGGCGGGAGAGGCCACCCAGAGCTTTTCGAACAGGGCCTGACCCAGGTGAAAATCAAGCTCTCGCTCGAAACTCATATTGGCCGAAGGGCGCGAGAACGCCTCGCGCCCGAGATCCCCAGAGACGGTAGCCGCCCCACCGGGCAACTGCTCGAATGCTTCCGCCGCTGTAAACCCGGTTGTCGGGGCGGTGACCGCCTCGATCCGCCTGCGTTCGGATTCTGAACGGGTCTGGCCCTCGGCCACCGGAGCGAGCAAGGCAAACGCCATCGTGAGCGGCAAGACAAGAGGACCCCGGCATCGGGAGGGGATCACCCGGCACATCTTGACGATATGAGGTCCTCTTCCGCTCATACACCCAACGCGATCTCGAAGTTCACACCAAAGACATGATCCACTGCTCCTGCCTCTTCGATCCGCGCCAATGCAGCACCGACAAGGTAGCGTTCACCAAACTCGTATTCGGCGCCGACCGAGAAAAGTTCGGTCAGGCCGGTGCTGTCGATATCACGCCGGGCATAGGTGCCCGACAGGGTGACGTCGCCCAGCGTATAGGCAGCGTTGAGCGTGGCATAGGTGGCATCGTCGGCGGTGCCGCCATAGCCGCTGAAACTGGCCACTTCGGCAAACAGGTCGAGCGGCATGTTATGAAACGAATGAAATACACTGGCCACCACGCCGTTTTCGGATTTCACGTCACCAGCGCCCCGGCTGAGATGGCGCACACCCAGTCGCAGCTCGGTCTCGCCAAAGGATTTGATCCAGGTGAGCGCACCGTTATCGAGCCGCCCGGTATTGCCCGCGCCACCCGCTGCACTGGTGTTGCGACCCCGGCGGAACCCGGCAGACCGGCTGAGCGCGGTGTCATCGGCATAGAACAGACCCGCATGCAGCATTCCCGCGGATCCAAGATCAACGGCGACCAGAGCACCCAGCTGCTCGGTCAACTCATAGTCCTCGGCCAGATCGGCGGCAAAGAACCCCGCCGTCTGATCCCAGCCGATGCCGAAAACAGGCGAGACCTTGCCCAGTTGGAAGCTGGCCGCGCCGGTGTCAAACTGCACGCCCAGTTCTTTGATATAGAGACCCCAGTCGGTGAAATACCGGTCACCCGGAACCGGGTCATTCACGCTCTCCCCCGTCAGCGCGGCAAAGACGCTGATGGTGTCGTTGAACCGATAGGCGCCCGACAGGTCAAGCGTGCCGGTGGCGGCACCGAATTCATTGCCCGGCGTGTCCGATTTGAAGGTGCGGGAGTATTCCAGTTCCAGTGAGCCTTCCCAGGTGAAGCCAGGCGCCTCTTGCGCCTGCGTTGCTCCCGCAAAAAGCACGGCGACGCCGATCAGCGCCGCAAGATGTTTGTAAGTCATGATGCTACTTTCTTGGATGAGCAGCTTGGCGGGCATGTGTCGCTTGCTGTGCTGAGGATGGGGTTAGTGAAACACAGCGCCGGGGTTGTCGAGTGACTCCGAGCCTTCGAAGGCGATATCGTCGAGGCCCAGCACCGGGAACAGGCGCTGGAACGAACGGGCCTGTTCGATCAGCCCGTCAACGCCCGCCATGATCAGCGCCTCGCCCTCGGCATTGCCGCGCGCCAGCATCTGGTCATAGGCGAACCCGCCCTCGGCGGCGTTGCGGATGGCGCCCAGCGCCTCCATCGTGATGTCGAGCCTGTCCTTGACCTCGGCATCCAGCGCCGGGTCGGCATCGGCAACCAGATCGGACAGCGAGGCGCCCGAGATCACCGTGCCGTCAACACGGGTATAGCTGCCGAGATAGACGTTCCGGATACCCAACCCATCGAAATAGTGGCTGTTATGCGTGTTGTCCGAGAAACAGTCATGCTCTTCTTCGGGATCGTTCAGCAACAGGCCCAGCCGCATGCGTTCACCCGCTTGCTCGCCATAGCTGAGACTGCCCATGCCGGTCAGCATTGCCACCAGCCCGGCGCTCTCGTCCGCCAGGACGGACGCACGTGCATCGCCGCCTTGGGCCCATTGCGCGGCCATCCATTCCAGATCCGAGACCAGCAGGTCGGTGGCCGCCTGCAAATAGGCGCCACGCCGCTCACAATTGCCACCGGTGCAATCGGTGCCGGCCGCGTAGTCTGTCCAGGGCCGGTTGCCCGCGCCCGGGCCGGTGCCATTCAGGTCCTGACCCCAGAGCAAAAACTCGATAGCGTGATAACCGGTGGCTACATTGGCCTCGACACCGTCCGCCTCGTGCAGGGTGCCCGAGAGAAGCTCGGGCGTGATCTGGTGGGCGTCGATGGGTGTGCCGGACAGATGGAACACGGGCGTAGCGATCACGTTCAGCGCAGCATAGCCGTTTTCATCGGTCGCGCCGGGGTAAGAGGCGTCGACATAGTCGATCAGACCCTCGTCCAGAGGCCAGGCATTCACCTTGCCCTCCCAATCGTCGACGATGGCATTTCCGAATCGATAGACCTCGGTCTGCTGATAGGGGTCGCGGGCAGCAAGCCAGGCCTGTTTGGCCGCCGCAAGAGTCCGGGCCGACGGATCGGCGATCAACGCATCGACAGCGGCCTGCAGCGCGCGGGCGGTGGTCAGGCTGTCTTGATACTTTGCCTCGGCGATATCGGCATAAGTGGTCAGAACGGCGGAGCGGTCGGCCGCCCAAACAGGCGCGGAACACGAGAGAGCCAGCGCCGTAGCGGCGAGCACGCGGGTTTTCATGGCGAATATCCTTGGGAAGTTGTCAGGCGCGGCTGGATCCGGCCATACGGCCAATCTGGCTTCGCTATTATCTGACTAAATCTGTCAGATAAGTCAACACCCCTGTCCGCCGGTCACTTGTTGCGGTCGATCCAGGCCGACATTGCCGCCTTGTCATGAAAGCATTCCGGCGGCACCGAACGGCGTTTGGCCCGCGCGATCCGCTCGGCATAGGCGACCTGCTTGCCCGACGGGTACCTGTCAAACCGAGAGGTCTCGGGCGCGCGATGGGCCGAGATCCAGGCCGACAACATGCGCCGGTCGCGCTGCGCCTCAACCGGGATGTCGAGCGAGGTGCGAGCAGCGATTGAGCGCGCAAAGCGCAACTGCTTCTCGGTCACCGGCAGCAGGTGATAATCGTTGCTGGGCCCCATCTGGGGCATGGCGTCGTAATGCTGAGTCATGGCATCCACCCTCCACGTTCCATGGAACCAATATAGAACATTTAGAGAACATTTTCAACTCTACCCATCTTTTTCACAGCTCCGTTCGTCTGAATCTTTTTTTATTGACTGGCCAATCAAACAACTCGTAGAAGATCCGCGACGACTCCCCAACATCTCCGGCACCGCATCAAAGGACGCATCATGAAGTTCCAGCCTCAAGCGAGCCATTTCATCAATGGCGCCTATGTCGAGGACACGGCGGGCGCCGTGATCGACGTGATCTATCCGGCCACCGGCGAAGTGATTGCCCGGCTGCATTCGGCCACGCCCGCGATCATCGATCAGGCGCTTGAGGCCGCGCGACAGGCGCAGGCGCAATGGGCTGCAATGACCGGAACCGAGCGTGGGCGCATCCTGCGCCGTGCCGCCGATATCATGCGGGACCGCAACCATGATCTGTCGGTAATCGAGACCCATGACACCGGCAAACCCATTCAGGAAACCACCGTGGCCGATGCCACCTCGGGCGCCGATGCACTGGAGTATTTCGGTGGGCTGGCCGGCTCGCTGACCGGCGAGCATATCCCGCTGGGTGGCGGTGATTTCGCCTATACCATCCGCGAGCCGCTGGGCGTCTGCGTCGGTATCGGAGCCTGGAACTATCCCACCCAGATCGCCTGCTGGAAGGGTGCGCCCGCGCTGGCCTGCGGCAATACGATGGTTTTCAAGCCATCGGAAACCACCCCTCTTTCTGCCCTGAAGGTCGCCGAAATCCTGGTCGAAGCCGGGGCCCCCAAGGGTATTTATAACGTCGTTCAGGGCTATGGTGATGTCGGCGCGTCCCTGGTCACCGATCCGCGCGTGGCCAAGGTGTCGCTGACCGGTTCGGTCCCGACCGGGCGCCGGGTCTATGCCGCCGCCGCCGAAAGCATCAAACACGTGACGATGGAGCTGGGCGGCAAGTCGCCGCTGGTCGTGTTCGATGACGCCGATCTTGAAAACGCGGTCTCGGGCGCGATTCTGGGCAACTTCTATTCCTCTGGCCAGGTCTGCTCGAACGGGACCCGCGTCTTTGTGCAGAAAGGCATCAAGGAGGCGTTCCTGTCCCGCCTGTCCGAGCGTCTGGCAACCGCGGTGATCGGCGACCCGATGGACCCGGCCACCAATTTCGGCCCCATGGTCAGCGAGGCCCAGATGAACATCGTCCTGGGATATGTCGAAAAGGGCAAAGCCGAGGGCGCGCGACTGGTTCATGGCGGCACCCGGCTGGCGCGCGATGGGTTCTACATTGAGCCTGCGGTGTTTGCGGATGTGACCGATGACATGACCATCGCCCGCGAAGAAATCTTTGGCCCGGTCATGTCGGTGCTCGACTTCGACACCGAAGAAGAGGTGCTGGCGCGCGCCAATGCGACCGAGTTTGGCCTCGCCGCCGGTGTCTTTACCCGTGACATCACCCGTGCGCACCGGATGGTGGCCGGGTTCGAGGCCGGCACCTGCTATATCAACACCTATAATCTGGCCCCGGTCGAGGCGCCCTTTGGCGGTTCGAAACAGTCGGGCGTGGGGCGCGAAAACTCGAAACTGGCGATCAACCACTTCTCGGAAATGAAGACGGTGTTTGTCTCGATGAACGATCTCCAGGCGCCATATTGAACGCGGCGAGCACACAAATCCCTCTTTGCCCCAGCGCCAACCGCAAGGGCAGGAGCCTCCGGCGGGAGTATTTTGAACCAGAAAGAAGCCCAAGCGCTGGTGCTTCTTTCTGGTCATAAATACTCATTCCCAACGCGCGGCATGTGGTCCGCCGCAAGAAATGTCCGACCAACAAGACCTTGGAAGCGACCTGACCCGCACCCACAGTTGAGTTCGGCGCCCAAAGCGCCTATTTCGGGGCCGGTACGGCGCAAAGGACTTTTCCGTGGTAAATCACCTCTACAAGAACGACCTGCCCGACGGGCTGGATCTGGGCCCCGTGGTGGCCATCGACTGCGAGACCATGGGGCTGAACCCCCATCGCGACCGTCTTTGTGTGATCCAGATGTCGGGCGGCGACGGAAATGCCCATATCGTACAGGTGGAAAAGGGCCAGACCGCCGCGCCCAACCTGTGCGCGATGCTGGAAAACCCCGATGTGCTGAAGCTCTTTCATTTCGGCCGTTTCGACATTGCCGCGCTCTATCACGCGTTTGGTGCCCTGACCGCGCCTGTCTATTGCACCAAGATCGCCAGCCGCCTGGTGCGTACCTATACCGACCGGCATGGCCTCAAGAACCTGTGCCAGGAACTGCTCGGGGTCGATATCTCGAAACAGCAGCAGATGAGCGACTGGGGCGCCGAGACGCTGACCGAGGCGCAGCTGGACTATGCCGCCTCCGATGTGCTCTATCTGCACCGCCTGCGCGAGGCGCTGGATGGTCGGCTGGCGCGCGAAGGCCGCGCCGATCTGGCACAATCCTGCTTCGATTTCCTGCCCACACGGGCCCGGCTCGACCTTGTGGGCTGGCCCGAAACCGATATCTTTGCCCACTCATGACCGATCGCAGTTCTTTCATCGATACCGCGCGCCAGGTCGTGCTGGACGAGGCCCGGGCGCTTGATGCGCTATCCGAGAGCCTGGGCGACGGTTTCGCCGAGGCGGTGGAGCTGATCCTGCGCACCAAGGGGCGCGTGATCGTTTCGGGCATCGGCAAATCGGGCCATATCGGCCACAAGATCGCCGCGACGTTGGCCAGCACCGGCACGCCCGCCTATTTCGTGCACCCGGCCGAGGCCAGCCATGGCGATCTGGGAATGCTCTCCGGGGATGACGTGGTGCTGGCCATCTCGAACTCGGGCGAAGCGCCTGAACTGGCCAATCTGCTGGCCTTTACCCGCCGCTTCGGCATCCCGCTGATCGGCTTGTCGAGCAAACCCGAGAGCTCGCTGATGCAGCAGGCGGATGTGCACCTGCTGATCCCGGCGCTGGGTGAGGCCTGCGGGTTCGGCATGGTGCCGTCGATCTCGACCACGTTGACGCTGGCGATGGGCGACGCGCTGGCCATCGCGCTGATGAAATATCGCGATTTCCGGCCCGAGAATTTCCGTGTTTTCCACCCCGGTGGCAAGCTGGGCGCGCGGTTGAGTCGGGTCTCGGACCTGATGCACGGCGGCGAGGCGGTGCCGCTGATCGCCGCTGACACCCCGATGAGCGAGGCGCTGCTGGAGATCAGCCGCAAGGGATTTGGCGTGGTCGGAGTCACCGATGATGCCGGTCATCTGACCGGTATCGTCACCGATGGCGACCTGCGCCGCCACATGTCCGGCCTGCTGGACAAGACCGCCGCCCAGGTGATGACCGCCAACCCGACCACGATTGCCCCCGACTCGCTGGCCGAGGAAGCGGTGGCCATCATGAACGCGCGCAAGATCACCTCGCTTTTCGTGGTCGACCCGGCCGAGCCGGGCGTGGCACGCGGGCTGCTGCATATCCACGACTGCCTGCGCGTCGGACTGGGCTAGGCGATGGCGGTCGACGGCTATTCCCGGGTTGTCCAATACCTCAAGGTGCTGTTGCCGCTTACGGCACTGGGCCTGCTGTCGGCCGTGTTCCTGCTGTCGTCGCGTGGGACGGATACCATTAGCCCGATCCCCTTTGCCGAAGACGAGATCGCCGACCGCACCCGCGGCCAGCAGATCACCGGCCCGTTTTTCTCGGCTGTCACCCCCAAGGGCGAACAGATTCAGGTGCAGGCAACGCTGGCCCGCCCGGGTGGCGAGAACGCGCCCGCCGAGGCCACCGACCTTGTCGCTGAACTGCTCTTGCTGGGGGGAAGGCGGATCCGGCTGACCTCTGATCTGGGCACCGTGCAAATGGACAAGGATCTGGCGATCTTTACCGGAAACGTGGTGATCACCACCTCGGATGGGCTGACATTGACCACCGATCAGCTCAATGCAGGGTTGAGCGGAATATCCGGTGAAACCCCCGGCAGCGTGCGCGGAACGGGACCTATCGGAGAGTTTACAGCAGGTTCTATGCAAATGGGGGCTGAAAACGAGGGGGGCCCTGTCCATATTCGTTTCAAGAATGGCGTGAAGCTGTTATATGACCCCAAAGCTGCGGAAAGATAACGTGTGATCGAAATTCGTGCATTGATCCTGGGCCTCGTCCTTGCCCTTGGTGCCGTTGCGGTGCAGGCCGAGGGCACCAAGGTTGCTTTTGGCACGGTCAAGGCCGACCCGACGCTGCCGGTCGAGGTGACCGCCGACAGTCTGGATGTGAGCCAGGAAGACGGCTCGGCCGAGTTCCAGGGCAATGTGCTGGTCTCGCAGGGCGAGATGCGACTATCGGCCAAACGCGTTCTTGTCATCTACAATCAACAGGCCTCGGGGATCGAGCGGCTGGAGGCAACCGGCGACGTTGTGCTGGTCAGCGGACCAGACGCCGCTCAGGCCCAGCGCGCCGATTACACCATCGGTACCGGTGTCATCGTGATGACGGGTGATGTCCTGCTGACCCAGGGCAAGAATGCGCTGAGTTCAGGAAAGATGACGGTCAACCTCATCTCGGGAACCGCCCAGATGGTCGGCCGCGTGAAAACCATCCTCAACTCGGACGGCGACTGATGAACAAACCCCAGTTGACCGTGACAGAGGGTTCCTCGGGTCTCAGAATCGAGAAGCTGCGCAAATCCTATCGCAAGAAGACGGTGATCCGCGACGTCACGATGACCCTTGGCCGATCCGAGGTGGTGGCGCTGCTTGGACCGAACGGGTCGGGCAAGACGACCACGTTCTATTCTGTCGCCGGGCTGGTATTTCCCGAGGCCGGAAAAGTCATCATTGATGGCCAGAATGTCACCACCCTGCCGATGTATCGCCGCGCGCGGATGGGGATCGGCTATCTGCCGCAGGAAATGTCGATCTTTCGCGGACTCAGCGTCGAGGACAACATCCTGTCGGTGCTCGATATCACCCAGAAACACGCCCACAAGCGGCGCGAGCGGCTCGAAGAGTTGCTCTCGGATTTCTCGATCGAACACCTGCGCCGCGCCCCGGCGCTAGCGCTCTCGGGCGGTGAACGCCGCCGGGTTGAGATTGCACGCTGCCTGGCCGCCGATCCGAAATACCTGCTGCTTGATGAACCCTTTGCCGGGGTCGACCCGATCAGTGTCGGCGACATCCGGCACCTGGTCTCGGACCTCAAGACTCGGGGCATCGGCGTGCTGATCACCGACCACAATGTGCGCGAAACGCTTGAGATCGTCGACCGTGCCTATATCCTGCATGACGGGCAGGTTCTGATGTCGGGCAGCCCCGAGGAAGTGGTGGAAAACGAGAATGTCCGCCGCGTCTATCTGGGCGAGAACTTCCGCATCTCCTGAACCTTCGCAAAGACCCGCCGACTTGTGGAAATCATGTCGCGCCCGCGCGGTTGCCATTGACAGCGGGCGCGTCTCTTGCCTCAATTGGGCTATGGCAAAGTGCTGGATCGAAGCTGTTTCTGGTCACCCCTTCGGAGAAGGGAACAAACGGCCACAACCCGGCGCCTCGTCAAATCCCGTCACCCTAAAATAACAGGCAAGCCGTATTTCGCGGCGTCAATAGGGGTGAATTTTGTGAAGGAGATCACATGCGTTATCAAATCAGCGGAAAACAGATCGACATCGGTGCGGCCTTGCAAAGCCATGTTCAGACCGAACTGAGCGAAGTGGTGTCGAAATATGCGCAGCGTCCGACCGACGCTCATGTCGTGTTTTCCCGTTCGGCGCATGAATATGTATGCGAAGCCACCGTGCATCTGTCGACCGGTCTGACCGCCCAGGCCAAGGCGCATGCGACCGAGATCTATGCCGCCTTCGATGGCTGCTGCGAGAAGATGGACAAGCAGCTGCGGCGCTACAAGCGGCGGCTGAAGGACCACCACAAGGACCGGGCGGAGCCAGTTGAACTCTTCGGAGCCTCGTCTTATATCCTCGCCTCGGAAGAACCGGACGCGCAAAGCGAGCCCGACTCGCTGCAGCCGATGATCGTCGCCGAAATGGAGACCAAGATTCCATCGCTGTCAGTTGGCGAGGCCGTGATGCAGATGGAGCTGGCTGGTGCCCCGGTGCTGGTGTTTCGGAATGAAAGCAAGGACGGGTTGAACGTCGTGTACCGCCGCGAAGACGGCAACATCGGCTGGATCGATCCGTAATAGGCAAGACACGAACTGCGCGCGCCCGGCCACCTCGCGGCGCGCGCGAGGAGCAAGACTTTATGGAGCTTTCGAGCATCCTCAAACCAAACGCGGTCCGCGTTATCGGTGCCGCGTCGAGTAAGAAGAGATTATTTCAGGAAATCACGGACTTGGCCGAGGCGACCCTGAAACTGGACGCCCAAGAAACCCTTGAGGCCCTGCTCGAGCGTGAAAGTCTGGGACCGACCGGCGTCGGCCATGGCGTGGCGCTGCCGCATGCACGCGTTGCGGGCCTGGATCAGGTGGCGGGCGTGTTTGTCCTGCTGGAAAAGCCGCTGGATTTCGGCGCTGTCGACCGCCAGCCGGTCGACCTGGCCTTTGCGCTGTTTGCTCCTGAGGACGCCGGTGTCGAGCATCTCAAGGCGCTGGCGCTGGTCTCGCGCACCCTGCGCGAGCAGGCGGTCTGCACCAAGCTGCGGGCCAACCCGGATCCGACCAAGCTCTATGCCATCCTGACCGAATCACACCCGCTTCAAGCGGCGTGACAGGCGAGCGCAGAAACGACAAAGGGCCCCGACGGGGCCCTTTTCGGTTGGTGACGTTGCGTCGGGGGTCAGGACCCCATTTCCAGCGCCCACCAGATCTTGCCGTTGTTCTCCTGGAACCAGGCAAAACCCATCATGATCGCCTTGGGGTCCAGGATGACCGACCGCGAACCCGGCTCCTCCATCCATGCGGCCAGGGTCTCGACCTCGGTCTCGTAAGTCTCCGAGATCGCCTCGCCGAGGAAGATGCCGGTGTATCCAGCCCGGCGGGCACGGTCGATCGGCGATGACCCGTCCGAGCCGAAGTGCCAAGGCCGGTTCTGCACCGACATATCGCGGGCATGGGTGGCTGCGGCGGCGTTCAGCTCGGGGCTGAGCTGCACGACGCCCAGACCCGAAGCCTGGCGCAGCGCGTTGACCGAATCGAGCATTCTGAACTGCAGTTTCGAGGCGTCACCTCGAATCCGGTAGACCTTGGGCAAAGGTTTGCCGTCCGAGCCAAGCTGCGTCGGCCCGCCGGTATCTGTACAGGCGGCCAGTGCCAGCAAACCGGCAAGGAGAAGGGAAATCAGTCGTGTCATGGTCGCACCGCATCCTATTGTCGGCCACTCAGATAGCCTTTGACCGGTTCCGATGCAAACCCTGCCTCCAATGCGGTGCCAATATCGGCGCAGATTGATTTGCGACTGCGTCCCTTAGGCCATATTATGTAGCTCGTCCTGTGAATTTCTGCGTAAAGGTCCTTTTGATGGTCAAGAAACCCACCTCACTTTCGACCCGGCGTAGCTTTCTTGTCGGTGCCGCCACTGCGCTCGGCACACCTGCGCTGGCACAGTTCACTACCGAAGACCCGCTGCGCCCCGCGCCCGAGCCCGAGCCACCGGTCCGCCGGAATATCTCCAGCTTTCGTGCGCTTGACTGGCAGCCCTATTTCTCGAACACCCGTAACGGTGCCATTCTGGTCGATACCGTATCGCGGGCGCTGCATTACTGGTCCGAGGATCAAAGCATCTATCGGCTGTTCCCCTCGTCGGTGCCGCTGACCGATGAACTGACCCGCCGGGGCCGCACCAGCGTGATTCGCAAGGTCGTCGGTCCAAGCTGGGCCCCAACCCCGTCGATGAAGAAGCGGAACCCGGAATGGCCGGACTACATTCCGCCAGGGCCAGACAATCCGTTGGGCACCCATGCGCTCTATCTCAGCTGGAAGTATTACCGCATCCACGGCACCCATGATACGCGCAAGATCGGCCGCAGATCATCCAACGGCTGCATCGGGCTTTACAACGAGCATATCGCCCAGCTGTACGATCTGGCCAAAGTTGGCACTCAGGTGTTGCTAATTTGACGACATTTCGGCGGGCAAAGCAGCTTGTCGCGCAACAACCGTTTGCATTCCAACCGCATAGCTGATTAGAAAAAGCTCACGAGGTAAGTCTTGGGTGCGCGGTTCAAAAATTGATGAATCGCGCAAATTCTGGAGGTTAACATGAAGAAACTCGTTCTCGCCGCTGCTCTGTCCGCTGCCGCATCGACCGCTTTTGCCGGCAACCTGGCCGAGCCGGTTGTCGAAGCACCGGTCATCGTCGAAGAGACCCAGAGCTCGTCGAGCGGCATCCTGCTGCCCCTGATCCTGCTGGTTCTGGTCGGCGCCGCTGTTGCAGCCAACAACTAATAGATTGGCCTAGCGCCAGTTGTAAGAAAGGCGGTGGTCTCCACCGCCTTTTTTATTGCCTGCCCAACATGTTGCCCCGCAGGGCAAAGCTTGGCTGTCAGTCCAACCACCCGCCCAGATTGCTTTCCACCACCTTGGCCAGCGCCGCGATATGGGCATCCTCGTCGTTGAGACAAGGGATATAGGTAAAGCTCTTGCCGCCCGCGTGCTCAAAGCTCTCGCGAATCTCCTCGTTGATCTCTTCCAGTGTCTCGATGCAATCGGAAGAAAAGGCCGGCGCGACCACGGCGATGTTGCGCTTACCCTGCCGCGCCAGTTCTGCCACGTGGTCGACCGTATAGGGTTTCAGCCATTCCTCGGGGCCGAATCGCGACTGAAAGGTCGAGATAACCTCGCTCTTGTCCCAGCCCAGGCGCTCGCGCAGCAGCCGCGTGGTTTTTACACACTGGCAATGATACGGGTCGCCCTGCATCAGATAGCGCTCGGGCATGCCGTGATACGAGCAGACCAGAACGTCGGGCCGACTGTCCATCGCCGCATAGGCGCGCTCGATCGATTGTGCCAGCGCGTCGATATAGATCGGTTCGTCGAAATAGGCCGGCACGGTGCGCGCGGCGGGTTGCCAGGCCTCGTCCATCAGCGCGCGAAAGAACTGGTCGTTGGCCGTCGCGGTCGTGGCCCCGGCATATTGCGGATAGAGCGGAAAGAACAGGATACGGTCGCAGCCCTCGGCCACCATCTGGCGCACCTTGGACTTGGTCGAGGGATTGCCGTAGCGCATGCAGAAATCCACCAGAACCCGGTCGCCATAGCGCTCGGCCAGTGCCGCGCGCAGCTTGGCGGTCTGGTCCTTGGTGATCGTCATCAGCGGGCTTTCGCCCTTGTCGTGATTCCAGATGGATTTATAGGCCGCGCCCGAACTGAACGGCCGCTTGGTCAGGATGATCCCCTGCAGGATCGGCTGCCATTTCCAGGCCGGATAATCGATCACCCGCTTGTCCGACAGAAACTCGTTCAGATAGCGGCGCATCGGCCAATAGGAATAGTCGTCGGGCGTGCCGAGATTGGCCAGCAACACGCCAACGCGGCCCATTTTCACCTTGGGGTGGTCAGCGGGCGCATGGGCGGGGCGGGTGGCGTCGAACATATCTGGCTTCCTGAATTTCTACGGGTTTGCACTGAGATAACGGGAAATCCCCTGCCGTCAATCGGGCAAGGTCGTTTCCGATGTACCCAAAGCAGCCGCCAGCCGGGCGCTGGCCGATCCCGGACGCAGCGGTTTGGGCTGGCTTTCATCCGGCGCCCAACCTGTCAGACAGATCAGCTCGAACGTGGCGGGCAGGCGGTTTTCGGACGTGGCGAAATGGGCAGCATATATGTCCTCTGCCCGTGTGAACACCGCACGCCGGGTCGGGTGACGCAGACGCGCGGACAGGGCATTGGCCTCTCCCATCTCGCGCAGATCGCGCATCAGATGGGGCAGGTCGCGGTATTCGGCAGTGAGCGTCAAGCTATCCGCAACCGGCAGCGCCAGCCCAGCCCGCTGGAGCAGCGCGCCCAGATCGCGAATCTCGGCCATCGGCGCCACCCGCGGACTGATACCACCGGTGACCAGGGATTCAGCCTCGGCAAGCGATGCGCGCAGTTGATGCAGGGTCTGGCCGCCAAAGCAGACCGCCAGCAACAGCCCGTCGGGGCGCAACGCGCGGCGGCACTGAATCAGTTGCCCAACCGGGTCATTGGCCCAGTGCAGTGCCATCGCATGTACCACCAGATCGCAGCTTTGCGGGGCCAGGTCGAGTATCTCGCCCTCTGCCACGATCCGGGCCGTCAGAAAGTGCTCGGCCCAAAGCGCCGGCGCCGGGGTCACCACCGACATGTCCGTAAAGGTTCTGTTAACCAAAGACAGGCGATCCTGAACCTCGTCCAGCGCGGCGCGGTGCAGGAACAGCGCCGCGTCCCGCATGCGGGCACGGCGCGCGGCCAATGCGACGCGATCGACCAGCGCGGGGGGCAGTGAGGAACCGGGTGTCGTCATGAGGCGCAGTTAACCCATGTGGCAACAGATTCAAACCGCGATCGAAACGGTCTATCCGCCGCGCTGCCTGGGTTGCGGCGATCTGGTAACATCCGATTTCGGCCTGTGTGGCAAATGCTGGCGCGACACGCCCTTTATCGACGGCACCGTCTGCGACAGTTGCGGCGTCCCCCTGCCCGGCGCCCGTGATGGGCACCGGATCGAATGTGACGACTGCATGACCCATCCCCGCCCCTGGTCGGATGGGCGCGCGGCGCTTCTCTATACAGGGCGGGCCCGGCGTATGGTGCTGGCATTGAAACATGGCGACCGGCCCGAACTGGCCCGACCCGGCGGCCTGTGGATGGCCCGCTCGGCAGCGCCCCTGCTACACGCCAACATGCTGATCGCGCCGGTCCCACTGCACTGGTCGCGCTTGCTGCGCCGCCGCTATAACCAGTCCGCCCTGCTGGCGCAGAGCGTCGGGCGCCAGACCGGCCTGCCGGTCTGTCCCGACCTGCTGGTTCGCGAGCGCGCCACACCGATGCTTGAAGGGATGAGCACCACCCAGAGGGCCGAAACTCTTGCAAACGCTATCTCGGTCCATCCGCGACGGCGCCAAGGGCTGACGGCGCGCAAGCTGTTGTTGATCGACGATGTGATGACCTCGGGAGCCACTTTGTCGGCAGCGACACGGGCCTGCCTCGATGCGGGCGCCGATCAAGTTTTTGTTTTGGTACTGGCGCGGGTCACCCGCGAGGCATAGCTGCGCAATCACCAGACCCGCGCCTGTCAAAAACCGGTCTCCACTTTCGCCGGAAATGATCTAGATTGGCGCGAAACGAAGGATACCCGGATGAAACCCGTCGAAATCTATACCTCGCCGCTTTGCGGTTACTGCCACGCGGCCAAAAGGCTGCTGGATCAGAAAGGCATTGCCTTTACCGAGATCAACGTGCTGACCAACCCCAAGCGCAAACCCGAGATGATCCAGCGCGCGGGCGGGCGCCGTACGGTGCCGCAAATCTTTATCGGCGGTCAGCACGTGGGTGGCTGCGACGATCTCTATGCGCTGGAACAGGACGGCAAGCTCGATCCGCTGCTGGCCTCCGGATGAAAACCGCGCTGCTGCAACTCTCCTCGTCGGACGACCCGGCGGCCAATCTGGACATGGTTCGGGGCATGGTCGCCGAGGCCGCCGCGCGGGGCGCCCGCTGGGTGCTGACACCAGAGGTGACCAATTGCGTCTCGAACAGCACCACACGCCAGCGCGAGGTGTTGCAGCACGAAGAGGACGACATCACCCTGGCCGGGCTCAGGGAACAGGCGGCCGAGCTGGGAATCTGGCTGCTGATCGGCTCGCTCGGGCTCAAGACACACGATGCCGACGGGCGGTTTGCCAACCGGTCATTCATGATCGGGCCGGATGGTGGGATCGTGGCCCGCTATGACAAGATCCACATGTTCGACGTGCAGGTGACCGAGACCGAGACCTTTCGCGAATCGGCCAATTACCGACCCGGTGATCGGGCCGTGCTGGCCCCGACCGAATTCGGCACCGTGGGGATGACGATCTGTTATGATCTGCGGTTTCCGCATCTGCACGCGGCGCTGGCACAAGCGGGGGCGACCGTCCTGACCGTTCCGGCAGCCTTTTCGCCGGTGACCGGTGCCGCGCATTGGGAATCGCTCCTCAGGGCGCGCGCGATCGAGACGGGCTGCTGGGTATTGGCCCCGGCACAGACCGGCACCCACCCAAACAGCCGCGGCAAACCGCGCCGCACTCACGGTCACAGCCTGGTCGTTGCGCCCTGGGGAGAGGTGCGGATCGACGCAGGCAGCGAACCGGGGATTCACATCTTCGATCTGGATGATACATCTGTTACAGAGGCGCGACGCAGAGTCCCAAGTTTGACTCACAAACGCGCCTTCGATGGACCCTGACCCTGTGGCGAGATGGCTGACGAAATCCACACCCTGGCGGTATCGCTGTTCAGCGAAATCCTGACAGCAGATCAGCTGTTGCGCAACCGGCTCAGCCGGGTGCTTCCCAAAGGTATGGAAATCTCGCATTTTTCGGTCCTGAACCATCTGGTCTTTGTCGGAGATGAGCGCACCCCGGCACAGCTGGCCAGCACGTTTCACGTGACCAGGGGGGCGATGACCAATACGCTCGCCAAGCTGGAATGGGCCGGGTATATCCATATCCGCCCGGACTGGGACGATGCCCGGCGCAAGATGGTGGCGATCAGCCCGGCGGGACGGCAGGCGCGCGATCAGGCAATCTCGATGATTGCGCCATTGATCGACCAAGTGGTGGGCGAACTGGGTACCGAGCGCGTTCGGCTGGCCCTGCCGGTGCTGCGGGATCTGCGGATCAAACTGGAAAACAACTGAACCGGAACCAAACCGGAAATCAAAGATTTCCGGCCAGGAAAATTCTCAATTTTCCTGGCCGTTTTCCGTATCGGAAAACGGCGCGCCTAGCGCGGCCGCAGGCTGGCGGTCACGTAGTTGACGCTCAGATCGCGATCCGAGATAGACCACTGCCACGAGATCGGATTGAACACGAATCCCTTGCGATCCACCGGATCCAGCCCCGCCTGCCGCAGCAGGTCGAACAATTCATCCGGGGTGATGAATTTGGACCACTCATGCGTTCCCCGCGGCAACCAACGCATCACCACCTCGGCCCCCAGGATCGCCATCGCATAGGATTTGGGATTGCGGTTGATTGTCGAGCAGATCTGCAGGCCGCCCGGTTTCAACAGATCATGGGTCGCCCGTAAATAGGAGAGCGGATCGGCCACATGCTCGACCACCTCCATGTTCAGCACCACGTCGAACAGCTCGCCCGCCTCGGCCAACGCCTCGGCTGTGGTGTGGCGATAGTCAACCTCCAGGCCCGACTGTTCCGCATGGATGCGCGCTACCGGCAGATTGCCTTCGGCGGCATCTGCTCCAACCACCTCGGCCCCCAGCCTTGCCATCGGTTCGCTCAGTAGCCCGCCGCCACAACCGATATCGAGCAGCCGCAATCCGGCAAAGGGTTGGTGCCCGGTCAGGTCCCGGTCGAATTCGCCGGCAATCTGCCGGGTGATATAGTCCAGGCGGCAGGGGTTGAGCATATGCAGCGGTTTGAACTTGCCATGCGGATCCCACCATTCGGCGGCCATCGCCTCGAATTTCGCGATCTCTGACGGGTCGACCGTGTTCGGATGCGCTTGCATTCCTGTCTCCGTGTGCTCTTTTACCCATTGCGGACTATATAGGCCTGTAATGGACAAATACCCGGACCAAAAGCGCGCAATGCAATATCTCTATCCGCCGATCGACCCGTTCGACCAGCGGATGCTGGATGTTGGTCAGGGTCACCGCATCTATGTCGAGCAAAGTGGCAATCCCCGCGGGATCCCTGTCGTGGTTCTGCATGGCGGACCGGGCGGTGGATGCAGCCCGGCGATGCGGCGCTATTTCGATCCTGCGGTCTACCGGGTGATTCTTTTCGACCAGCGCGGTTGTGGCCGGTCGCGACCGCATGCCTCGGTCACCGACAACACCACCTGGCATCTGGTTGCCGATATCGAACGCATCCGAAAGGCGCTGGAGATCGACAGCTGGATCGCCTTTGGAGGCAGCTGGGGCGCGACCCTGGCACTGGTCTATGCCCAGACTCATCCCGATCGCGTTACCCGGCTGGTGCTGCGCGGCGTGTTCCTGATGACCCGGGCCGAGCTTGACTGGTTCTATGGCGGCGGCGCCGGGCGGTTCTGGCCGGAACCCTGGTCGCGCTTTGCCGCGCTGATCCCGGAAAATGAACGCGGCGACATGATTTCCGCCTATCACAAGCGCCTGTTCTCGGGGGATATGGCGCAAGAGATCCGCTATGCCCGCGCGTGGTCGGCTTGGGAGAATGCGCTTGCCTCGATCCACTCCAACGGCACCACGGGCGAAAGTCCCGGCGATTATGCCCGTGCCTTTGCCCGGCTCGAGAATCACTATTTCATCAATGACGGCTTTCTGGAATTCGACGGCCAGATCCTCGCCAATATGGGGCGCATCTCGCATATCCCCGGCCATATCGTGCAGGGGCGCTATGACATGATCTGCCCACCCAGTTCGGCCTGGAAGCTCAGCGAGCTGTGGCCCAGTTGCGAACTTCGGATGATCCGCAATGCCGGCCACGCCCTGTCCGAACCGGGCATCAGCGCCGAGCTGGTGCGGATCATGGACGGCATCGCCGAGGAGGTCGCGACATGACTCGGATCGACCGCCGCGCGCTGTTCGCCTCGGGTGCTGCCGCAGCCCTTTTGGCCTCGACGGGCATGTCGCTGGCCGACCGGCCCCGGGAGGGGGGCACCCTGCGTCTGGCGGTACCGCGAGACGACAGCCTGGAACGGATCGCGCGCGGTGCCGTGTTCGACACCCTGACCGAGATCGCGCCCGACGGCACCCTCAGGGGAGAGCTGGCGACCGGCTGGCAACCCGACGACAGCGCCCGGGTCTGGAGCTTTGATCTGCGCGACGACGTCACCTTTCACGATGGCACGCGGTTCTCTGCCAGCGATGCCGCCGCGTCGCTCGCCGAAATCGGCCTGACCGAGGCGCTTGGCCCCACGCGGCTGCGGCTGGAACTGGCCGAGGCCGATCCCGGCCTGCCCTTTCGGCTGGCCGATATTCGCTTTGCCATCACCCGCGCGGGCGGAGCGGTCACGCCGCTGGAACAGGCCAACGGCACCGGTTGTTACCGGGTCGAACGGGCCCAGGACGGGCGGCATTTCCTGGGCCGCAAGGTTGCCGATCACTACAAGCAGGGTCAGGCCGGTTGGGCCGACATGGTCGAGGTGATCGTGATCCCCGACCCCGCCGTCCGGGCCGAGGCACTGCGCGACGGCTATGTCGATGTCGCCGCCCTGCCCCTGCCCGACGGGCTGCGCGACCGTACCCGGTTCCGCTATCACCCCTCCGAGGACGACATGGCGCTCGCCGCCGCCGTCTCGGTCGGCCTGCCGCGCCAGATCAGCAGCCGCAGTCCGCTGGACGATGGCCGCATCGCGGAACGCTGGTGGATAACTTAAGTAGCTTACCTAATCAGAAGCTACGTTCCAACTTGCGCCTATTGAGTTTTCAATGAACTTAAGCGTTCGAAGTCGAGCAAAGCTTGCGACATAAGCATGGTGTACGCTTAGTACCCTTTCCTGCAACGTTTGATCATCTTCCAGATTCACTATCTTCAACCCAAACTCTTTGCACTTCTCTTTCATGAAGTGATGGCCATGTTCAGATGTTTCTTGGTAGTTCATCAAACCTTCAACCGCCTTCTCAGCCGCAGAGTTTGGGTCCTCGCAATCAATGAACATATTTCCCGCCAACCACTCAGATACCATCTTTTTGGTTCCTAAGATTGATCTCTCGCAGTTGGCTATGAACGCAGGGGGGAACTTTCGAAAGACTTCTTGCCAAACCAGGGTTTTGGCAGGGTTTTTCTGTATTTCATCCAACGCGCTGTCAATTTCATGAATTACCCCAAGCGCTGGTGCACCCATGACTTGTGGATCAGTTGGACCTAGGCTCGAATGTTTCCCCATGACAATCTCACTTGCAGCACACGCTATCATCGTCCCACAAGACATAGCCAGCTGAGGTACAATCACACGAATGTTCTTACCAAACATCCCATACAGATACTCGACAAGAGCGCGCGTTGCTTCGATCGCTCCTCCCGGGGTGTGAAGGATTAAGTCAAGCCCTTTCCCCCGCTCAAGATTGTGAATAACCGCCATAAAGCCGTTTATGTCAAAATCATCAATAGAGGAGGCCGGGTGAGGCGGTTTTTGCAAAAATCCTGAATAGTAAGCAATCACCGGCCTCTCAACATGAGACGAAAGTTTCCCAAGGTAACAACTTCGGACGTCGTCACAAACAACTTCAACCCTCTCGCCACCTGAAACGCGCCTAGATATCTCGAGGTCTACTTCATTCCAAGTCGGCATTTTTGGGTAACGAGTATGATCTTACTGTGATAGGGGTAAACTCACCATACAACGAAAAGCTGAGTTGTGAATAAGAGTCTGCTATCAGGTTTTTCGATGTAGGGTTTTCTTGCTTAGACGGAGCAAGAAGCCCTAGCCTCTCCAACTCCAATATTCTGGCAGATCGCTCAGTCATCGAATCACCCTCTTGGCTTCCGATTCCAGATTCGCACTCATTTGTCAATATTTCAAGGATTATCGCTAGAGGGTGACCTAGAAGCCCAACTCAGACCGAGCGTTTTCCTCTCAACTCAGAAATAGAAGAGGTGGCTATTACGCTTGCAGACTCACCCCATCCCGCGTATATGCCTTGACAACAGCGGCGCGTCGGGCACTGGCCTGGGGTTCCACCGGAATAGATCGACGGGCCGCGCGCCCGTTTTTTTGTGCCCGGAGCTTGGGTAAGACACGAGATGACCAACAACCTGATAGCAAAGGCCGCCATCGACCGGCGCCTGGCCGAGATCGTCAGCCCCGTGATCGCGGATCTGGGATACGAGCTGGTGCGCATTCGCCTGATGAGCGGCAAGAGCACCACGCTCCAGATCATGGCCGACAAGCCCGATGGCGGTATCGAGGTGGACGATTGCGCCGCGATCTCGAACGCGGTCAGCGCCACGCTGGATGTCGAGGATCCGATTCTGGATGCCTATACGCTCGAAGTGTCGAGCCCGGGCATCGATCGGCCGCTGACCCGGCTCAAGGATTTCGAGATGTTCGAAGGCTACGAGGCCAAGATCGAAACGACCGAGTTGATCGACGGCCGCCGCCGGTTCAAAGGTGAACTGGCCGGTGTCGAGGGCAACGAGGTGCTGATCAACATCGACCAAAATGGCGAAACGGTGACCATCGGCCTGGAATTCGACTGGCTGAGCGATGCCAAGCTGGTTCTGACCGACGACCTGATCAAGGAAATGCTGCGTCAGCGCAAGGCCG
Source organism: Ruegeria sp. BHSC223 (assembly GCF_059613025.1). Taxonomy (NCBI): domain Bacteria; kingdom Pseudomonadati; phylum Pseudomonadota; class Alphaproteobacteria; order Rhodobacterales; family Roseobacteraceae; genus Ruegeria; species Ruegeria sp. BHSC223. Next base: position 134,714 of record NZ_JBXWRR010000004.1, read on the forward strand.
CCGGCGTTCTGAACGAAGACCAATTCGACGAAATCGTAGAGGAAGCGCCCGAAACGGGCGCCACGACCATGGCCCGCGACGGGTCCGAAGAGGAGACGAACTAATGGCAATCACCTCTGCAAACCAGCTGGAGCTGTTGCAAACCGCCGAGGCCGTGGCCCGTGAAAAGATGATCGACCCCGGTCTGGTGGTCGAGGCGATGGAAGAATCTCTCGCACGCGCCGCCAAGAGCCGCTATGGCGCCGAGATGGACATCCGCGTCCATATCGACCGCAAGACCGGCAAGGCGACCTTTACCCGTGTCCGCACCGTTGTCGCCGATGACGAGCTGGAAAACTACCAGGCCGAGTTCACCGTCGAACAGGCCAAGCAGTACATGGAAAATCCGCAGATCGGCGATACTTTCGTCGAAGAGGTGCCGCCGGTCGAGATGGGTCGTATCGCCGCGCAATCCGCCAAGCAGGTGATCCTGCAAAAGGTGCGCGAAGCCGAGCGGGATCGTCAGTACGAAGAGTTCAAGGATCGCGCCGGCACCATCATCAACGGCCTCGTCAAGCGCGAGGAATATGGCAACGTCATCGTCGATGTGGGCGCGGGCGAGGCGATCCTGCGCCGCAACGAGAAGATCGGCCGCGAAAGCTATCGCCCCAACGACCGTATCCGCTGCTACATCAAGGACGTACGCCGCGAGCCGCGCGGCCCGCAGATCTTCCTGTCACGCACCGCGCCCGAGTTCATGGCCGAGCTGTTCAAGATGGAAGTTCCGGAAATCTATGACGGCATCATCGAGATCAAGGCCGTGGCCCGCGACCCCGGTTCGCGCGCCAAGATCGCCGTGATCTCTTACGACGGCTCGATCGACCCGGTCGGCGCCTGCGTCGGTATGCGCGGCAGCCGCGTACAGGCGGTGGTCAATGAATTGCAGGGCGAAAAGATCGACATCATTCCGTGGAACGAGGATCAGCCGACTTTCCTGGTGAACGCGCTGCAACCGGCCGAGGTGTCGAAGGTGGTGCTGGACGAAGAAGCCGGCAAGATCGAGGTCGTGGTCCCCGAGGAGCAGCTGAGCCTGGCCATCGGTCGTCGGGGCCAGAACGTGCGCCTTGCATCGCAGCTGACCGGTCTGGACATCGACATCATGACCGAGGCCGAGGAATCGGCGCGCCGTCAGAAGGAATTCGAGAGCCGCACCGCGCTGTTCATGGAAACCCTCGATCTGGACGAGTTCTTTGCCCAGCTGCTGGTCTCCGAAGGCTTCACCAATCTCGAAGAGGTCGCCTATGTCGAGCTTGACGAGCTTCTGGTGATCGACGGGGTCGACGAAGGCACCGCCGAAGAGCTTCAGGCCCGTGCCCGCGACTATCTCGAGGCACAGGCCAAGGCGGCGCTGGACAATGCCCGCGCCCTGGGAGCCGAGGACAGCCTTATTGAATTCGAGGGCCTGACACCCCAAATGGTCGAGGCATTGGCCAAGGACGACGTCAAGACGCTGGAAGATTTCGCGACCTGCGCCGACTGGGAACTGGCCGGAGGCTGGACCACGGTCGACGGTCAGCGCGTCAAGGATGACGGCATTCTGGAGCTCTTCGGCGTTTCGCTGGAAGATGCGCAGGACATGGTGATGACCGCCCGCGTCATGTTGGGCTGGGTCGATCCAACAGAACTCCTCGAAGAGGCGGAAGAGACCGACGAGGGCGAAACCGCAACCGACGAGGAGGCCGAGGCCTGATTCCGGGTCGACGGAGATAAAACATGACACGTGGCGGTGCACATAAAGACCGGACCGAGGGTCCCGAACGCAAGTGCATTGCCACAGGCGAGGCACGGCCTAGATACGGGCTTATCCGTTTCGTGGCCGGTCCCGACGGGCAACTGGTGCCCGATATCGCGGGCAAACTGCCCGGACGCGGCACTTATGTGGCCGCAGACCGGGACGTGCTGCAAAAGGCCGTGGACAAGAAACTCTTTGCCCGCGGCCTGAAACAGCAGGTGCAGGTGCCCGACGGGCTGGTGGACGAGGTTGAGCGACAACTGGTCCGCCGCGTTGTCGACCTGCTCAGCCTGGCACGCAAATCCGGCGACGCGGTCGCGGGATACGAAAAGGTCAAGACCTGGCTCGACAAGGAAGAGGCGCAGGTCCTGATCCAGGCCTCGGACGGATCGGGCCGAGGCAAGACCAAACTGAGCACGCCACATTTCGGCAAATACATCGGTTGGCTCACGGCGGATGAATTGGGCATGGCTTTTGGCCGCCAAACAGTGATACATGCGGCGCTGGCCTCTGGTGGACTCGCCAAACGTGTTGTAGAGGAAGCGCAACGCCTTCGTGGAATGCGCAAAACGGATGACGGCGGCAAGGGCCGCGCGGAAGGGTAAGAAGCTTTATGAGCGATACTGACGGCAAAAAGACATTGGGTCTGCGTGGTTCCCGCCCCGGGAACGTGAAACAGAGTTTCAGCCACGGACGGACCAAGAATGTCGTGGTGGAAACCAAGCGCAAGCGCGTGGTGGTCCCCAAGCCAGGTGCCGGAAAGCCCAGCGCCGGCAGCTCCTCGCCGGCCGGTGACCCTTCGCGCCGCCCTGCTGGGATCTCTGACACCGAGATGGAGCGTCGGCTTAACGCGCTGAAAGCCGCCAAGGCCCGCGAATCCGAAGAAGCGGCGCAGCGAGAGGCCGAAGAAAAGGCGCGCGCCGAAGAGCGCGAACGTCGCCGGGCCGAACAAGAGGCCAAAGAGCGTGAACAGCGCGAGGCCGAACAGCGTGCCCGTGAAAAGGCCGAGGAAGAAGAACGCCAGCGCCTCGAGGCCGAGGAAGAGGCCAAGCGTGCCGCAGTGCGCGCTGCCGCCGAGCAGGACGCTCCAAAGGCCGAACGCAGCGCCGAGCGTGTGCCGGCCTCTGCCCGCCCCGACAGCGGCGACAATGCCCGCCGGGTCGACCGCGACCGCGAACGCGAGCAACGCCAGACCCGCGGCAAGGGCCGTCAGGATGGTCGCCGCTCGGGTAAATTGACGCTCAGCCAGGTCACCGACGGCGAAGGCGGACGCCAGAAATCGCTGGCCGCGATGAAGCGCAAGCAGGAACGCGCCCGCCAAAAAGCAATGGGTGGCGGCGCTGAGCGTGAAAAGGTGATCCGCGAGGTTCAGCTGCCCGAGGCTATCGTGGTTTCGGAGCTTGCCAACCGCATGGCCGAACGCGTGGCCGATGTGGTCAAGGAACTGATGAAGATGGGCATGATGGTCACCCAGAACCAGACCATCGACGCCGACACCGCCGAACTGATCATCCAGGAATTTGGCCACAAGGTCGTCCGGGTTTCGGATTCCGACGTCGAAGACGTCATCTCCGATATCGAGGACGCCGAAGAAGACCTCAAGCCTCGTCCTCCGGTCATCACCATCATGGGCCACGTGGACCACGGCAAAACCTCGCTTCTGGATGCCATCCGCGACGCCAAGGTTGTTGCAGGCGAGGCCGGTGGCATCACCCAGCATATCGGTGCCTATCAGGTCAAAACCGATGGCGGCACAACGCTCACCTTCCTCGACACGCCGGGCCACGCCGCCTTTACCTCGATGCGCTCGCGCGGTGCTCAGGTGACCGATATCGTGGTTCTGGTTGTTGCCGCTGATGACGCGGTGATGCCGCAGACCGTCGAGGCGATCAACCACGCCAAGGCCGCCGGTGTGCCGATGATCGTGGCGATCAACAAGATCGACAAACCCGAGGCGAACCCGACCAAGGTGCGCACCGACCTGCTGCAACACGAAGTGGTGGTTGAGGCGATGTCGGGCGAAGTGCAGGATGTCGAGGTTTCGGCCAAGACTGGCGAAGGTCTGGACGAGCTGCTCGAAGCGATCGCACTGCAGGCCGAGATCCTGGAGCTGAAGGCCAATCCCGACCGCCCGGCACAGGGTGCGGTGATCGAGGCGCAGCTGGATGTGGGCCGTGGCCCGGTCGCCACCGTTCTGATCCAGAAGGGAACGCTGCGCCAGGGCGACATCTTTGTTGTGGGCGAGCAATACGGCAAGGTCCGCGCCCTGATCAACGACAAGGGCGAGCGCGTGACCGAAGCCGGACCTTCGGTTCCGGTCGAAGTTCTGGGCCTCAACGGCACGCCCGAAGCGGGTGACGTTCTGAACGTGACCTCGACCGAGGCGCAGGCCCGCGAGATCGCGGAATACCGCGCTCAGGTCGCCAAGGACAAGCGCGCCGCTGCCGGTGCCGCCACCACGCTGGAGCAGCTGATGGCCAAGGCCAAGGCGGACGAGAATGTCGCCGAACTGCCGATCCTGGTGAAGGCCGACGTGCAGGGCTCTGCCGAGGCCATCGTTCAGGCGATGGAAAAGATCGGCAACGACGAGGTGCGCGTGCGCGTGCTGCATTCGGGCGTCGGTGCCATCACCGAAACCGATGTGGGCCTCGCCGAGGCCTCGGGCGCGCCGATCATGGGCTTCAACGTCCGGGCGAACGCAAGCGCGCGTAACACCGCCAACCAGAAGGGCGTCGAGATCCGGTATTATTCGGTGATCTATGACCTGGTCGACGACGTCAAAGCGGCCGCGAGCGGCCTGCTGAGCGCGGAAATTCGCGAGAACTTCATCGGCTACGCGAATATCAAAGAGGTGTTCAAGGTCTCCAACGTCGGCAAGGTCGCCGGTTGTCTGGTCACCGAAGGTGTCGCCCGCCGCTCTGCCGGTGTGCGTCTGCTCCGCGACAACGTGGTGATCCACGAAGGCACGCTGAAAACCCTCAAACGCTTCAAGGACGAAGTGGCCGAGGTTCAGTCGGGCCAGGAATGCGGTATGGCCTTTGAAAACTACGACGATATCCGCCCCGGCGACGTGATCGAGATCTTCGAGCGCGAGGAAGTCACCCGGTCGCTGACCTGATCGGAGACGGAAATCAGACTGATGGGGCGGCTCGCGAGAGCCGCCCTTTTTCATTTCGAGATCAGGGAGTTACCCAAAAAAGAGGCAAGAAAAGGCCCCATGCCTCTTCTTGCCCTCAAGACCCATGTGAGTGGTGGTCTTTAAACTCTCGAACTTTCCACGTTACGCCTTGGGCTGCGAGCCTTGCGACATATCCGCTTCGGATTTCTTGCTGCGAACCATGGCTTCTCCGTACAGAAGCGCGCCGCATCAAACATCCATATCCTCCGGCAAGGAAGGGATCGACACAACGTTCTGACCCGATACTTCCGGCATGCCACATATACACCATCGCGCACGAGGAATCACATGAGAATTCGCCCGAAAACAGTGTTCAAAGCGCCGCAAGAAAACAGTATCTAGCTTAAATGTTTGCTTGGAATGCCAAATTTGCACAGATTACCAAGCGTCAAGATATGATGAATGTGACAAGAACCCGTTACAACCAGTCGCGCAGGATCGGGATCAGGGGGATATCCGCTGCTGGCATCGGGTAGTTGCGCAGTTCGTTTGCCCGTACCCATGTCAGCGCCTGCCCTTCGCGAGATTGCGGAATCCCCTCCCACTTGCGGCAGGCAAACAGCGGCATCAGCAGATGAAAATCATCATAGCTGTGGCTGGCAAAGGTCAGTGGCGCCAGGCATGAGGCCCAGGTATTGATCCCCAGTTCCTCGTGCAGCTCGCGGATCAGCGCCAGTTCGGGCGTCTCGCCGGGTTCGACCTTGCCGCCGGGAAACTCCCACAAACCGGCCATCGACTTGCCTTCCGGGCGCTGCGCCAGCAGCACCCGGCCATCCACGTCGATCAGCGCGACGGCGGAAACAAGGACGGTTTTCACGAGCGGTAATCCGCGTTGATCTCGATATATCCGTGGGTCAGATCGCAGGTCCAGACGGTTGACTTGCCTTCGCCAAGGCCCAGATCGACACCAATGACCAGCTCCTGCCCCTTCATATAGGCGGCGGCATCCTCTTCGCGGTAGGTGGGGCTCACCCAACCTTTCTCCGCCACCAGTATATCGCCAAACGAGATGCTCAACAGGTCACGGTCAGCAGCAGCGCCGGATTTGCCGATCGCCATCACCACCCTGCCCCAGTTCGGATCCTCACCTGCGATCGCGGTCTTGACCAGCGGCGAGTTGGCAATCGCCAGACCGTGCACCCTAGCATCGGTATCGCTGGCCGCGCCGGTCACCCGGATCTCGACGAACTTGGTGGCACCTTCTCCGTCGCGCACGACCTGCTGGGCCAGGTCCAGCATCACCTCTTCCAGCGCGGCGGCGAACTCTGCATTGCCCGTCGCATCCACCCCCGAGGCACCGGTCGCACACAACAGCAGCGTGTCCGAGGTCGAGGTGTCGCTGTCCACGGTGATGCAGTTGAAGGTGCGGTCGGTCATTGCCGACAGCATCGCCTGCAACGCACCCTGTTCGACGCGGGCATCGGTAAAGATATAGACCAGCATCGTCGCCATGTCGGGGGCGATCATGCCCGAACCCTTGGCGATCCCGGCGATCTTGACCATCTTGCCGTCGATCCCGACGGTCCGGCTGGCGCCCTTGGCAAAGGTGTCGGTGGTCATGATGGCGCGGGCGGCATCCTCCAGCGCGTCGGGGCTGAGCGCCGCATTCAGATCGCCCAGCTTGGCCACGATACGCTCGTGCTTCATCGGCTCGCCGATCACCCCGGTGGACGAGGTAAAGACCCGCCCGACCGGCACACCTGTCGCATCTGCCACCGCCTGCGTCACCTCGGCCACCGAGGTCTGGCCGTAATGGCCTGTAAAGGCGTTGGAGTTGCCTGAATTGACCAGAATCGCGGCCGGTCCGTCGCTGGCGCCGCCGATCTTGGCCTGACAGTCCAGCACCGGTGCCGAGCGGGTGGCCGACCGGGTGAACACCCCCGCAACCGAGGTACCCGGAGCCAACACCGCCAGCATCACATCGGTGCGACCCTGATAGCGCACCCCCGCCGCGATACTGGCCAGCTGCACACCGTCGATGACGGGCAGCGTCGGAAACGCGGCCGGGGCCAGAGGGGAAACCTTGGTGATCTTCGCCATTTCGGCCTTACTCCTGCACCAGTTCCAGCTGCCGCAGCACGCCGGGTTCGATCCCGTTCAGATCGGGCTTTTCAATCTCGCTGTCCTTGGTCAGCTCGGCCAGTCGCGCGTCGATGGCATCCTGCTGGATGCGGCCTGCCAGTTCGTCGCGCACCTCGTCCAGCGCCGGGGCCTCGGACTTGCGCTTGTCATTCAGGATGATCACATGCCAGCCGAACTGAGTCTGCACCGGGTCCGAGATCTGGCCCGCGGTCAGCGCCACGACCGCCTGTTCGAATTCCGGCACCATCGCGCCCGCTCCGAACCAGCCCAGCGCGCCGCCATTCGGCCCGGACGGACCGGTGGATTTCTCCTTGGCGGTGGCTGCGAAATCAGCGCCGTTGTCGAGCAGCTCCTTGACGGCCTTGGCCTCGTCCTCGGACGGGACCAGGATATGCGAGGCATTGTATTCCTCGCCACCGAACCCGTCGGCATATTGCGCGTCATAGGCCGACTGGATCGCCTCGTCGGTGGTGGCGGCGGCCATGATCTCTTCGATGGTCTCACCCGCCAGCAACGAGCGCTCCTCGTTCTCCAGCGACAACACGACCTGTTTCGGGGTCTCACCCGTCTGTTGCTGTTTCAACAGGGTCTGCTGCACCAGCTGGTCCAAGATGCCGTCGAACAACACATTGTCGGGCAGTTGCTGATACTGCTGCGGCAGCGAGGCACGCGCGATGATCATGTGACCCAACGTGATCTCTTCGCCATTGACGCGGGCCACAACCGTGTCCGCCTCGGCCTTTGTCTCGGCCGCGACCGGCAGGGCCAGCACCAGCGCAAGCGCCAGCGATGGCAAGATTGTGAGACCTTTGGGCATTGATTCATCCTATTTCCAGGCCGCAACGGGGCGCGGCGTTGACACTCTGGACCCTGCCGCTTACATCGCTTGAAGCCTTTGACAGGACCGCCTTCACCCCCCGTATCTATGGGTTGTGCGCAAGGCGGACAAGCCTGTCGTAACCATGACAGAACAAATCCGCTGGAGTGCACATGCTGGGACTTGGAACGCTTGCCAAAAAGGTGTTCGGAACGCCGAATGACCGCAAGATCAAGGCAACCCGCCCGGTGGTCGCCCAGATCAACGCGCTGGAAGAAGAGTTTGCCAAGCTTACCGACGAGGGGCTTAAGCAAAAGACCGACGAACTGCGCAAACGCGCGCTGGACGGCGAAAGCCTGGATGCGCTGCTGCCCGAGGCATTTGCAAACTGCCGCGAAGCCGCCAAGCGGGCGCTTGGCCTGCGCGCCTTCGACACCCAGCTGATGGGCGGCATGTTCCTGCATCAGGGCAATATCAGCGAGATGAAGACGGGCGAGGGCAAGACTCTGGTCGCCACCTTTCCCGCCTATCTTAACGCGCTGACCGGCAAGGGCGTGCATGTGGTCACGGTGAACGAATACCTGGCCAAACGCGACTCGGAATGGATGGGCAAGGTGTTCGCCGCGCTGGGCATGACCACCGGCGTGATCTGGTCGGGCCAGCCCGATGCCGAGAAGATGGCCGCCTATCAAAGCGACATCACCTATGCCACCAACAACGAGCTTGGCTTTGACTATCTGCGCGACAACATGAAGGGCGAGTTGAGCGAAGTCTATCAGAAGCAGCACAATTTCGCCATCGTGGACGAGGTCGACTCGATCCTGATCGACGAGGCGCGCACGCCGCTGATCATCTCGGGCCCCGCGCAGGACCGCTCGGACCTCTACGTCGCCATCGACGCGCTGCTGCCCGCGCTGTCGGACGATCATTTCGAACTGGACGAAAAGACCCGCAACGTCACCTTTACCGACGAGGGCAACGAGTTCCTCGAGGCGCAGCTGGTCGCGCGTGGCCTGCTGCCCGAGGGTCAGTCGCTCTATGATCCCGAAAGCACGACCATCGTGCATCACGTCAACCAGGGCCTGCGCGCGCACAAGCTGTTCCAGCGCGACAAGGACTACATCGTGCGCGATGGCGAAGTTGTGCTGATCGACGAATTCACCGGCCGCATGATGCCGGGCCGCCGCCTGTCCGATGGCCTCCACCAGGCCATCGAGGCCAAGGAAAACGTGCAGATCCAGCCCGAAAACGTGACGCTGGCCAGTGTGACCTTCCAGAACTACTTCCGGCTTTACGACAAGCTTTCGGGCATGACCGGCACCGCGCTGACCGAAGCCGAGGAATTTGCCGAGATCTATGGGCTGGGCGTGGTCGAGGTTCCGACCAACAAACCGATCGCACGCAAGGACGAGGACGACCAGGTCTATCGTACCGCGGCCGAGAAATACGCCGCCATGATCGCCGAGACCAAGAAGGCCCATGGGAAGGGCCAGCCTGTTCTGCTCGGCACCACCTCGATCGAAAAATCCGAGATGCTGAGCCAGATGCTGACCAAGGAAGGCATCGAACACAACGTCCTGAACGCCCGCCAGCACGAACGCGAGGCGCAGATCGTGGCCGAGGCCGGCCGCTATGGCGCGGTGACCATTGCCACCAACATGGCCGGTCGCGGTACCGACATCCAGTTGGGCGGCAATGTCGAGATGAAGGTTCTGGCCGCCTTGGCCGAAAACCCAGATGCCGACCCGGCAGAGCTTCGCGCCGCCGAGGAAGCCCGCCACGCCGAGGAAAAGCAAAAGGTGCTGGATGCCGGTGGTCTTTATGTGATGGCATCCGAACGGCATGAAAGCCGTCGCATCGACAACCAGCTGCGCGGTCGCTCGGGCCGCCAGGGCGACCCGGGCCGCACCGTGTTCTACCTCAGCCTCGAAGACGATCTGATGCGCATCTTTGGCAGCGAACGGCTGGACAAGGTGCTGACCACGCTGGGCATGAAGGAAGGCGAGGCGATCATTCACCCCTGGGTGAACAAGTCGCTGGAGCGCGCCCAGGCCAAGGTCGAGGGCCGCAACTTCGACATGCGGAAAAACGTGCTGAAATTCGACGACGTGATGAACGACCAGCGCAAGGTGATCTTTAACCAACGGCGCGAAATCATGGCGACCGAGGATCTGTCCGAAGTGGTCGCAGACATGCGCGAACAGGTGATCGACGACCTGATCGACCAATACATGCCACCCAAGACCTATGCCGACCAGTGGGATACCCAGGGCCTCTATGCCGCGGTAATCGAAAAGCTGGGCATCGACGTACCGGTGATCGAATGGGCCGCCGAAGAGGGCGTGGACGATGACGAGATCCGCGAACGCCTGATCAAGGCCTCGGGCGAATACATGGAAAGCAAGGCCGCCGACTTCGGTGCCGAGAACATGCGCAACATCGAAAAACAGGTGTTGTTGCAGACCATCGACAGCAAATGGCGCGAACACCTGCTCAAGCTGGAGCACCTGCGCTCGGTCGTCGGTTTCCGCGGCTATGCTCAGCGCGATCCGCTGAACGAATACAAGACCGAGAGCTTTCAGCTGTTCGAGGGGCTGCTGGATAGCCTTCGCGAGACCGTCACACAGCAATTGTCCCGCATTCGCATGCTGAGCGAAGAGGAACAACGCCAGATGATGGCGCAGATGATGGCCCAGCAAAACCAGGCGGAACATGCAGCGCAGCAAGCCGAAGCAGTGGCCGAGGCCAAGGCCTCGGGCGATGCACGCCCCGGCTTTGTCGAGGACGACCCCAGCACATGGGGCAACCCCTCGCGCAACGACCTGTGCCCCTGCGGGTCTGGCAAGAAATTCAAGCATTGCCACGGGCGGCTGGCCTGAGGCCCCCGCCACAATGACTCCCCCCGGCGGCCATAAACTGGCCGCCTTCTTTAACGACACTTCTCGCGGACCAAAGGGCGATGGAGTGTGGTTATGGCACAACGACGCAAGATTCTGACAGCTGGCGGAACCGTTCTCTGCGCGGCGCTGATCGGATTCCTGATGCAGCAGAACGCCGCGCGCGAGACGCAGCAGATTGCGGCACGCAAATCGCTTATCCAGCAATCGGTTCTGAAACCGTCGGGCGCGTCAGATGTGGATGACTTTGCCCAGTTCGAACTGCACGCGATCAAGCTGACCTCGGCCCAGCCCACCCTGGAACAGCCCCGCCGCCTGCCCGAACCGGCGCTCGAAGGCGCCCTGCCCCTGCCCGCGCGGGACATCCTGCTGCCCGACGCGCCCAGCGACCCCGAAGAGCCGCAGCTGGGCTGCGCGATTACCGCAAACGCCGCGCCTGCCCCTATGGCCAGCATCGCCCTTGACGTCAGCGCGCCCTGCTATGGCAACCAGCGCGTCACCGTGCATCACAGCGGGTTGATCTTTACCGATACCACCGATGACGCGGGCAACCTGTCGGTTACCGTCCCGGCCCTGTCCGAAACCGCCGTTTTTGTCGTGGCATTCCAGAATGGCCGTGGCACCGTCGCCATGAGCCCTGTCGAGGGGCTCGACCGGATCGACCGGGTCGTGGTGCAATGGTCTGGCGCTGCGGGCTTTCAGCTGCATGCCCGCGAGTTTGGCGCCGGTTATGGCGAGACCGGCCATGTCTGGTCCGAAGCATCAGCCGGCGGGGTCGGCCAGGTGATCCGGCTGGGTGAACCCGACACGCTGGAGCCGCAACTGGCCGAAATCTACAGCTATCCCTCCGGCGAAAGCGACACCGCAGGCACCATCGCCCTATCGATCGAGGCCGAGGTGACAGCCAGCAATTGCGGGCGCGACATCTCGGCCCAGTCGCTGGAACTGCGCGGCGCCGGATCGCTCACAACCCATGATCTGGACATGTCCATGCCCGATTGTTCTGCGGCCGGTGACTTTCTGGTGTTGAATAATCTGGTCGAAGACCTGAAGATCGCCGCCAGGTAATCCGCAGGCAATTTTCAGGTATCACATGAATTGGCTTCGTGCGGCGGCTTTCGCCGCACTTTCCGTTTTCCCGGCCCTCCCGGCCACCGCTCAGGACATCACCCTCACCTCGCATGACGGCAAGGTCGAGATCAGCGGAAACTTGCTTGGCTTCGACGGTGAATTCTATCGTGTCGAAACCCGGTTCGGCGAACTGACGGTGGACGGTTCGGGCGTCACCTGCGACGGTCCGGCCTGCCCGAACCTGACCGACTTTGTCGCCGAACTGGCGCTCAGCGGTTCCTCGACCATGGCCGAGGTGCTGCTGCCCGCGTTGATCGAAGGCTTTGCCCTGCGCAACCGCATGCAGACCCGGCGCGAAACCGAAAGCGAGGCCCGGTTCAGCTATCTTCTGTTCCAGGCCGGCAGTGACAGACCTCAGGCCAGATTCACCTTTCGCGTCAGCACCACCGACGAAGGCTTTGCCGACCTGCTGGCGGACGAGGCCGATCTGGTGATGGCCCTGCGCGAAATCCGCCCCGATGAACGCAGGCGGGCGCTCGAACTGGGCCTGGGCGACATGACCGACAGCAACCGCTCGCGCGTGCTGTCACTGGATGCGATGGTGCCGGTGGTGGCGCCCCTCAATCCGGTGCGCCAGATCTCGGTCCCGCAGCTGGCACAGGTCTTTGCCGGTGAGATCGACAACTGGGCGCAGCTTGGCGGGCCAGAGGCCCCCATCACGCTGCATCTGCCGGCGGCGGGTTCCGGGCTGGCGCAGGCGGTCGAGGACCGTCTGCTGCTGCCCACCGGTAAATCCCTGCCCGAAGCGGTCGCCCGCCATGACCGGTCCAGCCAGCTGGCCCGCGCGGTTGCTATCGACCCGTTTGCCATCGGCATCGCCAGCTATTCCGAGACCGGCACCGCGCGGGCACTGACCCTGACCGGAGATTGCGGCTTTTCCCTTGCTGCCACGCGCCGCAACATCAAGACCGAGGATTATCCGCTCAATTCGCCCATGTTCCTCTACATGCCCGCGCGTCGCCTGCCCAAACTGGCACGGGAGTTCATGGCCTACATGCGCAGCCCGGCTGCCCAGATCGTGATTCGCCGTGCCGGTTTCGTCGATCAGGCGCCAGAGTTGATCCCGGTCGCGGTCCAGGGAAACCGGCTTGCCAATGCCATCGCAGCCGCTGGTGCCGAGGTCCCTCTCACCGAGTTGCAACGACTCGTATCCACGCTGTCTGGGATGCAACGGCTCAGCCTCTCTTTCCGATTCGAGACCGGATCCTCGCGCCCTGATGCGCAGTCGCGGACCAATATCTCGCAACTGGCTCAGGAACTTGAAAGCGGTGCCTATGACGCACGCCAAATGCTCTTTGTCGGGTTCAGCGACGGTGATGGCGCCGCCGAGGGCAACGCCCGTATTGCCCTGAAACGGGCCGAGGCGGTGCGTGACGCGGTGTTGCAGGCGGCCGAAACGCTTGACCCGGCGCGGGTCGAGATCTCGGTCGATGCCTTTGGCGAGGCGCTGCCGATGGCCTGCGATGACAGCGCCTGGGGCCGTCAGGTCAATCGCCGGGTCGAGGTCTGGGTCAAGTAACCCCTTCATTTCGCCTGAAATACTCCGGGGGAGTCGCGGCCCTGCCGCGACGGGGGCAGCGCCCCCTATAGAAACCCTTCGGAGCGGAAGCTCAACTCGACCGATTTTCCGATGATCAGGTGATCGTGCAGCGTTATCCCCAGCGCCTCACACGCAGCCCGGATCCTCGCCGTCATGTCGATATCCGATTGCGACGGTGTCGGGTCTCCTGATGGGTGGTTGTGCACCAGGATCAGCGCCGAGGCGTTTAACTCCAGCGCCCGCTTGGCAACCTCCCGCGGATAGACCGGCACGTGATCGACCGTCCCGCGCGCCTGTTCCTCGTCCGCAATCAGCACGTTCTTGCGGTCGAGGTAGAAGACCCGGAACTGCTCGGTCTCGCGATGCGCCATGGTGGTGTGGCAGTAATCCAGCAGCGCATCCCAACTGGAAATCACCTGCCGCTGCATCACCCGTGCGCGGGCCATCCGGTGGGCACTGGCTTCCAGTATCTTGAGATCCGTGATCACCGCCTCGCCCACGCCTTTGACCTCGGCCAGCCGTTCAACTGATGCGGTCAGCACCCGGTTGAAATCGCCAAACGTATCAAGCAGCAGCCGCGCCAGCGGCTTGACGTCCTGCCTGGGGATCGATCGGAACAGCACCAGCTCCAGCAACTCGTAATCCGGCAGCGCCGCCGCACCACCGGCCATGAACCGTTCCCGCAAACGCTTGCGATGATCCCGGATATAGGACGGCAACCGCCCCGAGGGCAGCGGCATCTCCGGCGCTTCGTCCATGTCGAACAGCATCGGGGCCTCGGAAAGACCTGTCTGGCGCATGGCAATCAACCTCGCCCCGAATCGGTTTCCGAGAGGTTAACGCTCGCCCGCCATTTGCCGTGTCGCCCGTCGCATCGCCAGATGCAGCAGCACCGACAGCACGCCCAGCGTCAGCATGGCGGCAAACATCAGGTCGGTCTTGGCGCGGCCATTGGCCAGGAGCATCAGGTACCCCAGCCCTTTTGACGCACCCACCCATTCCCCGATCACCGCGCCGATCGGCGCATAGACCGCCGCCAGCCGCAGGCCCGAGGCCAGCTGCGGCAGCGCCGCCGGCACCCGGATATGCCAAAGCACCGCACGCGGGCTGGCCTGCATGGTGCGGGCAAGGTCAAGGTATCCCACAGGCGTCCGCATCAGCCCGTCGAAAAACGCCGCCGTGATCGGGAAATAGATGATCAGCACCGCCATCGCCACCTTGGACCACAGCCCGTAGCCCAGCCACAGCGTCAGGATCGGCGCCAGCGCAAAGACCGGCAGCGCCTGGGTAAAGACCAGCATCGGCTGCACCAGTACCCGTGCAATCCGCGAACTGGCGAGTTGCAGCGCCGTCGCCACGCCCAGCACTGCACCGCAGGCAAGGCCGATCAGAACCTCAAGCGCGGTCACCGCCGTATGCTTGGCGATCAGCCAGCGGCTCTGCCACCAGGTTTCGGCCACCAGAGCAGGGCCGGGCAGGATGAATCGCGGCAGGTCGGTCAGGCTGACCACCGCCTGCCAGATCGCCAGCGCAAAAAGGGTCGCGGCCAGAGCAGGGAGCCAGCGTGTCATTCCCCTCCCTCCCGCAGCATCCTGAGCAGCGCGCCCTGGCACAGCAGCGTTTCGGCATCGTCCACCGCGCGGGGCATCGGCGCGGTCGGCGGTGTGACCGGTGTCAGCCCATCGGCGGTCATCACCTGGATCGAATGCCCCAGCCGCGCTGCCTCGGCCGGGTCGTGAGTCACCAGCAGCACGGTCCGCCCCGCCAGCAACTCTGCGGCAAGCTCCTGCATGTCGGCGCGGGTACGAGCGTCGAGCGCCGAGAAGGGCTCGTCCAGCAGCACCACCGGCTTGTCCTCCATCAGCGTCCGCGCCAGCGCCACCCGCTGGCGCTGCCCACCGGATAGTTCCGCCGGGCGCTTCGCTGCATGGTCACCCAGCCGCACCCGGCGCAACAGGTCGTCCAACCGTGCGCGGTCCACCTGCTCGCCCCGCAGCCGTGCCCCCAAGCCCACATTCTGCGCCACCGTCGCCCAGGGCAGCAGCAGGTCGTCCTGCGCCATATAGGCCACCCGTTCCACCACCGGTTCAGCGTCCGAGGCCGCAATTCGGCCGTCGAACGCCGCTCCTGTTTCCAGCCCCGCGATCAGCCGCAATACCGTCGACTTGCCGACGCCGGACCCGCCCAAAAGGCAGGTCCATTGCGCCGCTTCCAATGTCAGGGCCAACGGCGCGAACAAAGACACGCCGTCGATGCTGGCGCTGCCGGCAACAGTTATCGCGGGAGCCGGGGTCACGGGGTAAGCCCCATCTGCCAGAAACCGACCTCGAGTTCCGTTGCGGTGCAGAAGGTTCGGCACAGACGTTCCCATCGCGGCGAGGCCTCGAAATCTGCGCCAATACGCCTTGTTAGAGCCTGATCCATCAACTCACCCGCAGCCTTGCAAGCCGCTTGATACTCGGCCCCGGCATAGGTGTCGATCCAATCCCTGTAACGATCACTCGTCGCCTCTGCCGCCAGCCGTGTGCCAATCTCGCCATAGCCCATGACACAGGGCGCCAGCGCAGCCAGCAGATCGGCCAGATCACCGCTATACCCGGCCTCGAGCACAAAGCGGGTATAGGCGAGGTTTTCGGGCCGTTCCGAGGTAGCAAACAGCGCATCCTTCGAGATTCCCGCCGCCTCGCACACCCCGATATGGAGCTGCATCTCCTCGGCCACCAGCGCGTTGACGGTACCAACGGCGGCCAGCATCTCGGCATGGGTCTGGCCCTTGACCACCGCCAGCGCCCAGGCCCGCGCGAAATGGATCAGGAACACGTAATCCTGCCGCAGGTAATGCAGGAAAGCATCGTGCGGCAGGCTGCCGTCCTTGATCCCTTCGACAAAGGCGTGGCGGGTATAATCCCGCCACGGCTGCCCTGCCGCCGCACGCATCAGGCCAAAGGCGTGGCCATAATCCGGCGCGCTCATTCAGCGGTCACGTCGATGGTGATGGCCGAGACCGGATTGACGCTGTCGATCAGGCCGGTGTCCTTCAGAAACGCCTCGAACCGGGCATAGCGGCCCGCGTCGAACCCGGCGGGACGCAAGGCAAAGCGCGGCAGCGTATCGACCCAGGCGCGCTTGTTCAGTTCGTCCTGCAATTCGGGCGAGGTGGCGGCGAAGATCTCCCAGCTGGCCTGCGGGTTGTTTACGATGAATTGCGTCGCCTTCTCGGTCGCCTCAAGGAAGCGGGCGATCTTGTCGGCATCCATCCGCTCGGGGTTGGCGACATAGATCAGCTCGTCATAAGACGGCACACCCTCTTCCTCGATATAGAAGCAGCGGCCCGGTTGACCTTCGATATCCATCTGATTCAGCTCGAAATTTCGATATGCACCGATCACCGCATCGACCTGACCGCTCATCAATGCGGGCGAGAGCGAAAAGTTCACGTTGATCATCTCGACATCGCTGAGCGCGACGCCATACTTGCCCAGAACCGTGGTCAGGATCGCCTCTTCGACGCCCGCGACAGAGAAGCCGATTTTCTTGCCCTTGAGGTCGGCAGGCGATTTGATCGGGCCGTTTTCCAGCACCAAAAGGCAGTTGAGCGGCGTGGCGACCAGCGTGCCCACGCGCTTGAGCGGCAGGCCTTCGTGGATTTGCAGGTGCAGCTGCGGCTGATAGCTGACCGCCAGATCGGCCTGACCTGCGGCCACCAGACGCGGCGGGGCAGAGGGGTCGGCAGGGGCCACGATTTCCACAGTTAGACCCTGTTCCGCGAAATATCCCTTTTCCTGTGCCACGATGATCGGGCCGTGATCGGGGTTGATGAACCAATCGAGCAGCAGGGTCATCTTGTCCTGCGCCAGGGCTGGCGTGGCAGCCAGCAGCGCCAATGCGGTTACCAGGTGTTTCATGTCGCGTTTCCTTTCATGATGTGGCAGCCGCGACGAGGACGATCTCGCCGGGCCAATCCAGTTGCAACTGTTCCGCAGCGCGCCAGGCCCGGAGGCCGGTGGCGCAGCACAGAACCAGTCGTTTTCCTTGGTTAGTGTCTGCTATTTCTATCTCGGATGTTGTCATGCGGCGGGCTGACGGGTGTGCTGGATGGGGCGCTTCGGACTCGCTGCGCAACTCGATGACGAGGTCATCGGCGGTCAGGTCCGAGGGCGCCACAAAACGGAAGGCGGTCTCTGGTTCCGGTGCGTGATCAAATCGGAACGCGATATTGCGCCAGGTTTGCGCGTCGATCTGCACCATCTGGCCAAGCGGCGAAGGCTCCAGCCCGAGAAGCGCAGAAAGCGTCATTTGCGCCTGTATAGAGCCTAGTATTGAGACAACCGGCCCCAATACACCAGCGGTCGCGCAGCTTGCTGCGCTGTCCGGTGCCTCGGGGAAGACCGCGCGCAAGCTGGGTGCGCCGCCGCAGAAACCGCCGGCATAGCCGCCCAACCCCAGGACCGAGGCGCCGATCAATGGCTTGCCAAGCGCCATACATGTATCGCTGAGAAGATAGCTGGCAGCGTAGCTGTCGGCGCAATCCAGCACCAGATCGGCGTTTTGACTGTTTTGTACGACGTTTTCCGGGGTGATTGACCGTTTTGTACCGGTCACGACAATCCCGGAATTGAGCGCGCGGCAGCCTTCGGCGGCGACCTCGGCCTTGGCCCGGCCGACATCAGCCTCGGTGAACAGCGTCTGCCGGTGCAGGTTCGACAGCTCGATCACGTCGCCGTCGAAGATGTCGATCTGCCCGACCCCTGCCCCGGCAAGTAGGGGCAGCGCCGAGGCCGCGAGGCCCCCGGCCCCGACCACCAGCACGCGGGCGGCGGCGAGCCGGGCCTGCCCCTCACCCCCGACCTGCGGCAGCATCATCTGGCGGGCATAACGGCTCATCTGGTGGCCTCGATCCACTGGCGCAGGCGTGCCTCGGGGTCGGCATTCAAGGTAATGTCGGTGACGACCGAGACGATATCGGCCCCGGCGGCAAGCACACCCGGCGCGCGCTCGACGCTCATGCCGCCGATACCGACCAGCGGGATGGCACCGACACGCGCCTTCCACTCGGTAACGCGCGGCAGGCCCTGTTGATGCCATTTCATCTGTTTCAGGATGGTCGGATAGACCGGGCCGAGGGCCACATAGTCGGGATCCATGCCCAGCACCCGCTCCAACTCGTCATCGTCATGTGTAGAGACGCCCAGCCGCAGACCCGCCTTGCGGATCGCGTGTAGATCGGCCTGATCCAGATCCTCTTGCCCCAAGTGCAGCCATTCGCAGCCCGCGTCGATCGCGATCTGCCAATAGTCGTTGATGACCAGCACCGCGCCATGCGCGCGGCAGAGGTCGCGCGCGATGGCGATCTCGGCGCGGATCATTGCGTCGGGCTGGTCCTTGATCCTCAGTTGCACCAGCTTGACCCCCAGCGGCAGCATCCGGCGCAGCCAGTCGGTATGGTCGAAGATCGGATAGAACCGGTCGAGCGTCATGACAGGAATGCCTTTCCTATGACAGGGGTCGAGGCACTGGCCATATCGCGCGCTTCGATCGGATCGGCGCGATGCGCCAGTTGCCCGGCCTGAGTGGCCAGCGCCATGGCGCGCGCCATATCCGCCGGATCGCCCGCCCGCGCCACGGCGGTGTTGAGCAGGACGGCGTCATAGCCAAGCTCCATCGCGCGGGCGGCATGGCTGGGCAGGCCGATGCCCGCATCGACCACCAGCGGCGTGTCGGGAAACTCGGCCCGCATGGCGCGCAGCGCGTATTCGTTGTTCAGCCCCCGGCCCGAACCGATAGGCGCGCCCCAGGGCATCAGCACTTCACAGCCTGCCGCCAGCAGGCGCTCGCCGACGATCAGGTCGTCGGTGGTGTACGGGAACACCTGAAACCCATCCTCGGTCAGGATGCGCGCGGCCTCGACCAGGCCGAAAACGTCAGGTTGCAGACTGTCGGTATGGCCGATCAATTCCAGCTTGATCCAGGGTGTTCCGAACACCTCGCGCGCCATATGGGCGGTGGTCACCGCCTCTTTCACCGTGTGGCAGCCGGCGGTGTTGGGCAGGATCAGCACGCCCAGATCGCGGATCATCGACCAGAAGGTCTGTCCCGCCCCGGATTCGCGCCGCAGCGACACGGTGGCCACCCCCGCTCCGCTGGCGCGGAACGCCTGTTCCAGGATCGCGGGGCTGGGATATTGCGCGGTGCCCAGCATCAGCGGGTTCGGCAATTCGGTTCCGTAAAAGGCGCGCATGTTTCAACCCCCTTGCATGGGCGCGAGCACCTCGACCCGGTCGCCATCGTTCAGCCGGTGCCCGCCGCGCAGGGACGCGGGCACAAAGCTTTCATTCACCGCCGTGGCAACGCGACCCGACAGGCCACATTCCACCAGCAGTGCGGCGAGGGTTTCGGCCTCGACCTCGCGCGGTTCGCCGTTAAGCACGATCTTCATCGACCAACTCCGTATGTGTGTTGTTGAGCGCCAGATCGGCAACCCCCTGCGCCAGCGCGGGCGCCAGAAGATAACCGTGGCGATAGAGGCCATTGGCATAGATCACCCGCCCCAGCCGCCGGATGCGCGGCAGGTTGTCGGGAAAGGCGGGGCGCAGATCGACGCCGATTTCCAACACCTCGGCCTCGCCAAAGGCGGGGTTCAGGGCATAGGCGGCGCTAAGGAGTTCCAGCATCGAGCGCACGGTGATGCGACCGCTGTCCTCACTCTCGATCATCGTGGCACCCAGCATATAGACATGGTCGCTGCGCGGAACGACATAGAGCGGCATGCGCGGGTGCAACAGGCGAATGGGCCGTGTTAAAGCCACATCTGGTGCACGGATTACCAGCATCTCGCCCTTGACGCCACGCAGGTCATGCAGGACCTCGCGCGCGTGCAGGCCACGACAGTCGATGGCATTCTTCAGCCCGGCGGGGGCGGGTTTGCGGTGAAAAATCACACCCTTGTCGAGCAAACCGCGATAGAGGTCCACGAGCGCGCGGCGGGGGTCCAGATGCGCCTCGTTCGGGAAGTGCAAGCCGTTGGAGAAGGCGGTCAGATCAGGCTCTAATTGGGTGATTTCTTCTTGGATGACTTCGGTAAACCCCTCGGTCCGGCGGGCAAAGCGGCGCAGATCAGGGATATCGCGTGGATTGGCGACCACCAACGTGCCGCGCCGGGTGACGTTAGTATGCTCCTCCCACCAAGCGATAGCCTGCTGGCCCAACCGCAAGACCGGTTCCTCGGCGTTCTCATACTCACACCAGGGCGCCAGCATGCCACCGGCCCACCAACTGCATCCATGCGGGCCGGGAGGGCCGGAGGGGTCGAACACCTGAACCGCCGCGCCGCGGTTAACCAGTTCGGTCGCCACCGCCAAGCCGGCAACGCCCGCGCCTATGACCGACCAGAGCCTCATGCGGGCCAGACCCGATGGAAATGATGCACCGGGCCGTGACCCTGCCCCACTTGCAGATCATCGGCGGCAATAATCGCGCCTTGCAGATAGGTATGCGCCTCTTGCACCGCGCTTTTCAGGGTCAGCCCCTTGGCAAGACCGGCGGCAATCGCCGAACTCAGCGTACAGCCTGTGCCATGGGTGTTCTTCGTTGCCAGGCGCGGCGCGGTAAACTCGGCCAACACGCCTTCAGGGCCCACCAGTAGATCATGACAGATCGCTCCGCTGGCATGCCCACCCTTCATCAGAACCGCATCCGCGCCCAGCGCAACCAGGGCACGACCTTGAGCGGTTACCTCGTTCAAGGATCTGGCGTCATTGGTCTCCAGCAAGCGCGCTGCTTCGGGCAGATTTGGGGTCAGCACCGATGCGCGCGGCACAAGCAGACGCCGGAGCGCCCCGATTGCCTCTGCCGCCAGCAACGCGTCACCCGATTTCGCAACCATGACCGGATCCAGCACGATTGGCCCGTCAAACCCGGCAATGGCATCGGCCACGACCCCGATGATCTCGGGCGTCGCCAGCATGCCGATCTTGATCGCCTTCACGTCAAGATCGCCCAGAACCGCGTCGATCTGCGCCCGGATCACTTGCGTTGGGATACCATGCACCGCCGTCACCGCGCAGGTGTTCTGCGCCGTCACCGCCGTGATCACCGAGGCGCCATAGACGCCCAGCGCCGACATCGCCTTCAGATCGGCCTGGATCCCCGCGCCGCCGCCGCTATCGGATCCCGCTATTGTCAGGGCAATCGCTGCCATGTCCGCTACTCCGGTTCAGGGGCAACGGGGGCATGGAAAACGTCCGATAGCGATAGACCGTTCCCTACGCCGGTATTGCCCGGATCAGGTTCGATGGGTTGACGCAGCCGCGCCTCTCAGCCCCAAACGGGGCACCCCAACGGTTATGCGCACCTTCTCAGGTGACGTCGCGGTAATCAAGAGGAAATCGACCAACGGAAAAGGGCGGGCACCACATGGCACCCGCCCCTGTCTTCATTCCGCCCAAAATACTCCGGGGGAGTCGCCGTCAGGCGGCGGGGGCAGCGCCCCCTAGCCTTTCATCCCGTCCCAGAACGACTTGACCGAGGAAAAGAAGCTCTTGGTCTCGGGATTGTTGTCCTCGCTCAGTTCCTCGAACTCGCGCAGCAGGTCTTTCTGCTTGCTGGTCAGGTTGACCGGCGTTTCCACCGCCAATTCGATGAACATGTCACCGATACCGCCGCCACGCAGGGCGGGCATGCCCTTGCTGCGCAGGCGCATCTGCCGGCCTGACTGGCTGCCGGCGGGCACCTGCACCCGGCCACGACCGCCGTCTATGGTCGGCACCTCGATGGCACCGCCCAGCGCCGCTTTGGCCATGCTGACCGGCACCCGGCAATAGAGGTTCACACCGTCGCGTTCGAACAGATCATGCTTGGCCACCTCGACAAAGATATAGAGATCGCCCGGCGGACCACCGCGCATCCCGGCCTCGCCTTCGCCGGCCAGGCGAATGCGGGTGCCGGTTTCGACCCCGGCGGGGATATTGACGCTCAGCGCGCGGTCCTTTTCGACCCGGCCCTGCCCCCGGCAGGATTTGCACGGGTTCTTGATGATCTGACCCAGACCCGAACAGGTCGGACAGGTCCGCTCGACGGTAAAGAAGCCCTGTTGCGCGCGCACCTTGCCCATGCCCGAACAGGTCGGGCAGGTGGTGGGTTCAACCCCACCTTCGGCGCCGGTTCCCTCGCAGGCCGAACAGGCAACCGCGGTGGGCACGTTGATGGTCTTTTGCAGACCCGAGAAAGCCTCTTCCAGCGTGACCCGCAGGTTATAGCGCAGGTCCGAACCACGCGCCGCGCGACGACCGCCGCCACCCCGCTGACCGCCCATGAAATCGCCGAACAGGTCCTCGAACACATCCGAGAATGCGCTGGAGAAATCGCCCGATCCAAAACCGCCGCCGGGACGCTGGCCGCCGCCCATCCCACCTTCGAACGCGGCATGACCGAACCGGTCATAGGCCGCCTTCTTCTCGGCGTCTTTCAGGACCTCATAGGCCTCGTTCACGTCCTTGAACAGCGCCTCGGCATCCGGGTTGTCCTTGTTGCGGTCGGGGTGCAGTTCCTTGGCCTTGCCGCGATAGGCCTTCTTGATCTCGTCAGCCGAAGCGCCCTTGGACACGCCGAGCACATCATAATAGTCGCGTTTTGACATCCGAATTCCCTTCTGCCTCAACGAATGCGGGCCGGCCCGGTTACCGGACCGGCCCGTTCTGGCCCGGATGACCCGTTACTTGCGCTTGTCTTCGCCGAGATCTTCGAACTCGGCGTCGACGATGTCGTCGTCCGAAGGACCGGCATCCGCCCCTGCGGGCTCGCCATCGCCGCCTTCGCTCTGCGCCTTATAGATCGCCTCGCCCAGCTTCATGGCCGCTTCGGTCACGTTTTGCAGGCCCGACTTGATCTTCTCGGCGCTCACGCCGTCCTTGTCCAGATCGTCCTTCAGCGCGGCAATGGCCAGTTCGATCGCCTCGACAGTGGTCGGGTCGACCTTGTCGCCATGCTCTTCGATCGACTTCTCGGTCGAATGGATCAGGCTTTCGGCCTGGTTGCGCGCCTCGACCAGCTCTTTGCGGGCCTTGTCGGCTTCGGCGTTCTCTTCGGCATCCTTGACCATCTTTTCGATGTCCTCGTCCGAAAGACCGCCCGAGGCCTGGATGGTGATCTTGTGCTCTTTGCCGGTACCCTTGTCTTTGGCCGAAACCGACACGATGCCGTTGGCGTCGATGTCGAATGTCACCTCGATCTGGGGCATGCCGCGCGGTGCCGGCGGGATGTCCTCGAGATTGAACTGGCCGAGGATCTTGTTGTCAGCAGCCATTTCACGCTCGCCCTGGAACACGCGGATGGTCACCGCGTTCTGATTGTCCTCGGCGGTCGAGAAAACCTGAGACTTCTTGGTCGGGATCGTGGTGTTGCGGTCGATCAGACGGGTAAACACGCCGCCCAGGGTCTCGATACCCAGCGACAGCGGGGTCACGTCGAGCAGGACCACATCCTTGACGTCGCCTTGCAGAACACCGGCCTGAATGGCGGCACCCATGGCGACAACCTCGTCGGGGTTCACACCCTTGTGGGGTTCCTTGCCGAAGAACTTGGTCACTTCCTCGATGACCTTGGGCATGCGGGTCATACCGCCGACCAGAACCACCTCGTCAACGTCAGAGGCCGAAATGCCGGCATCCTTGAGCGCGGCCTTGCAGGGGTCCATCGACTTCTTGATCAGGTCGCCCACCAGGCTTTCCAGCTTGGCGCGGGTCAGTTTCATCACCAGGTGCAGAGGCTGACCATTGGCGCCCATCGAGATGAACGGCTGGTTGATCTCGGTCTGGGTGGTCGAGCTCAGCTCGATCTTGGCCTTTTCCGCAGCTTCTTTCAGACGCTGAAGCGCCATCTTGTCGCCGGACAGGTCGACACCGTGCTCTTTCTTGAACTCGTCCGCCAGATAGTTGACGATCCGCATGTCGAAATCTTCGCCACCCAGGAAGGTGTCGCCATTGGTCGACTTGACCTCGAACAGGCCGTCGTCGATCTCCAGGATGGTCACGTCGAAGGTACCGCCGCCAAGGTCATAGACGGCGATGGTCTGGCTGTTCTTCTTGTCCAGGCCATAGGCCAACGCGGCCGCGGTCGGCTCGTTGATGATGCGCAGCACTTCCAGACCGGCGATCTTGCCGGCATCCTTGGTGGCCTGGCGCTGGGCGTCGTTGAAATAGGCGGGCACCGTGATCACTGCCTGGGTCACATCCTCGCCCAGATAGGATTCTGCGGTTTCCTTCATCTTGCCGAGGATGAAGGCCGAAATCTGCGACGGCGAATACTTCTCGCCCTTGGCTTCGACCCATGCGTCGCCATTGCCACCGTTGACGATGGAAAACGGCACCATCTTTTTGTCCTTGGTGACCTCGGCATCATCGACCCGGCGGCCGATCAGGCGCTTGACGCCAAAAATGGTGTTCGAGGGGTTGGTGACCGCCTGGCGTTTCGCCGGCTGACCGACCAGTCGCTCATCATCGGTGAAGGCGACGATCGAGGGCGTGGTCCGCGCCCCTTCAGAGTTTTCGATGACTTTCGGCTGGGCGCCGTCCATGATGGCAACACACGAGTTGGTGGTGCCCAGGTCGATACCGATAACTTTACCCATTTGTTCGATCCCTTTCTCTTCAAGGCGATGGCTCGAGACCTGAACCCGTTTTGGCATTCCGGCCCCGATCTGTTTGCGCAATGGCCTACACCACGGCGCGTCCCGGCGTATATAGGGGGCGAAAACAGGTGCTGCAAGCATGCAGAATTGCAGGTTTTCGCGAATCTGCATGCTTTTTGACAAGGCTTCGTCAAGGAAAGGGTCTGGCAGGGAATGACCATGTTGAACCTGCGCGGTGTCGAAATTCGCAAGGGCGCGCTCGACGGACCGGCCCAGGCACGGCTGATCGAGGCGCTGCGCCCGGTTCTGAAGGCCGCGCCGCTGTTTACGCCCACCATGCCGAACGGCAAACCGCTCTCGGTACGCATGACCTCGGCCGGGCCGTTGGGCTGGGTGACGGACAAGGGTGGCTATCGCTATCAACCGACCCATCCCAAGGGCATGGCCTGGCCCGCGATCCCACCCGAAGTGCTGGATCTGTGGCATGGGGTCACCGGGCAGGACCGCGCGCCCGATTGCTGTCTGATCAACTATTATGGCGAGGGCGCCCGGATGGGCCTGCACCAGGATCGCGACGAGGCCGATCTGAACTGGCCAGTAGTTTCTCTGTCACTGGGCGATGACGCGCTGTTTCGCATCGGCAATACCAGCCGCGGCGGCAAGACGGAATCGGTCTGGCTCAACTCGGGCGATGTGGTGGTGATGGGCGGACCTGCGCGGTTGATCTATCACGGGATCGACCGTATCCGCTTCGGCTCGTCCCGGTTGCTGCCCAAGGGCGGGCGGCTGAACCTGACGCTGCGGGTGGCGGCCTAGTCCGCCAACAGCGTGCAGCAGCCAGCATAAAGCGATCCATTCAGCATCAGGCCCACATCCAACCCATAGGCCCGGTCGGACATGCCGTCATGGCACTGCATTTGCCGCAGGATGGCAACGTTCTGACCCAATGTCAGGGCGTAGCGATCGTTCACGCCGGCGCCGGGCTTGAGCAGACCGGCCGGCAGAGCCTGCTCTGCCTCACCCAAGATCTGGAACTGCGCCCCGACTCCCTGCTCGACGGTCAGCGACCAGAACGGCTCGTTCCCGGAACAGATGAAACGCTGGGTCATCCAGACCCCGTCGGCCTCGGACTGCTGCTGCATGTAACGCATCGAGACCCAACCGCTCATCTCGTTCACGTTCACCCGGCCCCAACCGCCGCCAAAGGTCAGGTCGACAACTTCGACCCCAACCGCATCGGGCGCCAGCGTGCCGATCACCTCGGACCCGGCCGAAGGTTCTTCGCGCACGTTCAGCACATCGTCCGCCGCAACCCCGATCACATCGAACAGTGCCGGTACCGGATCGGCGGCAAGCGGTGCGGCAAACACCAGCAGCAGGGCGAAAAGCCACCTCATCGCCGCGCGTACCAGCTAGCCGAGACATGGCGACGGGTATAGAATTCGCCCATCAGCCCGATCATGATCAGGATAATTCCCAGCCACAGCGAATAGTGCCAATTGCTGTTATGCGGGAAATAGTTGCGGAATACGAAGCCGCGACATTGGTCGATTGCGTGAAACAACGGGTTCCAATCGAACATGGCCAGCATGTAACCTGGTAACGTGTTTGCCACGAACATCTTACCCGAGGCGATCATGTTGGCGCGCTGGTAAAGCGTGGTCATAACCCCCACCAGCATCGGTGCCCAGGGCTTGATCGACAGAAATACCAGCCCGACCGCACAGCCGGTGAACCAGGCCAGCATCAGCATTCCAAACGCGCCCGCAGGATCCTCCACCTCGATCGGCTTAAAGGCAACATGATAGCCAAAGAGAATCAGGAACAGCGTCAGCAATTGGGTATAGAGCGACCCCAAGGCCGCAGATAGGATAGCAATGATCGTATTCATGGGTGCATGCTTCATCATTGCGCTGTTGGGCCCCTCGGCCCCGGCAACCGCACCCACCGTCTTGATGTGCACCATGAACAGGAAAATGCCCGACATGATGTAAAGCAGGAAATCGCCCCGGATCGCCGAACCGCGAAGCCCCAGCATCGAAAACATCATGTAGAACACCAGCACAAAGACCAGGATCTGCATCATGTTCTTGCCCAACGCCGCGTAGGCATTGGAATGGCCCTGACGGACACCCCGCACCACGTTGTGAAAGATGAGCTCTGCCATGGTGATGGCGCCGCTCAATAGGGATTTGTGTTGCCGGTATCGAAACACGGTGCTGCTTTCCGTTGAATTGCCCAAGCCTTGCACGGAATTCTTGCCGTTCCGTTGCCATCACAGCATAAGGGCTCCTGCATCTTGGATCAACAAATCCCACGATCGGAGCATTTTTGTGACCTACGAGGAACTAATTCCTGTCATCCGCCGCCTGGCGCTCGAGGCGGGCGACCAGATCATGGCGATCTACAACGCCGACGATTTCGCGGTGAAGGTGAAATCTGATTCCAGCCCGGTGACCGAGGCGGACGAGGCCGCCGACGCGCTGATCTCGGCCGGGCTGCGCGCGGCATTCCCTGATATCCTGCTGGTGACCGAGGAACAGGCGGCCTCGCACAGCCAGACGGGCGATACCTTCCTGATCGTCGATCCGCTGGACGGGACCAAAGAATTCATCAACCGGCGCGGCGATTTTACGGTGAATATCGCGCTGGTGGAAAGTGGCACGCCAACGCGCGGGGTGGTCTATGCCCCGGCCAAGGGGCGGATGTTCTATACTCTGGCCGACGGTTCGTCGGTCGAGGAGACCGGCGCACTGGACAAAGAGACCCCCGGTGAACTCTCTCCGATCCGGGTGGCGCAAGCGGATAATGCCGCGTTGATGGTGGTGGCGTCGAAATCGCACCGCGACCAGGCGACCGAGGATTACATCGGCAAATACGCCGTCAAGGACAGCAAGAGCGCCGGTTCCTCGCTGAAATTCTGTCTGGTGGCCACGGGCGAGGCCGATCTTTACCCGCGTGTTGGCCGCACCATGGAATGGGACACCGCCGCCGGTCACGCCGTTCTGGCCGGAGCCGGGGGCAAGGTGGTACGTTTCGACAATCACCAGCCGCTGACCTATGGCAAGGAAGGCTATGCCAACCCGTTCTTTATCGCCTACGCGCCCAGCGTCACCCTCAAGGAAGCCTGAATGTCCGTCCTCATCGCCATTCCCGCCCGCTATGCCTCGACCCGCTATCCCGGCAAGCCGCTGGTCAGCCTGACCGGCGCCAGTGGCAAGGAAATGACGCTGATCGAACGCTCGTGGCGGGCGGCGATGGCGGTACGTGGCGCCGACCGGGTGGTGGTCGCCACCGATGACGACCGCATCCGCGAGGTGGCCCAAGGCTTCGGGGCCGAGGTTGTCATGACCTCGTCCAACTGCGTCAACGGCACCGAGCGCTGCGCCGAGGCGCATGCTGCGCTGGGCGGTGGGCACGACATCGTGGTCAACCTGCAAGGCGATGCGCCGCTGACGCCGCACTGGTTTGTCGAGGACCTGGTTTCAGGCCTGCGCGCCGCGCCCGGGGCCGACATCGCCACGCCGGTGCTGCGCTGCGACGGGATGGCGCTGAACAGTTTTCTGAACGACCGCAAACATGGCCGCGTCGGCGGAACCACGGCGGTGTTCGCCGCCGACCGCAGCGCGCTTTACTTCTCCAAAGAGGTGATCCCCTTCACCTCGCAGATCTATGCCGACGACGCGCCGACCCCGGTGTTCCACCATGTCGGCGTCTATGCCTATCGACCCGGCGCGCTGGCGGATTATCCGACCTGGCCGATGGGGCCGCTGGAAACCCTCGAGGGGCTGGAACAGCTGCGTTTCATGGAAAACGGGCGCAAGGTTCTGTGTGTCGAGGTCGAGGCGCGCGGGCGCCAGTTCTGGGAGCTGAACAACCCCGAAGACGTGGCCCGGATCGAAGAGATGATGGCCGCGATGGGGCTGGACTGACACGAGGGACCGGATGACCAGCAGCCCCGCACCGCCGCTCTCGCCGATCGGATGGGCCGATGCCTATCGGTTGCGATGGAAACGGCGGCGGTTGCTCTGGCGTGCTTTCCGCAGCCGCCACGCGCTGACCGCGTTATCCGACCGCACCGCGGCGATCCGACCGGGTCAGGTGCTGGCCGTTACCACGCTCAGGAACGAAGCGCTGCGCCTGCCCTGGTTCCTGGACTATTACCGAAACCTCGGTGTCGATCACTTTCTGATGGTCGACAACGGCAGCGACGATGGCAGCGACGAGCTGCTGATGGCGCGGCCCGATGTTTCGCTCTGGCGGACCGGGGCCAGTTACCGCGACTCCCGCTTCGGGCTCGACTGGATGACATGGCTTCAGATGCGCCACGCGCACGGGCATTGGTGCCTGATGGTCGATGTTGACGAGCTGCTGGTCTATGCACATCACGACCGCCGCGACCTGCATGCATTGACTGGCTGGCTGAATGGGCAAGGGCGGGACAGCTTTGGCGCCCATATGCTGGACCTTTACCCCAAGGGGCCGGTCGCGGCGCAGATCCATGCGCCGGGCGAC
The DNA here is from genome assembly GCF_059613025.1 of Ruegeria sp. BHSC223. NCBI lineage: Bacteria > Pseudomonadati > Pseudomonadota > Alphaproteobacteria > Rhodobacterales > Roseobacteraceae > Ruegeria > Ruegeria sp. BHSC223. Next base: position 164,268 of record NZ_JBXWRR010000004.1, read on the forward strand.
GATCCGCTGGATATCCTGCACTGGTTCGATGCCGGCCCCTATCGCGCCCAGCGCCAACAGCCTCTGGGGAACCTGTGGGTTCAGGGCGGCGCGCGCGAGCGGATGTTCTTTGCCGATGAGCCGCGCCGATCACCGACATTGAACAAGATACCGCTGATCCGCTGGGACCGACGTTATGCCTATGTGAACTCGTGTCATTCCGCCCTGCCCCGCCGACTGAACGCGGCCTATGGCGGGCCGGGGGACAGCGCGCCCTCGGGCGTGCTGCTTCACACCAAATTTCTGCCCGACATTGTTTCCAGATCGGCCGAAGAAAAGACCCGACAGCAGCATTTTCACACGCCTGCCGATTTCGACCATTACTATGACGAGCTGACCGCCTCACCCGATTTCTGGACATCATCCTCGACCCGGTTCGCGGGCTGGACGCAATTGAGCGCGCTCGGGCTTCTTTCGCCCGGAGGTTGGGATTAGAGCCAGAATACAACCGAGACCCGGGGAAAGTCACGGTTACGGCATCAGGATTGACGTAACGCTTTCTAAACCCGTTGCTTCCATAGATGTTTCAGTGACATAAACGGTCAATACCAATAGGGTTTGTTGGTTATAAGTACCGGGCATGCTCGCGTCATAAGAAGAGTGGATAGCAGCGTGAGCCTTTGGGACTCCTATCGGATGAGAGTGCGGCGCAAGCGCCGTCTTTTGCGTTGCATCCGCAAATCTCGGGAATTGCGCGCCATTCAGAACAATACCGCTGCAATTCGACCAGGCGATGTTCTCTTGGTCTCGACTGTCCGGAACGAAAAGATCCGCTTGCCCTACTTTTTGCGTTACTACCGCGAGCTGGGTATCGACCATTTCCTGATCGTCGACAATGACAGCACCGATGGCACGCTCGATTACCTTGCTGGGCAGTCCGATGTTTCAGTCTGGCACACCACGCACAGCTATAAATCCGCCACCTTCGGCGTCGACTGGATGAACTGGCTGAAGCGGAACTATGCACATAACCATTGGGTCCTAGTCGTCGATCCCGACGAATTCTTCATTTACCCTTTCTGCGACACGCGCCCTATCCAGGCGCTGACCGACTGGCTGGACAATTCCTCGATCCGGTCCTTCAGCGCGATGCTGATCGACGTTTATCCAAAGGGCCGGATTGACGACGTTCCCTATGTCGAAGGGCAGAACCCGCTAGAGATTGCGAATTGGTTCGACAGTGGTAACTATTCGATCAAGAAGAACCCCGAATACGGCAATCTCTGGATCCAGGGCGGTCCGCGCAGCCGGGTGTTCTTTCCCGACAACCCCAAAAAGGCACCCGCACTGAACAAGACTCCGCTGGTTAAATGGAACCGGCGGTATGCCTATGTAAGCTCGACCCACGCCTTGCTGCCGCGCGGCCTTAATCAGGTTTATGACGAGTGGGGCGGTGAAAAGGCCAGCGGCGCGCTGCTGCATACCAAGTTTCTGAACACGTTCACTGCCAAGGCAGCCGAGGAGCTGACACGCCGCCAGCACTACTCCAACTCGGTTGAATACAAGGCCTATGCGGACCGGGTGCAGGACCAGCCCGACCTGTGGTGCAAATGGTCCGAGAAATACATCAACTGGCGCCAACTCGAGATCCTCGGCCTCATGTCCAAGGGGAACTGGGCATGAGCACGGTCGGTATCGTCATGCTGGTTCATACTGCGCTCGATCGTGCACAGCAGGTGGCACACCACTGGACCGCCTCTGGCTGTCCCGTAGTGATCCATGTCGACCGCAAGGTGCCCCGGAAGGCGTTCAAGGCGTTTCACGATGCCTGCATCAAGGACCCGCTGATCCGGTTCAGCACCCGACACCGCTGCGATTGGGGGACCTGGGGGATCGTCGCGGCATCTCAATCGGCGTCCGAGCAACTGCTCGAGGAATTCACCGATATCCGGCATGTTTATCTGGCTTCCGGTTCGTGCCTGCCGCTAAGACCTGTGCAAGAGCTGATCGACTATCTGGCCGCCCGGCCACGCACCGATTTCATCGAAAGCGCCACCACCGCCGATGTACCCTGGACCGTCGGCGGCCTCGATCACGAACGCTTCACCCTGCGCTTTCCCTTTTCTTGGAAAAAGCATCGCTATCTATTCGACAGATACGTCAGCTTTCAGCGGCGCTTGGGATTCAAGCGCAAGATACCCGCTGGGCTGGTGCCACATATGGGCAGCCAGTGGTGGTGCCTGACGCGGCATACCTTGTCTGCGATCCTTCAGGACCCCGAGCGCGACACTTATGACCGCTATTTCCGCAAGGTCTGGATCCCCGACGAGAGTTACTTCCAGACGCTGGCCCGACAGTTCTCGGCCAATATCGAAAGCCGCTCTCTGACGCTGAGCAAGTTCGATTTTCAAGGCAAACCGCATATTTTCTACGACGATCACCTGCAATTGCTGCGCCGGTCCGACTGTTTCGTCGCACGCAAGATTTGGCCACGGGCCGAACGCCTGTATCAGGCCTTTCTGACCGACCAGGCCGGTGCCATGAAACGAACCGAACCGAACCCGGGCAAGATCGACCGGATTTTTGCCAAGGCGGTCGAGCGTCGAACGCGTGGACGCGACGGGCTGTATATGCAAAGCCGCTATCCCCGCCATGGCAACGAAAACGGCCTTACCTCGAACCCCTATTCGATGTTCCAGGGCTTTACCGAACTGTTCGAGGATTTCGAGCCCTGGTTGTCCAGGGCCACCGGAACCCGGGTACATGGGCATCTCTTTGGCCCCGACCGCGCCGAATTCTCCGGTGGTGAGCGGCTGATCAACGGCGCGCTTAGCGATTGCGCCCAGCTACGAGACTATAACCCTACCAGCTTCCTGACCTCACTGATCTGGAACACAAGGGGTGAGCGACAGTGTTTCCAGTTCGGCCCCGCCGACAATCAGGAAATCAACTGGCTGCTGGCACGCGACCCCAACGCTCAGATCTCGGTCATTACCGGCGCCTGGGCGGTGCCGCTGTTCAAGTCGAACCGCAACTTTGCCGACCTGCGCAAGGAGGCCGCGCGCCTGCAAAGGATCGAAAGCAAGCATCTGGAGATCCTGCGCTCGGTCTGGACAAAGGCGCGGGTGCGGATCTGGACCATGGCCGAGTTTGTCGAGGCCCCGATGGAACCCATCCAGACCATCGTCGATGAAATCGGGCAATCCAGCCCGCGCCGCCTGACCGAAGCGCCGACAATGGTCGATCTGACCGGCTTTGGACAGTTCCTGCAGAACCTCAAGAATCAGGGCATGCACCCCTATCTGATGGGCGATTTTCCGGTCGAGCCGGCCCCGGTCAACAACCCCAAACCCAACCGCAAACCCTATCTGGTGCGATAAGGACGTATGAGCAGCCCTTTCGATTACTTTGTCGTCTTCGCCGAAATGCGGACCGGCTCCAACTTTCTCGAGGCGAACCTGAACGCGCTGGACGGGGTTGCCTGTGTCGGCGAAGCGTTCAACCCGCATTTCATCGGCTATCCCAACAAGACCGAGATACTGGAAATCAGCCAGCAGATGCGCGACGCAGACCCGCAATGCCTCATTGATGCGGTGCGCGGCGCGCGCGGTGTGCTGGCCGGATTCCGGTTCTTTCACGATCACGATCCGCGGATCCTGGACCTGATGCTGAACGATCCGCGCTGCGCCAAGATCATCCTGACCCGAAATCCGCTCGACAGCTATGTCTCGTGGAAGATCGCCAAGGAAACCGGACAGTGGAAACTGACCAACATCAAGCGTCGGAAAGAGGCACAGGCCCACTTCAATGCCGAGGAATTCGCACGCCACGTCGAGGCGTTACAGGATTTCCAGGTCTTTCTGCTCAACAGCCTTCAGCGCAGTGGCCAGACCCCGTTCTATGTCGCCTATGAGGATCTTCAGGACCTGGCGGTGATGAACGGGCTGGCGCAATGGCTGGGCGTGCCCGCGCGGCTGGACCAACTGGATGACAACCTGAAGCGCCAGAACCCCAGCCCGGTCACGTCCAAGGTGGTGAATGCGGGTGAGATGGTCGAGGCCCTGAGTGGGCTGGACCGTTTCAACCTGACACGGACTCCCAATTTCGAACCGCGCCGTGGCCCCGCGGTACCGACCTATGTTACCGGCGCGGTGACACCTTTGATCTATCTGCCAGTGCGTGGCGGCCCCGAGGACGAGGTTCGCCGCTGGATGGCAGAACTGGACGGTGTTGTCGATGCGGCGCTGGGCACCGGCCTGAACCAGAAACAGGTACGCGGCTGGCTCAAGGGTAACGAGGGGCACCGCTCGTTCACGGTGCTGCGTCACCCTTTGGCACGTGCGCATTCGGCCTTTTGCCATCGCATCCTGAACAAGGGGCCGGGCTGTTTCACCAAAATCCGCAACACCCTGCGCCGACAGTTCAACCTGCCGATACCCGAGGACAGCCCCGGCCCGGATTACGGACGCGCCGATCACCGCGCCGCGTTCGAGGCGTTTCTGGAATTTGTCCGCATGAACCTCGCCGGACAGACAGCGATCCGCATTGACGGATCCTGGTGCAGTCAGGCTCAGGCGCTAAACAGCTTTTCCGACTTCGTCAGTCCAGACCTGATCCTGCGCGAAGACGAAATCGCGAGCGATTTGCCTGCGCTGGCCCGCCGCTTCGGCCATGCCGAACCACCCGAACCGCCTCGTGCCGCCCCCGATACGCCGATCCCGCTGGGCGATATCTATGATGACGCGCTCGAGGCACTGGCCGCCGACATCTATCAGCGCGACTATATCCTGTTCGGGTTCGGGAAATGGGCCGGCAGCCAGGCGTGACGCAGATTGGCTAGGCCCCGAGATCTGGCATGAGATCAGCGCAGTCTTGCGCCACCCATTCCCGAAACGCCCGCAGATGGGGTTCGTCCCAACGGTCACGCATACCGATCAGGACATATCCCCCTTGTGGTGTGACACAGGTCATCTCGGGAAAGGGAAGCACAAGCGCTCCATTCCGCAGTTCTTCGTGACACAGAGCCAGGTCCGCCATCACAACGCCTGACCCCATCGCCGCCGCCCTTGCGGCCATATCCAGATTCGGAAATGTCGGTCCGCTTGCCGCATCAATCCCGCGTATCCCAAAGCTGGCCAGCCAATGCGCCCAGTCCCGGCGCTGCGGAGATTCATGCAACAAGACCATCCGCGCAAGATCTGAAGGTGTCCTGAGGGACTGTTGACGTAGCAAAGCCGGGGAACAGGCCGGGGACAGCACCATTGGGAACAGCGGCATGCTGGTGATACCCGCTGGCCGTCCGTGGACATGTTCGACCGACACACCGAGATCATATTCGGTACCGTCAAATCCCTTGGCGCCGTAAAACTCTGTGGTCATCCGGACACGGATGCCGGGATGCGCTGCCTGGAAGTTCTCCAGTCGTGGAAACAGCCAGCGAATTGACAACGCCGGCGGACAGATGATCCGGATGTCCTGAGTCACGGAAGAGATCTGTTCGGCTTCTCGTCCGATCCGGGCAAACGCCTCGGTCAACACAGGCAGCAACTGCCGCCCCGCCGCGGTCAGATCGACCCCGCGGTGGTTTCGGTGGAACAGGGCAACGCCCAGATGCTCCTCCAACAACTTGATGTGACGGCTCACAGCACCTCGGGTCACGCAAAGCTCCTCGGCGGCCGCAATGTACCCATTGTGACGCGCGGCAGCTTCAAATGCGCGCAGAGCATTCAACGGCGGCAATCGCATATGCAAACCCTTTGGATTAGATTTCCTAAGCCAAGTTACGAGAAAGCTTGCGTTGAAGGCAAGAGATCGAGGGTCCAGCTTTGGTTATGACCAGACAACCAAGGGGAAAATATCATGAATTCTTGCAGCGTTTACGAAAGCCCTGTGAATGCCGCCAAGCCGGGATTGCGCGCCTGGTTCTTTCGTTGGATCAGCATTATTGATCGAAAGAGAGAGCGGGAGCGTGCGGTGCTCGAAGCGGATCTGATCCGCCTCGCGGAAACCGCGCCGCATCTGCTGGCGGATATCGGATTTGCGGTGGATCCGCTGCGCAGCAACACAGCAACAACAGTGTGGGTCTCGCCCGACAATGATCTGGCCTTTGAACAACCGGGGCCAGCTGCGATCACGCGCGCAGGGTGATCACCGTTCCGTCGCGCACCATGGCATAAATCTCTTCAATCTCTTCATTCCTGACGGCGATGCAGCCTGCGGTCCAATCCGGTTGTTTCTTCGCCTTCTTGCGGTCGCGCAACAGGTTGGGCTGCCCATGAATGAAGATCTCGCCGCCCGGCTTCTTGCCCATCGCCTGGGCATAGGCCACGTCGCGGGCATTAGGATAGGATATGCCCAGCGACAGGTGGAACGCACTGTTGGGATTGCGGCGGTCGATCAGATAGGTGCCTTCGGGCGTCTTGCCATCGCCTTCGAACTGTTTGTGCCCGGCCGGGGCAAAGCCCAGATCGACCTTGTATTCCTTCAGCACCTTTTCGTTGTTCAACAGGTACATCTTGCGTGCACCCTTGTTGATCACGACCGAGGTGACCGCAGGTCCGTAATAGCGGCGGAACTTGCTGTCCTGACTGCCGCAGGCCGACAGGCCAAGCGCGGCAACCGCACCAAGACCGAAATGCCGACGATCCATATTCACTGCCTCGTTCTTTTTCTCAATGGTTCTCGGAATACCCCGGAATCGGGGGCGGGCAAAATCACTTTTTGGTTTCACCCAACGCGCCAAGACGCTGTTCGATCTGCTCCAGACGGGCCAGAACCTCGTCCCGATAGGCATCGGTGCGGACACCGTCCTCGGCATGATGGGCGTCCTGCATCGAGTTCACGATCAGACCGACCAGCAGGTTCACCACCGCAAATGTGGTGATCATGATGAAGGGGACAAAGAACAACCAGGCATAGGGATAGACCTGCATCACCGGTCGAACGATGCCCATCGACCAGCTTTCCAGCGTCATGATCTGGAACAGCGTATAGGCAGACAAGCCCAGGTCGCCGAACCAGTCGGGGAAAGAGGCGGCAAAGAGCTTGGTCGCGATCACCGAACCGATGTAAAAGATGATGGTCATCAGCAGGAAAACGCTGGCCATGCCGGGCAGCGCGGTGATGAAGCCCTCGACCACGCGACGCAGGCGCGGTGCAACCGAGATCACCCGAAGAACCCGCAGGATACGTAGGGCCCGCAGCACCGACAGGCCGCCGGCAGCGGGGATCAGGGCGATACCCACGATCACGAAATCGAAGATGTTCCAGCCGTTCAAAAAGAAACGCTGCCGCTGCGCCACCAGTTTCAGAACGATCTCGACGATAAAGATGCCCAGACAGATGCGGTCGGCGGTCAGGATCAGACCACCCCACCGCTCCATCAGATAGGGCGAGGTCTCCATCCCCAGAACAACGGCGTTCAGCATGATCACGGCGGTGATGAACCGGCCAAATCCGGGCCGGTCGATGAATGCCTGCAATCTCTGCATCGCGCGCTCCTTGTTGCTCAGCCGCCGATATGGACCCGCGAGAAGGACGCCGCAAGCTCCACATGCGCCGACCAGCGGAACTGATCGACCACCTGCACCCAATTCAGGCGATAGCCGGCCTGAACCAGCGTTTTCGCGTCACGGGCAAAGGTCACCGGATTGCAGCTGACATAGGCGATGACGGGTGGCTTGGCACGGGCCAGTTCCGCCACCTGCGCCTCAGCCCCGGCTCGGGGCGGGTCCAGCACCACCGCGTCGAATGCGGCAAGCTCGTCGGGCAGCAGCGGGCGGCGAAACAGGTCGCGCGCCTCAGTGATCACACGCTTCAAGCCCGCCGCCCGGCGCCAGCCCTGATCCAGCGCCGTAGTCATCGCGGCCTCGCCCTCGACCGCATGTACCTCGGCGGTCTCGGCCAGCGGCAGTGCAAAGGTGCCGCAACCGGCAAACAGATCGGCGACCCGTCTGGCACCCGCAACCGTTTCCTGCACCGCCGCCAACAACGCCTGTTCACCGTCGCGGGTGGCTTGCAGAAAGGCGCCTGGCGGCGGCGCAACCGCCGCCTTGCCAAAACGTTGCGTGGGCGGGTGTCGCATCGCGATCACCTCACCCTCCCAGGCCAGCCGGGCCAGCCCCTGCGCCTCGGCCAATTGTCCCAGCGCCACCTCAAGAGGGCCATCCAATGGTTTGCCACCGCGCACCGCCACATCCAGCCCGGCGTCTGAAAGGGTCAGCGTCACCGCCATGACACCCTTGCGACTGCCACCCAGCATGGCCAGCGCCTCGGCGACCGGAATGGCGGCAAGCAGCGCAGGGTCCAGCAACTGGCATTCGGATATTTCGGTGATCACGTCCGAGGCGCGGCCATGAAACCCGGCAAGCGCGCCCTTCTTGGTGCGTCGCACCGCAATGGTGGCACGACGGCGCGAGCGGGGCGGCGAGGTATGAACGGGGCGCATCTCGGCCTCGACACCCTGAGCCGTGAGCGCGGAATGAACCACTTCCTGCTTCCACTGGGCAACAAATCCGTCCGAGGCATGCTGCAACTGGCAACCGCCGCAGGCGCGATAATGGCGGCAGGGCGGCGTCACCCGGTGCGGCGACGGGGTCACAACCCGCATATCGGCCAGCCTGTCGCCCTCGGGCGTTCCGCTGACCACTTCGCCCGGCAGGGTACGTGGCACATAGATCGGGCCCGGGGCGATCCCGTCACCCTGATGGCCCAGCCGCGTGATGGTTATCTCTTGTGTCATGGCCGCCTGATACAGGGGCGCGCGCAAGGCGAAAAGCCCCTACTCGGCCGCTTGCGTGCAGATAAACCCGCCGGATTGCCTATGCCAGAACCGCGCATAGAGACCATTGCGGGCCAACAGCGCCTCATGCGTGCCGCTTTCGACGATCCGCCCGCGATCCAGCACCACGATCCTGTCCATTTCCGACAGGGTGGACAGGCGGTGCGCGATGGCCAGCACGGTCTTGCCCTCCATCACGCGATGCAGCGCGCTCTGGATCGACGCCTCGACCTCGCTGTCAAGCGCACTGGTCGCTTCGTCCAGCACTAGGATCGGGGCGTCCTTGAGGATGGCGCGGGCCAGCGCGATACGCTGCCGCTGACCACCGCTCAGCTTGACCCCGCGCTCGCCCAGATATGCATCGTAACCCTTGCGCCCCTTGGCGTCGGCCAAATCCTGAATGAACTCATGCGCCTCGGCTTTTTGGGCGGCGGCTATCAATTCGGCCTCGGTCGCGTCGGGGCGGCCATAGAGGATGTTGTCGCGGGCAGACCGGTTGAACATTGCGGTTTCCTGCGTGACCAGCCCGATCCGTCGTCGCAGGCTGTCTTGCGTCACGGTTGCAATGTCCTGTTCGTCAATGCAGATTTGACCGGTTTCCACCTCGTAGAGCCTTAGGAGAAGCGAAACCAACGTCGATTTTCCCGCCCCCGACGCGCCGACGATCCCCAGTTTCTCGCCCGGCTCGACAGTCAGCGTCAACGCATCCACCCCACCGGTTTCGCGCCCATAGGCAAAGCCGACATTGACGAATTCGATCTTTCCACTGCCTGCAACCAGCGGTTGGGCATCGTGCATATCCTCGATCCGCTCGGCCCGCGCGAGGCTGTTCATGCCGTTCTGAACCTCGCCCAGGTTGGCATAAAGGCTCATCAGCGTGAAACTGACCCAGCCGGACATCTGCGCGATACGGATCGAAACCGAGCCCGCAACCACCACATCGCCGGCACTGGCGCCCCCTGCTCGCCATAGAAGCAGCGCCGATCCAAGCAGGATTACCGGCAAGACGCCTGCCAGAAGCATCAGTAAGAACCGGAAACTGGCAGAAAGCCATCCGAAATCCAGCGACCGCTCGCGCAGGTCGGCCATGGCGTTGCGCGCCGCCACATCCTCGACCTTTGCATGGGCGAAGAGCTTGACCGTCTTGATATTGGTGATCGTGTCGACGACCTGGCCCGACACCATCGCCCGCGCCCCCGCTCGTGCCGCCGACCGTCTGCGGACCCGTGGCAGATACCAGCGGATAAGCAGGAAGTAGGCGCCGAGCCACAGGGCAAAGGGCAGCATCACCAATGGATGAATAGACCCTAACAAGGCCAGACTACCGACCAGAGAGGCCAAGGCGAACACAATCGCGCTGATCGTCTCGGACACAACCGAAGTGAGCGCACTTGCGGTTTGCATCTGTTTTTGCGCGATCCGTCCGGCAAAATCGTCGTCAAAGAACCCGACCGACTGACCCAATGTCCAGCGGTTCAGCCGGGCCAGCACCAACGGCGGAATATTGGGCATGACGACATAGTTGTTCGACAGCGCCGACAGGCCGAATGCAACCGGTCGGATCAGCACAAAGAACGCCACCGCCGCCAGAATTGCCCCCAGATTGGTCCCGTCAAAAAACCCTTCGGGACCCAGTTCGACCGCCCGGTCGACCACCTGCCCCAGGATCCAGGCGGTGACCGCCTCGAACATGCCCGCCATTGCCGAAAACAGCGCGGCGGCAAACAAGACCGGCCAGGCACCATTCAGCGCCCAGCGGATGAACGCCCCCAGCCGCTGGGGCGGGGGCGTATCCGTGTCACGAAACGGGTCGATGAGGTCGGCAAGCCTCATCCATCGGCCTCGACATTCAGGAATCCGCCCGATTGCCGCGCCCAGAACTGGGCATAAAGCCCACCCTGCGCCAACAGATCGGCGTGACCGCCTTCCTCGACGATCCGGCCCTGATCCAGCACCAGGATACGGTCCATCTGCGCGATAGTGCTCAGCCGGTGAGCGATGGCGATCACGGTCTTTCCTTCCATCATGCCGTAGAGCGTGTCCTGTATGGCAGCCTCGACTTCGGAATCTAGGGCGCTGGTCGCTTCGTCCAACAGCAAAATCGGCGCATCCTTGAGAATGACACGCGCTAGCGTCACCCGTTGACGTTGCCCGCCGCTCAGCTTGACCCCGCGCTCGCCCACATGAGCGTCATAGCCACGCCTGCCCTGCGGATCTTCGAGATCGAGGATGAAGTCATGCGCCTCGGCCTGTTTGGCGGCGGCGATCATTTCTTCCTCTGTTGCGTCGGGACGACCGTACAGCAGGTTGTCGCGGACCGAACGGTGCAACAGTGCGCTGTCCTGCTGCACCATGCCGATATGGCTGCGCAGGCTGTTCTGGGTCACTCGGGCGATATCCTGCCCGTCGATCAGGATACGACCGCTATCCGGGTCGTAGAACCGGAGCAGCAGTTTGACCAGTGTCGACTTGCCCGCGCCCGAACGCCCGATCAGCCCGATCTTTTCGCCCGGCGCAATGGTCAGGTCCAACCGATCCAAGCCACCGGCGCCGCGCCCGTAATGATGCGATAGCTGTTGCAGCTCGATCCGGCCCTCGCTCAGCGCGAGCGGCCGGGCATCCGGCGCATCCACCAGGTCGATGGGCTGGGCGATGGTCTCCATCCCTTCGGCCACCACACCCAGCTGGCGGAAAAAGCTGGTCAACGCCCACATGATCCAGCCGGTCATCGCGTTGAGCCGCAGGGTCAGGGCCGAGGCGGCGGCCACCAGGCCAACGCTGGCCTGCCCCTGCATCCAAAGCGCGATGGCCCAGCCAACCACACCGACGATCAACAGCCCGTTCAGGGTAACCAGCACCACATCCATGATGGTAAAGATCCGCATTTCCACCTGAAAGGTGCGGCGCGTTTCCTCGATCGCCTCTCGTGCATAAGCCAGCTCGCGGTCGTCATGGGCGAACATCTTGACCGAATGGATGTTGGTATAGCTGTCCACCACCCGGCCGGTCACGGTCGACCGCGCATCCGAGGCCGCCTGCGACGCCGGCCCCACCCGCTGGATCGTCCAGCGCACCAGCAACGCGTAAAGCGCGAACCAGATCAGCAGCGGCAACAACAACCGGGCATCCGCCGCCATGAGCAAAACTGCTGCTCCAACCAGATAGGCCAGCGAAAACGAAATGGCGTCGAATACCTGGAACACCACCTCGCCCGCCGCCGGAGGGGTCTGCATGATCCTGTTGGCGATACGCCCGGCAAAGTCGTTCTCGAACCAGCCCACCGACTGACGCAGCACATGTTTATGCGCGCGCCAGCGGATAAGGGTGCCAAAGTTTGGCAAAATCGCGTTGTTCAGGACCAATACATCCAGCACATGCAGCGCCGGACGGATCAGCAGAACAAACAGGGCCAGCGCGATCATCTCGGTACCGTAGCGCTCCCACACTTCGGCGGGTGAGCCGTTCAGCACATCGACCACGCGGCCCATGTAATAGATCAGCCAGACCTCGACCCCGGCGACAACGATCGACAACAGGCCAGCCCAGATGAAGACACGCAGAAATGGCTGTGAATAGTCCAGCATGAAGGGCCACAGCCGTGTGGGCGGCGTGTCCGTCTCGTCATAGGCGACAAAGGGATCGACAAGATTTTCGAAAAAGCGAAACATGAAGGATGCTCCGTTGAGCAATTAGGGAATATGCGAAAGAGGCGGCGTGCAGGACACCACCCGAACGGGTCGGTTATCCCAGCCTCAGCTGAACCAGAGCCCGTAATACATTCGCATCCCTCCTATTGGTTTCGCGGCAAACCTAACCTCGCAAGGTTCAGCATGTCACGCAGGATTTGATTGACCTTACGTCAATCATCTCGAGCCAGCAAAGCTGTCCGGCTCAGCGTGAAATCGGATGCGATCCAGTGCGCTTTCAGCGTGGCAAGCCGCGCGCCCAGCGCGGGGCCCGAAAACGCTGGCATCAGGTCGCGAGCGGTGACCGGAAACACGGCCGCAGCACCGCGCGCAATTGCGGCGGGCGCATGCGGGTCAAGCGGTTGTTCCAGCAAGGCGGCCCGCAAGAGAAGCGCATCGCGCGCTGCTTCGACGCCCAGATCATGCCCCAACTCTCCGGCCCCGGCGGTGCCCAAAGCAGCGTGGCGCAGAGTGTCCAGCGCCGCCATCTGCGCCTTGCTCAACCGGAGCGAGGCCAGTGTTTCGCCGTCGCCCAGCGCAGCCAGCCGCCGGATCGGGTCGGCGCTCAGCCCGTCTTCCAGATGCACCAGAGGCGCCAGCGCTCGATCGTCAGCGCCGGGCAAGAGCTGCGCCAGAACCCCAGCGGCGCGCATAGCGGCGACCGAGGGCGCCGGATCGGGCGCAGCGAGCAACTTCAGCATCTCGGCCCCCACCCTCTCGCGCGAGAGGCGGGTCAGCCCGTCGAGATTGCCGGCAATCGCAGCTAGCGCTTCGGCATCAAAACCGGCATCGGCATCGCCATACCAGGCGTGAAAGCGGAAATAGCGTAGTGAACGCAGGTAATCCTCGCGGATGCGGTCGGTCGCATCGCCGATGAACCTTACGCGCCGCGCCTGCAGATCGGGCAGGCCATCTAGCGGGTCCAGTACCGTGCCGTCCGGCCGGGCATAAAGCGCGTTCATCGTGAAATCGCGTCGCGCCGCGTCCTCGTGGATCGAGTCGGAAAAGGCGACCACCGCACGGCGGCCATCGGTTTCCACATCCCGGCGAAAGGTGGTCACCTCATGCGGAATACCGCCCGCGACCAGCGTCACGGTACCATGGGCGATGCCGGTGGGCACCGCCTTGATCCCGGCCGCCGCAGCCAGCTCCATCACCCGCTCGGGACGGGCATCGGTGGTGATGTCGATATCGCTGACTGGTGCCCCCAGCAGCGCATTTCGGACACAGCCACCGACGAACAGCGCCTGCGCACCGCCATCTGTCAGGGTCCGGCAGACCTTTTGCGTTGCCGGGTGGGTCAACCAGGCCTCGTTGATGCGGGTCACGGCTGCATCCTTTCGGCCAGCCCCCTCAAAATCCGAGCGGTGGCGCCCCAGATATAGTAGGGCCCGAAGGGTACGGTGAAATAATGCCGCCGCTGCCCACGCCAGCGGCGTGATTGCACCGAGTAATTTTCGGGCCGCATCAGATGCGCAAGCGGCACGCTGAACACCTCTTCGACCTCACCCGGCTCTGGCCGGATGTCGAACGCGCGTTCGATCACTGCCACCACCGGTGTCACGGTAAAGGCGGTCACTGTCTCGTGTGACGGCAGGGTCCCCAGCACGCGCGGCAGGTCTCGTGGCAAACCGATCTCTTCCTGTGCCTCGCGCAGCGCGGCAGCGATCACATCGGCGTCGCCTTCATCCTGCTTGCCGCCGGGAAAGGCGATCTGGCCGGGATGATGCTTCAGCGCCGAGGAGCGTTTGGTCAGGATCACCCGGGGTGCGCCGTGGGCCAAGGTCACCGGCACCAAGACCCCAGCGGGGCGCAGTTTGCGCCCCTCGGGCAGGACCGTACCGGGGTTGAGGTCAAAATCGCTCGACCCCGGCCCGGTCCGAGCCAGCGCCGCAAGCAGAGGGCTAACCGGGTCAGTCACCCTGATCCGCCTCGAACCCGACCGAGGCCGGGTCCAGCACGTAATGTGCGCCGCAGAACTGGCAATCAGCGGTCACCGTTCCCTCATCCGTGGTCATGTGCCCGATATCCTTGGCGGAATAGATCGACAGGCTCTGGCGCACCCGCTCCTCGGAACAGGTACAGCCAAACCGCACCGACTGCGCATCGTAGACACGCGGCTGTTCCTCGTGAAACAGCCGTACCAGCAGGTCGGTCGGCGGCAGCGCCGGGCCGATCAGCTCCAGATCCTCGACCGTGTCGAGCAGGATATTGACCCGGTTCCAGTTCTCGCCCTCGGCGCCGTCCACCAGATCGGCGGCGGTCAGAATATCGCCAGAACCCGGACCGCCGGCGGCAAAGGGCGAGGCCTTGGGCATGTGCTGCAACATCACGCCACCTGCGCGCCAATGCTCTGGCACACCCGGTTCGATGGACTTGCCAAAGCGCAGCTGAAACCGTGTCGGCAGCTGTTCGGATTGCGCGAAATAGGCCTCGGCACAGGCGCTCAGCGACCCGCCCGCCAGCGGGGTGATGCCTTGATAGGGCTGGGTCCCCTTGCCCTGATCGATCAGGATCGCGAAATAGCCCTCTCCCACCTGGTCGAAGGGGGCGCCATCGGTCAGCCGGTCGCGGTCGAAACTGGCATAGGCACGGATGCGCGCCGGCTCGCCCTCGATCTGCGGGGCATAGTAATCGGTGGCGATCATCCGCACCGCGCCCTTGGACTGGACCTGCAACGAGAGTTTCCAGCGCAGGCCGATGGTCTGGCCGATCAGCGCGGTCAGCAATGCCATCTCGGCCACCAGGGCCTCGACCACGGTGGGATAATCATGCTGTTTCAGAATGCCGTCCAGCACACCGTCCAGCCGCGCCACGCGGCCACGCATGTCGGGCAAATCGAGCTGAAAGGGCAGGACCGTGTCGTCCCACGCGATTTTGGTTCCGAGTGTCATGGGTTTCCTTGCACGCCAAGTCTTGGCATATCGCGACCATATAGGGTCGGACAAGCCGCGTTGAAAGGGCCTCTACATGATCAGACGTTTTGGGGAAAGCCCCGAGCCGGGGCGCCGCTATATCCGCCGGGTGGGGGCCTATGCCCTGCTGCCGCGCGGATCGGACCTGCTGCTGACCAGCCAGTATGACCCCGATCCCGATCTGCAACTGCCCGGCGGCGGCATCGATCCGGGCGAATCGCCGGTCGCGGCGCTGCATCGCGAGGTTTACGAGGAAACTGGCTGGCTGATTGCCGTACCGCGTCGGGTGGGGGCATTCCGGCGCTTTGCCTATATGCCGGAATACGATCTCTGGGCCGAGAAGATATGTCTTATATACCGCGCCCGGCCCGTGCGTCGTATCGGCCCGCCGACGGAACCCGACCACGCTGCTCTGTGGATGCCGACGCTGGACGCTGCGGGCTTGCTGGGGAATGCCGGTGATCGCCATTTCGCCGCGTGGCACCTGGCGCAGATCAGGGCCCGTTGAACTCGAAGAACGTGGCCGAGACATCGTCCTCAAGCCCGTGTTCGGGCGACATCACCTGCGTCAAGCGCCAGAAAAGGTCATCCAGAAACTCCTGCCCGCCCTGTTCCGGATTACACTCGTTGACCAGTGCAAGCAGCCCCTCGGGCTCCAACATCTCGCCATTGGCGAGACGGCATTCGGTAAACCCGTCGGAATATAACAACAGCCGGTCGCCAACCTCCATCTGCGCCTCGACCTGCGTATAGGGAATGCCCGGCAACAGGCCGATGGGTACGCCGCCCTCGCCGATGAATTCCGCCGTGCCGTTCCGGCGCAACAGCAGAGGATGCGGGTGCCCGGCCTGCACCATCCGCAACATGCCGCTGCGCAGGTCCATGATCGCATAGACCATGGTAAAATACTCTTCGATCCCGGTATCGGCGATCAGGCGCGAGTTCAGGGTTTCGGCCACATCCTGCGGCTGGCGCAGCGCATAGAACTTGTTGAACCGTTTCTCCATCGCGACGTTCTGATCGAAGTACCGGCTGGACAGATAGCCGCCCAGCCGCGCGGTCATCATCGCCGAGGTGATACCGTGGCCCGAGACGTCGATGCTGTAGAATCCGACGCGATTCGGTCCGGGCGAGAACATGCCGACGAGATCACCACCGATATGACCGCACGGTTTCAGCAACAGGCTGATGCGTGACGAACCAAAACCCTGGCTGAAATCGGGCACCAGCGATTCCTGGATCTTGCGCGCCTGAATCAGATCCTTGTCGATGGCGTCATGAGCGCGTTTCAGGTCGTCCAGAGCCTGTTCGATAACCTCGTTCTTGGCCGAAAGCTCTCGCTGCATGCCGATCACGCGGTCCCCGGCCGAAATCCGTGCGCGCAGCTCGTCCGAACTGACCGGCTTGATCAGGAAATCGTCGGCACCGGCGTCAAGCCCTTGCGCTACCTCGTTCTTTTCGCTCTTCGATGTCAGCAGGATGAAATAGCAGTATCGGTCAGAGTTCAGCTGCCGGAACGCCTCGCAGAATTCTACACCGCTCATCCCCGGCATGACCCAATCACTCAGCACCAGATCGGGCATGGCGCTGGCGCAAATCTCCATCGCCTCCTCGCCGCTATCGGCCTCGATTACCTCGAACCCCCATTTTTTCAGAGAGCTCGACAGGATGCGACGCTGTAACCGGCTGTCATCGACAACCAGCACCCGGCGGATTGCGCCCAGTTCCATTTCGGTCTGGGCCTCCATTTCCCTACCATGCAACACTGTCGTCTGTCCCGAATTCACCAAGGCCAAGGATACTGACACGCTAGACAGGCCCCCGTTAACATCTCATGAAAGTGCAAATTGCCGCTTATGCACCTGCCTCTCTTTACCGGCTGTTTACCCTCGATCTCCTAATGATGGGTGAATGGGGCAGACAGAACGGAGGTGCGCCATGATTCACTGGCCCCGCGTGACCCAATTGCGGGAAGAGGTCGGTGCAGAGGATTTTGACGAGGTTGTAGACCTGTTCCTGGAAGAGGTCGAAGAGGTGATCACGCGTCTTCGCCAGACACCGGATCGCCGCCTGCTCGAAAAGGATCTGCATTTCCTCAAGGGCAGCGCGCTCAGCCTTGGGTTCGAATCCTTTTCCGCCCTGTGTCAGGATGGCGAGCGGCAATCCGCCGCCGGTCATGCAGACGCGGTCGATCTGGACGCGATCATCAACAGTTTCGAGGCCTCGAAATCGGCCTTCCAGTCGGAGCTGTCCGACCATATCTGAGCGCGCTCAGATCACGAATTGCGCCAGCGTCTCGTTGCGGGTGATGTCGGTATAGGTGAACCCGGCCTCGTCCAGACGGGCATAAAGGCGCTCGAAATTCTCAGGCTTGGCGGTCTCGATACCGATCAGGACAGACCCGAAATTGCGTGCCGATTTCTTCATGTATTCAAACCGGGCGATATCGTCATCCGGTCCGAGGATGTTCAGAAACTCCTTCAGCGCGCCGGGCCGCTGCGGCAGTCGCAGCAGGAAGTATTTCTTGACCCCCGAATAGCGCTGCGCCCGCTCCTTCACTTCGGGCAGACGCTCGAAATCGAAATTGCCGCCCGAGGTGACACAGACCACGGTCTTGCCCCTGATGAAGCTTTGCACATCCGCCACCGCCTCGACCGACAGCGCGCCCGCGGGTTCCAGCACGATACCCTCGACATTCAGCATTTCGATGATGGTGGTACAGATCCGGTCCTCGGGCATCACCAGCACATCCGACATGTGCCGCGATTTCAGCAGTTCGAATGTCTTTTCGCCGATCCGGCCCACCGCCGCGCCATCAACGAAATTGTCCACATGATCGAGCGTCACCGGATGCCCCGCCGCCAGCGCCGCGCGCAGACAGGCGCCGCCCTCGGGCTCGACAAAGATGCAGTGGCTGCGATCCCCGAACCATGTGGCCACCCCCGCCGACATGCCGCCGCCGCCGACCGGCAGCACCACATGATCGGGCACGCCGCCCAGTTGTTCTTCGATCTCGACAGCCAGCGAGGCCTGCCCCTCGATCACGTCGGCATCGTCGAAGGGCGACAGGAAATGCCCGCCCTCTTGCGCGCACCAGGTCTGTGCGGCAGCCAGCGTCTGGTCGAAATAGTCGCCGGTCAGGTGAATTTCGACCTGATCGCCGCCGAACATCCGGGTTTTCTGGATCTTCTGCTGTGGAGTGGTCACCGGCATGAAGATCACACCCCGCACCCCCATGTGCCGGCACATATAGGCCACGCCCTGGGCATGGTTACCCGCACTGGCACAGACGAACAGCGCCTGCCCCTGCTGCTTGCGCATCGCGTTGAATGCACCGCGGATCTTGTAGGATCGGACCGGACTCAGATCCTCGCGCTTGAGCCAGATATCGGCACCATAACGCGCCGACAGATGGTCGTTGCGCTGCAACGGCGTGGCGGGAAAGACATCGCGCATCGCCTGTTCGGCGGCGCGGGCACGGGACATGAAATCGCTCATTCCGCCTGACTGCCGCAACCCCGCGCCCGAGGCAAGGAATACATTGGTGTACGCGCTTCAGCCAAGCGGGCGCTTTTCCACAAAGACCCCGTAGAGAGTGGTCAGAACACTCGCCCCGAACAGCGATTGCAACAACAACGTCAGAAAAAGCGCGGCAACTGGCCCAACCGTAGGGATGCCGCCCACAAAAGACAGCGCGGTCGAAAGCCCATATTGCATGGCAAACCCCAATGCCGCGACACCCAGCATAGTCCAGTATTGACCGCGCGTCAGCCTCAGCGCGTCGCCGAAACTCAGCGGTTGACCGATGGCAGAGGCAGGCAGGACAAGCAGTACCCTTTGCAACCAGGGCGACAAAAGCAGCAGAAGCGCGAACGCGAGCGCAACCCCCATGCCCCGCGACCCCAACGCTACAGCAAGAGCGGCCATCGCAAAAACGACGGGAAGCGCCACCGCCGCGCAGATCAACCCGATCCCTATAGACAGGGCGAGATAGGCGAGGATTCGCCCCGGACGCAAAGGTGGCACCCAGCCGTCCTGCGCTTCTTCCAACAGAATGAACCGGTGCCAGGTTATCACGATCCAAAGGCTGGCTACTGCTTGAGGCACGAGGACCAACAACGAGAAAAGCAGATGCTGGCGGGTCATCTCGGTGTTATCGAAATCCTTGAGCCCAGCCCCGAAAAACTGTTCAAACGCGGGGCCACTTTGCGTGACCAAGGCCAGCGCCAGTATCGCAAGGCTTCCAAGGATCGCAGGCACCAGGCCTAGTCGTAGGGCTTGCCGCCAATTGCGCAACACCATCTGCACCGCGTGCAGGAAAATCCGCCAACCCAGCATTTTGAAAACCCCTCAACCATAACTTGTTTTGCGCCATGTTGTTTCACCTCGCTTTCCAGCTTCTGTCAACCGCCACAACTTGCCCCCAACCGCAAAAACCGCTACGGCCCTTGCGTCATACGTAAATGGGGAAGTCCTATGTCCGCGCCCAAGAAAGTTGTCCTGGCCTATTCCGGTGGCCTCGATACCTCGATCATCCTGAAATGGCTGCAAACCGAATATGGCTGCGAGGTTGTCACCTTTACCGCCGATCTCGGTCAGGGAGAGGAGCTGGAACCCGCCCGCAAAAAGGCCGAGCTGCTGGGTATCAAGCCCGAGAACATCCATATCGAGGATGTGCGTGAAGAGTTCGTGCGCGACTTTGTCTTCCCGATGTTCCGCGCCAATGCGGTGTACGAGGGACTGTATCTGCTGGGCACCTCGATCGCGCGGCCGCTGATCTCGAAACGTCTGGTCGAGATCGCCGCCGAGCATGGCGCAGACGCGGTGGCCCATGGCGCCACCGGCAAGGGCAACGACCAGGTGCGGTTCGAACTTTCCGCCTATGCGCTGAACCCCGAAATCAAGGTGATCGCCCCCTGGCGCCTGTGGGACCTGACCAGCCGCACCCGTCTGCTGGAATTCGCCGAAGCACATCAGATTCCGATTTCCAAGGACAAGCGCGGCGAGGCGCCGTTCTCGGTCGACGCGAACCTGCTGCACACCTCGTCCGAGGGCAAGGTGCTGGAGGATCCGGGCGTCGAGGCGCCCGATTACGTCGCCCAGCGCATCGTCGCGGTCGAAGACGCCCCCGACACGCCCGAGTTCATCGAGATCACCTTTGAAAAGGGCGATGCGGTGGCGATCAACGGCGAGGCGATGTCGCCCGCGACCATCCTGACCCGCCTGAACGAGTTGGGTGGCAAGCACGGTATCGGCCTCTTGGATTTCGTCGAGAACCGCTTTGTCGGGATGAAATCGCGCGGCGTCTACGAGACCCCCGGCGGCACCATCCTGCTCGAGGCACATCGCGGCATCGAACAGATCACGCTGGATAGCGGCGCGGGCCACCTGAAGGATTCGATCATGCCGCGTTATGCCGAGCTGATCTATAACGGCTTCTGGTTCAGCCCCGAGCGCGAGATGCTGCAAGCCCTGATCGACAAGAGCCAGGAGCATGTGTCGGGCACCGTCCGGCTGAAACTCTACAAGGGCTCGGCACGCACCGTCGCCCGCTGGTCCGATCACTCGCTCTACTCCGAGGCCCACGTGACCTTCGAAGAAGACGCGGGCGCCTATGACCAGCAGGATGCCAAGGGCTTCATCCAGCTGAACGCGCTGCGGCTGAAACTGATCGCCACCCGCAACCGTCGCGTCGCGGACAAGTGAGCGGCGAAGACGACTTTGACGAAGACGACGAACTGGAGATGTTCGTCGAGGCGCAGGACACCGTTTGGCCGGATGTCCTGCGCGAATTGACTGCGGGACAGAAGACGAGCCACTGGATGTGGTTCGTCTTTCCGCAACTGGCCGAACTGGGCCGGTCGCATATGGCGCAGCTTTACGGGATCGGGGATCTGGACGAGGCCACCGCCTATCTGGCCCACCCCGAATTGCGTGCCCGCCTGATCGAGGTCAGTCGGCTTATGCTCGGCCACACCGGCAAACGGCCCGAGGATATCCTGGGCGGTATCGACGCCAAGAAATTGCGCTCCTCCATGACCCTGTTTGCCGCAGTGCCGGACGCGCCCGGTGAATTTCGCGCGGTTCTGGAGGCGTTCTATGGCGGGTCGCCCTGCCCCCTGACCCAACGCGCGCTGGGCGCCTGACCCTGCCGCTTGGTCAGGCTTGCCAAGCACGGGCCGGTTTCTTACCGCTTTTCCAGCAACATGAGGGGCGCGACATGCTTCAGGATATCGCCGACAAGATGCAGGCCGAACTGGCCGGCAAAAGCTTTGACGGGTCGCTGAAATTCGACTGCGGCGAGGATGGCGTGATCGTTCTGGCCGACAACACCGCCAGCACCCAGGACCGAGATACAGATTGCACCATCCGCCTGAGCCAGGACAACCTGGTCAAACTGCTGACCGGCAAGCTGAACCCGATGACCGGTGTGATGATGGGCAAGCTCAAGGTCAGCGGCAACATGGGCGTGGCGATGAAACTGGGACAGTTGCTGGGCTGATCGCGCCTCAGATCTTCTTGGCCCGCATGCGCTCGTAAAACGGCATTGCGGCCTGCAAGACCGGCTGAAGCGCCTCCGGCACCTCGGGTAAATCGCCCTCGGGTCCGGCAAAGCCGGTCGAATTCCAGACCGCTCCGTACCAATGCCGCGCCCAGACACCGTCGTCCTTGTGGCCACCCCTGGGCCAGCTCAGCATATGCGGTGACCACGGCACACCGATCCGGTCGCAGAGTTGTTCCAGCATCCGGGCCGGGTTTTCGCGAATGTCATGACTGTCGATCACGACCGGATCGCCACCCCAACCCGACACCTCGTCAAACAACTCTGCCTGAAGCTGGAAGCCGATATCCTCCAGAGTCGGGTTTTCGCGCTTTTCGGCATAACTCGCGATCACCCGCGCCGGATGGCGGATCAGGAACACGTTGCGCACCGCCCGCATCCAGTCGCGCGGGATGCCGGGGATCATGTGCTGGGTCATGTGTTTCTGATACCAGAACGGCCGCGCACCGGGATTGGGCCCACTCAGCGCCGCCGCCACTACCTTTGGGTCCTGTGGCTGTGCGGCCAGAACCTCTTCTCGCATCGGGTGGTTCAGCCCGGTCATCGCCAGATAAGCAGCATAGAACGGCTCGTCGATGACCGCGCAATCGGTCCGGGCGCCGAAGGCATACATCATCGCCGTCGACAGGTTGCGCGGTCCCGACCACATGGCGATTTTCATCTACTGCCCTCCGTTTACGGGTATTCGCCGCACGCTATCGCCCCGCCCGCCGCGTTCCAAGGGGTAAACACCGCATCAACAGCGCGTGATATTCGATGACGGAACCTTGCCGCAAATCCGGTTGCAAGGCAGCCTGATCGAGACCGGAAATGGAAGATCATCATGTTCCCGATCCAGACACTCAAACCCGTCGCATTGGTGGTTGCCATGGTGCTGGCAACGATCCTGCAAGGGGGCAAGGCCGAGGCCGCAGAGACCGAAACCCTGACCGTTGCGGGCGGTTGTTTCTGGTGCGTCGAGGCCGATTTCGAGAAAGTGCCCGGCGTGCTGGGTGCGGTGTCCGGCTATACCGGCGGGACGCTCGATAATCCGACCTACAAGCAGGTCTCGCGCGGGGGAACCGGGCATTACGAGGCCGTGCAGATACTGTTTGACCCCGACAAGGTTTCGCGCGAACGCCTGCTGCATCTCTTTTTCCGCTCGGTCGACCCAACCGATGCAGGCGGTCAGTTCTGTGATCGCGGTGAAAGCTATCGCACCGCGATATTCGTCTCTAACAAGGCAGAAGCCGCGCTTGCATCCCAGGCCAAAGCTGCCGCTGAGGCAGATCTGGCGCAGTCGGTCGTAACCCCCATCCTGGAGGCGGGCCGGTTTTATCCGGCCGAGGCCTATCATCAGGATTATGCCAAGGGAGAAAAGCTGGTGCTGACCCGGTTTGGCCCGAAACGGCAAAGCGAGGCTTACAAGCTCTATCGCAAATCCTGTGGTCGGGATGCGCGGGTGAAACAGCTTTGGGGTGATGCGGCGCCCTTTGCGGGCAGCTAGAACCGCGCCTCCAAAACCTCTTTCAGGTCGGGGATCACATCGGCCGTGCCGTGGCGCATCACCATCAAAGCGGCCGCGCGCGTCGCCTGGGTGATCGCCTGCGGCATCGGCAAGCCCCGGTCCAGACCGGACAGGACATAACCGGTAAAGGTATCACCTGCCCCGGTGGTATCGACCGCCTTGACCTTGTGCGCGGGGTATTCCGCCGTTTTTCCCTGATTAGTGTCGAAATAGCGTGCACCTTTCGACCCCAGGGTCACGATGACATGCTGCACCGGCAACTGATCTGGCGACAGACCGGTCGCCTGTTGCAACTGCTCGGCCTCGACCGCGTTCAGGATCAGGAAATCGAGCCAGGGCAGGACATCGCGCACCGCCTGAGCATCAAAGGGGGCTGCGGCGTAGCACACGGTCAGGCCGTGTTCGCGACCCAGCCGCGCCGCTTCGACTTGGGCACTGGTCTCGTTCTGCATCACCAACAGGTCGCCCGGCGCGGCATCGGCCAGCACGCTGGCGACCCGCTCGGGCGAAATGGACCGGTTGGCACCGGGCAACAGAACGATCAGGTTTTCGCCGCCCGGCTCAACCGCGATGATGGCATGGCCAGTGGGCGCGTCGAGCGTCGCGATATGGCGGGTATCGACGCCATATTCGGTCAGCCGATCAATGGCCCACCGCCCATCAGGCCCCACCGCGCCGATATGATGCACATGCGAACCCGCACGGGCGGCGGCCACCGACATGTTGGCGCCCTTGCCGCCGAGAAACCGCTCCATCCCCGAGGCGGCCAACGTCTCGCCCGGCCCGGGCAGATGCGGCACGGCATAGACCATGTCCGCATTGATCGAGCCGAGGTTCCAGATCGCCATGGCCTAGCCGATCTCGGCCGAGGCCAGCACCGCCATGTTCAGGATGTCATTGGCGGTGGAGACGGTCGAACAGATCTGGATCGGCTTGTCGACACCGGTCAGGATCGGGCCGATCACCGTGGCGCCCGCCATCTCCTGCATCAGCTTGGTCGAGATCGAGGCCGAGTGCCGCGCCGGCACGATCAGGATGTTCGCGGGTCCGGTCAGGCGCGAGAAGGGATAGGCCTCTTTCGAGCGCGGGTTCAGCGCCACATCGACGGTCATCTCGCCTTCGAACTCGAAATTCACGCCGCGCTCTTCCAGCACCTTGGGCGCCTTCGTCAGCTTCTCGGTCCGCTCCGAGATCGGATAGCCAAAGGTCGAGAAACTGACAAAGGCCACGCGCGGCTCCAGCCCCATATGACGGGCCACGTCAGCGGCGCGTTCGGCGATGGTGGCCAGGTCGTGTTCGTCGGGCCATTCATGCACCAGCGTGTCGCCAATCAGCACGATCTTGCCCTTGTGCAACAGCGCGGTGATCCCTGCCGCCCCATGCGCGGCGTCGGCGTCGAACACATGGCTGATCTGGTGCAGCACATGCGCCGATTTCCGGGTCGCGCCGGTTACCAACCCGTCGCCATGGCCATGTGCCAGCATCAGCGCCGAAAACACGTGCCTGTCGCGCGCCGTCAGCCGGTGCACGTCCTTGTGATCGAAGCCCTTGCGTTGCAGACGCGAGTACAACAACTCCTTGTAGGTCTCCAGATGCGTGGTGTTGGCGGCATTCACCACCTCAAGCTCGCGCACCGCATCGCCCAGACCGGCGGCTTCAAGTTTGGCCTTGACGTCGTCCTGGCGTCCAACAACCAGCGCCTTGCCATAGCCCGAACGCTGGTATGTCACTGCTGCACGCAGCACGCGGGGGTCGTCGCCCTCGGCAAAGATCATCCGGCTTTGCGCCTTGCGCGCGCGGGCGTTGATGCCACGCAGGATGCTGGCGGTCGGATCCATCCGCGATTTCAGGCCGAGCTCATAGGCATCCATGTCGATGATCGGCCGCCGTGCCGCGCCGGTGTCCATACCCGCGCGCGCCACGGCGGGCGGAATGCGGTGAATCAGGCGCGGATCGAACGGGGTCGGGATGATGTAATCGCGGCCAAAGGTCAGGCTTTTGCCATAGGCCATGGCGACCTCGTCCGGCACATCCTCGCGCGCCAGCGCCGCCAGCGCATGGGCGCAGGCAATCTTCATCTCGTCATTGATGGCGCGCGCATGAATATCCAGCGCGCCGCGGAACAGATAGGGAAAGCCCAACACGTTGTTGACCTGATTGGGATAGTCGCTGCGCCCGGTGGCGACGATGGCGTCGGGGCGCACCTCATGCGCCTCTTCGGGCGTGATTTCCGGGTCGGGGTTGGCCATGGCAAAGATGACCGGGTTGTCGGCCATGCTCTGCACCATTTCCTGCGTCACCGCGCCCTTGACGCTGACACCCAGGAACACGTCGGCCCCTTTCATCGCCTCTTCGAGGCTGCGCAGCTCGGTCTTGATCGCATGGGCCGATTTCCACTGGTTCATGCCCTCGGTACGACCCTGATAGATCACGCCCTTGGTATCGCAAACGATACAGTTTTCGTGCCGCGCGCCCATGGTTTTCAGCAGTTCGATACAGGCGATGCCCGCCGCCCCGGCCCCGTTCAGGACGATCTTCACATCTTCGATCTTCTTGCCCGAAATGTGCAGCGCGTTGATCAGCCCCGCCGCGCAGATCACCGCCGTACCATGCTGGTCGTCGTGAAAGACGGGGATGTCCATCTCTTCCTTGAGCCGCTGCTCGATGATGAAACACTCTGGCGCCTTGATGTCTTCGAGGTTGATGCCACCGAATGTCGGCCCCATCAGCTTGACCGCGCGGCAGAACTCATCCGGATCCTCGGTGTCCAGTTCGATGTCGATCGAGTTCACGTCGGCAAAGCGCTTGAACAGCACCGCCTTGCCCTCCATCACCGGCTTGCCGCCCAGCGCGCCCAGGTTACCCAGGCCCAGAACCGCCGTCCCGTTCGAGATCACCGCAACCAGATTGCCCTTGTTGGTATAGTCATAGGCCAGCCCGGGATCGGCCGCGATCGCCTCGCAGGGAACCGCCACGCCCGGGGAATAAGCCAGCGACAGATCGCGCTGGGTGGTCATCGGAACGGTGGCCTGCACCTCCCACTTGCCGGGGGTCGGTTCCAGGTGAAAGGCCAGCGCCTCTTCGTTTGTGATTTTCGCTTTGGGCATGGGATGGGTCGTTTCTCTGCTATGCGGGCTTTCAGCCTCATAGCGCAGGCAATCGCGCGCCTCAACGACAATGCGTTTTCGCCTTTCGCCGCAGGGGCCGGATTTGTAAGGTCGCGCGCACCAGCCGCCGGAGAACAAAGCCTTGACCACCGTCACGCCCATGATGGCCCAATACCTCGAAATCAAAGAGGGCCATACCGATGCCCTGCTGTTCTACCGGATGGGCGATTTCTACGAGATGTTCTTTGACGACGCGGTGGCCGCGGCCGAGGCGCTGGATATCGCGCTGACCAAGCGCGGCAAGCACGAGGGCGAGGATATCCCGATGTGCGGCGTCCCGGTTCACGCCGCCGAGGGCTATCTGTTGACCCTGATCCGCAAGGGGTTCCGGGTTGCCGTCTGTGAACAGATGGAAAGCCCCGCCGAGGCCAAGAAACGCGGATCAAAATCCGTGGTGAGGCGCGATGTGGTGCGGCTCGTCACCCCCGGCACCCTGACCGAAGATGCGCTGCTCGAGGCGCGCCGCCACAACTTCCTTGTCGCCTATGCCGAGGTCCGCAGCGGCGCCGCGCTGGCCTGGGCCGATATCTCGACCGGTGATTTCCATGTGATGCCTGTGACCCGCCCTCGCCTCAGCCCGGAACTGGCGCGGCTGGCCCCCTCTGAGCTGCTGGTGGTCGATGAGCCGGTGTTTCAGCAGCTGCGCCCGCTGGCCGACGATCACCGCATCCCGCTGACCCCCCTGGGCAAGGCCAGTTTCGACAGCATGGCGGCTGAAAAGCGGCTATGCGAACTTTACAAGGTCGGCTCGCTGGAGGGGTTCGGCTCCTTCGCCCGCGCCGAGCTGTCGGCCATGGGTGCGCTGATCGACTATCTGGAAATCACCCAGAAAGGCAAACTGCCACTGCTGCAACCCCCGGTGCAAGAGGCCGAAGACCGGGTAATGCAGATCGACGCCGCCACCCGGCGCAATCTGGAACTGACCCGCTCGCTCTCGGGCGAACGCGGCGGCTCGCTCCTTTCGGTGATCGACCGCACCGTCACTCCCGGTGGCGCCCGTCTGCTGGAACAGCGCATTGCCAGCCCGTCGCGCAATCTGGACGTCATCCACGCGCGGCTCTCGGCGCTCGACTTCTGTATCGACCACACCACGCTGGCCGCCGACCTGCGTGGGGCCCTGCGCAAGACGCCCGACCTGGACCGTGCCCTGTCGCGGCTGGCGCTGGACCGGGGCGGCCCGCGCGACCTTGCCGCAATCCGCAACGGGCTGGGTCAGGCCGAGGCGATTGCCGCCCGCTGCGATGGGTTGGAACTGCCCGACCTGATCGCAAGCGCCTGTGCCGACCTGAACGGTTTCGACGACCTGCTTGGCCTGCTCGA
This sequence comes from Ruegeria sp. BHSC223, assembly GCF_059613025.1. Lineage (NCBI taxonomy): Bacteria > Pseudomonadati > Pseudomonadota > Alphaproteobacteria > Rhodobacterales > Roseobacteraceae > Ruegeria > Ruegeria sp. BHSC223. The sequence continues at coordinate 192,183 of NZ_JBXWRR010000004.1, forward strand.
TACCGCGCTGGTGGCCGAGCCGCCGCTGCTGGCCCGCGATGGCGGCTTCATCGCGCCGGGTTACGACAGCGAGTTGGACGAGGCGCGCGAGTTGCGCGACAAGGGTCGCGGTGTCATCGCCGGGATGCAGCAGAAATATGCCGAACATACCGGCATCGCCTCGCTGAAGATCAAGCACAACAACGTGCTGGGCTATTTCATCGAAACCACCGCCACCCACGCGGCCAGAATGCTGAACCCGCCGCTGAGCGAGACCTATATCCACCGCCAGACCACCGCCAATCAGGTGCGGTTTACCACGGTCGAGTTGAGCGAGCTGGAAACCCGCATCCTAAACGCGGGGAACCACGCGCTCGAGATCGAAAAACGGCTCTATTCCAGCCTTTCTGGCGCAATTCTAGAGGCCGCCGCCCGCCTCAACCTCGCCGCGCGCGGGCTGGCTGAACTTGATCTGGCGACCGCGCTGGCCGATCTGGCACGGGCCGAGAACTGGTGCAGACCCAGCGTCGACACCTCACGCATCTTTGCCATCGAGGGAGGCCGCCACCCGGTGGTCGAACACGCCCTGCGCCGGCAGGGCGGAGAGCCGTTCGTGGCCAATGACTGCGATCTCACCGCGGACAAGGGTGCCGCGATCCGCCTGCTGACCGGCCCCAACATGGCCGGTAAATCAACCTATCTGCGCCAGAACGCGCTGATTACCCTGCTCGCCCAAATAGGCAGCTACGTACCCGCCGACAGAGCCCATATCGGGGTGGTCAGCCAGCTTTTCAGCCGCGTCGGCGCCTCGGACGATCTGGCACGGGGCCGCTCGACCTTCATGGTTGAGATGGTGGAAACCGCCGCCATCCTGAACCAGGCGGACGACCGAGCGCTGGTGATCCTGGACGAAATCGGCCGTGGCACTGCCACCTATGATGGTCTTTCCATCGCCTGGGCCACGCTGGAACACCTGCATGCGGCCAATCGCTGCCGCGCTCTGTTCGCCACCCACTACCACGAACTCACCGCCCTTGCCGGAACGTTGGATGGTGTCGAGAACCTGACCGTTGCCGTCAAGGAATGGGAGGGAGAGGTCATTTTTCTGCACGAAGTGAGGAAGGGCGCCGCCGACCGGTCCTATGGTGTGCAAGTGGCGCAACTCGCCGGCCTACCCCCGTCCGTTGTGGCGCGCGCCCGCGTGGTTTTGGACCAGCTGGAGAAGTCCGAACGCGAAGGCGGCAAGCAAAAGGCGCTGATCGATGATCTGCCGCTGTTCTCAGTCGCGCCGCCACCGCCGCCGCCCGCACCAAAAAGCTCACCTGCCGTTGCGATGCTGAAGGACATCCACCCTGACGAGCTGACCCCCCGCCAGGCGCTTGAGATGCTGTATAAACTGAAAGAGGCGGCCAGATCCTGACCGCCCCTTCATTCCGCTTAAAGTACTCCCGCCGGAGGCTTGGCTTCGCCGGGCGAAGCCAAATCAGCCCGCAGGCATCGACGACACGCCAACCTGCGCCGGGCGCAGCAGACGGTCGTGCAGCATGAAGCCTTCGGCCGAAACCTGGATGATATCGCCCGCCTTGGTGCCGGGTACCGGCGCCTCGAACATCGCTTCGTGCATCTGCGGGTCGAACCTGTCGCCCACCTGCGGCGACAGCACCTGAATGCCATGCTTGCCGAACACATCCAGCAGCGCACGCATCGTCAATTCGATTCCCTCGATCAAAGCACCCGAAACTTGGCGCTGTTCGTCGGTCATGGAGTCCAGCGCACGCTTCATATTGTCATAGACCGGTAGCATATCGCGGGCCAGTTTCGAGCCGCCATACTGCTCGGCCTCGCGCCGGGCGCGCTCGCCCCGCTTGCGCACATTCTCGGCGTCGGCCAACGCGCGCATGAACTTGTCCTTGAACGCATCCCGCTCGGCCCGCAGCGTATCCAGCTCTGCCGCCTCTTCGCTGATCTCGGCCATTTCCTCGGCCAGTTCTTCGGCCTCGGCGGTTGCGATATCGTCCAGAAACTCTTCGTTGTTCGGCTTTGCCATCTTTCTACCTCTAACTCCGGTCGGAAATCAGACGCCCGACCAGCTGTGCCGTGTAATCCACGATCGGAACGATGCGACCATAGTTCAGGCGCGTCGGGCCGATCACCCCCACCGCACCGATAACCTTTCGATCCGCGTTCATATATGGAGACACCACCAAAGAGGAACCCGAAAGTGAGAAAAGTTTGTTCTCAGAGCCGATAAAAATTCGCACACCATCGCCATCTTCGGTCAGTTGCAGGAACTCGGCGATGTCGCGCTTACGCTCCAGATCGTCGAACAGCACCCGAATTCTCTCCAGCTCCTGTTCCTGGCCAGTGCCCTCTAACAGATTCGCGCGCCCGCGCACGATCAGGCGGTCTGCGCCTTCACCCTCGCGGTCCCAGACCGCCAGACCGCTTTCGACCATCTGGCGGGCCAGCTGGTCGATTTCCTGCTGGCGGGCGCCGATCTCGGTCTGCATCAGGCGACGCACCTCGCTCAGCGTCTTGCCCTCGATCAGCGCGTTCAGGAAATTGGCCGCCTCGCGCATCGAGCTGGGGGTCTGTCCCGGCGGCGGCGCGAACAGGCGGTTTTCCACATGACCGTCCGAAAACACCAACACCACCAGCGCCCGGTCCTGCGCCAGCGAGACAAACTCGATATGGCGGATCTCGGCCTCGTGCTTGGGCGTCAGTACCAGCGAGGCGCCTTGAGTCACCCGGCTGAGCGTGGCGCTGATCCGGTCCAGTGTTCCGCCCACATCGCTGGCATTTGCGCCCAACGTCGCGTCCAGCTTGGCCCGGTCATCCAGGCTCAGATCGGCCACCTCGAGCAACCCGTCGACAAACATTCTCAGCCCCATCTGGGTCGGGATCCGCCCCGCACTGACATGGGGACTGTCGAGCAGGCCCAGATATTCCAGATCCTGCATCACGTTGCGCACGGTTGCGGCGCTGACTTTTTCACTCAGAGTGCGGGTCAGGGTGCGGCTGCCGACCGGCTCGCCACTGTCCAGATAGGACTCGACGATCAGGCGAAACACCTCGCGCGAGCGGTCGTTCAGATCGTCCAGTATTTTGCGCGCATCGCTCATGGCATTCCTTGGGCAATCCCCGGCTGAGTGGCCATTAAATCCCCTGCCCCGAAAAGGTCAATCGGGCTTGCATCCACGCCCTTGCGGGCGGTATCCCCAGCGCAACAGACAAAGGATGACCCATGCGACCCTCTGGACGAGAACTAAGCGAAATGCGCCCGGTTTCAATCGAAACCGGTTTCACAAAACATGCCGAAGGCTCGTGCCTGATCAAGATGGGTGATACGCATGTGCTGTGCACCGCCACGATCGAAGATCGTGTGCCCCCCTTTATTAAGGGCTCGGGCCTCGGCTGGGTCACCGCCGAATACGGTATGCTGCCACGCGCCACCAACACCCGGATGCGGCGCGAGGCCGCCAGCGGCAAGCAAGGCGGCCGCACCGTTGAAATCCAGCGCCTGATCGGCCGCGCCCTGCGCGCAGGTGTTGACCGGGTGGCCCTGGGCGAACGCCAGATCACCGTCGACTGTGACGTGATTCAGGCCGATGGAGGCACCCGCTGCGCCTCGATCACCGGCGGTTGGGTCGCCTTGCGCCTGGCGGTGAACAAGCTGATGAAGGCGGGCGATGTCATTTCCGACCCACTGGTCGATCCGGTCGCCGCCGTGTCCTGCGGCATCTATGCCGGTCAGCCGGTGCTGGACCTCGATTACCCCGAGGACAGCGAGGCAGGCGTCGACGGCAATTTCATCATGACCGGGTCCGGCAAGTTGATCGAGGTACAGATGAGCGCCGAAGGCTCGGTCTTCAACCGCGCGCAACTGGATCAGCTGCTGGGTCTCGCCGAAAAGGGCGTGGGCGAACTGGTTGCCGCGCAAAAGGCCGCCACCGCATGACCCGCAGGTTCACAGGCGACACGCTGCTGGTCGCGACCCACAACAAGGGCAAGCTGGAAGAGATGGCGCATCTCCTCCAGCCCTTTGGGGTCAAGGTCGTTGGCGCCGCCGAAATGAACCTGCCCGAACCGGAAGAAACCGAAGACACCTTTGTCGGCAATGCCCGGATCAAGGCGCATGCCGCCGCCCGGGCCACCGGGCTGCCCGCCCTGTCCGATGACAGCGGCATTACCATCGACGCGCTGGATGGCGCGCCGGGGGTCTATACCGCCGACTGGGCCGAAACCGGCAATGGGCGCGATTTCATGATGGCAATGACCCGCGCCAATGACGAGTTGGAAGCCAAAAGCGCCCCGCATCCCCGGTTGGCACAATTTCGCTGCACGCTGGTTCTGGCCTGGCCCGATGGTCATGACGAGGTGTTCGAAGGCGTCGCCCCCGGTCATCTGGTCTGGCCCATTCGTGGCGCGGCCGGGTTCGGCTATGACCCGATGTTCGTACCCGAAGGTTATGACGTGACCTTTGCCGAGATGGATCGTTGGGAAAAGAACAAGATCAGCCACCGCGCACGGGCAGTGGAGAAATTCGTAAAGGGCTGTTTTGGGGGATGACTGGCAGCATGGAGGCTTTGGCCTCTACGTGCATTGGCCCTTTTGCCAGGCCAAGTGCCCCTATTGCGATTTCAACAGCCATGTTGCCCGTGAGATTGACCAAAAGGCCTGGGTTAGAGCCTATGTCGCAGAGCTTGAACGCTCTGCTGCCGAACTGCCGGGTCGGGTTCTGAACACCATGTTCTTTGGCGGCGGCACCCCATCGCTGATGATGCCGGAAACGGTCGCGGCGGTGATTGAAACCGCCCGCCGGCTCTGGCCCACCTCCAACGAAATGGAAATCACGCTGGAGGCCAATCCAGGTTCCGTCGAGGCGGGGCGCTTTGCCGCTTACCGTGATGGCGGGGTCAATCGCATCTCGATGGGGGTGCAGGCGCTCAACGACCAGGACTTGCACCGGCTGGGCCGCATTCACAGCGTCGCCGAAGCGCGCGCCGCCTTCGACATCGCGCGCCGCTGTTTTGACCGGGTCAGTTTCGATCTGATCTATGCCCGGCAGGATCAGACGCCCGAGGCCTGGCGCGCAGAGTTGAACGAAGCGCTGGCCATGGCCGTTGATCACCTGTCGCTCTATCAGCTGACGATCGAGGACGGCACCGCCTTTGGCGACCGTTACGCCCGTGGCAAGCTGCGCGGCCTGCCCGCCGATGACGATGCCGCCGACATGTACCTGATCACGCAAGAGGTCTGCGCTGCCCATGGCCTGCCCGCCTATGAGGTTTCGAACCACGCCCACCCCGGCGCCGAGTCCCGCCACAACCTGATCTATTGGCGCTATGGCGATTATGTCGGCATCGGTCCCGGCGCGCATGGCCGCATCACCATAGATGGTCAGCGGTTTGCCACCGAGAGCCCACTGAACCCCGGTGCCTGGCTGGGTGCAGCGGCAAAGGGAAACGGTGAGTTGAGCCGTGTTGCACTATCCCTACAAGATCAAGCCTATGAATACCTGATGATGGGGCTTCGCATTACCGAAGGACTAGATATTCGCCGATACGAGACACTTTCCCCACAGCCCCTGAACCGGAACCGCCTTGCCCATTTGGCCGAACTGGGCATGATCGACATCGACGGGGCGAGACTAAGGGCAACGGCCCAAGGGCGCGCGGTGCTGAACGCGGTCATTCTGGACCTGATGTCGGAGTAGAGAATGCAGTTTGTCTGGGCGGCTCTTGGACTGGTCTGCGTTGCCCTCGCCCTGATTGGCGTTGTCCTGCCGCTGCTTCCTACTGTGCCGTTCCTTCTGCTGGCCGCGTTCTTCTTTGCCCGCTCGTCCGAGCGCCTGCATACTTGGCTGCTGACACATCGCCTGTTTGGCCCGATGATCGTTGACTGGCAGCAATCTGGCGCCATCCGTCCAGGTGCAAAAAAGGCGGCAACCCTGTCGATTGCCGCCGTCTTTGGCCTGTCGCTTCTTCTCTCGGCCCCCTCCCATGTCCTGGCCATTCAAGCCGTGGTTCTGGGGGGGGTGCTGATCTTTATCTGGACCCGCCCTAACGGCTGAGCTTGGCGCAAAGATCGTCCAACTGATCCAGATTCTCATAGGTCAGGACCACTTGACCGGTTTCGGTTCCCGCCTTGTGGTTGATCGTCACCTTCATCGCCAGGATCGCCGACAGATCCTTTTCCAACGCGCGGGTATCGGCGTCCTTGTCGCCTCCGGCTGATTTCGGGCGCGCCGTCGTCGCGGGCTTCTCGCCTTCCACCTGCTTCTTGACCAAAGCCTCAGTCGCGCGTACCGACAGCCCGTCACGCACCACGATCCTGGCCAATTCCGACGGATTATCGCTGGTAATCAGGGCGCGGGCATGTCCGGCTGACAGTTTTCCTTCGACCACCATCTGTTGAACGTCATCCGGCAAGGACAGCAGGCGTAGAAGGTTCGCGATATGACTGCGGCTTTTGCCCAGCGCTTCGGCCAGCTTTTCCTGTGTATGGCCGAACTTGTCCATCAACTGCCGATAGCCTGCGGCCTCTTCTACCGCGTTCAGGTCGGCGCGCTGGATATTCTCGATGATCGCGATTTCCAGGACTTCGGTATCGTCCAGCTCGCGTACAAGAACCGGAACCTGATGCAGTTGTGCCAGCTGCGCCGCGCGCCAGCGGCGTTCACCGGCGACGATTTCGTACATGTCACCCTCAACGGGACGCACGATCAGCGGTTGCAAGATACCCTTCTCTTTGACCGAGGCTGCAAGCTCTTGCAGCGCCTCTTCGGTAAAGGTGCGGCGCGGCTGGTTCGGGTTTGCGCGCAGCTTTTCGATAGGCACAGTACGATCAGGGCGACGCGAGGACTCACCACTGGTCGCCTCTGGCGTCTGCGTCACATCGGCCATCAAAGCGGACAGTCCGCGTCCCAACCCCCGGGGCTTGTTCGAAACCATGTGTCGCTCCTCTCTACCGCGTTCAGGCGGCGATCTTTTTATGTTTCTTCATCAATTCAGCGGCCAGGTCACGATAAGCCATCGCGCCCAGAGAGTTTGGATCATAGCTGAGTACCGGCATTGCAAAAGACGGCGCCTCGCTGACCCTCACGTTACGCGGTATCTTGGTTTCGAAAACCAGATCACCCAGATTGTCGCGTGCATCCTTTTCGACCTGCTGCGACAGGTTGTTGCGGCGGTCATACATGGTCAGCACGATCCCCTCGATCCGCAGATTGGGGTTGGCCGCCTGACGCACCTCGCGGATGGTCAGCATCAGTTGCGACAACCCCTCCAGCGCAAAGAACTCGCTCTGCAACGGTACCAGTACGGAATGCGCGGCAACCATTGCGTTGACCGTCAACAGGTTCAGAGACGGTGGGCAATCGATCAGGATGTAATCCCACAAATAGGCGTCCATTGCTGTCTGACGCAGTGCATCATGAAGCAGAAAGCTTCGCTTCTCGTTCGAGATCAGTTCGATATCCGCCGAGCTGAGATCGACTGTCGCCGGAACGATCGAAAGCCCCTCAATGTTGGTTTTCTGGATCACGGAGTTCAGTGGCGCATCATCCACCAGCAACTCATAGGTCGTCAGGTCACGCTCATCCACGCCCAGCCCGGTCGAGGCGTTCCCTTGTGGATCGAGGTCCACCACAAGAACACGCTGGCCCGCTTCGACCAGCGCTGCCGCAAGGTTGATGGCTGTTGTGGTCTTTCCCACGCCGCCTTTCTGGTTGGCGACCGCTATGATCCGGGGTCCGACTGGACGGGAAAGATCAGACACGCGTGACTCCTGTTATCTTCAAAAGAACGGCCTGGGGCTCGGTTAAACTAGTAACCGCGTCATAGGAGAAATTCCATTGCTTCGCGGCCTCTTGCATCTCTTTTTTCCAGTTGGCGCCCTTGGGGAACAGCGCAGTTCCGCCGGGTTTCAGGTGTCTCTCGGCAAAACCCAGCAACCCTGTCAGATCGGTCAGAGCACGGGCAGAAAGGATATCTGCGTCCAACGAGTCAAGATGCTCGATACGCTCGGATATCACCTGACATTCGATGCCGCATTCGCGTGCAGCGCTACGCAGAAACGCTGATTTTCGCTGATCGCTCTCGACACAGATGAACTTGGTTTCGGGTTGCTCTTCGGCAGCCAGAATTGCACAGATCAAACCTGGAAAGCCGCCGCCACTGCCAAGATCGGCCCACAGATCGCCTGTATGGGCGTTGCGGAACACCTGAATGGAATCGACTATGTGACGAACCCACAGATCGTCCAAGCTACGCTTCGATACTAGGTTGATCCGAGGATTCCACTTGTGCACCAAATTGGCAAAGGTCCTCAGCCGCTCGGATGTTTCACGTGAAACATTCAGCGCGTTCGCATCGGGCACCGTCATGCGCTTCGCGCTCGGTCGCCACGGCGCAAGCGGGCCAGAATCAGTGCAAGCGCCGCCGGGGTCATCCCCTCTACCCGTCCTGCCTGCGCAATGTTCTCAGGTCGCGCGGATGTCAGCTTTTGTTTCAGCTCATTTGACAACCCATCGAGCGAGGAAAAGCTGAAATCGGCCGGGATGACCATAGCCTCATCCCGTTTCATAGCCTCGACATCCCGTTCTTGTCGCGCGATATAATTGGCATAAAGTGCATCACGTTCCACTTGGTCGCGGGTTTCAGCGTCAGTCTCTTCTAACCCTGGGATCAGCGGCACCAATTCGTCAAACCCGACATCGGGAAACGCGAGAATAGCAAAGCCATTTCTCCGACTGCCATCCTGACTGATCTTGATACCAGCCGCGGCAATCTCTTTTGGGGTAAAGCTACTCTGATCGAGTAGAGCTGAAGCTTTCGCCAGATTTTCGGCCTTACGTGTAAACGCATCACGCCTCTCATCACCAACGCAACCCAATTCCAGGCCCAGTGGTGTTAGCCGTTGATCTGCGTTGTCCGCACGCAAGGACAGACGGAATTCCGCCCGCGAGGTGAACATTCGATATGGTTCTGCTACACCGCGCGTGGTCAGATCGTCAATCATCACACCGATATAACTGTTTGACCGGCTGACAAGGACAGGGTCACGACCCAATATCATGTTGGCAGCGTTCAACCCAGCTACCATCCCTTGCGCCGCAGCCTCTTCATAGCCAGTCGTTCCATTGATCTGGCCGGCAAGGTACAAGCCCGGAACATTCGGTAGCGACAGTTGGGACGTCAGGGCACGTGGATCGACATAATCGTACTCGATCGCGTAACCAGGTTGCAGAATTGCGACTTTTTCCAGTCCCCGGATCGAGCGGACATAATCCTCCTGAACATCTACCGGCAGCGAGGTCGAAATACCGTTCGGATAGACAGTGTGATCTTCCAGACCTTCGGGTTCTAGGAAAATCTGATGCGACTCTTTGTCAGAAAAACGAACAATCTTATCTTCGATCGACGGGCAATAACGGGGGCCGACACCTTCGATGTGCCCGCCATACATCGCGGAACGAGTCAGGTTCTCGCGGATAATCTCGTGCGTCCGCGCGTTGGTATGCGTGATACCGCAAGCGATCTGACGCGCATAAACCCCTTTAGACAGGAACGAGAACAAGACAGGGTCCTCATCCCCTTCCTGTCGTTCTAAGATTGACCAGTCGATGGTGCGCCCATCCAGTCGGGGCGGCGTTCCCGTTTTCAGCCGTCCCATCGGCAACGCGAATCCGTCCAGCCTTTCGGCGAGCGGAACCGAGGGTCGGTCTCCTAACCGTCCACCAGAGCGCGAGACATCACCAATGTGAATGATTCCGCGCAGGAACGTACCCGAGGTCAGGATCACGGCTTGCGATGCAATCTCGGAGCCATCCGCCAAAACGACACCAGCAACGCGATACCCTTGCATGCGGAAATCGATGACTTCGCCCTCGACAATGGTCAACCCAGGGCGACTACGCATTTCTTCCTGCATCGCCAGTCGATAGAGCTTGCGATCGGCCTGAGCGCGCGGCCCCTGTACAGCAGGTCCTTTGCGCCGATTAAGCAGACGAAATTGAATCCCAGCCTTGTCGGCCACCCGTCCCATGACCCCGTCAAGCGCGTCGATCTCGCGAACAAGATGTCCCTTTCCCAGACCGCCAATGGCAGGGTTGCAGGACATCACGCCGATGTCGCGCTCGGACAGGGACACTAGGGCAGTCCTCATACCCATGCGTGCCGCAGCATGTGCCGCCTCAGCACCGGCATGCCCGGCCCCGATCACCACGATATCGAAATCCGAATGTTTCACGTGAAACACTCCTCACTTTCCCAAGCAAAAGGACGCAAAGATTTCGTCCAGCAACGTTTCCACACCGATCCGACCGACCAGCGATTCCAACGCACGGATCGCAGTGCGCAGTTCTTCGGCAGCGATATCATACAGGACCGGGCCCGATTCCAGAACAGTGCCGGTACGATCCAGGGCGTCCAATGCTGTTCTCATTGCCACACGATGACGTTCGCGGGTTGCGATACCGGCGCTGGCGGAACGGGTCGTCAACACACCCGAGATGCGCTGCACCAGCTGATCAACCCCCTGCCCTGTCACGCCCGAAATCGCGTTTGCCGTATCCGTGCGCTGATCAGCCTTTGGGAGGACATGCAGGTCGCCGGGCTGCAATACCACGCCCGTGGCGATGACATCCTCTGTCAGGAACACCCGAAGATCGGCCTGATCCGCACGACGCCGAGCCAGGGCAATACCCATCCCCTCGACCAGATCACCGGTTTCGCGCAGGCCAGCAGTGTCGAGCAGAGTGACCGGCAGCCCGCGAAGGTCCATACGTACCTCGATCACATCACGGGTGGTTCCTGCCACCTCGGATGTCAACGCTGCCTCACGGCCCGCCAACATGTTCAACAAGGTAGACTTGCCCGCATTTGGCGGCCCGATAATCGCCACTTCGAACCCGGTTCGAATGCGTTCCGCGATACGAACGCCGGCGATCTCACGTTCCAGATCCGCGCGCACGTCAGCCAACAGCGCCCGCACCTCGGGGCTGACATCGGTCGGAACCTCTTCATCGGCAAAGTCGATCACCGCTTCTAGCAGCGCGGCGGCGCGAATCAGTTTGGCACGCCATCCTTCGGCCAACCGGCCCAGTGCGCCATTCAGCACCGCCTGCGCCTGCTTGCGCTGCGCCTCGGTCTCGGCGTCGATCAGGTCGGCCAACCCCTCGACCTGGGGAAGCGACATCTTGCCGTTTTCCAGCGCCCTCCGGGTGAATTCCCCGGGCTCAGCTAGGCGCAATCCATCAAGATCGCCCAGGCAACGGAGCACCGCTTCGGTGGTAGCGAGACTGCCATGTATCTGGAATTCGGCAACGTCCTCGCCGGTGAAGCTGGCAGGTGCCGCAAAGGTCAGCACCACACCGTCATCCAGGCGGGCACCCTGCGCATCCCTCAGCTGCCGGACCGACAGGCCCCGCGACGGCAGGTCGGGCCCCGCCAGCAGGCAGGCGGTCTGATAGGCTCGCGGACCGGACAGGCGGATGACTGCAACACCCGCCTTGCCCTGCGCCGTGGCCAAGGCAAAAATCGTGTCCATATCCTTGCCCTCGCGCTGCCTGGATACCGGATCAGGTATTCATCGAATCGAAGAATTCGCCGTTTGTCTTGGTCTGTTTCAGCTTTGACAACAGGAACTCGATCGCGTCGGTCGTGCCCATCGGATTGAGGATCCGACGCAAGACAAAGGTTTTTTGCAGATCGCCCTTATCGACCAACAGATCCTCTTTCCGGGTACCGGATTTCAGGATGTCGATAGCCGGGAATACCCGCTTGTCGGCGATTTTCCGATCCAGCACGATTTCAGAGTTACCGGTGCCCTTGAACTCTTCAAAGATCACTTCGTCCATCCGGCTGCCGGTATCAATCAGCGCGGTTGCGATGATGGTCAGCGAACCGCCCTCTTCGATGTTCCGGGCCGCACCAAAGAACCGCTTGGGCCGCTGCAACGCATTGGCATCCACACCACCGGTCAGAACCTTACCCGAGGACGGGACAACTGTGTTGAATGCCCTACCAAGTCTTGTGATCGAGTCGAGCAAGATAACAACATCTCGTTTATGTTCGACCAGGCGCTTGGCCTTTTCGATAACCATTTCCGACACGGCCACGTGGCGGGTCGCTGGTTCATCAAAGGTCGAGGACACCACCTCGCCCTTGACCGAGCGCTGCATGTCGGTGACTTCCTCGGGGCGTTCGTCGATCAACAGAACGATCAGATAGCACTCGGGGTGGTTACGCTCGATCGAGTGGGCAATGTTCTGTAGGATCACCGTCTTACCGGTCCGCGGCGGCGCCACGATCAGCGAGCGCTGGCCCTTCCCGATAGGCGCGACCAGATCGATCACCCGGGCCGAACGGTCCTTGATGGTGGGATCCTCGATCTCCATCTTCAGCCGTTCATCCGGGTAGAGAGGTGTCAGGTTATCAAAGGCAATCTTATGACGCGCCCTTTCAGGGTCTTCAAAATTGATCTTGGTGACATTGGTCAGCGCAAAATAGCGCTCGTTGTCGTCGGGCGCCTTGATCGCACCCTCGATCGTATCGCCGGTGCGCAAGCTGTACTGGCGGATCATGTCCGGCGAGACATAGATGTCATCCGGACCTGGCAGATAGTTCGCTTCGGGCGAGCGGAGAAAGCCAAAGCCGTCCTGCAGCACCTCAAGCACGCCATCGCCGCCGATGGTCCATCCCTCATCCGCGCGCTCGCGCAGGATCTGGAACATCATCTCGCCCTTGCGCATGGTCGAGGCGTTTTCGATCTCCAGCTCCTCGGCCATGGACAACAGGTCCTTGGGACTCTTTGCCTTGAGATCGGCGAGATTCAGGGATTCGATCGTCATCGTATACGGACCCTCTGCCGCCCTGTGGCGGCACTAGAACGGAATATGTGAATAGGAGACGCGGATGCCCGGACGGGCGCGTTGGCCCATAGATAAGCGCGCTGGCAGGCAGAGTCAAAGGGGGATCAGAATTTCACGATCACCGACAGCACGATCACCACCATTAGCAGCGTCGGCACCTCGTTCATCATCCGGTACTGGCGCCCGGTCAATCGGTTTTGCCCTGACAGGAACGCGCGACGGCGGGCGTTGAGCCATTCATGGAACCAGGTCATCGCAATGACGGATACACCCTTGGTCCAGGGCCAGACCTCGCCCCAGTCGACGATACCCGGCGTCAGAACCATGATCAGACCACAGACCCAGGACACGATCATTGCCGGTCGCATGATCACGCGCATCAGCTTTTCTTCCATCTCGTGAAAGATCGCCGGTGCGTTCTGCACCTTCTCAGCCTTTTCGACGTGATAGACAAAAAGCCGGGGCAGATAGAACAGACCGGCCATCCAGCTGATCACCGCCATGATGTGCAGGGATTTGACCCATGGGTACAGGGTGAACAGAAGGTCGGTCATTATGTCTCTTTTCGGGCGATTGGTCTCGTATCTAATAATAAAAAAGAAAAGAAGAAAGATTGATGGTTTTGTAGGTAGCTCCGTTATCGTGGATAACTGTTCTCTCCCTGCGGTTTTCCCCAATGTGAGAAACTTTGCGCGGATGTTCCATGTTCTGTGGAAAATTCAAGCATTATTCTTTTTTAACAATGTCTTATGTCGCTATCATTTGCCGGATTAAATCGGGGAGCGCACGGGGAGGCCCATGAATAGGTCGGATTATCCCAACTGTCGCGGTTATCCTTGTCCAGATGGGACGGAACTCGGGCGACTCGGGTGAGATTTCTGCAATTTCACCGGACTTGCACGTCAAGGCGAAAAGCATGAAAACCCATACTTGAGCAATCACCAGATTTCCCACGGGGTTTTCCACATGACTGTCCCCCTCATCCTGGCATCCGGTTCCGCCATCCGGGCCCAGCTGCTGGAAAACGCGGCCGTCCCTTTTACCAAGGATGTACCGCGCGTCGATGAAGAAACGGTAAAGGCAGCCTTGCTGGCCGAGGGCGCTCCGCCGCGCGATATCGCTGATGCGCTGGCCGAGATGAAGGCACGCAAGATCAGCGACAAACATCCCGGCGCCATGGTGTTGGGATGCGATCAGGTGCTCGACTTTCAGGGCAGGCTGTTGTCCAAGCCTGACAGCCCCGAGACCGCACTGGCCGAGCTGAAACAGATGAGCGGTCAGCGGCACATGCTCTTGTCAGCAGCAGTGATCTATGAAAACGGGCAACCCGTCTGGCGCCATGTCGGGCAGGTCCGTCTGCGGATGCGGGCATTGTCCGACAGCTATCTGACAGGCTATGTCACCCGCAATTGGGACAGCATTCGCCACGCGGTCGGCGGTTACAAGCTCGAGGAAGAGGGCGTGCGTCTGTTCTCGGCCATTGACGGAGATCATTTTAACGTTTTGGGTATGCCCCTGTTGGAACTGCTCAATTTTCTGGCATTGCGCGGAGTGATTGACACATGACCGAGACCCGGATTCCGCTGGCTGGCGTGATCGGCCACCCGATTTCGCATTCGAAATCCCCCCGGTTACATGGCCACTGGCTTAAGACCTATGGCATCAACGGCCACTATATCCCGATGGATGTCGCGCCACAGGACCTGGCGCAGGTGGTGCGTACCCTGCCCAAGGCCGGGTTCGTGGGTGTCAACATCACCATTCCGCATAAAGAGGCGGTGATGGCGGTAGCCGATCAGATCACCGACCGCGCCACGCTGATCGGCGCGGTCAATACGCTGATCTTTCGCGAAGACGGGCGGATCCTTGCCGACAACACCGATGGCTATGGTTTCATGGAGAACCTGCGTGCCGGGGCGCCTGACTGGGACCCGAAATCGGGGCCGGCGGTGGTGTTCGGCGCAGGTGGCGCAGCACGGGCGGTGATCTCGGCCCTGGCCGAAGCAGGTGTGCCAGAGGTGATCGTCACCAACCGCACGCGGGTGCGGGCCGACAAGCTCAAGGATGATTTCGGCCAGCGGGTCACAGTGGCGGACTGGGTTCAGGCCGGCAACGTGGTCGAGGACGCACGCCTGGTGGTGAATACAACGTCTCTTGGAATGATCGGAAAGCCTGAGCTGCGGGTGCCGCTGGATGGGCTGCGCGCGGATGCGGTGGTGACCGATCTGGTCTATGCGCCGCTCAAGACCCGTCTTCTGGCCGAGGCTGAAGAGATGGGATGCACCACGGTCGATGGCTTGGGCATGCTGTTGCATCAGGCGGTGCCGGGATTCGAGCGCTGGTTCGGCGAACGACCGGTTGTCGATGCGGCCACGCGCGCGGCTGCGCTCAGATGACATTTCGACTTGGGTTGACCGGCTCCATCGGCATGGGCAAATCCACCACGGCGCAGATGTTCGTGGACGAAGGTTGTGCGCTGTGGGACGCGGATGCGGCGGTGCACAGGCTCTATTCAAGCGGCGGCGCGGCAGTTGCGCCAATGCGGGCGGCCTTTCCGGATGCGGTGGTTGACGATCAGGTCAGCCGCCCGGCGCTGAAACGCATCATTGCCGAGGATCCGCAGGCTCTGAAACGGATCGAGGCAATTGTGCATCCACTGGTGGCCGAGGACCGCGCCCGGTTTCGCGACAGCGCGACGGCGGATATCCTTGTTTTTGACATTCCGCTTCTGTTCGAAACCGGGGGTGAGGCTGCGATGGACGCGGTTGCCTGTGTCTCGATCCCGCCCGAGGAACAAAGGGCCCGTGTCATGGCGCGCGGCACCATGACCGAGGCGCAGTTCGAACAGATCCGGGCCAAGCAGATGCCGAACAAAGAAAAATGTGCGCGATCCGATTTCGTGATCGTGACCGACACACTGGACCATGCCCGCGCCCAGGTGCAGGATATCGTCAGGCAGATACGGGCGGGGATGAACCATGCGTGAGATCGTACTCGACACTGAAACCACCGGATTCGACCCTGAAACTGGTGATCGTATTGTCGAGATTGGTGCAGTCGAGCTGTGGAACCACATCGCCACCGGCAACACCTATCACCAGTATATCAACCCCGAACGCATGATGCCCGCCGAGGCCTTTGGCGTGCACGGGATCGGACCCGACATCCTGGAGCCGCCGCAACAGCCCGAACCGGGTCAGGTGACCCTGCGGGACAAGCCGGTCTTTGCCAAGGTTGGTCAGGCGTTTCGCGATTTCGTGGCGGATTCCCATCTGATCATCCACAACGCGTCCTTTGACATGAAGTTCCTGAATGCCGAACTGCGCTGGATGGGTCTGCCTGAAATTCCGTTTGACCGGGCCATCGACACGCTGGGCATGGCGCGGCGCAAATTTCCGGGGTCTCCCGCCACGCTGGACGCGCTGTGCCGCCGGTTCGGTATCGACAACTCGAACCGGGTGTTGCACGGCGCCTTGCTGGATGCCGAGATTCTGGCCGAGGTCTATCTGGAGCTGATTGGCGGCAAGCAGCCCGATTTCGGACTGTCGACTGTGGCAAGCAGCGGTGGCACCGGTGCAGAGACTGCCTGGCGCCCGATGCCAAGGCCAACCCCCCTGCCCGCCCGGATCACCGAGGCAGAGCGCGCGGCGCATGCCGAGTTTGTCGAGAAACTGGGGGAAAACGCTGTTTGGAAACGCGCCTGACCGGGGTCAGGCGCGCGTTCCGGATCAGGCGTCGGCCTTTTGTTCGGCCTGCGCGGCTGCCTGCTGGCGGGCCAGTTCGGAGCGGTACAGCGCCATGAAGTCAATATTGTCGAGGTTCAGCGGCGGATAGCCACCGTCGCGGGTGATGTCGCTGACGATACGGCGCAGGAACGGGAACAGCATCCGCGGGCACTCGATCAGCAGGAACGGGTGCAATTGCTCGTTCGGCACACCCTCGACATGGAAGATGCCACAATAGTCGATCTCGAACACGAACAGCACATCGTCCATGCCTTTGGCCTTGGACGTGATGTTCAGCTTGATCGCAACCTCGTACTGGTTTTCGGTGCTGCGCTTTTTCGCATCCAGATTGACCTGGACATTGACATCGGGCTGCACGTCGCCCGAAGCGCCGCGCTGTGCCATGACGTTTTCAAACGACATGTCACGAATGAACTGACCCAATACACGCATCTGGATCTGGGGCGGCTGCTGGGCAGCGGCGGCGTCGGTCTCGGCCATGAAATCCTCCGGATTAGCAAATTCGCCACTGCTTATCAGCTTGGCGCGGTCGGCTCAATGGCGGTCGGGCCCCTCGACCCAGCCAGACGGCCCGGCACCTCTTTCGCGATGCGGGCGCACCTCTTCCCATTCGCCGTCGATCACGTCGCCAGTGTCATGATGCGGTTGGCGCATGCCTGGCCCCGGACCCATCTGAAAGCTGGAAACCTGAACGCGGGCGCGAAGATAGCGATAGACGGCAACTCGCACGCCCGGCACCAGCAAGGCAAATCCAAGCGCATCGGTGAAAAAGCCCGGTGTCAGCAGCAAAGCACCGGAAAACAGGATCATCGCCCCATGGGCCAGCGGTTCTGTCGGGTCGTCCAACTGGTTGAAGGCACGGTTCAATTGACCCAGCGCCATGCGGCCTTGTGTCCGGACCAGCCATGTTCCCAGCACCGCGGTCAGCACCACGATGGCAAGGGTCGGCCACAGCCCGATGAACCCGCCAACCTGAATGAACAGGGCGATCTCGATGATCGGAACCAGCAGGAAGGCCAGAAACAGATACATGCAACGCGTCCTTTCGCCTATGGTCAATGGTGGACTTGCCCCCAGCCGTTGCCTACATAGTGGTTCTAAGACCAGGTTACAAAGTTTCTGGCCCGAGACCGAGGACATAATGAACTCTCCCCTGATCCAGCTTCTTGTGCTGGCCGGCATTGCCATTTTCCTGATTCTGCGCCTGAAAAGCGTGCTTGGAACCCGTGAAGGGTTCGAAAAGCCGCCGGTGCCGAAGCAGCCGGAAAACCGCGCGCGGCGCGATTTCGAAGTGATCGAAGGCGGCCCCGATCGCGACATCACCGACCATGTGCCCGAGGACAGCCCGCAAGCCCAGGCGTTGGCAGCGATGAAACGGATCGAACCGGCCTTTTCGGTCAGTGAATTCGTACAGGGAGCGCGCGGCGCCTACGAGATGATCGTAATGGGGTTCGAGCGCGGCAATCTGGACGAGATCGAGCCGTTTCTGGCCGAAGACGTCTTTGAAACCTTTGTCGGCGTCGTTGCAGCGCGCGAGGATCAGGGTCTTACGATCGAGGCGGAATTCGTCGGTGTGCGGGAAACCGCAATTCAGGACGTTCATTTCGACAAGGATGGCAACCGGGCCGAAATCACCATGCGTTTCGTGGGCGAACTGACCTCGGTTGTCCGCGATCGCGGCGGCGATGTGGTCGAAGGTAGCCCCACGACGGTCAAACGGCAAAAGGACGTCTGGACCTTTGCCCGCGTCATGGGCACCGATGATCCGAACTGGCTGCTTGTCGCCACGGACGCATGATTG
Organism: Ruegeria sp. BHSC223; assembly: GCF_059613025.1. Lineage (NCBI taxonomy): Bacteria > Pseudomonadati > Pseudomonadota > Alphaproteobacteria > Rhodobacterales > Roseobacteraceae > Ruegeria > Ruegeria sp. BHSC223. The sequence continues at coordinate 210,583 of NZ_JBXWRR010000004.1, forward strand.
GCGCGCTCCGGTCGGCTGTTCTGGCAGGTGCCATGATGACCGCCTCGGCCGGAGCGGCAGAGATAACGCATACCGTATTGTCCTTTGACCAACTGGACGGTTGGGTGGAAGACGACCACGCGGCCGCGCTGTCGACATTCTTGAACACCTGCGACCAGTTCAATGATCCGGATTGGCGCAGCCTGTGCGCCATGGCGCGCGAGGCAACGCCCGAGACCGCGCGTGGGTTTTTCGAGCTGCTGTTTCGCCCCGTCCTGATCGAGGATGGCGAGGATGCGTTGTTCACCGGGTATTTCGAACCTGAACTTGAGGGCGCCCGGTTCCCTTCGTCCCGCTATCGGTATCCGGTTTACAAGATGCCGCCCGAGGCGCGCGCCAGCAATCCATGGCTGGACCGGCGCCAGATCCTGACCAGCGGCGTGATGAACAATCGCGGACTCGAGATTGCCTGGGTCGATGATCCGGTCGAGCTGTTTTTTCTGCAAATCCAGGGGTCAGGCCGCATCCGCCTGCCGGATGGGCAAACCTTGCGGCTGGGATATGGTGGCGCCAACGGGCACCCCTATCGGTCGATCGGGGTCGAGCTGGTGCGGCGCGGCATCTATTCCGCCCATCAGGTCAGCGCCCAGGTGATCAAGAACTGGGTTCGGCGCAATCCCGAGGCTGGCGAAGAGTTGCTCTATCACAACCCGTCTTATGTTTTCTTTCGCGAGTTGAAGCACCTGCCCTCGGATCTGGGACCAGTCGGGGCGATGAACCGGTCGGTGACGCCGCTGCGCTCGATCGCGGTCGATCCAGCCTATACGCCGCTTGGTGCACCGGTCTGGGTCGAAAAGAACGGCGCCGGCCTGATGCGGCGACTGATGATCGCGCAGGATACCGGATCGGCCATCAAGGGGGCGCAGCGGGCCGATATCTTTTTTGGCACAGGCGATGCAGCGGGACAGGCGGCAGGTACGTTGCGTGATCCGGGCCGCATGGTGGTTCTGCTACCGATCCAGCGCGCCTATGCCCTGTTGCCGGACGGGTACTGATGACCCGGAGAAAGCTGACACGGGATGAAATCGACCTCTGGCGCAAGGTCGTCCGGCAGGCCGACCGGCTGCACCCGGAACGTGCCGACGGGGTTCACCCGCAGACGCTGCCCAAGCCGAAACCGACCAAACCGCTGCCGATGTCGCTGGAACCTTTCGAGCTAGGTCAAGCCGCGCGCGTCAAATCCGCACGACATGTGCTGACACCCTCGGTCACAGACCGGTTGTCGCGGGCGCCGGTGCAGATGGATCCCAAGGCTTATACCCGGATGCGCCGGGGCAAGCTGAAACCCGAGGGTAAGCTGGACCTGCATGGCATGCGCGTAGATACCGCTCACCCCGCCCTGACCCGCTTTATCCTGACTGCCCAGGCCCAGGGCAAGCGGCTGGTACTGGTGGTGACCGGAAAGGGCAAGTATCGCGACGAACCCGGACCCATCCCCACCCCGCGTGGGGTGTTGCGTCATCAGGTGCCTCAATGGCTGTCGCTACCTCCATTGGCGCAGGCGGTGCTTCAGGTGACGCCCGCCCATATCAGCCACGGCGGCGAAGGTGCCTATTACGTTTATCTCAGGCGCAACCGCGGCTAGCGGTCGTTGTTTTCCATTACGACGTCGAGGTTGTCACGCGCATAGGTGACGATACCGGGAAATGCGCGCTCCAGCGGCACATTTCCTGCCTCAAACAGATCTGTCATGTTCCGCGCCTCGGCGATCATTGCCAGCAGAGTAGGAGAGGTAGCGGCGACGAAATGGCCCGATTCAGCCTCGTCCGAAAACGTGCTGGTATCGATCACCGACACCGGCAAATCGGCGATCAACGCGGCCGAACTGATTTGACCCAGCCGCTCGCTGCTTTGCTTGCCGCGCAGCCGGCGCGAGAGGTTCAGCACATTGTCCTTTTCCGAGGCCATAACCACGAATGGTTGTGGCACGGTCTTGATCCGGCGCATCTGGCTGCGGAACACGTCGAGGTCCAGATCGGGCGAGATCAGAATAATTCCGTCCAGATGTTGCGCCGACCAGCCCGGGCTGGCGATCTCGATCTGGCGCAGCGCTTCCATCAACAGGAAAGACCCCATGGAATGCGCAACGACTGAGATCCGGTCGATCCGCTCATTTCCCAGACTGCGCAATAAGATTTCCAGACCATCGCGGGCAAACACCGTGCTGTCGGCATCATAGGCATAGCCCAGGGCATGGCCCTTGCTGGGCCAGGAATAGACCATCAGCGACCCGGACATGTCGATGTCATGCGCGAGTTGTGCCGCGCGATAGGCGGTTTCGGTCTGCGTGGAATTGAACCCGTGCACAAAAAGGGTCAACTCGCGATTGCCGACCGGTTGCTGGGACAGGTCTTGCCGTAGCCGGTCGTGAAACGCATCGGCACGGGCGAACAGGGTCTGGCCCGCAAGGATGAACTGCTTTTCCGGGTTGGCCTGCCCATAGCCGAAATCGAGCCGACCGGGACGACGGTCGGGCGGGATCGAGACAGTCAGCTCCAACAGGCTCAGGCTTTCGCTCCGGTCAGGACCAAAGGAGCCATCGACCTGCTGCACCCGGGTGGTTGCGGCAAACACGGTGGCGGGGCTGCCAACCTTCAACGCATCCGGCGTGATCGGCGTGTAACTGCGGTCGGCACAGCCAGTGAGCAGCGCGATACACAAGATGATCGCAACCCGAATCCGCATCTCAGTTCCTCTTGCTGGGTAAACCCCGGTCGTTACAGAACGTATCGACTCAGGTCGGTCGAGCGTGTCAGCTCACCAAGGTTGGTGTCGACAAACGCCGCATCCACTTTCACCGTCTCGCCCGAACGGTCGGGCGCGGTAAAGGAGAGTTCCTCGAACACCCGTTCCATCACCGTATAAAGGCGCCGCGCGCCGATATTCTCGACGCTTTGGTTCACCTCGGCGGCGATCCGGGCCAGCGCTTCGATGCCGTCCGGCGTAAAGGTGACCGTTACGCTTTCGGTGCCCATCAGCGCGGTATATTGCCGGGTCAGGGCATTGTCGGTCTCGGTCAGGATGCGCACGAAATCCTCTTCGGTCAGCGCGCGCAGCTCCACCCGGATCGGCAGCCGCCCCTGCAATTCGGGCAGCAGGTCGCTGGGTTTGGCAATGTGAAAGGCGCCGCTGGCGATGAACAGAATATGGTCGGTCTTGATCGGCCCGTATTTGGTGCTCACAGTGGTGCCTTCGATCAGCGGCAGCAGGTCGCGCTGCACGCCCTCGCGGCTGACATCGGCCCCGCGCGCGTCCGAGCGGGCGCAAACCTTGTCGATCTCGTCCAGGAACACGATGCCGTTCTGCTCGACCGCTTCCAGCGCGGTCTTGTTGACCAGCTCGTCATCCAGCAGCTTGTCGGCCTCTTCCCCGATCAGGATATCATAACTGTCGGCCACGCGCAGTTTCTTGCGGGTGGTGCGCCCGGCAAAGGCCTTGCCGAACAGGTCACCCAGATTCATCATGCCCATGTTGCCTCCGGGCTGGCCCGGGATCTCGAACATCGACATCGGGTTCGAACCGTCGGCGACATCCAGCTCGATCACGGTATCGTCCAACTCGCCCGCCTTCAGCTTCTTGCGGAACACCTCGCGCGTGCCCTCGCGCGCATCCTCGCCGGCGATGGCGGCGATCACCCGATCCTCGGCCGCCTTGTGGGCGCGGGCGCGCACTTCGTCCCGCATATACTCGCGGGTCTGCACGATGGCCGCATCGGCCAGATCGCGGATGATCTGTTCCACATCGCGCCCGACATAGCCAACCTCGGTGAACTTGGTCGCCTCGACCTTGATGAAGGGCGCACGCGCCAGTTTCGCTAGGCGTCGGCTGATCTCGGTCTTGCCCACGCCAGTGGGGCCGATCATCAGGATGTTCTTCGGGTACACCTCGTCGCGCAGATCGTCGGCCAATTGCTTGCGCCGCCAGCGGTTGCGCAGCGCCACGGCGACGGCGCGCTTGGCGTCCTTCTGGCCGATGATGAAACGGTCAAGCTCCGAGACGATCTCGCGCGGGGTCAGGTCTGTCATGTGCTCTCAATCTCGTTGTGTCAGGCGGGAACCTAAGCATGGGGACTGAAAACACAAGCGGGTCCCGTGTCGCGGCGTCAGCACACGGGCCGCGCACGGTGGATCAGAGATTTGTGAAAGCATCTTTCCGCGCAATTGGGCACACACCATTTCAACCCTGTAACAACGGGCGCCACCACTCACTCTCTCCGCCCGCGAGGCCGCGCCTAAGGCGCGGCCTCATCTATTTCGAAATTGTCTCAACCGTCAGGTTGCCATTGGTATAGACGCAGATATCGGCGGCAATCGCCATGGCGGCGCGGGCCACCTGTTCTGCGCTCTTGTCGCTGTCCATCATCGCCCGCGCGGCGGCCAGTGCGAAATTCCCGCCCGAGCCGATGGCGGCCACGTCGTGTTCAGGCTCCAGCACGTCCCCCGCGCCGGTGATCACGAACATGTCCTGCCCGTCACTGACGATCAGCATCGCTTCGAGCTTTTGCAGGTACTTGTCGGTGCGCCAGTCCTTGGCCAACTCGACCGAGGCGCGGGCCAGTTGCCCGGGGGTCGCCTCCAGCTTGGCCTCCAGCCGTTCGAGCAGGGTAAAGGCATCCGCCGTCGATCCGGCAAACCCCGCGACCACGTGATAGCCTCCGGGAGACAGGCGCCGCACCTTGCGAGCGGTGCCCTTGATCACGGTCTGGCCCAGACTGACCTGACCGTCGCCCGCGATCACCACTTCGCCGCCTTTCTTGACGCCGATGATCGTGGTGCCGTGCCAGCCCGGAAATTGATCGTCTGCCATGAATGCCTCCATCCTGTGTTGCGCCCGTATATGGGCCGTCGGGGGCGCAAGGGCAAGTTATGCATTCTGCCTAGAAGTTATGCACGGATTGCATTTCGGGGCTGTCGAGCGGGCATTTGTAAGACTCGGACCCATCCCCTAGATGAGCCTCACAACCGACGCAGGGTCGGCTGTTTCATTCAAAGGAACGCGCAAATGGCATATACCATCAGCACCACAGCGCCGCTCGGAGCAGTCACCGTTCTCCGCGTGGTGGATTTCTTCTACTCGGCGAAAGAGGCCGTGGCATCCTGGAACGACTCGCGCCGCACCCGCAAGGCGCTGTCGGTTCTGACCGACGCCCAGCTGGACGACATCGGCCTGAGCCGTGCCGACATCGCCAAGATCTGATCCACTCCCCACGGATCGACGTTAGAATGGCCGCTCGTGTTTCGGGCGGCTTTTTCTATTTCAGGGGGCCGCCCTGTTGGAAGTTGCAGCATGCAACTGTCCGGCGGCCAGCGCGCTGAGCGCGACCATCACCGCAGCAGTTCCCAAGCAAGCGGGTACTCCGCCCAATTGATAGGTCAGCCCCGACAGAAGCGTCCCCAATAGCCGCCCCGCCGCATTCGCCATGTAGTAGAACCCCACATCCATGGTGACCCGTTCGTCCTTGGAAAAGGCGAGGATCAGATAGGAATGCAGCGAGGAGTTGACGGCGAAAAGCGCACCAAACACCAGCAGGCCCGATACCAGAACCACCGTCAGCCAGGGTTCCGGCCCACTGGCCATCAGTGTCGCCCCCGTCAGAACAGCGGGAACAGTGGCCAGCCAGGCCGCCCAATGGCGGGCGGCGGCGATAAGATCATCCTCGCCCCGCGATGCGGCGCGCAATAGGCGCGGCGCCGAGGCTTGGATCGCGCCGTAGAACACGATCCACCCCGCCATGAACCCACCGATCATGAAAAACGCGGCGCGGTTGCCCGCTGCGCTGCCGTCGGAAAGGACCGCGTAGAAATAGACCGGGATGCCGACCACGAACCACACGTCGCGGGCGCCGAACAGGAACACCCGCGCCACCGAGAGCCAGTTGATATTGGTGGATTTCGAGAAGACCTCGGAGAATTTCGCACCCTTGCGGCCCTTGGGCAGGCCTGCGGGCATGGCGACCAGCACTGCCAGCAGGATTACGGCCAGGATGGCGGCCATACCCAGCGTCGCCGCTGAGAAGCCAGCCAGCGCCAGCAGGACAGCGCCGAGCAGAAAGCCGATCCCCTTGACCGCGTTCTTTGACCCGGTCAGCAGGGCGACCCAGCGAAACAGACCATCGCCTTCTTTCGGCGCCAGCAGCTTGACCGCCGATTTCGACGACATCTTGGCCAGGTCCTTTGCCACGCCGGACAGGCCTTGCACGATCATGACAAAGACCACCGATGTGGCGATCTGCCAGCCCGGATCCAGTTGCGACAAGGCGACCAGCGCGCCCACCTGAAGTGCCAGCCCGGCATAGAGCGTCGCCGCCAGCCCGAACCGGGCCGCGATCCAGCCCGCCGACAGGTTGGTGACCATGCCCGCGACCTCGTAGAGCACAAACAGATAGGCCAGTTGCACCGGGCTGAATCCCATCATGTGGAAATGGAGCAGCACCAGCATGCGCAGCGCGCCATCGGTCAGCATAAAGGCCCAATAGGCGGCGGTGACGGCGATATAGGCCGACAGCCCGCCGCGCTCGGACGGGGCCCGCGTCACAGGCTGTCACCCACCATGCAGGCCACATCCACCAACCGGTGGGCATAGCCCATCTCGTTATCATACCAGGCATAGATTTTGACCTGGGTGCCGTTCACCACCATGGTCGAGGGCGCATCCACGATCGAAGAGCGCGGATCGTTTGTATAATCGGCCGAGACCAGTGGCCGCTCTTCATATCCCAGGATACCGCTCAGCGGCCCTTCGGCCGCGGCCTTGAACAGCGCGTTGACCTCTTCGGCGCTGGTCTCACGAGCAACTTCGAAGACGCAATCGGTGATCGAGGCATTCAGCAGCGGCACCCGCACCGCATGGCCGTTCAGCTTGCCCTTGAGCTCGGGATAGATCAGCGTGATCGCGGTGGCGCTGCCGGTCGTGGTGGGGATCAGCGAATTCAGCGCCGAGCGCGCCCGGCGCAAGTCCTTGGCGGGGCGGTCGACGATGGTCTGGGTATTGGTGACATCGTGGATCGTGGTGATCGAGCCGTGCTTGATCCCGATCCCCTCGTGCAGGACCTTGACCACCGGCGCCAGGCAGTTGGTGGTACAGCTGGCGGCGGTAATGATCCGGTGGCGCGCGGGCTCGTAGATATCGTGGTTCACGCCATAGACGATGTTTGCCGCGTCACCATCCTTGACCGGGGCCGAGACCACCACCTTTTTGACGCCAGCGTCGAAATAGGGGGCCAGTTTCGCCTCGGTCTTGAAGACGCCGGTACAGTCGATCACCACATCCACCCCATCCAGCGGCAGATCCTCGATCCGGCGGCTGGTGTGGACCGGAATGCGGGTGCCGTCGATGGTGATCGACTGGTCATCCCAGCCGAATTCGGCCTGCCAGCGCCCATGCACCGTGTCGAATTCCAACAGATGCGCGAACATCTCGGGGCCGCCCACCGCATCGTTGATCCATACGATTTGCGCGCCGCGCTCCAGCAGCGGTTTCAGGGCCAGCTTGCCCATGCGGCCAAGTCCATTCAGGGCATAAACAGTCATGAGAATTCCTTTGTGAAAAAAATCTGGTGGGGTCAGGCCTCGCGGCCCAGATCATCGACCGCGCGTTGCAGGGAAATCCGGTCAAGCTGGTCGAAAGGCAGGTTGGCAAAGGCCTGAATGCGGTTCTTCAGCGTGCCATAGACCTGTTGAAAGGCGAGGTTTTTCTGTGCGTCGTTGCCTTCGGCGCGAACAGGGTCCGGCAGGCCCCAATGGGCCGAGATCGGTTGCCCCTGCCAGGCCGGGCACTCCTCGTTTGCGGCGCGGTCGCAGACGGTAAAGACAAAATCGAACTTTGGTGCCTCGGGGGTGGTGAACTCGGCAATGTTCTTGGCGCGCAATCCGGTCACGTCATGACCCTTGGCGCGCAGCACCTCGACCGCGTGCGGGTTCAGCTCGGAATAAGGCTTGGTCCCTGCAGAATAGACGTTGAACCGGTCACCGCCTTCGGTTCGCAACAGGGTCTCGGCAAAGATCGAGCGGGCGGAATTGCCGGTGCAGATGAACAGGACATTGTATTTCGGGTGGGTCATGGCTGAACTCGTCGCAACAGCAGAGAGAGCGTTGGGCAGGCACAATTCAGGGCGGCCCCGGCAGCAATCGAGGAACAGCGCATTCATCGTCTCGCGCATGCCGTCCATATCCACCTGGTAAAGCAGCGAGGTGCCCTCGCGGGTCTGGGTCACCAGCCCCACCTGCACCAAAGCAGAAAGATATGACGATAATGTGCTGGGTTTCACATCCAGCGCGGCGCCGATTTCACCGGCGGCGACGCTGCCCGGATAGCGGCGCATCAGCAGCCGGAACACGGCCAGCCGCTGCGGGTGCCCAAGGGTGGACAGGCGGAGGGGAATCGTTATTTCCATATTTCGCGTTTTATCGAAATAAAGGATTCGGTCAAGCCCCTTTGCGCCGTCCCTCCTGTTCGCGTCAGGCTGGAAGTGCTCAGGCCGGATCGTCCGTTGTCAGCTGATATTTGCCCGCAAGGGAAGGCAGGTAAGCTTCGATCGCCGCAGTCGCGACAACGTGGCGGGTTCCGGCATCCGGGTCCGCCACATCCAGCCCACCCAGCACAGTGCGCACCGTGGCAACCCCGCGCGGCAGCTCGGCGGCGACGGCCTCGCAATCGACCTCGTCGGGCTGCTGTACGCCGATGGTTACCTGCACCCGCATCTGTCCATGATCGATCCGCAGCTTCGAAAACAGCGTGATCGAGGAATGGTGCAGCGCGTCCTGCACCGCCCGCCGCGCCGCCTTGGTATAATCCTGACCATAGAGGTCATTGCCGGTGCCCATCTCAAGGATCATCCGATGATCGCTCATCCCGCCGCCTCCATGTCAAAGGAAACGACCACCGCCGCATTGGCGATGACCGTGCGCCCGCCGCCCTGCGGCTTGTCGATGTCCAACCCGCCTTGCCGGACCGTGATATTGGGCTGGCCATAGGGAAACACCGCAGCCAGCACGGCTGTATCCACCGCCTCGGGCCGCTGTACGCCAATCTCGGCATCGACGATCATCGCCTCTTTCGGAAAGCCGAACAACTCGGCCATGTTGACCGAGTTGTGCCACAGCGCGTCCTTTAGTGCGCGCAGCGCCGCCTCGGTATAGTCCTCGCGCCTGAGCGACGTGCCCATGCCGAATTCCACCAATACGCGCGTCTTAGCCATTCTGCCGCTCCTGCCATCGCCCGTAATCGGAACGAAAAAGAGGCGCCCGATGCGGGGCGCCTCTTGGTTCATAGCGTGAAACCGGCCTCAGATCGAGCTGTCGATCCAGTTTTGCAGGGCGGCCTTGGGGGCCGCGCCGGCGCGGTTCGACACGACCTGACCGTCCTTGAAGATGAACAGCGCCGGAATGCCGCGCACGCCCATGGCAGCGGCGGCGTTGGGGTTGCTGTCCACATCGACCTTGGCAATCTTCACCTTGCCGGCATATTCGGTTGCCAGTTCTTCCAGGGCGGGGCCGATCTGTTTGCACGGGCCGCACCATTCGGCCCAGAAATCGACCACTACGGGGATGTCCGAGTTCTTGACTTCGGCGTCGAAGGTTGCGTCGGTGACGGCTACGGTGGACATGGTCTGTCTCCAAAAAGGGATGCGCTTGGGCCGGAAAGGTAGGTTCCCGACGGGGGGAGGTCAAGATATCTGGATGCGACCCAGGGCAGCGGCCACAAGATCGTGAGGCAACCACATGATCTGTGCGGTGCGAGTCCAGAGGATGCCGGTGCGGATGGTGCGCCCGGGATAGACCTGTTCCAGCGCATGTGCATAGGCGCCCATCTGCCGCAACAGCCCCTCGGGGCAGGCTTCGGGCCGGTCTGGCACCACCGCGTTGCTCTTGAAATCGACGACGCCGATCTCGTTCTCACCGATCAGCAACCGGTCGATCCCTCCGTGCAAGCGCCTTGCCCCCAGCGGTGCCGAGATCGCCACCTCGGCCAGGGTGCCGGGGGCAAAGATGTCAGCCAGCGCCGTGGAGCTGAGCACGCCGCGTGCCTCGGCCAGCAGTTCGTCACGCAAGGGGGCATCAAGGTCTGGCAACAGGCGCAACGCGTGATCGGTCCAAGCCGCCGGTTCGGTTCCGGGCAGATGCTCCAGCAACAGGTGCAGCCAGCTGCCGCGCGCTTTGGCGGCTTCTTCGTCCAGACCGGCTTCTCCCGGCAGGGCTTTGGCGCCACCCAGATCCGAGGGCGCAATGGTTTTGACTGCGGATACGGGATCGGGCGCCGGGCGGGCCGCCCAATCGGGCAGAGCCACTGTCGTCTCGGGCGTGGTGCTTTCCTCGACCAGTGGTGGCCCGGTCCAGTCGCCATGTTCCAGCCTCAGGATATCGCCCGCGACTCCGGTCGCCCCGGCTTCGGCCATCGCATCCGAAACCGCCTGATACCAGCTGTTGCCATCGCTGCCCAGATCGCCCGCCGCCGCCACGATCAACCACTTTTCCGCACGCGTCAGCGCCACATACAAGAGCCGTAGCCGTTCGTTCATCTCGCGCGTCTGCGCTGCCTCGCGCGCGGTCGAGAGCAGCGCCGGAGAGCTGTCACGCGGCACCCGCCATAGTGGTGTGCCCTCGGCCAACATGATCTCGGCATCGCGTGGCGCGCGGCGTTGGGCAGTGTCGGGCAGGATCACGATGGGCGCCTCCAACCCCTTGGAGCCATGTACCGTCATCACCCGGATCATGTCGCCCACCCCGGTCATCTGGCGCTTGATCTCCAGATCGTCGGTCTGCATCCAGACAAGGAATCCGGTCAGGCTGGGAATGTCCGAGCGTTCATAGGCCAGTGCCTGGCTGAGCAGGGCGTTGATCCCGTCCTCTGCCTCGGCGCCCAATCGGCCCAACAGCTTGCGCCGCCCGTCATGCCGGGTCAGGATCCGCTCGATCAGGTCATAGGGGCGCAGGAAATCGGTCTGCCCGCGCAGGTCGTCGAGCACGGCCAGTGTTTCGGGAAACTCCGCGCGCCGGGCGCGCAGCGCCGCCCACAGGTAGCGGTCGCTCCGGCGATGCGCCAGGTCAAACAACTGCTGTTCGCTCCACCCGAACAGAGGCGATTTCAGCACCGTGGCCAGCGACAGATCATCCTCGGGCGTGGCCAGAAAGTTGAGCAGGGCGGCAAGATCCTTGACCGCCAGTTCGGCCCCGACCTTGAGCCGGTCGGCCCCCGCAATGGGCAGGCCCGCCGCCTTGCAGGCGCGGATGATCTCGGCAAACAGATCGGATCGGCGCTGAACCAGGATCAGGAAATCGCCGGGCCGCACCCGTCGCCGCGCGAATGTGCCAGGTGTTTCGCCATCAATCGGGATGGTTTCGCCCCGGTCGATCATATCGCGGATCTGCCCGGCCACCTGCTCGGCCAGGATCACCGTGTGATGGCGCGCGCCGGGCCGGTCCACCGGGTCGGTCCAGTCGCCGTCTTCCTCTTCCTCGACCTTGTCGATCAGCGGCCAAAGGTCGACCCGCCCCGGCAGGTCGGATTTGAAGGCCCGGTGCAAGGACTCTTTGTGAAACCCCGCCTGCGCTCGGTTCCGGAACACCAGATCGACCAGCCCAAGGATCGCGCTGGACGAGCGGAACGAGAATTCCAGCGTCAGATCTTCCAGGTTAGAGCCTGAATCGCGCAGCTTGCGCCCGAATTCGGCCTGCATCCGGTCAAACGCGTCCGGGTCGGCGCCCTGAAAGGAATAGATCGACTGTTTCTTGTCGCCGACGACAAAAATGGTGCGCTCGACACCCGAACGCGCGCCTTCGCCGCTGGTGAATTCCTGCGCCAGCTTCTCGATCACGTCCCATTGTTCGGGGCTGGTGTCCTGTGCTTCGTCCACCAGGATATGATCGATGCCACCGTCGAGCCGGTAAAGCACCCAGGCCGCGACGCCCGGATCGGTCAGCAATTGCCGCGCCTTCAGGATCAGGTCGTCAAAGTCGAGCCAGCCGCGCAACTGTTTGCGCCGGGAATATTCCGGCAGAAACGCGGCCGCGAACCGGTGCAGCGCCAGAGATTTCTCAGCGGCAGCCAGCGCAAGGCGCTGGTCGCGCGCAGCCTCGACCCGCAGCATCAGCGCTTCGAGCTGGGGCATCTGTCCAGCCAGCACGCCTTGGCGCAGACCCTTGGTGGGAAAGCCGTCGATCTTGGCCGAGAACGGCGATTTCGCGCTGGCACCGGTCAGCAGCACCTGTTCCAGCACGATCAGCCCGTCGAGCGTCGGCCGGGTAAAGGCGGCAAGCCGGGCGGCGGCTTTCTGGTCATTGGCACCGCTGCCCATCAGCGCAGGCAGGAGGGAGCGGATCAGCGCGACCTCGCCACCCAGAAAGACCGAGGTCAGCAGCCCCTGGGTATCGAACTCCTCGGGCAGGTCGAACAGGGTCAGCAGCCCGGCCCAGTCCAGCGGTTGCGCAAAGGCCGCGCGCCTTTGGCAGATGGCGGCGGTCAGGCTGGCGAAATCGGTATCGGTGATGTGGCGGGCCAAATTCGAGATCAGCGCAGCCTGCGGGCCAGCGGCCATGTCTTCGACGATCTCTTCGCGCAGCAGGGCGGCGGCGCGGTCCTCCATTTCCGAGAATTGCGGGCTGACCCCCGCTTCCAGCGGGAACCGGCGCAAGAGCGTGGCACAGAACGAGTGGATGGTCTGGATCTTGAGCCCGCCGGGTGTTTCGATGGCGCGGGCGAACAGGGTGCGGGCATGGGCCAGCCGTGCATTGTCGATCGCCCCCGGCACCCCAAGATCCGACAATTGCGCCCTGAGCGGCGCATCCGCCAGCATCGCCCATTCGCCCAAACGCTTGAACAGGCGGTTCTGCATCTCGCTGGCTGCCGCCTTGGTATAGGTCAGGCACAGGATGTGCTGAGGCTGCACATCGCTGAGCAACAGCCGCGCCACCCGGTCGGTCAGCACCTTGGTCTTGCCCGACCCGGCATTTGCCGCCAGCCAGGTCGAGGCGTCCGGCCGCGCGGCCTGTACCTGACGTTCGGTCGCTGCGTTGCGGGCGCTCATGTCAGATCCTCGGGTTCGGGCGTGGCGCTGCGATCCCATTCTCCGAACCGCGCCAGATGATCGTAATCGCCTGCATCGCTGTCCTTGTGCAGCATCCGGCGCGAGGTAAAACCTTGATCTGGCTCGAAATAGGCGCCGATCAGCTGGTGCAGCTCGGCCCAGACTTTGACCGGGGGCTCGGCGTCGAGCGGGGCCGGCACCTCTTTGTAGCTGCCACCCATGCCGATAAAGACCGCGCGCGCCACCGGGGCCGGGTCGATCCCCTCGAACCCGCCCTCTTCGGCCAGCGCAGCCTCGATCAACAGTTGCCGGTCGAATTTCGCCTGCTGCTTTTCGCTGGGCGGTGCCCCAGTCTTGTAGTCGTAAAGACAGAGCGAGCCGCGTTCGGTCCGGTCGATCCGGTCGGCCCGCCCGGTCAGGGTGAAATCCAGCCCGTCGAGCTGTTTGCGCATCTGCGCCTCGAAGGCGATCGGGCCTGCGTCGGCGCGCCGGGCCTCTTCGGACAGCAAAAAGGCATCGGCCACCCGGTCGAGCCGCGCCAGCCACAGCGCCCGCGCCGTGGGCCAGGCAACCAGTTCCTCCAGCATCGCGCCCGCGCGTTTCAGGAAGGTGTCGCGGTTGAGCAGGGCCATGTCCAGCACGCTGTCGCGCACGAAACTCTCCAGGACCTCGTGGATCACGATCCCCCTCAACAGCGCGTCGGGTGCCTGCACCAGCGGGTCCAGCGGTTTGAGTCGCAGCACATGCCGGGCGTAGATCGCGTAAGGATCGCGGATCAGCTTCTTGATCTCGGTCACCGACAATTGCCGGGGCCGCGCGGCCAGCGGCGGCCGGGGCGAGGGGCGCGGGGCCGGGGCACTGCGCGGCGCCTCCTCCAGCGCCTCGGCCATGGACAGCCAGCGACGGCCGCGCGCCCGCATCTCGGACAGCGCCACTGCACCGCCCTGATCGGGCAGGCCCTGCAACAGGTTGGTCAGCCGGTTCAGCCAGCGCGAGGGCACGGTTTCGGCATCGTCCGAGCGTTTGGCGCGGGTCAGCCAGACTTCGGGCGCGCCGATGGCCTGTTGGAAATCATGCGCCGACAGGCCGATGCGACGTTCCGGCAGCAACAGGCCCGCATCGTGGCGCATGCGCCGGTTCAGCCAGGGGTCGGGGGCAGGGGATTCGGGCCAGCTGCCTTCGTTCAGCCCGCCCAGGATCAGCAGGTCAGCCCCCATCACTCGCGCCTCGAGCGTGCCCCAGATCATGATGCCGGGATAGGGCGCGTCGCGGTCGCGCACCTCGCCCGTGGACAACAGCCCGCCCAGAAGGTCGGCGAAATCGCGGGCGTCCATCTCGCCGCCATGCGGGGCCTCGTCGGCCAGAGCGGTGACGATGGCCAACGCCTCTTGCCCGGCCTTCTGTTCCCAAAGGTTGCCGCTGCCGCCCTCGGCGCCCGCCGACAGCGCCTCGGCCAGCTGGCGCAGGCGGTCGACCCAATCGGACAGCGGCAGGGCGCCGGTGACATGCTGGTCGCAGAAACAGCGGGCGACCCAGTTGGTCCAGCCGTCGGACACCTCGCGGCGGGTGGCGAAACCCGTCAGGTCTTCGGCACCGGGAAAGGGCGGGCCGTTGCGGCGCAGATCCAGTTCCAGATCGCGGGTGTGGAGCAGGTGTTCGTTGCGGCCCTTTCCGGTGTGACACAACGGGTGTTTCAGCAGCGTCAGCAGCGCCTCGCCATCCAGCCGGGACGAGAACAGCCCCGCGACATGGCGCAGGAACCGGCCCGGTGGTGACAAGTGCAGTGGCAGGCCGGCGCTGTCATCGGGCAGGATGTTCCAGCGATCAAGCGCGGCGCTGACCTGCCGTGTCAGCATCCGGTCGGGGGTGATCAGCGCCGCGCTTTGCCCATCCTCTGCCGCTTGACGCAGGCGCAGGGCGATGGCCAGCGCCTCGTCCCGCGGACTGGCTGCCTCGATCAGGGTGATGTCGCGGGTGGCGGTATCGATACCTTTCAGCTGCGGCCCCTCGCTCATCCAGGCGTCGGTCACCGGTGCGGGGCGAAGTGCCAGCGACACCAGCCGGTTGCGGCTGGTGCAGGGGGCCACGTCATCCGACCAGGGTGAGATCTGATCCGGCGTCAGGCCCAGCCGCGCCATCAGCCGGGCAAAGCGGAACTGGGGATGGTCCTCGGCGGTCAGCGCGTCCTCGAGCCCGTCCCAGACCCGCCCCGGCTGGTCGAAGTCAAAGCCGGGCAGTACCACCGCGCCCTGCGGCAGGCGGGCAACCGCCTCCATCAAGAGCATTGTGGTCCCGCGCGACCCGGTGGAACCGGCCAGGATCACCGGATGTTCAGGAGGGTGCTGCGCCCATTCCGCGATCAGCGCCTCGACCACGCGGCGTTGCCGGGCCTGCACGTCCAGTTCGTCGTCACCGCTGCGCAAATAGCGCTCGGCTATGGCGATGAATTGCTGCGCACGCGCCCAATGACCGGATTGGTCGCTGACATCCAGCGCCCGAATGGCAGCAGGTGTGACCCCTTCGCCCTGCATCTCGTCGATCAGAGCGGCCAGGCTATCGGAAAGGTCGAAAATCGATGCCCGCGCTGCCAGATCGGGCTGCTGATCCAATAGGCGCGTGATCAGCTGCACCAGTTCCAGCCGCCGCCGCAATGGTGGAACTGCGGGTGGGAGATGGGTGACCGCGCCCAGCGCCGTCAGGTCGGTGACCAGCGACACCCGCGGCAACAGAGCCGCCGGCCCGGCATCGAACAACGCGCGGATGCGCCGCTCCATCCGGTGGGTGTTGACCACCAGCTGCACCCCCGCCAGCACATGCGGCGGCTGCCCGGCAACACGTTGGTGCAGCCCCTGCACCAGCGCGCGCGGGAAATCGACCCCGGACGGCAGGGCAAAGACACGGGGGTGCGGGCAGGGGTCAAACATCGCGCAGCATCTCCTCGGCCAGAGCGATCCCGCCGGGATGGCCGACATCGCACCAGCGCCCGGGGTATTCCAGCGCAAAAAGCCGCCCGGCCGCCCCGATCCTGTTCCAGAGAAGGTTCAGCGAAAAGGCAGGCACGTCAAAGCCATGCAACCCGCCCGTCTTGACGATCTGTACCCCGCCATAGACCAGCCCCGGCCCGCGTTCGATCCGCCCCTGCGCATCAAGGCTGAAATCGCCAGTCCCTGAATGTCCGATGGCCTGTTCCAACGGCACGCACATCAAAAGCGCATCCATATGTACCGGATCCCAAGCCTCGGCCAACAGGGCAAAGGGATTCGGCCCCGACCAGATCGCATCGGTATTGCTTGTAAACACCGTTTCGGCCCCAAGCATCGGCAAGGCTTGCCGTAACCCCCCGCCGGTATCCAGGATATCGGGCTGCTCCTCGGACAAGAGCACCCCCCGTGGCGCCAGATGCGCCGCCAGCATTGGGGCGAGGTAGTGCAGGTTGGCCACGATCCGGGGTGGGGAAACTGCGCGAGCCAGGTCCAGCGTGTGATCGACCAGAGGGCGGCCCGCCACCTCGATCAGGGGTTTCGGGCGGGTGCGGGTCAGGTCGCCCATGCGGGTGCCGAACCCGGCGGCGAACAGCATTACGGGCAGGTCGGTCTGTGTCATCTCGGGTGCAGTCGGGCCAGGTTTTCGGGTGAGGGAGGCGGCAGCGTTTCGCGCAGCAAGTCTGCGATACCCGCCATGGCCGGATGCTCCAGATCGCGCATCACATGGCGCCAGACCGCGGCCATCAGCGCCAGATACCGGGTCTTGCCCATCTCGCGCGACAGCCGGGCAAAGACGCCCAGAATGCGCAGATTCCGCTGTACGCCCAGCACGGCATAGGCGGTGCGGAATTCGTGGTCGTCCGCACCGGTCTCGGCTATGAACCGGTCGATCATGCGCATTTCGATCCGGGCCGGCACATCTCGGCGGATGTCCTGCAACAGGCTGACCAGATCATAGGCAGGGTGGCCCACGACCGCGTCCTGGAAATCGAGCAGCCCGACCCGGGCCATCCCGGCGCGATCCGGCAGCCAGAGCAGATTCTCGGCGTGATAGTCCCGCAGGATCATTACTTTGGGTCCCTGGATCGTCCGGTGCAGGACGCCTCCGAACCGGTCTATGAACCGATCCCGCATCTCGGTGGTGTCAGCGCCTGTGATCCCGCTCACATAGTGATCAAAGGCGATATCGGTCTTTTCGGCCAGCGGCGCCGGGCCATAGCTGTCGAGACCGGCCATCAGCGGCATGTCGCGCAGCGCCACCAATAGATCGGTCGCAGCCTCGTAAAGCGGCACTTCTTGTGACGAGTCGCGGGCGATGACGCGGGTAAAGAGGTCGTCGCCCAGGTCTTCGATCAGTAAAAAGCCCTGCGATGGATCCTCGGCCAGGATCTCGGGCGCGCTCAGGCCCTGGGCGCGCAGATGCCGCGCCATTTCGACAAAGCGGTGTACCGTTTCGCCCTGCGCGGGCGGAGCGTCCATCAGCACGGCGGTCTGGCCGGTTTCCGGGTTGCTCAACCGCTCATAGCGGCGAGCCGAGGCATCGCCTGCCAGCGGCGTTCGCGAGGCGCCGGCCCAGTCGGTTTCGGCCAGGAAAGCGGTGGTAAGCGCGCTTCGGTCACTCATTTCAACGCCTCGATGCGCGTGGTCCATTTTGGATCGGTCCAAGACAGGGTCAGGCGGCGTTTCAACTCGTCCTGAGGGTCGGTTTCGAAATGCAGATGCAGGGCATGATCCGGTGTCAGAGGGCCCAGCCGGTCAGGCCATTCGACCAATGTGATCGCGTCCGAGAAGGCCTCGGACAGGCCCAGTTCCTCGATCTCGTCCAGCCCGGTCAGTCGGTAGAGATCGCTGTGCCAGATCTCGCCCCGGGTGCTGTCATAGACCTGTACCAACGTGAAGGTGGGCGAGGGGATATCCTCGGCGACGGGTAGCAGGGACTGGATCAGGTGACGGGCGAAATGGGTCTTGCCGCTGCCGATCTCGCCCGACAGCAACAGGCAATCCCCCGCTGTCAAAGCGGCACCGAGAACCACCGCCAAACGGGCGGTTTCATCGGGGCTGTCAGGGTGCAGGATCAGGGGCGAAGCGGTCATGGCGCCACAATGACCGCGGTGCATTCCGGCTGCAAGGCGGTATCACCCCTCGGCGTGGGCCGGTCCGTGCGCGGCTGTCTCTGCGGGCGATGAAAAGGATACCAGGGTAGAGCCGTTCTGGATCGGGCTGACGGTGCATGTCAGGTGCTCGCCGCTGCGCAACTGTACGCGTCCCCCCCACTCCGCCCGGTTCTCGCGGCTTTCGACAAAGTCGCGAATCTCACCCCAAAGCGGTGTTGCAGTGCATAGATCCTGCCAGGTTCGGGTCGCATCCACGATCGTCACCTGTGCAAAGCTGAGATCGGGATCGGATTTCCACAGCCGGTGATAGGCGGCGTTGGAAAAGGCCAGCGACCCGTCGGCGGCGAACACCGCTATCGCCGCATCCAGATGGTCCAGCACTGCCTGCCCCAGTTCCAGTTCCGAGCGGAACCGGCGGGTCAGGGTGATCTCGGCGGTGATGTCCTCGAACAGGAAGGCCACCGCGCCATCAGGATGGGGCCGCCCGCTGACCGAATAGACCGAGCCCGAGGGTAGCGACCAGGTTTCCTGATAGTTGCCGCTCGATGCCGCTTGCAGCAGGTCGTTCATCTGCTGGCGCCAGCCGCCGTAATTCTTGGGCTCCGGCATCATGTTGAGATTGCGCAGCCTGTCAAAGAAGCTCGACACCTCGGGTCGGCTGCTGAGGAAATCGGCTGGCAGGCAAGTCAGGTCGATCAGCGCAGGGTTGAATAACGCCAGCTGTCTATTGCGGTCAAAAATTGCCAAACCGATAGAGAGCTGGGCAAATGTCTTGGCCAGGGTCTGGACAAAATTGCGTTGGGCGATTTCTGCATCCACGACTGCATTGATGTCCATTGCATAGCAAAGGCAGCCTGCATTCTGTTTTACGATCACCACGTCGAACCACAGCTTGGCATCGGTTTCACCTATCGCGATCGAGATACGTGCTTTCTTGGCCGGTGCGCCAATGTCGACTCTGTCTGGAAACAACGGGTCGAAAAGCTCCGGGTTGCGACCGCGCACCTTGCGAGCCAACATCACATAGGCAGCATTGCACCATCGGATATTGCCATCGCTATCCAGATACCAGACAGGATAGGGCGCCTGGTCCATCGCAAGCCGCAACGGGTCTGCATCTGATGCACGCGGGTCGTTGGCCAGAGCATCGCAATGCCGGCGCAGTTCGACTCGGACGATGCCGTCGATCCATTCGCAAAACACGTCACGATCATTGCGCCCGTCGATCGGTGCAACCACCAACTGTCCTTGCCGTTCTATATGGTCGGGATCGGAGGGGAAGCCGGGAAACTCGTTTGCCAGACGCTCGCGCAAGTCATGCCAGTCCTGAATGTCCTTATCTTCGCCGGCATGCGAGGCGCCAATCATGTCGGTGCCATCGAAAAGGAACACATGACCCAGGCCGCTACCGGGTTCAAAAACAGGGGCGATCGGCTGTCTGGATTGAGCGGGTTTAGAGAGCAATCGCCCAGTCAGCCCTGCCGACAGTAGGCATATCGCGGCCAAAGCCAACCATTCCACCATATTCGTATCCCGCCTTGCCTCGTCCGAATGGATCGATCCTGCGGGCAAGAAGTTAACACAAGTTTAACTAAACTTGAAACTGTTCATTCAACCCTAGCGGGATCGAGTTTTCACCGATCTGGGCGTCGATCTGCGACCGTGGCCATACGACCAGAACGATGGCGCCTCGGCGTTCGGACTGCTCGGTCAGGGTCTGGTAGGGATCCGAGCCATTGGCAAAGCTTAGCTCGGCGCCGCTGCGTTCCAGCAGGGTCTTGGCAATGAAAAGGCCCAGGCCCATGCCTTCGTATTCCGGCCGGGTGCGGCGGTCGATCTCGGCTCGGCGGCGGCGCACGAACGGATCGCCGATGCGCCCGATCATGTGGCCGGGATAGCCACGACCATCATCCATAATCGAAACCGTGATCGTCTCGGCGGTCCATTTCGCCTCGATCCAGACATTGGTGCGGGCAAAATCGACCGCGTTCTGGATCAGGTTGCGCAACCCGTGGATGACTTCGGGCTTGCGCAGGATCGACGGCTGTTGCAGGTCGCCACCCTCGCCCGGACCTTCGTCGAAATGCACGGTTTTGCCGCGGTGCACATGCGGTTCGGCCGCCTCGTGGATAACAGTCGACAGTGGCGCCTGGCGCAGATGCAGATCGTCCTTTCCCGCCCGTCCCATGTCACGCAGGATATCGCGGCAACGATCCGCCTGCTCGCGGATGAGTGCCGCATCCTCGCGCAGGTCGGGGCGGTCATCCAGCTCTTCGACCAGCTCGGAACTGGCCAGTTTGATCGTGGCCAGCGGTGTTCCCAGCTCGTGCGCGGCGGCGGCCACCACCCCGCCCAGATCGGTCAGCTTCTGTTCGCGCGACAGCGCCATTTGCGTCGCGGCCAGCGCCTCGGACATCGATTGCACCTCGGAGCTGATGCGATAGGAATAGGCGCCCAGAAAGATGATCGCGATGATGATCGCCGTCCAATGGCCAAAGACGAACACATCCGGGATGCGCAGGATAAAGCCCATCTCGGTTCTCAACGGAACGTGATAGAGCCCCAGCAGCGTGACCAGAACGATGGCGGTGGTACCTATGAACAGGGTCGAGCGCAGGCCCATCACATTGGCCGAGATGATCACCGGCCCGACCAGAAGCAGCGCGAACGGGTTGTGCAATCCGCCGGTCAGATACAGCAGGAAGCCCAGCTGCAACAGGTCGAACAGCACCATCAGAAAGTTCTCGAACTCTCCCAAGCGCTTGTTTTCAGGGAAAAGAAAGATCGCCAGCAGGTTGCCGACGGCCGAAATGCCGATGGCCAGATAGCACAGGCCCAGGTTCAGTTGCAGGTGATAGCTGTGCTGCGCCACCAGAATAGCGGCGACCTG
This sequence comes from Ruegeria sp. BHSC223, assembly GCF_059613025.1. Classification (NCBI taxonomy): domain Bacteria; kingdom Pseudomonadati; phylum Pseudomonadota; class Alphaproteobacteria; order Rhodobacterales; family Roseobacteraceae; genus Ruegeria; species Ruegeria sp. BHSC223. The sequence goes on from NZ_JBXWRR010000004.1 coordinate 231,631, forward strand.
CCCGGCAATGGCCACCCATCTGAGCAGGATCATCGTGCGCAGACGGATCCAGCTGCTGCGCTCTTGTCCGAGCACGAGGTTGATATTGGAGTCCGGCATCGCGCGCCTATGTCCAGTTGCAACGGCTGGCTATCTTGATAGGTGTCCGGGCCGAGACGATCAACATCTCTGACCTTGAGGCCGAAAATGACCCGACTCTATGCCTTTCTCGCCGCGGTGGTTGCCGCCACAGCGCTGGGCGCCACCTGGATCGCTACCCGTGGCGGTGACGGTGACGACCGGTTCGCCCAATGCCGTGCCGGGCAGATCGCAGGCGGCGCCGAGACCATCGGCGGCCCGTTCGAACTGGTCAATGCCAAGGGCGAGACCGTGACCGACAAGGATGTGATCACAGAGCCCTCGCTGCTCTACTTTGGCTACACCTTCTGCCCCGATGTCTGCCCGCTGGACAACTCGCGCAATGTCGAGGCGATAGACCTGCTTGAAACCCGTGGGCAGATGGTAACCCCGGTCTTTATCTCGATCGACCCGGACCGCGACACGCCCGAGGTGGTCGGCGATTTCGCTGCCAACCTGCACGAGCGGATGATCGGCCTGACCGGTTCGCCTGAACAGGTCAAGGCGGCAAGCCTCGCCTACAAGACCTATTACCGCGCGCAGGACAAGAGCGACGAGTATTACCTGGTCGATCATTCGACCTTCTCTTACCTGGTGCTGCCCGAACATGGTTTTGTCGAGTTCTTCCGCCGTGACGAGACGCCCGAGCAGATGGCCGACCGGATCGGCTGTTTTCTGGACGCCATGTGATCACGACAGAGGCGTTTGACCTTGCCGCAGTCGCTGTTAATACTCGCCCTTAGGCAAAAACACGAAAAACAGCGGAAAGAATGAGCATGGTCGACGCCCCCCAGCCCGATATCGGTCCCGACAAGTCGCTGTTGCTGGTTGATGACGACGAACCGTTTCTGCGCCGGTTGGCCAAGGCGATGGAAAAACGCGGCTTCGAGATCGAGACCGCCGGTTCGGTTGCCGCCGGTCGTGCCATCGCCACCGCCCGGCCACCGGCCTATGCGGTGGTCGATCTGCGGCTCGAGGATGGTAACGGGCTGGATGTGGTCGAAGTGCTGCGCGAGAAGCGGCCCGATTGCCGGGTCGTGGTCCTGACCGGTTACGGTGCCATCGCCACCGCGGTCGCAGCGGTCAAGATCGGGGCCACCGACTATCTATCGAAACCTGCTGATGCCACCGACATCACCAACGCTTTGCTGGCCACCGGCGACGAATTGCCACCGCCGCCCGAAAACCCGATGAGCGCGGACCGGGTGAGGTGGGAGCACATTCAGCGTGTCTATGAACTCTGTGATCGTAACGTTAGCGAAACCGCGCGCCGGCTAAACATGCACCGCCGGACCCTGCAAAGGATTCTGGCCAAGAGAAGCCCGCGCTGAGAGGTTCGTTATGGCGCAAGCGCCTGAACTTGACCCCAATGACCCTACCACCCAACCACAGCCCGATGGTGGCTGGTCCGAGGGACTGGACACGCTGAGCGGCGCCATCGTCGTGCCGCCCGAGGTCAGTGGATTCACCCAAGAGGCGGGCGTGCTGCACAGCGATGGCCGCTATTGTCCGCAAGGCGCGCTCTGGCGTCGGTATCGCCCGCTGACGACCGAGCCCCCGATGCCCGAGAATGTGTCCGAGGTTCTATCGGGCCGCTGGCTGTGGGGTGGGGTGCTGTGGGCTCATTTCGGTCATTTCCTCGTGGAAAGCACTGCGCGGCTCTGGGCGCTGAACCATATCGACGGGCCCATCGACGGCGTGTTGTTCATCCCCAAACGGCCGCGCGTCGGCGATCAGATTCGCGGGTTTCAGCGCGATTTCATCGACCTGATGCACCCGGGTCTGCCGATCCATGTGGCCACGGACCCAATCCGTGTCGAGGAATTGATCGTTCCCGGACAAGGCTTTGGCCTGGGGCCGATCACGCAAGGTACTCAGAAGTTCCGCGATGCGATCCATGCCGGGTTCGGCAAGGCGGTCGAACCTGATGGGCCCAGCAAGATCTATATCTCGCGCTCGGCGCTGGGCCTGGGCAAGGGCGGCATGCTGGGAGAGGAGCGGCTGGAGGATCTGCTGCGGGCCGAGGGCTATGACATCTTTCACCCCGAGAAATACAATCTCGAAACCCAGCTGGCCCGCTACAAGGCCGCGACCCATGTGATTGCCGCCGACGGCTCGGCGCTGCACCTTTACGCCATGGTCGGACGGCCCGATCAGAAAGTGGCGATGATCCTGCGCCGCAAGGCCGGGGCCACCAACCTTCTGGCCAAGAATGTCGCCCATTTCTGTCGCTGCAGCCCGATGGTGATCGACGCGCTTTATACCGAATGGGTGCGGGGCGAGGGCGGCAAATCGAACCGGCTCTCCTTTGGCGAGCTCGATCATGCCGTGATCGGGCGCGGCCTGGCGATGGGCGGTTTCGTGCGCCCGGACGTGGACTGGCTGCGCGCAACCGACGCGGAACGTGCCCAGATGTTCCGCGACAAGGGGCTGGATCAGGCGGGCGATTTTGTCGAGAGCGAAGAGTACCGGAAACGCCGCCGCCGTATCATGCGGCAGGAGCGGCGCGCGCGGCGCGCCGCGCGCGAGGATGGGGCGGATCAGACTTCGGAAATCAAGGCCTCATAGCGGGCGGTAAAGGCGGCGCGCGTTTCCAGCGGTGGTCGCAGGCAAATGTCCAGACCCTGCATCAGCTCGGGTTTCTGCCTGCCAAAGAACTTGTTCGCCTCGGCCTCGGTAAACCCGGCGATCCGTGTGGCCTCCATCCATGCACTCACCCGGTCGGCGCGCTTGATCTGTTTCTTGATCTGCACCGGCAGCACGGCGGGCAGGCCGAACCGTATGTGGATTGCCGCTGTCAGCCGTGCGTCAAGCAGCCCGTAATCGGCCCCGACCGCTGCCTTGACCGGAGAGATCATGTCGCCGATCACATATTCAGGCGCGTCGTGCAGCAGCGCCGCCAGCCGCCACTTCGACCCGGCGCCGGGCACGATGCGGGCAAAGATATCCTCGACCAGCAGCGAGTGTTCAGCGACTGAATAAGCGAAATCCCCATGGGTCTGCCCGTTCCAGCGCGCGACAAAGGCCAGCCCATGGGCGATATCCTCGATCTCGATGTCGACCGGTGTCGGGTCCAGCAGATCCAGCCGTCGCCCCGACAGCATCCTTTGCCAGGCTCTGGGTTGTGTTGCCATTGTGCCACGTCCCCTTTGCGTGCCATGTTTTTGCCACATTCCGGGCGCAGCCTGATCCCTGTTCCGATCACATGCTGCCAGCCCAACGATCAGGTGTCGCGTTCGCGGCCCGGTGGCTTGATCGGTCTATCGAAGAGCGGGGGGCGTGTTATCTCCTCCCGGCACGTCCCCCGACAAATCCGTTCCTCTATGCGAAAGGAGCTTGCGATGATCAAGCCTCTGTTGGGAGCATTGGCCGGCTTTGGCCTGATCCTGTCCGCCGGGACGGCCACCGCGCAATCCTGTGCCGCGCGCGCGGCGATCGTCGACCGGTTGCAGCAGAAATACTCTGAACGCCTCGCCGCCGGTGGGTTGCAGCCCTTGTCTGATGGCGCCTCGGTGATCGAGCTTTGGGCCTCGGCTGAGACCGGCACCTTTACCGTGCTGCTGACCCGGGCCACTGGCATCAGCTGTATCGTCGCTGCGGGCACCGACTATTTCCAGACCTCGGACACCCAGCCGGTGCCCGATATCCCCAGCTGAACCAACGCCACGATCATTCCCCCTGATCCTCGTTGCCAGCCGCCAGCAGGGGTGATAGGGCCTCTGGCGACCGAATTTGCCGGAATGGAGTGACAGATGGCCGGGGATTATATCGTCAAGGACATTGCGCTGGCCGGGTTTGGCCGCAAGGAGCTGGACATTGCCGAAACCGAGATGCCGGGCCTGATGGCCCTGCGCGAGGAATATGGCGAAAGCCAGCCGCTCAAAGGGGCGCGGATCGTCGGTTCGCTGCATATGACCATCCAGACCGCCGTGCTGATCGAGACGCTGGTGGCGCTGGGCGCCGATGTGCGCTGGGCTTCGTGCAATATCTTCTCGACCCAGGACCACGCGGCGGCAGCGATTGCGGCGGCGGGCATCCCCGTCTTTGCGATCAAGGGCCAGACGCTGGAAGAGCATTGGGACTACCTCGACAAATCCTTCCTGTTCGAGGACGGCCCCAACATGATCCTGGATGATGGCGGCGACGCGACGCTTTACATCCTGCTCGGCGCCCGCGCCGAGGCGGGTGAGGACATCATCCCGGTTCCGTCCTCGGAAGAGGAAACCGTGATCAAGGCCCAGATCAAGAAGCGCATGGCTGCCTCGCCGGGCTGGTTCACTAAGATGCGCGACCAGATCCAGGGTGTGTCCGAGGAAACGACGACCGGCGTCAACCGCCTGTATCAGCTGGTCAAGGACGGCCATCTGCCGTTCCCGGCGATCAACGTGAATGACAGCGTGACCAAGTCGAAATTCGACAACAAGTACGGCTGCAAGGAATCGCTGGTCGACGGCATCCGCCGCGCCACCGACACCATGATGGCCGGCAAGGTCGCCGTGGTTTGCGGGTACGGCGATGTGGGCAAGGGCTCTGCCGCCAGCCTCCGCGGTGCCGGTGCGCGCGTGAAGGTGACCGAGGTCGACCCGATCTGTGCCCTTCAGGCGGCCATGGACGGGTTCGAGGTGACCACGCTGGAAGACGAAGTCGCCAGCGCCGACATCTTCATCACCACCACCGGCAACAAGGACGTGATCCGCATCGAGCATATGCGCGAGATGAAGAACATGGCCATCGTCGGCAATATCGGCCATTTCGACAACGAGATTCAGGTGGCCGCGCTCAAGAACCACAAATGGACCAACATCAAGGAACAGGTGGACATGATCGAAATGCCCTCGGGCAACAAGATCATCCTGCTCTCCGAGGGTCGTCTGCTGAACCTGGGCAACGCCACCGGCCACCCCTCGTTCGTGATGTCGGCCTCGTTCACCAACCAGGTTCTGGCGCAGATCGAACTGTTCACCAAGGGCGATCAGTACGAGAACAAGGTCTATATCCTGCCCAAGCATCTGGACGAGAAAGTGGCCCGCCTGCACCTGGCCCGGATCGGTGTCAAGCTGACCCAGCTGAGCCCCGATCAGGCCAGCTATATCGGGGTCAAGCCCGAAGGCCCGTTCAAGCCGGAACACTACCGCTATTGAGTGTCGGCGTCAGCCGATGCGCAACCGTTCTGACTGGCCGCCCCGATACGATCGGGGCGGCCTTTTCATACCGATCGCAGTGATCCGATAAAGCTTGACGCGCTAATCCCCAGTCCGCTTATCTCATGCAACTGTGCCGAGCCGTCAGGCGGCATGCACCTCGAGGAATGTGATATGCGTATGAAGTTTCTTTCGATCCGCCTCTTCGGCAAATCGCTGTGTGTGGCGGTGTTGGGGCTCTCATTCGGTGCGGTGATGGCCGAGGCGAAACCCAAGGTTACCGTTGTGAACAAGACCTATGTGGTGAATGCCGCCACAGCGCAGGACCTGATCCGGGAGATGGATGCGCGGGGACCCAACGGGTTCTGGGCCTATACGGACTGGTATGTGAAATGGTCCGGCAGTTGCGACCTGTCAGTCAGTATCACCTATACGATGCCCAAGCATAAGAACGAGGCCAAGCTGGATCCGGAGCTGCGCAAAAGCTGGAAATCCTTTGTCACGGCTCTGAAGAAACACGAGGAGTTGCACGGCGCGCATGGTGTTCAGGCAGCGCAGGAAATTGAACAGACCAAATGCGCTGACGGCGACGCCGTCATCAGAAAATGGTCCAATCAGGACAAGGTCCTCGACAAGCGGACCGACCACGGCAAGAAGGATGGCGTGGTCTTGAAGTGAGGCGGCCGGTCGCGTTGTCTCTCGCCTCGGGGCTGACTTGACGCGATGACAAGGCCGATCACGGCGACTTACAGGGAAAACGGGCCAAGTTTTCCCTTTGTGCGCGACCCGGCTGCCGCTACGCTCTTGCCAGTGCCGGATAGACTGGCCGAAAACAGAAAAACTCGGGAGAGTGAAGAGATGGGAAAACGCGACGACCTGATCGCCCAATATGCTGACGATCTGAAGAACAAGTGCGGGATGACACCCGACATGAACCTGCTAACCAAGGTGACCATTGGTTGCGGTCCGGCAATCTATGATGCCGATGCCTCGACCGTCGCGTCGAGTCAGCCGGGTGAGCTGGAAACCGTCAAGAACAATTTCCTGATCAAGAAGCTGGGCTTGGCCGACGGGCCCGAGCTGGATGCCGCCATTGCCAAGGTTGTGGACACCTATGGCAAGTCTGAGCGCAATAAGTATCGCGCCGTGGTCTATTACATGCTGACCAAGCATTTCGGCAAGGAATCCGTCTACGGCTGAGCCAACGGCACGCTGTAAACGCAAGCGCCCGCATTGGCGGGCGTTTCGCATTTTATGAATATTGTCAAAGCTTTGCCTTTGCGCCGGAAGGGGTATCGGGCGTATAACTATCGTATGACCAGGACGGTCAGAACCTCGGTACAGAATTCGCGTGTGGTGTGTTGGGAGCACGCGGGGGTAGGGGAGGGTTCTGAACCGTCGGAACCTTCCCCTTTTTTCATTGAGCTACCACCGGGACCGCGATCCTAGAACAGCGTCAGGATCAAGCCCATCACCGCACAGGCCAGTGTTGCATAGCCGCCGTCGATCAGGCTGAGCCGCAGCGGGCGCATACCATAGAGATTGTTGAGCGTGATCCAAGGTGTGATGAAGAACAGCCCGATGCCGATCCCCGCCACGATCCCCGCCCCCGCACTGTCGATCCCCGAGAGAGCAAAGACATGCCGCATCATCCCCGCCACGACCAGTTGCAGCAGAAAGCTGGCCGCAAAAATGCCGGGGGTCATGCCGCCCTGGGGTTTGCCGTCGGGGCCGCGCGGCACCTTGGCATCCTGCATCCAGGGTTCTGCCAGAACCATGTACCAGACCGATCCCAGCGCAAAGGCGCCAAACGCGGCCGCCAGAACATTCAACAGTTCCATCCTTGCCTCATCGAGTTTCCGCGATGCGGCCAGAATGCATGATCAGTCGGGAACTGTCTGCCCCATTGCGCAGATTGCGCGCCATTCCGCCTCTGTCACCGGCTGCACCGACAGGCGCGAGTTGCGCACCAGAACCATCTCGGACAGGCGCGGGTCGGCCTTGATCTGGTCCAGCGTCACCGGCTGCTGAAAGGGGCGCACCGCCTTGATATCCACGCATTCCCAGCGCGGGTCGTCTGCCTTGCTGTCGGGGTGCGCCTCGGCGCAGACCTCGACGATGCCCACCACCGCCTTGTCGCTTTGCGAGTGGTAGAAAAAGCCTCGGTCACCCAATGCCATTTCCCGCATGAAATTGCGCGCCTGATAATTGCGCACGCCATCCCATTCTTCACCCGCGTCGCCCTTGGCGACCTGATCGTCCCAACCCCAGGTCTCGGGTTCCGATTTGAACAGCCAATAGGCCATCAGCCGATTACCTTTTTCCACGGGATCAGTTGCACCGACTGGAACAGCCCGGCCTTGGCATAGGGGTCATTGGCGGCCCAGTTCTCGGCCGCGGCCAGATCGGCCACATCAAGAATGACCAGCGAGCCGATCATCGCGTCGCCGTCCAGCAGCGGCCCGGCCTGCGCGACAACTCCGGTTTCCTCGATATAGGCAAGATGGGCTGCGCGATTGTCGAGCCGGGTTTGCAGGGCGCCGTCCTTGTCCCGTGCGATCAGGGCAACCAGCATGTCATTCCTCCTTGAGCGGTCGGTTGAGCAGCGAACGCATCGCTTCGGCGACACTGTAATCGCCGTTTGACAGCTGCGCCACCGTTGTGCTGATCGGCATCTCGATCCTGTTATCGCGGGCCAGTTGTGCCACCGCATGGGCGGTGGCGACACCTTCGACCGTGGTGGCGCGGTCGAACGGCTCCTGCCGGCCCAATGCCAGACCGAACCGATAGTTGCGCGACAGGTCGGATGAGCAGGTGAGCATCAGATCGCCAAGGCCAGACAGGCCCATCAGGGTCTCGGGCCGGGCGCCTTTCAGCGCCGCCAGCCTCTGCATCTCGGCAAAGCCACGGGTCAACAGCGCGGCGCGGGCGCTGTCGCCCATCCCGGCACCGATGCAGGCGCCGCAGCCGATCGCGATCACGTTCTTCAGCGCGCCACCAAGTTCGGCCCCGATCGTGTCGGTGGTCCGATAGAGCCGCAGGTTGGCGGTGGTCAGCTGCGCTTGCAAATCGCGACCCAGATCGGCCTCGGCGCAGGCCAGCGTCAGTGCCGTCGGCAGGCCGCGCGCGATATCCTGGGCAAAGCTGGGTCCGGTCAGCAGCGCGGTGCGGGTGCCGGGCAGGGTTTCTGCCATCACGGCCATCGGGCCAAGCCCGCTGTTCAATTCGATCCCCTTGCAGCAGGCGACCAGAACCCGCCCGCGCAATGCAGCCGCATGATCTGACATCATGCCGCGCAGTTTCTGCATCGGCACCGCAAGGAGCAGCGTGTCGCTTTGCGAAGCCTGATCCAGATCATCGGTAACGCTCAGCGCTTCGGGCAGCGGCAGGCCGGGCAGGCGCTGTTGGTTCTCGCGGGTCTCCTGCATCTGCCGCGCCTGTTCGGGGGACCGTGACCACAACGTGACCGGACCCTTGCCCGCAAGCGAGATTGCCAAAGCGGTGCCGAATGCGCCCGATCCCAGAACCGCGACACTCATGCCTTGGCGCCCTTCTTGCCGCTGCCCAGCATCGCCGGGCTGCTTTGATCAAGCGGCCAGCGCGGCCGGGCGGTCAGGTCCAGCCCGTCGCGGGCGCCGCTGCGGAAGCGTTCGAGACCGGCATAGGCGATCATTGCCGCGTTGTCGGTGCACAGGCGCAGCGGCGGCGCGGTGAACCGGGCATCCGCCTCGGCGCAGACCGTCTCCAGCGCCGCGCGGATGGCTGCGTTGGCCGCCACCCCACCAGCGACCGCGACAACCGGGTCTGCTGGGTCCTCTGCCAGATAGAGCGCCAGCGCGCGTCGGGTCTTTTCCGCCAGGGTATCCACCACTGCGGCCTGAAACCCGGCGCACAGATCGGCGCGATCCTGCCGGGTCAACCCGCCCTGTTCGGCGACCAACTGGTCGCGCATCCGCATCAGCGCGGTCTTTAACCCCGAAAACGACAGGTCGCAACCGGGCCGGTCCAGCAAGGGCCGGGGAAAGCGGAATCGCTTGGGATCACCCTGCCGCGCCTCGCCCTCGACCGAAGGACCGCCGGGTTGCGGCAGGCCCAGCAGGCGCGCGGTCTTGTCAAAGGCCTCGCCCGGAGCGTCGTCGATGGTCCCGCCAAGCCGTGAGAACTGTTCGGGCCCGTGGGCGATCAGGTATTGGCAATGCCCGCCCGACACCAGCAGCATGAGATAGGGATAGGCGATCTGGTCGGTCAGGCGCGGGGTCAGCGCGTGGCCCGCCAGATGATTCACCCCGATCAACGGCAGGCCGGTGGCGGCGGCGATCCCCTTGGCGCACATCACCCCCGACATCACCCCGCCGATCAGGCCCGGCCCGGCGGTCACTGCCACCGCATCCAGATCGGCCAGGGTAACGCCAGCCTCGGCCAGCGCCTGGCGCACGCAGATATCCAGTTTTTCGGCATGGGCGCGGGCGGCGATCTCGGGCACCACGCCACCATAGGCGCTGTGCAGGTCGGTCTGGCCATGCACGACCGAGGACAGGATCTCGGCCGGTTGCCCCTCGGTCTGGCGCACCACCGCGGCGGCGGTATCGTCGCAACTGCTTTCCAGCCCGAGTATCGTCAGGGTTTGCGCCATCGGCCCCACCGTTGCATGATGTTCGGCGAGCGGGGTATCACCCCCGCGACCCGCAAACAATCCCGCCACGCAGGAGCGCGCCGCTGATCTATCTGCTGATGACCCGCCCGCGTGGCGCCTCGGAACGGTTTGTCGCCGGGTTACGCCCCGAGATCCGGGCGGCGTTGACCCCCATCTATTCCCCGCTGTTGCGGATCGAGCCGACAGTCGAGGCGCTGGATTTTGGTTCGGCGGCGGGGCTGATCTTTACCTCCTCCAATGGTGTGGGCATCGCCGCGCGCTTGACCGCAGACCGGTCGCTGCCCTGTTTCTGCGTCGGGCGGGCAACCACCCGGATGGCGGTGCAGGCGGGCTGGTCTGCCACCATGGCGGGCGAGAGCGCCGAGGCGCTGATCGCGGGGATGCTCGCGAGGCGTCCGGAAACGCCTCTTTTGCATCTGCGCGGTGAACATGGGCGCGGTGAAGTGGCGGCAAACCTGACCCGGATGGGGTTGAGGACCGGAGAACAGGTGATCTATGCCCAGCGTTTGTTGCCCTTTTCGGACGAGGCACAACGGGTCCTGACAGGTGACAAACCCGTTATTGCACCGGTTTTCTCACCCCGGACCGCGCGACAATTTGCCGGGCTGTTGAACGGCACGCCGTCGCTCAGCGTCGTCGCGATGAGTGAGGCAGTGAAAAAACCCTTTGAAAACATAAAGCTTTCCGATTTGATCGTTGCCAAGACTCCGGATGCCGACGCTATGCGGGACGCGATTGAAATTGCTGTGACGCGTGCCATTCGGGTTGAGGGGCGTCCGGGCGCGCATTAGTGTCGAACGGCATCCGGTATTTGAAGATTTTCAGATTCGAAAGGGACAGCGCGGTGGCCGAGAAGAAAGACCCAGAGCTGGAAACCGTCACCGACCCTATGTCCGAGACCAAACAGGAGTTGCCTGAACCAACGGTTGACGAGGCGAAGGCGGCGACAGAGGAGCCTTCCGAAGCCGAAGCCGAAGCCGAAGCCGAAGCCGAAGCCGAAGCCGAAGCCGAAGCCGAAGCCGAAGCCGAAGCCGAAGCCGAAGCCGAAGCCGAAGCCGAAGCCGAAGCCG
>NZ_JBXWRR010000005.1:0-222310 GCF_059613025.1 Ruegeria sp. BHSC223
TGGTTCCGGCGCGGTCGTCTTGTCATGGTCTTCTCCTCGCTCGCAGCATCATGCTGCTGTTGCGCGGAAAATCCACTTATCCCGGATGTTCAGTTTTCCGGAACCGTCTCTCTTCAACAAGTGGCAGAAACTCAGTCAAGAAGTGTGCTTTGGGGGTGAATTTAGAATCGACTACGAAGAAAGGGCTTACTTGAAGTGATATTCAACAAGAGCGCAGAAGCAGATGAACCACCGGCAGAAACTACCCAACCGCGACTGGCTGACCAACCCCAGACGGGGCGGGAGTGCGAGGGGACGCGACTGCACAAAACGTTCCGGCGGATGCTGGACGATCCGAAAACGACTCCGGAGCAGAAGGAAGAGGCACGGCGGAATATCAAGAAGATCGACTCCCTAGTGAACGCCAAGCGCCGGAAGGCCAAGCCGAAACAGTAGATCCTCTTGTCACGCGTCGGCAGGCTCGTGACGAGATCAAGCACTCGGGCACGTTTTCAACGTAGTGGCGCTGCCAATTTACTACTATCCCGGCCTATTTTCGACTCGCCTACGAGCGCTTGCTTATGTACGCGTCTCAGAAAGCAAGATGGGCTGTATACCATCAACAGAAAAGGGGACTAAAAGGGGGATAAGACCACAAGCCAGGCATCCAATATATTGATTTAAATAAGATATCTGAAACAAGATGGTGCCCCCACACGGGCTGACCACCAAAATCGAACCTGACAAATCCCCACGTTCTCAGAGACTTAGGCTATACGGCCTTCCCGAGTGTGGACCTGTGCGGGACTGGTTTGTGTACCCGCGAAGGTGAACCTAGCGGTGGTGAATCCGGGACGTCAAGGCTGCTTTCATCGCACCGAAGGCAAAGGCCAAGCATGGGTCTGCGCCCGTGACTTCCTCATCGCAGCCGGTGCGCCCGCGCCGCGCTCCCTCGTCGGTGACTTTCTCGCTGACCGCCTCGGGGCCGAAGCAGTGCAGACCCTCAAGGTGCGCGCCCCGGATGGAACCATCCACCGCCTGATCTACGTCCACGCTGAGGCCTGCCAGCGGCTGCTGCAGTTGTACCTCAATGAACCCTTCGCGACCACCGCCAACCTCGCCCTGAAAGGACTAGCCATGACCCTCAACATCAAGTTCGAAGACGGCCCGGTGAAGGTGGCCGAGGCGACCGATTTGGAGGTGGCCGACGCTGCCTATGAGAGCGCCGGGGAGGTGGCCGCGAAGGAGGAACCGAAAGGGGAACCTGAGGTGCAGACCTACAGCTTCAACGGGATGGAGTTCCGCGCTGTCCTTCTCGACGGTGAGCCGTGGTTCGTCGGTGTCGATGCGCTGCTGGCCCTTGGCTACCCTCGCGGAAGCACCTCGGCCATCCTTAATAAGTTGAGCAAAGACGAAAGGGCTAAAACGAATTTAGGTCAAAGAGGGCTGGGTAGCGTCAATGTCGTGTCCGAGAGCGGCCTCTACAAGCTGATCACCCGCAGCGACAAGCCCGAGGCCAAGCCGTTCCAAGAGTGGGTCACCAGAGACGTCCTGCCCTCCATCCGCAAGCACGGCAGCTACAGCATGACCGATGGGGTCGAGGAGCAGCCGACCCAGCAGACCGCCCCGGCACTCGTTGGGGAGATCATCGAGCCGAACCGCCAGCAGATCATCGAGGCAGCCTTCACGGCCATGGTGAGGGGGCGCTTGAATGAAAGCGTCAAGAAGAACACCCAGCGGCCACCCTCGACGACATCCGCAAGGCGGAACGGTTGAGGGCGCTTAGGGGTGACCGAACGGCGTCTGCGGGTGAGCGGGAGTGCCTAGGTTACAACTATCGCCGCACGTAATCATACTGGTCACCGTAGGAATTGCCGCCTTCCGAGAAGATGGACAGAAACAGCGGTATGCCGAGCAGCAAAGCCACAAAAAACGCCAACTTCGCTTTGTCGATTATCTGCTCTTTTTTCACCTTAAGCTCCGATACAGAACCCTCACAACCGGAGTGTCGTTCCGGTCCTTCGACAAGTCAACGTGCTGGGGCCGTTTTATTTCATCACAAAAATCCGACAGCCAGAGATAGATAGAGAGGTTCACGCGCTCCCCCCCGTGGGGCACCCTTGGGAGACCGTTAGCTCCACTTCCGGGAAATCTCCATTAATACAACAAAATCAATTACTTGACTACATATTCTGGGTGCCCATATGATACGGATACAACCCCAACCAAGGAACCTTTCCCATGATCATCTTCGCCTTCCGCCTCGGTCGCTTCGAGTTCGTCGCCCAGCGCGAGACCGTACCTGCCCGTAGCCTGTTCAGCCGCCCAGCGCCGGGAGAGGTCATTATCGACCTTCCGGGGGTCAGCCTGACGATGTCCAACCTGCGCCGCGCCACTGCATCGTAACATGCACAACCATCGTTGACATCTGCAACATCGTGGTGATAGGCCCCTCTTGAACCACCATCGGGGGCCTTTCTCATGAAGCGGTATGTCATCTATCGGCGGGTCAGCACCGAGGACCAAGGCAAGTCAGGTCTGGGCCTAGAAGCACAGAAGCGGGACATCGCGCTCTTCCTCCAGAACTTCTCCGAGGAACCGTTCGAGGTCATCGGGGAGTTCGAGGACCACCTGAGCGGCAAGTCGGCTGACAGGCCAGAGCTGATCAAGGCGCTGGAGTTGGTCAGGAAGACCGGGGCCGAACTGTTGGTCGCCAAGTTGGACCGACTGAGCCGCAAGGTCTCCTTCATCGCGACCCTCATAGATGACCCGAAGGTAAAACTGCGGGTGGCCTCGATGCCGAACGCCGACAAGTTCCAACTGCACATCTATGCGGCCCTCGCAGAGCAGGAACGGGAGTTCATATCGGCAAGGACAAAGGCTGCGCTGGCTGAGGCCAAGGCCAAGGGGAAGAAGCTGGGAGGGCTGCGCCCGAAGACCGAGGCACGGAACAAGGCTATTCAGATCAACGCCAAGGCCAGAGCCGACAAGGTGGCCGGTGTGGTGCAGCCGTTGCGGGCACAGGGTGCTTCCTTGCGACAGATCGCAGAGGCGCTGAACTCCTCGGAGGTGCCGACGGCTCGTGGTGGCCGGTGGCATGCGTCACAGGTCAAGCGGGTCTTGGAGCGGCTCGAAGGGGCTGACTAAAGGTGCCGTGGCGGGCAACTTGGGTGGACCCTGAAACAAAGTCTGGGCGCTGTTCTTGATGCCCACGCGCACAACACAGGTCTTCCAGTCCGTCTGGTTATCGCCGCGAAGCCCATAGGCCGATGCTTTATACTATAGGCACGACGAGGACCGATGCTGCCCAACGCCGTCGCTATCCAACTTAAACCCGCGACAGCGGATGCATGACAATTCACCCACACCATTGAGTTAACCGAACCGACCCGGCCATCGGGCCAGGGCGACCCAGCCACTGCACCCCGATACCCCAGCCACCCCAGCCACAACGAACAACAACGCAAGGACCACCCGCATGACGCTTCACGCCACCGACTTCGCCGCCACTGCCACCGTCGCCCTGGCTGCCGATACGCATGCCCTCACGGCCACCGCCAAGCTGGCCATGGAGATCAACGACAAGCACCGCGAGGTGGTCACCCTCGGGCGCACCGCCAAGGAGATCGCTGCCGAGATCGGAGAGATGCTGATCGAGGTGAAGCAGAAGCTGGCCCATGGGGAGTTCATGCCGTGGGTCGAGGCGAACTGCACCTTCAAGCGCCAGACCGCGCAGGACTACATGAAGGTCGCCAAGGCAAAATACCAGAGCGCCGGTAATTTCGACCGCTGCGAGAGCATCGCCGATGTCCTTGCCCTCGGGAAGCCCAAGCCGGAACCAAAGCCCGAGCGCCGAGCGGCCACCCTCGACGACCTCCGCAAGGTGGAACGTCTGCGGGCACTGAGGGATGACCCGGCCTGCACCGAGGGTGAGAAGGCAGCCGCCCAAAGGAAACTTGACGAGATCGAGAAGGAGATTGGGAAGGTGGAACCTGAAGACGTGGACCCCCACGCCGCCCTCAAGAAGAAACGAGAGATAGAGCTGAAAGCCTGCAAGGTAATGGACAGGCTCTCCACCTGCCTCAAGCCGAGGGTCAGGGCTGGCGTGATCAACGCCCTCGTCAAGGCATACACAGACACCCCCGAGAAGCTCGACGAGCTGCTCCGCGAACTGAGCAACTGAAAGGAAGACCCATGGGAACCAAGCTCTCAACCATGCTGACGTCCGACACCTGTATCCGCTTCGGAACGGTGGTCAGCCACGATGGTTAGGACCAAGCCCCGCAGCTGGTGAACTCTGCGACCTTCCTAGGGGTGCCTTTCACGGTGCCTCTAGGAGGAGTTGACCTTCGCGCTGGCAATGCTGCCGATTGTCGGCGGTTGCAACTTCATCTCCTGTTCTCGTGGTGACCGCTAATCCGCCTCCGCACATGTAATGGGGAACCTTGAGGTGCCAGTGAGAGTGGCCCGAGGCAGAAGCGTGACAATTCACCCACACCATAGCCACAACACAACCGACGACAGCAACAGCTCCGCCATGCCCTGAGACGGCAGCATGACCGGAACCCACATACCAGCCCTAAGAGAACCGAGCCGACGCGATTTGTCACAAGCGCCTGCCTGTCGAGGGGCGCTAACCAATGGTTTTGACGAACTCGTGACAGCCCTCCGGCGTCATCCCTTTTTCGCCATCGCGTGACAGCAGACCTGTCGGGGCAGACCCAACTGCTTTCGGCAGCGGAGACCAAGGAGATGATGACAGCTTCACGGAAACTCCGAGCCTAAAGCCTTCAGTCCCAAGCCCCACATACCCCTCTCGCATACCCGCTCGGGTTCCCGTCTAGGTGCAGGCTGTGGTTCCCCTGAAGGTGTCTGTTCGGGTTTCATGTTATGTGGACGCGAAGGTGACATCTCCTCCATGGTCTTTTCAAGGCGAAGCCTGACTGAAGGTGACCCTGTAGATGCCCCACAGGAGACCCGTTCGATTGGACCCGAACATGGACCTCTGACTGACCTACAAGCTAATGCTAGCGGTATATCTCCTCCGTGGCGAAGCCATCGGAATGGGTCTGCCCAGCGATAGCGCCCTGTGAAGGTTACCTGCTGGTGCCCCGTTAACATGACGCCAGAGTATCTGGTCGACCCAGCACATGCTCTTCACTGTTCCCTCTACTTCCTGTCGGCTGAGAGCCGCCATGATGATGTTCTCACCCTAAGTCCACCTCCCCGTGACCCTGAAGGTTCCCCTCTAAAGATACGGGGGGCGGATTAGCTCCGTCCTTGCCCCACAACCCCACAATGAAAGCTCTGACCATGACTGCTGCCGCCTCACCCGGGGGCACGGCAGCCGTGACGATTTCCTGCCCAGCCTGTGGGGAGGACTTCGCACCGCGCCGCACCAACCAGACATACTGCTCCCGCCCCTGCCAGAAGCGGACCACTCGCCACGCAGCCCGAACAGACCGCTCCAAGGAGATGAAGGCCATGAACCAGAAACACATCGCCCTTCTCATCCACCTAAACCACCTCGTCTTCGGCGTGCCCCGTGACCAGCAGCTTGGAGCCATAAAGCGGGTCTTGGATACCGCCACCGAGCAGGACATAACCATCCGAGGAGCATATGGCGACAGCAGCGATGCTCACGTGGTCCCGAAGATATGGAAGGTCTCCCCGGCAGACATCCGTCGCCTCCTCACTAACCCTCGTTTGACCAAGGCCAACCGGTACAACGAAGCCCACGATTACCTATTCTACGGGTGCAGGCCCAAAACCATCTCTCAGGCAGCCCACGCATACACCATGAAGTTCTTCGGCATGTCCCTCAGGGACTACCTCAAGGCTGCCCGCGACGGTGAAGTTGACGGCATCCTTCAGGAACCATTCATCGGGAAACGCGAGCGCCAGTTCGTGCTGGTCACCCATGCGGAGATGTTCGAACAGGCCAATGGGTTCCCCGACATCTTCCCCGATAGCTGGTCCGATGAGGTCCGAGAGTTCACCGAGAAGGATGAGCCGTCAGAAGATGAGAGGCAGAACGTCAGCGACATCTTCCATACCATTACCTTCGAATGCGGCGAAGCAGGTCTGACCCACTGGCTTCGGCTCCACAAGATCGCGTGGTCTGAGCGCCTCGCAGCCTGACCCGCCAATCCCAACGCCCAACTTCACGCGCCCCTGCAGGTTCCGCCTGCGGGGTCTTTCCCATTTCCCTCCCCAACCCGCAAGGAACCACCCTATGCAGAAGACCAACTGGCTCCCCGCCCACGAATACTACCAGACCGGACGCGACCCCCTGCGTGGCAAGCGTCTGCTGATCAAGGCTGAACACGGCAATGCCGTCCGCGACGAGATCGCCAAGGTGATGTCCGTTCACGAGATCGCAGAGGCCCTCGGTGACAAGGCCGAAGCAGCCGACGTGATGACTGCCAAGGCTGGCCGGTTCTCGACCGTCCGTGTCCGTGCCGACCTCGTGGGCTTCCTCAAAGCCATCCGCATCCGCTACCAGCAGAACACTGGCGAGGACATCTCGCTGCCCAACATCATGTCCCTGATGGCCCTCCACGGGATGCACGGTGTCTTGGCGATGCCCGAGTTCGCACGGGTGTCCGCATGAGAAGCAACAACTTCAACAAGCGGCGTCAACTCCGTCTCCAAGCCGAAGCTCTCCGAGCCGCCTCTGAAAGCCTGTCTGCGGATTTTCAACGCGGACGACCGCAGGATGGTCCCAACGAGGCCATCGCGGATGCCTTTGAGCGGAAGCTGGCAGCGACACTGACGGAGCGCGCAAAGTACCGGCACATCGGGCAGCATGATGAGAACGACGATGAGGAGGACGGGGTATGAACAGCCGCCAGCTCCGCGCCGCAGTCCTTGACCACGTCCCGCTCGCTGCATTCTTCCTCGCTGAGGAACGCGGCAAGCCCAAGCCCCGTTCCAAGGACTTTTGGGACAACCCCCACGCCCAGCGCCCCCTCAGGCTCACCGGCAGTCCCGTTATCGTTGGCCTTATCGAAGTCCTCAGCGACCAGATGGAGGCAAACACTGGCACCCGTCCGAAGAAGGCCGAGGTGTTGAACCGCTTGATAGCCGAGGGTCTCGCAGGATTGGCGCGCCACCCCGACTTCGCTGGTCTTACGCAGCCACGCCCTGAATGGCCCGAGGACACCGAGTGACCCGCCTCTCGGTCCCACCGAAAACCACAAGAAAGATGCAACATGCAAACGACATACACCTCGAAGGCGTGGTCCACGCTTCGGCATCCCGACAACCAGGACGCACATCCGCAGGAAATCTGGAGGTGCCCCGAGCGCGGATACCGACTGATCGTCCCGACCGCCATCACCCACAACAAGTTCACCTCGGCACCCGTTCTGGTCTCCATTCAGGTGCCCCGAATTGACCGTGAGGGCACCGACACTGGCTGCTGGTTCACGGTGGCCAGCGCCTCTTCACGAAGCGCACTGTTTAGCCGTCTCCGCGTCTTCCTCGCCCGCACCGAGGACAGCTACTGGATAGGCCGCATGGTTCCTGACGCGGTCCTGCGTGGCCAGACGTTCCCCGCTGATCTCTACTCCATCGTGAAGGCCCTCCCGCAGAACTTCGCGCACCTCCTCGACTGGACCGTCGAAGACCTTCTCGAAGGTGCCATGGCGATTGCCAGACACCATGGACGGCAGCATGCCATCCACCATCCCAACCACCACCACATGTCTCAATAAGGATACGACCATGTCGAACTGGATCACAGCAGCAGGCAACACCGAAGCCTCGACCTCCAACCTCGCAAACCGCGACCTCCCTTCCACCATCAAGGCCGAAGTCGGCCATGGCGGTTACGAGATCAGCAACGGGCAGTTGACCCAATCCTCGGGCCACACCCACTCGTTCAAACCCAATGACGACGAGACGGCTGGTCTGCTCTCGACCGTCCGTACAGAAGGCGGCAGCGCCATCGTGAGCCGCGCGCCCAAGGGAAGCGACGTGATCATGTATCGGGGGATGGGCATCTCGCTCAATGTGGCCGCATCGCTGGGCCTCGTGACCCGCAACAGCGACGGAACCTTCTCGGAAAAGCTGGCCATCAGCGACCCGACCGCACAGGCCAAAGCCCAGATGGCGACTGCCAAGGGCACCGATACGACCACCGACACGGGCACTAAGACAGGCAGCAATAGCGATGCTGCGAAGGTGACCTTCGGGGAAGCTGGAGACGCCGCGATGGCTGACCTGATGGCCAACCAGATGCCGGGGAACCTGTTCAAGACCGTGGACAGCATTCTCCACACGGGCGACATGGACAAGGCCACCATCGAGCGCATGGCGTCCATGGCAGGCGTCGAACCGTCCGAGATGGAAGCCAAGGTCGCGACCGTCTGGCAGGGCGCTTATGACGCCGCCAGCGATTTCATGGCCGACGCGGGCATCGAGAATGGCGAGGCGTTTCAGGCCTTCATTACCTCCGACGCCATACGGAAGTCCGACATGCTGGAAGCGGCGCGGAACTACTTCGTCCACCACAAGACCGAGGGTCTGCAGGCCATGGCCGACGCATATCTGCCCCAGATTGACCGCTACGAAGGTGCCCGCGTAAAGGAGTTGCTGACTGCTGCAGGCTGGCAATTCACTGATCGCCCGGGTGGTGGCCTTAACGTGATCGTAAATGGCCAGCAGGTCTCCTTCGAGGTCGCGGTGAAGCAGAAGATCATCACCTTCTCACGCGGCTGACGCACCGCCCCCACAGTCCACCTTGACGCGCCCCTGTCGGTTTTCCCTGCGGGGGCTTTTTCACGCCCGAAAGGCAGACATCATGACCAACAGAAATCACGAGACCTCGGACGACTACGCCGCCGTCGTTGCATACCTGACTGACACCATCAGGGTCATCTCCTGCAGGAACGACATCCAATGGATACTCCAGAGGCGCAAGAATGGCGGTGCCGAGCGGCCTTGGATGTCCAAGGGGTACTTCCGCACCCGGAATGCTCTGATGCGGGTCGGCGCTGGTTTAGGAGCGCCCATCGACAAGCTGGAAGCCCTCCCGGCCACCTTCTTTCCAACCAACTGAAACCTACAAGGAACACTTCCCATGACCACCAAGACACTGCGCAACGGCTTCTTCGTCAGCGATGGAAACCCCGATCACGTCAACCCCGGCTGCAACCAGACAGCCACCAATACCTTCGGCTCCGGTGCAGCCCCGAGCGCGGCTGAGAGGGCGGCGGAAGGTATGAAGCGGTATGCTGCCTATCAGAAGGAGAATGCCAAGATGTTGGCGCTTGACGAGGAACGGGAGAAGCAACGCCGGGAGCAGGAACACATGCGCAAACATCTCCGGCAGCAGCTGTCCCACAAGGACATCTACGGCTGATGCTATCGATACCCCTGTGGTTGCCCTTGCGGGTTGCTGCGGGGGTTTTATCTGTCGATCTCCGAAAAGGCGAAAAGGAATATACGATTTCGTCTTGAGGGCGTAAGGCGTCCGTGTCTCACGCGGGAGACAGAAAGCACGCACGGTTCGTTTCCCTAAAATTTCCAACCAGACCGCTTGGGAATTGGAGCGGGACAGGGAGCCGAAGCAAGAATCCGGATTCTACACGCACGAGTATATCAGCGCGTTGGGCACCCTCGATAACTGTCGCCTGCACACGATCACCTTGGACGACCACGAGAACGAGACGTTCACGAAATTGCACGTGACCATCTACCCGGTGCCGCTCGAGAAGCTGAAGGAGACCGCGAAAGTCGACACCCTGTCCATCATCGGTGAAGAGGACGACAAGCCCGAAGAAGGCTGGATGAAGGACGAGATCGGGTCGATCCACTTCCACGGCGCGGACGAGTACAACCACGAGTCGAAGATTTTCGCCTCCGTGTTCCTGTCCCAAGACAAGTACGACGACCTCGTGCTGCCGGTTGACGCTGGATTGGCTCGACGCGGCACTGGCATCGTCAAACAGCGGTGCGCCGGTATAAAAAGCCAAAAGCGCCCGTTGTGAAGGCTCCAAGCCCTCGATAGTATCGCCAGAAAATAATAAATCGCAGAGCACTATGACCTTCAATTTTTCTATCCCCACCCCGGGTGAAGTTCTCGCAGTAGAGTTCGACCCAGGCGAGACTGTCATATTCGTCGGAGCGAACGGTGGCGGAAAAACGCGTCTCACAGTTCATATCGAAAATAACCTGAAAGATGCGGCACACCGCGTATCTGCACATCGTGCGCTTTCGATGAACCCTGAGGTTCAAAAAATCAGCGAAAGGAAAGCGCTCTCCGGGTTGCGATTTGGATACACAGGCGGCGCATCGAACGATGCTACAGTGCAACATAGGCGCAACCACAGGTGGGGCAGTAAAGACGCGACCCATCTGCTGAATGATTTCGATTATCTCATCCAAGCGCTTTTTGCCGATCAGTCCAACACCTCTTTGAAAGCCTATCATCGGCATAAGCCGGGCGCAGATCAAAGCGAAGACAGCTTCGAGATCACCAAGTTCGACAAGCTTCTAGAAATCTGGAACCGCCTTCTTCCTCACCGTCAACTTATCATCTCCGGGGATAACATCACAGTTTCAGCCGGTGGCGTTGGTGGAACCTACCCTGCCTCCGATATGAGTGATGGGGAGAGAGCAATCTTCTACATGATAGGGCAAGCACTGGTTGCAGCGGAAGGAACGGTCTTGATCGTCGATGAACCAGAGCTTCATGTTCATCGCTCGATAATGGCGAAGCTTTGGGATGAAATAGAAGCCACTCGAAGGGATTGCGGATTTATTTATATTACTCACGACCTTGATTTCGCGGCAGCGCGATCCGCAAAAAAATATGTCATTCGAGATTTTTCACCTCAGCCCCACTGGGCGATTGAAGAGATTCCGGACAACACCGGATTCCCGGAAGAACTGGTCACGCTCATTCTAGGCAGTAGGCGTCCCATCCTCTTTGTAGAGGGCACGCATGATAGCCTTGACTACGCAATATACCGTGCATGCTATCCAGAATGGACGGTTGTTCCAAAGTCTTCTTGCTCCGAAGTAATCCATTCAGTGGTTTCAATGCGGGCCAATGCGAGTCTCACCCGGGTAACATGTTCTGGTATCGTGGACGGTGATGATTACAGCGATGAGGATGTCGCTTACTTTGAAGGCTTGGGGATCAAGGTCATTCCCGTATCGGAGGTCGAGAATCTTATCGCACTTCCAGTCGTTTGCTCCGCGATTGCCGAATCAGATGGCTTCACTGGTGCGGACTTGCAGAAAAAGCTCGATGACGTCTCCAATGGAATATTCGGTTTACTCGATAATGATGAAAAGATTGACAAGGTGGTCACCCGCCATTGCCAAAGGCGCATTGATCGAATGCTGAAGCAGCTCGATTTCTCAGGCTCAACATCGAGTGATGAACTAATTCGGGAATACAATATTCGCACTGAAAATCTGGATATTTCTGGGATCGTAGAAGCTCGAACACGAGAGATTAGGGCCGCCATAGAGCAGAAAGACTTGGCGGCACTTCTGCGCTATTACGACAATAAAAGAGGGATCACCGCAACCTTGGCGTCAGTTTTGAAAGGGACCAGAAGGGAAAACTTTGAATCGTGGGTTATCAGAGTTCTTGCGGCAAATAGCTCAAGCGGCATAGCAAACGCAGTGAAGAGCGTTCTTCCAGCTATCGAGCCTCGGTAGCTCGAGTCCGTTCTTTCCGCACACCTGACCTCCGACGGCACCCGCAGGACGCATGCGCAGCGAAAGCCCGGTTCGACGGGCCGCGCCGCCGCATGCTCGGTATCGCTTCAACGGCAGGTCAGGGCTGCTCGCATCGTTTCACGCAGGATAACCGAAAGTCGGGAAAGTCCCGCAACCCGGTCGTTGCGACCTTTTGCCGAAAGTTCGCTGCTGGTTGAAACCGCCGTTGAGGTGGGCCTGTTTATAGGTGCTGACCCTAGGATGCTAGCAACGCTGACAAAACCGGGTCAACCGCAGGACTAGGTATTTGCATTCTCCACTGCCTCCAACGCCCTCAGCGCCACCACTAGCAACCCCTCCTCGCCCCCGTAGGTCTCCCCTATGTTGGCTGGAGCATGACCGAGGACGATGTCCTGAGACGCCTTGTCCACCCCAGCCTTTCGCATCTGGTCCTTGAGGCCGTGGCGCAGGGAATGGACCTTGTGACGCTTGTCGGTAGTGAACCCTCGCAGGTGCTTCATCAGGGCAGCGGATGCCGCGTCAGCGCCGCGCTCACGGGCATAGCGGGGGAACAGGTTGGGTTGGCCCTCTGCGGCCTCAACGGCTTCCCGCGCCGCCTCCAGAGCGTCCCCAAGGAGGGGCACCGAGCGGATACTGGACAGGGTCTTGAGACGCCGCCCCTCGTGCCACCGGATGCGAATGCATGGTGTTAGTCCATCAAGCTCAACGTCCACTACCCGAAGGCCCGTCACCTCGCCAAGGCGGCAGCCCGTCCCGGTGAGAATGCGCCAGATCAACTGGAGTTCGCCCGACAGCTTGGACCGCATGGCAAATACGATCTTCGCCGGGAGGGGTTCCACCTTCTCACGAGCCGCAACCCGCGCCCCCGCTGCCGCAGAAAGCCCCTCAATCGGCAGACGGTCGAAGGGGTTGTCGAAGTTCAGGAGACCGAGTTCAAGGGCACCGTAGGAGATCACTGTCCGCAGCAACCCCAGCTCTCGCTTCACCGAGGCGGGCGAGACACGGCCTTCGCCTCCGAGTTTCTCCCGAGAGAGCATGTAGTCGCGCACCTTGCGGGCATGTTCGCGGGTCAGATTGGGCAGCGGCGTAGTTGCTGGCATGCCTGCTTCTTCGGCGTGGCGCATGACCCGTTCGAGTCGAACCAACGTGCCCCGATGCTCCGAGCCGACACCGCCCCCGAGCTTTTCCGTCACGTACACCTCGCGGGCATCTTCAACGGTGAACGCAGGGGGCGACCGTTGAGGGTCCATGAGGGCTTGCACCACCAGAGGCGACTTACCTAGCGAAGCCAAGCTCTCTGCCAAAAGTTCCCGAGAGTGTTCAGGGATGAAATCGTCCGAGCTTGGGTCATCTCCAACACCGCCCGCACCAACGACACCCGATGCCAATTCATCAGCTTCCCTGAGGGCTTCTTCCCACGCTGCCCGAAAGGTCAACTTCTTACGGGGAGACTTGGCAGCGGCGACCTCCTTCTCGAACTCAGCTTCAACAAGCGCGTACTTGCGAAAAAGGTCAGCATCAGACCGAGCCTTGATTACCCGCTTCCACTCCCCCTTGCCCAGCGCCGATTTGGCTGCGGCTGGAACGCGCTTCCGGTATTCCCAGGCTCCCGGACGTATCTCCGTCAGATACTTCAACTTCATCACAACGCCCATAGTGTGGACCTCCCGTGTACCCGAATGTGGACCCAAGGAGGCAGTCATGCGCCTGTTTTCGTTGAGAATATCGGGGATTTCAAGAGATGAATGGTGCCCCCACACGGACTCGAACCGCGGACCTACTGATTACAAATCAGTTGCTCTACCAGCTGAGCTATAGGGGCAACAGGACCCGATTAATCGCAGGTCGGTTCGACTTCAAGATGGAAATCAAGGCCCATTGAGGAAAATCTCCGACAGTGTCCCTGCCGCAAGCGTTTGACTGCCTTGCACCTAGCTTGTAGTCAGGGAACTATCTGTTTGTTTTTCATAAGGAAGCCCGGCAAACGATGCAGGTGGTATTCCATACTGGCTCGCATGGCACCGACGACGATCGTTTGATCAAATGCCTGCTGAGCAACAAAGAGCCGTTCTCTCAGCGTGGCGTTGCCGTTCCGGGGCCGGCACAGTATCGCGCCCTGTTCAAGAAGGTCCTGACCGCGCTGGACGAGGCCGAACCCGAACCGCAGGCGCGCGAGGTGTTGATAGAGGCGATTCTGGATGGTGAGGTAGCCGACCGGGTGATCTTTTCGGATGCCAATTTCTTTGGCTCGCATTGGTCCGCCCTGGGCAAGGGCATGTTCTATCCCCGCGCGGCGACCCGCATGGCGAACCTACAAGCCATTTTTGCCTATGATCAGGTCGAGATGTTCATGTCGATCCGCAATCCGGCGAGTTTCGTCCCCGATGTCCTTGGCGCCCTCCCTGAAAAGGGTGCGGCCGAGGTAATGGAGGGTATGGATCTGCACAAGCTGCACTGGACCGGAATGGTCGAGAGCATTCGCGCCGCCGCCCCGAATGTACAGTTGACCCTTTGGTGCAACGAGGATACGCCGCTGATCTGGGCGCAGATCATCCGCGACATGGCAGGGCTGGAACACGGCAACAAGATCGTGGGCGGTTTCTCGCTCCTGTCCGAGATCATGTCCAAGGAGGGCATGCAGCGGTTTCGTGCCTATCTGGCCGAACACCCCGAACTGAGCGAGATGCAGAAACGCCGGGTCATCGCCGCCTTTCTCGACAAATATGCGCTGGAGGATGCGGTCGAGGAAGAACTGGACCTGCCCGGCTGGACCCATGAACTGGTCGACCAGCTGACAGAGCTATACGACGAAGACGTATTCAGCCTGCAACGCATTCCGGGCGTGCAGTTTATCGCCCCCTGACCCGTCCGGCTGCGGACGGGCCATCGGGCGCGCGGCTCACGCCATACCCAGCGCCGCCTTGTACATCTCCAGCACCGCCTCTTCCTCGGCGATGTCGTCCTTGTCGCGCTTGCGCAGGGCGACGATCTTGCGCATGACCTTGGTGTCGTAACCGCGCGCCTTGGCCTCGGCCATCACCTCTTTCTGCTGGTCGGCGATGTCTTTCTTTTCCTGCTCCAGTCGCTCGATCCGTTCGATGAACTGGCGCAACTCGCCTGCGGCGATCCCGTAATTGGCGTCTGATTGGGGCTGATCCATCGGTGCGATCTCCATCGGTGCGTTATGCGGCGACGAGCGGGATAACGCGGCGCCGGTTCGCCTGCAAGGATCATTTCCCGCCGGTTGCACCGGATGGGCCGATGCGGTAACGCGGGCGCGCAACTGGCGTAACAGACGGGGCGCGGTCATGCTGTTCGACATCATCATCTGGACGGGCGCCGCCCTGTCGTTGCTTGGACTGGCCGGGCTGGTCTGGTGCATCCTGCGCGTCAACCGTGCCCGCAAGGCCGGGCTGAGCGACGATGAACTCCGCGCCGCAGTTCAGGCGGTGCTGCCCTGGAACCTGGGTGCGCTGTTCCTGTCCGTCATCGGGTTGATGATGGTGATGGTCGGGATATCGCTGGGCTGAGCGCGGCGCGCTCAGACCGGCATATTGTCGAACCGCGCCTCGACCGCATCCTCGCACAGCGCCGCATCAAGCTGGCGCAGTCGCGCAGGCACTTTCAGCCCATGCTGCCGCATGCGGTCCATGACCCGGCTGAATTCCGGCTGCACCTCAAGCCGGATATTCAGCGGCGCCCCCGTTACCCGTCGCTCCAGACGCTCGGCGGCGTGATATAGATCCTGTGCTGTCATGTGTCTTCTCCCCTGTATCGGAACCGAATCTGCCACAGCCGCGTAACAGGCTTAAGAAACTTCCCGGACATTCGGCCCCATCTCCCGGCCGAAAGGGCGGATATGCCTGTTTTCGTGGCGATTGCCGCATCCTTGCACAGCACCCGTTCGCGCGCATTGACCGACATCAAAACGCCCCGGATATAGAAAAGTGGCACATGGGAGTTGCATCATATTCACAATTTACCATATGATCCAGGAAACCAACAGGAGTCCGTCATGACCCCCTTCGTAAAAGCCTTCTTCGACGAAGCCACCTTTACGGTGTCCTACGTGGTGCGCGAGCCCGACGGCCGCGCCTGCGCCATCGTCGACAGCGTGCTGGATTTCGATCACGCCTCTGGCCGGACAAACACCACATCGGCCGATGCGATCGTGGACTACGTCACCGCCGAGGGTCTCAATGTCGAGTGGATTCTCGAAAGCCACGTGCATGCCGATCACCTCTCCGCCGCGCCCTATCTGCAAGAGCGTCTGGGCGGCAAGATCGGCATCGGCGCCAACATCACCATCGTGCAGGACACGTTCGGCAAGGTGTTCAACGAGGGCACCGAGTTCCAGCGTGACGGCAGCCAGTTCGACGCGCTGTTCCGCGAGGGTGACAGTTTCCATATCGGCCAGATGCGCGGCGACGTGCTGCACACGCCCGGCCACACGCCTGCCTGCCTGACCTATGTGATCGGTGATGCGGCCTTTGTCGGTGATACGCTGTTCATGCCCGATTTCGGCACCGCGCGATGCGACTTCCCCGGCGGTTCTTCGGCGACGCTCTACCAGTCGATCCAGAAGATTCTCGCCTTGCCGGATGAAACCCGAATTTTTGTCGGCCATGACTACAAGGCGCCGGGTCGCGATGAGTACGCCTGGGAAACCACCGTGGGCGAGCAGAAGGCGCTGAATATCCATATCGGTCAGGGCCGCAGCGTCGAAGAGTTCGTCCAGATGCGCGACGCGCGCGATGCCACGCTGGGCATGCCGCGGCTGATCCTGCCTTCGCTTCAGGTCAACATGCGCGCGGGCCAGATGCCGCCGGCCGACGAACAGGGCAATGTCTTTCTGAAACTGCCGGTCAACAAGCTCTGACCGGCAGTCCAATCAAGCGCGAACAGGGAACACGGTTATAATGGAAACGGATTGGATTTGGGGGCTGGTCGGCGGGCTGTTGATCGGCACCGGCGGCGCGGTCTATCTGCTGGGCAATGGCCGCATCATGGGGGCCAGCGGCATTCTGGGCGGCCTGATCGACGGCACCGGGCGCGGCAACTGGGTCGAGCGGGCGGTGTTCCTCTTCGGCGTCGTGGTGGCGCCGCTGGTGCTGTGGCCGCTCTACAGCGTCGAGATCGACACGCATGTGACCAGCGATATCTGGGTCATCGTGGCCGCAGGCCTGCTGGTCGGGGTCGGCACCCGTATCGCCAATGGCTGCACCTCGGGCCACGGGGTCTGCGGCATCTCGCGGTTCTCGCTGCGTGGTATCGTGGCGACCGTGTTCTACATCCTCGCCGGCGGTCTGACGCTTGCGATCTTCCGCCATGTCCTGGGGGTGATCTGATGCGCTTGCTGATTTCGCTTGTCGCCGGGGCGCTGTTCGGCGGCGGCCTCTTTGTCTCGGGCATGACCGATACACGCAAGGTACAGGGTTGGCTGGATGTGTTCGGCGACTGGGACCCGACACTGGCCTTTGTGATGGGCGGCGCCATCCTGCCGATGCTGCTGGCCTGGCGCCTGACCGAGGGGCGCAAACCGTTGGCGGGTGGCAGCTTTCCGGCGCTGCCGCGCCCCGAAATGGATCATCGCCTGATCACCGGATCGGTGCTGTTCGGCATGGGCTGGGGCCTGGCCGGTCTCTGCCCCGGTCCGGCCATCGCCTCGCTCAGCTATGGCGGGGTTGGCGGGCTGATTTTCCTGGTTGCGATGCTGGCGGGCATGGCGGTGGCGCCCCGCGTCGGCACGCAACTGGACAGGCTCGCGGCAACGGCCTAAGGAGCGGATATGGATATTCGACCGATCACCCCCCGCTACGCCGTCTCGCCGCAGATTTCGGTCGAGGACATTCCCGCCATCGCAGCCGCCGGTTTCACCCGGATCATCTGCAACCGCCCCGATGCCGAGGTGCCGCCCAGCCATCAGGCCGAAGCCATCGGCGCGGCCGCGCGCGCGGCGGGGCTGGATTTCGAGGTGCTGGAGCTGACCCATCAAACCATGACACCAGAAAACGTGGCGCGGCAGACCGCGCTGGCCGAGACTGCCAGCGGCCCGGTTCTGGCCTATTGCGCCTCGGGCACCCGGTGTTCCGTGGTCTGGGCGCTGGGTCACTGTGGCGCGCTCGGCGCCGATGCTGTACTGAGCAAGACCTCGGCGGCGGGTTACCCCCTCGACGCGCTGCGCCCCCGACTGGAAGAGATCGCAGCCACGCGGAGCTAGTCCGCTAGCCCAGTCGGATCATCGCGGTTCGGCCACCTCTTCCTCTCGCTGCAACCCGGCCAGTTCCGCTATCTCCGAGGCAACCTTATCGGTGCTCAGCGCCGGAAGGTCGAATTCCGACAGCGCATCCAGATCGTCCACGCCTTCAGACTCGGGATCAATCTCCTCGAAATCTTCAGCAGTCCTGCGCGAGCGGCGGCGTGGCGGCGGCGGATCCGCGTGTTCTAAAATATCTGTGTCTACCTGCGCCTGTGGCGGTTGCGCGTTAGCGGGCCTGTGCGCCAGAAAGTCGTCTGGTGCCTGCTCGATCCGCTTCGGATCGGGTAGTTTCTCGTTCAGGCGCACCGCCCGCATGCCGCGACTCTGGCCCAACCGGGCCAACGCCACCTGGCGCCTCTCGATGGTAACGATCTCTGTCCTGTCGAGCTTGAGCCCCACCAGTGGCAACAGATCACCGGGCTGCATGCCGGCAAAGGCCGCAAGCGGCAAGCGAATACGCGCGATCACCGCATCAAGCTCTGCGCGGACAACACCGAATGCCTCGTCCAGACGCCGTCCCCGGGGCGTGCCCCCCCCCTCGGCGCCAGACAACTCAGCATCGGGGCGGTCGGGCAAGATCAGGGTGATCTGACCCTGAGCTTTACCCCCGCCTATTTCGGCGGTCAGGTCGAAAGCCCGATAACGGTCATATTCCAAAAGCAACAAAAGGGCCCTGCGGCTTTCGGCGCGGGCGCAGAACTCGTATCCAGTCACACAGGTACGGTCAGCGGGTTGATCCACCATCTCTCTCGCGCGCGGCAGCAGCGCATCTATTAACGGCGCCACCATAGCGGCGTCAGTGCCCGTAAAGGCTCGTTCGACAATCCCGCCTGCCACCACTTGCCCCATGGTCTGCTGTTGCAGAATCGCCGTGACGCAGGCCCGGTCAATACAAGCCGCACCAAGCGCTCCATCCGGCCCCGAGAGTATCAGGTAAAGCCGGTCCTCTGCCACCGCGCGCCCCAGCTCGTCCAGTTCACGCCTGGCCTGGGTCGCCCCGATCACAGACATAGCGAGCCCGACCGCCTCATCCGCAGCGCGGGCCAATGCCAGGCGCAGCGCGCGCAGGATCGAGCGGGTATCGCCCTGGCCTTCGTCCCGGGCCAGGGCCAGTTTCCGTTCCAGAACCGTCTTGTTTTCCGCGTCCGTCGCCATCACATGCGTTTCGCCTACCGCTCCGCTTCTGTCTTCAGACAGATGTAGCGCGACAAGCGTTACCAAGCTCTTTACGACGATCTATTGCGCGGCGATTTCCATGCCGACCGGCAGGCTGACACGGAACGCGCCACCCTCCTGCCCCGAGAGATAGCTGACATCACCGCCCAGGCGCTGCATGATCTCGCGGCAAATCGCCAGACCCAGGCCGGCACCACCGGCCTTTTCAGCGCTGACACGGGCAAATTTCTCGAAAACCATCTTGCGGGCATCCAGCGGGATACCCCCGCCATTGTCGATCAGATCGACCACGATCCGCCCGCCCACGTCATGCACGGTGATCGTCAGTTCGGGGTCGGCCGCATCGCAATATTTCTGCGCGTTCGAGATCAGGTTGATGAAAACCTGCGACAGCCGGTCCAGATCGGTGCGCAGCGCAATCCGTTCGGCCCCACGATGGCGGCGCACCCGCAGCGCCCTGTCAGTGCCCGTCAACGCCGTCGCCACGGCGCGATCAAGGATATCGACCAACCGCCCTTGCCCCATGTTCAGCGTGACCTGACCGTTTTCCAGCACGCTCAGGTCCAGCAGGTCGTCCAACAGCCGGGTCAGTCGCAGCGCCTCGTCATGGATGATGGTGGCGTAGCGGGTCTTTTCCACCGGCTCGAGTCCGTCGGTATCGCGCAGAATCTCGGAAAACGCCCGGATCGAGGTCATCGGCGTGCGCAATTCGTGGCTGATCTGGCTCAGGAACGCGTCCTTTTGCAGCGAGATCTGGGTCAGTTTCTCGTTTGCCTCGCGCAATTTACGGGCAGTGCGACTGAGCTCGGCCGATTTCGCCTCGAGCCGGCTGGAATACTCAAGCAGCTGCGCGGATTCATCGGCCACCGCCAGCAGGTCCTCGACCGAAACCGAGGAGCCGCCAACGATCTGGCCGATCATCGCATGCGCCGTGGCCGCCCCGACCGAGCCACTGAGTTCCCGCTCCAGCCGCTCCAGAAAGGCCGGGTTCGGCTCGGGCAGATAGGCGCGGCTGCCCTGCGCCACCGCCTCGGAATGAAAGAACTCCTGCGCCTCGCGCGCGCCCATGATGCGCTGCGACATGATCATCAGGTCCTCGCTTTGCGCAACGGACCCGGTCCAGCCCCGCGGCCCGGCGGAATGGTCGAACACGTTGACGAACTGCGCGCCCTGCAACCGCTCCAGCGGACTGGGAAAACTCAACAGCGAGGCGATGCAGAAGGCGGCGGTGTTCAGCGACAGTGACCACATCACCGAATGCACCATCGGGTCGAGCCCGTCGATGCCGAACAGCGCCTGCGGGCGCAGCCACGAAAAGCCGAACAGCCCGTCCTCCATCACCGAGGGCGCGATCACCCCGGCGCCCATTCCGGGCAGCAGCAACGTATAGAGCCAGAGAACGAACCCCACTGTCAGCCCGACCAGCGCACCGGTCCGGGTGGCACCGCGCCAGAACAGCCCCCCCACCAGCGCCGGCAGGATCTGGGCGATACCGGCAAAGGCAATGAGCCCGATCGAGGCCAGCGCCGCGCCGCCTCCCGACAGGCGATAGTAGAAATAGCCAAGCGCCAGAACCGCCGCGATCGACACCCGCCGGGCATAGAGCACCACCGAACGCACATCCCCCGAGACCGAGGCGCCGCTGCCCTGGGCGTTCAGCCAGATCGGCATCACGATATGGTTCGACACCATGGTCGACAATGCCATGGCCGCCACGATCACCATAGAGGTGGCCGAAGAAAACCCGCCCAGAAAGGAGAGCATCGCCAGCGTCTCCTGTCCCTGCGCCAGCGGGATCGTCAGCACGAACATGTCCGGATTCGCCCCCTTGGGCATGATCTCCAGCCCCACCACGGCAATGGGCACCACGAACAGGCTCATCAGCATCAGATAAAGCGGAAAGGCCCAGGCGGCGGTGCGCAGGTGGCGTTCGTCATCGTTCTCGACCACCATCACCTGGAACATGCGCGGCAGGCAGACAAAGGCCGCCGCCGCCAGAAAGGTGATGGTCGCCCAGCGCCCGTGATCGACCTGCCAGACCCCGATTTCCGAGGCGTCGATGCGTGACAACGTATCACCCAGCCCGCCGGCGATACCCCAGACGACAAAGATCCCCACCGCCAAAAGCGCCACCAGCTTGACCACCGCCTCGATGGCGACGGCGGTGACCACACCGTGGTGGCGCTCGTTGGCGTCCAGGTTGCGGG
The DNA here is from genome assembly GCF_059613025.1 of Ruegeria sp. BHSC223. NCBI lineage: Bacteria > Pseudomonadati > Pseudomonadota > Alphaproteobacteria > Rhodobacterales > Roseobacteraceae > Ruegeria > Ruegeria sp. BHSC223. Next base: position 21,322 of record NZ_JBXWRR010000005.1, read on the forward strand.
TCCCGAACAGGATGGCGAACACCGCCAGCCCGCCCGCCACCCAGAAGGCGCTTGACCCCTCACCCGGACGGCTGACCGGATCAGCCTCGGCGAAGATATCGAAGCTGAGGGTGATCGACTGGAGTTGTAGCGCGATATAGGGGGTGACACCGATCACGGCCAGCAGGGTAACGCAGACCGCCAGCGTGTTCGACTTGCCATAGCGCGACGAGATCAGGTCGGCGATCGAGGTGACCCGCTGCGAGCGCCCCACCCGCACCAGCTTGCGTAATCCCCACCACCAGCCGATCATCACAAGCGTCGGCCCCAGATAGATGGTGACGAATTCCAGCCCCGAGCGCGCCGCATAGCCCACGGCACCGTAAAAGGTCCAGGCCGTGCAGTAGATCGACAGTGACAGGGTATAGACCAGCGGCGAGCGCAGCCAGGTCGTGCGCCCGGTCGAGGACAGCCGGTCTGCGGCAAAGGCGACCCCGAACAGCAGGATCACATAGGTCATGCAGACCGCGACCAGGACGTTGAGAGAGGTCACCGCTCGGTCTCCTGCCCGATCTGATGACCGCCACTCTGACGTGTGGCGCGTCCGAACAGGGCGCTGACCGCGATCAGGATGGCCCAGACGCCGAACACATAGGTGATGGCCGCCGACATCCGCACGGTACCCGCCCCCTCGGACGGCCAGAGCAGCGGTACGGCGAACAGCGCCGCTCCCATCAGCGGCAACAGTCGCGCGGCATCCATCAGGCGGCGGCGGCGATAGCTTTGCCGCTCAAGAAACACGGGCGGCGGCTGGACAGGGTTGCGCCCGGTCTCCTCGCCCGCCGACCGGCTCATGGGCGCGATGCCTGTGCGTGCAGATCCCGCACCGCTGTCAGCACCTCTGCATTGGAAAAGGGTTTGGTCATGAAGCGGCTGACCCCGGCCTTTTCCGCCATGTCGCGATCGCGCGACTGGCCACGCGCGGTCAGCATCAGAACCGGCAGATCCCGCGTCGCCACCCGCTCGCGCAATTCTCGCAGGATATCCATGCCGCTCTTGCCCGGCAGCATCACGTCCAGGATCACCAGATCGGGCGCGGCGGCGGTGATCTTCTCGACCGCATCCGCCCCATCCTCGTGCGTTTCAACCTGCCAACCATCGCGCGTCAGCAGGAAACGAATTGCTTCAGCGATGTTCGGCTCGTCTTCGATCAGCAGAAGCCGTCGGCTCATCCTTGCCCCTTCCTCCCCCAAAAGGTGGCGGACTGCTGCCCGCTCGTTTTCCCGAATTCAGATTAGACCCGCTGTCAGGGGCCTGTCAAAACCCTTCGGACAGGATCGACGGTTCGCGCCGCGCCGCGCAGTCGCGGCGCGGGCACACCCGGCACGATGCACCGACCGGCTGCGCCGCCTGCCGCCCCCGCTCGGCGGTTGGTACAGGCAGGATCAGCATGACGGAACGGATCACCGGATCACTGTCGAATTCCGGCATGCCCTGGGGCCAGGCGACGGCGAGGCAATCGAACTCTGCCGCATTGCGCCCCAGCTGCGACACCCGCCGGCGGATCGGGACGAGCGGCCGGCCAAGCGCGGCGTAAAGCGGCCAGAGCGGACAGGATTCGCCATGCCTGGGCAAGGCGAAACCGGTCACCGGCTTGCGAAACAGGATACTGCCCGAGGCGTCACAGATCACCAGTCCGGCTTCGTGTGGCAACACGCCTTCGGGCAGGCTGGCGAGGCGCCGGAACATCGCAGGCAGCCCGACGCCAAAGCGTCGCGCCAGCGCGACCGGATCGAGCCCCAGAACATCCAGTGCCGACACCATCTCGGGCAGCGGCATGGCACGCGCATCGGCGGCATAGACCGCAAGCATCGAGCGCGCGATTTCGCGCGCGGCGCCCGAGGCCAGATCGTCGAGCGGCACATCCGCAACCGAGCCACCCTTTTCAAGTTCGGTGAAATGGTGACCGCGTCCGGCGACGAAGGCCTCGACCTGCTCGACCGGGACACCGGTGCGGTCCTCACCCGCCTCGCTGTCGTCAAGCCAGCCCACCAGCGATTTAGAGCTTTCTGCCAGACGCTCGGCGTCCTGGTGCAGGTTGCGATGGAACCGGTCGCGCCATTCCGCCTCCAGCTCTCCCGGTTCGGCAAGGATCGCCGCCGTCGAACGGATCGCGGCCGCGGTCGACAGCACCTCGTGCAGCGACGCGGCAAGATGCGGGTCATGCGTCAGCCGATCAGACAAAGTTTCGACCGTGCGTTCCAGCGACCCAACCCGCCGGAAAAGCCGCGCCAGAAGCTCGGCCCAGCCCGGAAAGCGGCCCGCGAATTCATCGACCCGGTCCGCCTCGGCGGCGGTGGAACCGGCATCGGCGGCCGCCTCGCGCAGCGTCGCCAGCAACGCCGCCTCGGCACCCTCGGTCAGCATCGAAGGCTCGACCGACAGTGCAGCCGCGATATCGACCAGCAGTTTACCGCCGATTCTGCGCCGGTTGTGCTCGATCAGGTTGAGATAGGAGGCGGAAATATCCACCTTGCGGGCCAGATCGGCCTGCCTGAGACCGATCATCAGCCGCCGCTCGCGGATTCGACTGCCCGTCAATGTGTCGCGTGCCATGGTATCCCGTTCCCGGAATGTGAATAAAAATCAACGGGTTTCTGCGGCGCGACATAAGGTTTTTTACATCATCCTCGAAAACCGTGTTGAGAGATTTACAGAATTTTCTTTCGGTTTAAAGGGGTTATTGCGTAATTTTCCAATCCCCCACCATACTGCTTTTGCACACATGTGCCTGCGCATCGCGGAAGAGGAGCCGCCGCGCACGCAATCTTTTGGGAGGAAAACATGTCCAAGAACCAAGTCACGCGTCGGGGCGTGCTCAAGACCGGTGCGGTTGCCGGGGCCGGTGTGGCCCTGCCGACGATCTTCACCGCGTCGTCGGCCGCCGCCTATACCAACGAACCCACCGGTGGCACCGTCACCCTGGGTTTCAACGTGCCCCAGACCGGCCCCTATGCGGATGAAGGCAATGACGAATTGCTGGCCCAGCAGCTGGCGGTCGAGCATCTGAACGGGATGGGCGACGGCGGCTGCCTGAACACTTTCACCTCGAAGGCACTCAAAGGGAACGGCATCCTGGGCAAGAAGGTCCAGTTCGTGACCGGCGACACCCAGACCAAGTCGGACGCCGCCCGCGCAGCAGCCAAGTCGATGATCGAAAAAGACGGCGCCATCATGATCAACGGCGGCTCGTCCTCGGGCGTGGCCGTGGCCGTGCAGGGCCTATGCCAGGATGCCGGCGTGATCTTCATGGCGGGCCTGACCCACTCGAACGACACCACCGGCAAGGACCGCAAGAAGAACGGCTTCCGCCACTTCTTCAACGCCTACATGTCGGCGGCCGCCCTGGCACCGGTGCTGTCCAAGGAGATGGGGGCCGATCGCCGCGCCTATCACCTGACCGCGGACTATACCTGGGGCTGGACGCAGCAGGAATCGATCGCAGCCGCGACCGAGGCCATGGGCTGGGAGACCGTCAACAACGTGCTGACGCCGCTGGCATCGACCGACTTCTCGTCCTATATCGCGCCGGTCCTGAACTCGGGCGCCGACGTGCTGGTTCTGAACCACTATGGCGGCAACATGGTCAACTCGCTGACCAACGCGATCCAGTTCGGCCTGCTGGACAAGGTCGCCAACGGCAAGGACTTCAAGATCGTCGTGCCGCTCTATTCGGAACTGATGGCCGCCGGTGCGGGCGAGAACATCAAGGGCGTGCTGGGTTCGATGAACTACAACTGGCAGCTGGACAACGAAGGCTCCAAGGCGTTCGTCAAATCCTTTGGCGAGAAGTATGGCAAGCCGCCGTCGAACTCGGCCCAGACCTGCTATGCACAGGTTCTGCTCTATGCCGATGCCTGCGAACGGGCCGGAACCTTCAACCCCTGCGGCGTTGCCGAAGCGCTGGAAGGCTTCGAATTCGACGGTCTGGGCAACGGCAAGACGCTCTATCGCGCCGATGACCATCAGTGCTTCAAGGACGTTCTGGTTGTGCGCGGCGCGCAGAACCCGACCAACGCCTATGACACGCTGGAAATCGTCGAGGTCACCCCGGTCGAGCAGGTCATGTACGCCCCCGATCACCCGATGTTCGGCGGTGCCGAGGCCTCGCTGGGCGAGTGCAACTCGGGCGCATAATCCGGGCCAGAGAATTTTCGATGAAAATTCTCTGATTTCCGCAAAGCCGCCCTTCCCGGCCCCGGCTGGGAAGGGCGTGCGGTACCAGCCACAAGGTGGGGACGATGGACGCAATCATCCTGCAAATTCTGAACGGGCTCGACAAGGGCTCTGCCTATGCGCTGATTGCGCTGGGACTTACACTGATCTTCGGGACGCTGGGCGTCGTCAACTTTGCCCACGGGGCGCTGTTCATGATCGGCGCCTTTTGCGCGGTGACGCTGCAAAGGCTGCTCAATCTGAGCTTTCAGACCATCGACGAGACCCAGAAGGATTTTCTGGGCAACCCGCTGAAGGTCGATACCCCCTATGTCGAGGCCTGGTTCGGCCCGGAAATAGGCGCCGGGATCATCGACTGGTCGGTGCCGCTGGCGGTCCTGTTCGCCATCCCGATCATGCTGGCCGTGGGCTATGCGATGGAGCGCGGCCTGATCAAACATTTCTACAAGCGTCCCCATGCAGACCAGATCCTGGTGACCTTTGGCCTGGCCATCGTCCTCCAGGAAATCATCAAGTATTTCTTCGGCGCCAACCCGATCCAGACGCCGGAACCCTCGGCACTCAAGGGTTCGCTCGATATCGGGCTGATGCTGGGCTTTGACCCGAACGCGATCATCTATCCCATCTGGCGCCTCGTCTATTTCACCTTCTCCGTGGTGATCATCGGCGGTGTCTTCGCCTTTCTGCAATTCACCACCTTCGGCATGGTGGTGCGCGCGGGCATGGCGGATCGCGAGACCGTGGGCCTGTTGGGCATCAATATCGACAAGCGGTTCACCATCATGTTCGGCATCGCCGCCGGTGTGGCCGGTCTGGCGGGTGTCATGTACGGGCCGCTCAACCCGCCCAACTATCACATGGGCATGGATTTCCTGGTGCTCAGCTTCGTCGTCGTCGTGGTCGGCGGCATGGGCAGCCTGCCGGGCGCCGTCGCGGCCGGGTTCCTGCTGGGTGTGCTGGAAAGCTTTGCCTCGACCACCTGGGCCACCACCACCATCCCGGGCATCAACCAGATCATCATCTATCTGGTCGCAATCATCATTCTGCTGACCCGTCCTCGGGGCCTTATGGGCCGCAAGGGCGTGATGGAGGACTAACCCATGCTGGGACTGGACAAGAAAGACACTTCGCTTCTGATCATCGTGGCGATCCTCACCCTGCTGGCACCGTTCATCCTGAACCCGTTTCCCGCAGGCAGTGCCATGGCACAGTTCAACGCGGGCTATCCCGATCTGATGCAGCGGTTCGTCATCTTCGGCATCTTCGCCATCGGCTTCAACATCCTGTTCGGCCTGACCGGCTATCTCAGCTTCGGCCACGCGGCCTTTCTGGGCGTCGGCTCCTATTCGGCCGTATGGATGTTCAAGCTGCTCAGTTACAACGTGATCCCGGCCATCGCGCTGAGTGTCGTCGTGGCCGCGCTGTTCGCGCTTCTGATCGGTTATGTCAGCCTGCGCCGCTCGGGCATCTATTTCTCGATCCTGACGCTGGCCTTTGCGCAGATGAGTTTTGCGCTGGCCTATTCGGTGCTGTCTAACCCCAAGTTCAATCTGACCAACGGGGAAACCGGGCTTCAGGTCTATGCCGATGACCCGCAAATCTTCCACCGTGACAGCCTGCCCGACATGCCGCATCTGTTTGGCCTGTCGATGCGTTCGACCTACAAGCTCGACATCGGCGCCTGGAGCTTTGACTTCAACGTGGGCTATTACCTGTGCGCCGTGATCATGATGGTCATGTTCTACCTTGCCATCCGCATCTTCCGCTCGCCCTTCGGCATGATGCTGCGGGCGGTGAAATCGAACCAGCAGCGCATGAACTATACCGGCCTCAATCCGCGTCCCTACACTCTGGCCGCGTTCGTCATCTCGGGCATGTATGCCGGTCTGGCTGGTGGCCTGATGGCGGCGATGGACCCGCTGGCGGGCGCCGAGCGGATGCAGTGGACCGCGAGCGGCGAGGTGGTGCTGATGACCATCCTCGGCGGTGCGGGAACCCTGATCGGGCCGGTTCTGGGCGCGGGCTTCATCAAGTATTTCGAGAACATCTTCTCGAAGATCAACGACACCATCCTGCACCAGTGGTTCAGCTTCCTGCCCGACGGGATCGAGGACTTCATGGTCTTCATCGTGCACCCGTTCATCGGCAAGGGCTGGCACCTGACGCTGGGTATCCTGTTCATGCTGGTGGTGATCTTCCTGCCCGGTGGCCTTGTGGAAGGCGGCCAGAGGCTGGGCAACTGGCTGCGCAACCGGGGCAAGCGCTCGGGTGAGGCCAAGACCAAGCACGAGCCTGCGGAATAAGGAGCCGGGATCATGGGAATTCTCGAAGTCAAGAATGTGGGCAAGCGGTTCGGTGGTCTTCAGGCGCTGTCCGATGTCAACCTGAGCGTGGCCGAAAACACCGTTCACGCCATCATCGGACCGAATGGCGCGGGCAAGTCCACCTTGCTCAACTGCCTGGTCGGCAAACTGATCCCGGATAGCGGCAGCGTCATGTTCGACGGCCAGTCCGTTCTGGGACGCGCCCCTTACGAGATCAATCAGATGGGCATCAGCCGCGTGTTCCAGACGCCAGAGATCTTTGGCGATCTGACGGTTCTGGAAAACATGATGATCCCCTGTTTCGCCAAACGGGACGGCGCGTTCGAGTTGAACGCGCTGCCCTCGGTAAGCCAGCAGAAAGACGTCGTGGACCAGGCCATGCACATGCTGGAAGAGATGCGGATGGCCGACAAGCGTCATATGCATGCCGCCGCCATGTCGCGCGGCGACAAACGGCGCCTGGAGATCGGTATGTGCCTGAGCCAGGAACCCCGCCTGCTGCTGCTGGATGAACCGACCGCGGGCATGGCACGGGCCGATACCAACAATACCATCGACCTGCTCAAGCAGATCAAACAGGAACGCGACATCACCATCGCCATCATCGAACATGACATGCATGTGGTGTTCAGCCTGGCCGAGCGGATCACCGTTCTGGCCCAAGGCACGCCCCTGGTCGAGGACACGCCGGAAAACATCAAGGGTCATCCGAAGGTACGCGAAGCTTATCTGGGCGAAAGCGCGTGACGGAGTGCGTCACTCATCCCGAAAAGTGGGAACCGGTTTTCGGACAAGATGAGTGAGAAAGGATAAACGATGAACGTAAAACCCGATTTCTCCAAGAACGCCAATCAGGCCACCACGGCGCCCGCCTTTCTGTCGGTCTGGGACATGCATGCCTATTACGGCGAAAGCTACATCGTGCAAGGCGTGAATTTCAACGTGCACGAGGGCGAGATTCTGGCGCTCTTGGGCCGCAACGGGGCGGGCAAGACCTCGACCCTGCGCTCGATCGCGCGCACCGGATCTCCGATGGTAACCCATGGCGAGATCTGGCTGGACCATCAGCCGCTGCACAACATGACCAGCTACGAGGCCGCGCAGGCCGGGCTGGGACTTGTCCCCGAGGATCGCCGGATCATCCCCGGACTGACAGTCGAAGAGAATCTGCAACTGGCCCAGATCGCGCCGCCGATCGGTTGGTCGATCGACCGGCTCTACGACCTGTTCCCGCGTCTGGGCGAGCGGCGCAAACAGGAGGGTGTGACGCTTTCGGGCGGCGAACAGCAGATGCTGGCCATTGCCCGCGCTCTGGCCCGGGACATCAAGGTGCTGCTGCTGGACGAACCCTATGAGGGTCTGGCGCCGGTCATCGTGGACGAGATCGAAAAGACCCTCATCCATATCAAGGAACAGGGCATGACCACGATCATCGTCGAACAGAACGCGGTGCGGGCGCTGGAACTGGCCGACCGCGCGGTGATCCTGGATACCGGCACGATCGTCTTTGACGGCAGCGCCGCCGAAGTGCTCGGAAACGCCGAACTGCGGTCCGAGTATCTGGCGATCTGACTTCACACTCCCCGTCGTGCAGGGCTATCAGCCCCTGCCGATACCTGCGACCGGCCCCACAGGGCCGGTTCTTTTTTTGCGTGGTGGAGACCGTTTTCCGGCACGGAAAACGGCCAGGAAAAGGACTTTTCCTGGTCGGAAATTCCCAAATTCCGACCCTTGCCCGAAAGGTCCGCGCCTGCCTAAATGAGCGCATGAAAATATGTGCGATCACCATGGTTTACCGCGATCACTGGGCGCTGGGTCAATGGTACCGGCACTTTGCACGCCAATTGGGTGCCGAGCACCTTTACGTGGTGGCCCATGGCGCCGACCCCGAGATTGCCCGCATCTGTCCCGGCGCCAGCATCCTGACCATCCCGCGCGACGATCTCAGCCGGTTCGACACCCGTCGGGGCGACATGCTCAACGCCTTTCAGAACGGGCTGAACCAGATTTACGACTGGGTGATCCGCACCGACGCGGATGAACTGATCTGCCTCGACCCAGAGCGATTCGACGGTTTCGCCGATTTCTTCGCCCGCCAGCGTCGCAGCGCCGTTTTTTCCCTGGGACTGAATCTGGGCGAACGGGCCGAGGACGCCACGCTGCAAGGGGATGAACCGGTCCTGAAACATCGCCAGAGCGCGGTCTTCACCGGCAACTATTCCAAGGCCTGGGCGGTGCGCAACAGGATCGGTCTCAAGGCGCACGGGGTGCAGCTGCGACCGGCACGGGTCGAGAGCTTCCCCTTCATCATGCCGCGCGGTGTCTATCTGGTGCATCTGAAATACGCCAACAGCGCCGCACTGGCGCGTGCGGCGGAACACCGGCGAGAGGTGGCAGACCAGCCGGGCCTGGGTAATCCCGGCCAGGCCTGGCTCAACCCCGGCACCGACAGCCGCCGTTTCTTCAAACAGTTCGAGGCGCTGCCGGAGCTGCCCTGGGACGAGGCCGAGCCGCGCGCCTATGCCGATATCTCGACCGAACCGGTGCGCGAGACAGGTCCCGGCGTGGTACGCGCGCGCCGGGACACGCCGCGCATCCGCACCCGCCTGCCTGACTGGTTCAGCGCGCTCTGACCTATTGCGCGGTCCAGCCGCCATCCACCGGGATCGCGGCCCCGGTCACGTTATGGGCGGTGGGGGCGCAAAGCCACAGCGCTAGCGCCCCGATCTCGGCAGGGTCCGAGGCCCGGCGCGAGGGCTGTTTCTCGGCCATCAGATCGGCCATAGCCGCCTCGCGATCGGCGCCTAGCGCCGCCATCCGCGCGGCGATCTGCGGCTCGAGAATGGCGGTTTCGGTCCAACCCGGACAGATGCAATTCACGGTCACGCCGCCCCGGCCCCGATCACCAAGCGCCGCATATTCCAGCGCCGCCACTTTGCTCAGCCCGATCAGCCCGTGCTTGGCCGCCACATAGGGCGCCTTCTCGACCGAGCCCACCAGACCGTGCACCGAGGCGATGTTGATCACCCGGCCATAGCCGCGCTCTGCCATGGCGGGCATGGCGGCCTGCATGGTGTAGAAGGCGGCGCTCAGATTGACGGACAGGATCGTCTCCCAGGTCTCGCCCGCCATCTGGGCCAGCGGCCCGGTGCGCTGGATACCGGCATTGTTGACCAGGATATCGGCGCCGCCCCAATGGGCCACCTCGCGCATCAGCGTGGCGATCTGGCCAGGGTCGCGCAGGTCGCCGGCAAAGAACCGCGCCTCGGGCGCGCCCGCCGCGCGCATCGCAGCACAGGCCGCCTCGGCCTCACCCGCGTCGGCCAGCCCGTGCACCGCGATGCGGGCACCTGCCCCCGCCAACACCTTGGCAATCGCCAGCCCGATGCCCTGGACCGAGCCGGTCACCAGCGCCGTTTTTCCACTCAGATCGGTCATCCCTCGTCCTCCAGCATCCGGCGCAGTTCGGTCTTGAGAACCTTGCCGTAATTGTTCTTGGGCAGCTCCGGCAGCCAGCGATAGTGTTTGGGCCGCTTGAACCGCGCGATATTTCGGGTGCAAAGCGCGTCAAGCTCTGCCGCCTCGGCCTCGCCCACCACAAAGGCCACCACCTCCTCGCCCCAGTCCGGATGGGGCCGGCCCACGACCGAGGCCTCGCGCACCAGCGGATGGGTCAGCAAGACCTCCTCGACCTCGCGGGGATAGATGTTCGATCCACCCGAGATGATCAGATCCTTGGAGCGGTCCTGAAGCGTCAGATACCCATCCGCGTCCAGAAACCCCATGTCTCCGGTCATCAACCAGCCGTCGCGCAAGGCCTTGGCACTTGCCTGCGGGTTGCGCCAGTATCCCGGCATCACCACGTCGCCGCGCACCATCACCTCGCCGGTCTGGCCCGGCGGCAGCGGCGCCCCATCCCCATCCCCGATGCGCAACTGGACCGGGGATTGCGCGCGCCCGACGCTGGCCAGCCGCGCCTGCCAGCGCGGGTGGTTACGGTCGGTCACGTCATGGCGCGACAGGGCGGTGATGCCCATCGGGCATTCGCCCTGACCATAGATCTGTACAAAGATCGGCCCGAAATGGTCGACCGCCTCGACGATATCGGCCAGATACATCGGCCCACCCGCATAGACCACGGTGCGCAGCCCCTCGCCGGTTTCTCCGCTGGCACGGGCCTGCTCGGTCATCCGCTTGACCATGGTGGGCGCTGCAAACATCTGCACCCGGCTGAAATGGCGCGCCAGATCGAAGATCTCGCCCGGGTCGAACCCGCCCGAGGCCGGGCAGACATGGCGTGCCCCGCGCAGCACATGCACCATGTTGTAGAGCCCGGCGCCATGGCTCATCGGGGCGGCATAAAGCACCGTATCCTCGGGCGTGACCGGGTCAACATCCACCGGATAGGCGAGCGAGACCGCCATCAGCATCCGGTGGGTGATCATCACCCCCTTGGGTCTGCCCGTGGTGCCCGAGGTGTAAAAGAGCCAGGCCAGATCGGTGGGATCACATTGCGCCGGGGTCGCGACCGGGTCGGCGGCAAGGATCACGGCCAGCCCGGCCGCGCCCGTCTCGACAATGCGGCCCGGCGCCTGGGCCTCATACAGGGCGGCGGCCAGATCGGGCGTGGCAAAGGTGATCGTGGTTTCGGAATCGGCAAGGATATAGGCCGCCTCGCGCCCGTGCAGCTTGGCATTGATCGGGACCGCCGCGGCCCCGGCATACCAGATGCCATATTGCAGGATCAGATAATCGGGGCTGTTGCCCATGAACAGCGCGACGCGGTCGCCCGGCGCCACGCCCTGCCCGTTGAGCCAGCCCGCCACCCGCGCGGCGCGGTCGTGAAACCCCGCATAATCGGCCACCAGATCACGCCCGAGAAACAGCGCCGGGCGCTCGCCGCCCGTCTGCGCCTGCCGCGCCAGCCAGAGGCCGATATTCATGCCTTGACCGGTTCCAGGATCGAGGCGTAGTTGGCGACCCCCGATCCCCCCATGTTGAAGACCAGCCCCAGTTCAGCACCCGGATGCTGCATCGCATCCGCCTGCCCCAGCACCTGACGCGCGATGAGCGCATGCATGGATACACCGGTGGCGCCGACCGGGTGCCCCTTGGCCTTGAGCCCGCCCGACAGGTTCACCGGCAGCCGCCCGCCCGCATGGACAACACCGCCCTCGAGCAAATCGCTGGCATGACCATGGGCGGCCAATCCCATCGCCTCGTAGATCAGCAACTCGGCGATGGTAAAACAGTCATGAACCTCGGCCACGTCGATATCGCTGACGGTGACCCCGGCCCGGTCATAGGCGCGGTGGATCGCCCGGCGCGGCCCCTCGAAGGCCAGAAGATCGCGCTGCGACATCGGCATGATGTCATTCACCTGCGCCACGCCGCGCAGCCGCGCGGCCTTGGTCACCTCACCCAGCATGTCGTCGGCCACCAGCACCAGCGCCGCCGCCCCGTCCGAGACCAGCGAACAGTCGGTCTTTTTCAGCGGCGCGGCGATGATCGGGTTGCGATCGGACACCTCGGCGCAGAACGCCTCGTCCAGCGGTTTTTGCAACTGTGCCAGCGGGTTGTTGACAGAATTGCCGTGGTTCTTGGCGGCAATCCGGGCCAGCGCCCGGCTGTGATCGCCGTAGCGGTCGAAATAGGCCTGCGCAAACATGGCAAAGACGCCTGGAAAGGACAGTCCCGCCTCTTCCTTTTGATACGCCGCATGGCCAAGGGCCGCGGCCACTTCGGCGGTGGGCAGGTGGGTCATCTTTTCCACCCCGATCACCAACGCCACCCGCGCCTCGCCCGACAGGATCGCCTGACGCGCCGCAAACACCGCAGCCGAACCCGACGCGCAGGCATTCTCCAACCGGGTCGCGGGCTTGTAGCGCAGGGCGGGGTCGATACTCATCGCCAACGAGGAGGGAAAGCCGTCCCCCACCAGACCGGCGTTGAAATGACCCACCCAGATGCCGTCGACCGCCTCGGCGCCAATGCCGGCATCGGCCAGAGCCTCGCGCCCGGCGGCGGTGATCATGTCCTCGACCGACATGTCTGTCAGCTTGCCGAACTTGGTATGCCCCCAGCCCGCGATGGAAACCATGGTCCGTCCTCCCCAAAAGATCTGTGTCAAATCCTGCCAAGACGCAGCTTTCGCTTCAATTCCGTAGAAATACCCGTCACCATACGCGGCATGAGCGATCCCGGCTTCGAATATGCGCCTATCGGTCTGGTAGAGTTGGAAAACCGCGTTATCCGGCGGTGCAACCTGCATTTTGCCAGCATGTTCGGCGGGCAGGAAAGCGACTATCGCGACATGCCGCTGCTCAGGCTCTATCCCAGTCACGAGGATTTCGAGCGCATCGGCAAGCGCGGCCTGCAGGCCATGCGCGAGACCGGTTATTACACTGACGAACGCATCATGCGCCGCCGCGATGGCGATCTGTTCTGGTGCCGGGCGCGCGGCAAATCGCTGACGCCCGACGACCCGTTCCGCCATGGGATCTGGAGTTTTGCCGACATCTCCGAAGAACGACGTGTGGTCGAGCTGACCCCGCGCGAGCGCGAGGTGGCGCTGCTGACCTGCCGGGGCCTGTCGGCCAAGGAGGTGGGTGCGGAACTGGGACTCAGTTATCGCACCATCGAGGCCCATCGCGCCCGCCTGCTGCAAAAATTCGGCGCCCGCAAACTACCGGAACTGGTGGCGAAACTCTCCGGAATGCCGCTTTGATCGCATTTTCCTCGCAATCGGGCGACGCAAACCCCATGTTTCCCGATGACAGGGCGCTTTTCATGGCCCGGCGCTTGGCCTATAACGCCGCGTAATTCACGAGCCCGAACACCACAAACGGGCCAAGGGGAACCGTCGAGGACACTCATGACAGACAGCAGACACGAAGCGGATGTGGCATTCATCAAGGCGCTGGCCGAATTGCTGCGGGAAAACGATCTGACCGAAGTGCAGGTCAAGCGTGAATATGGCGAGGAAGACAGCCTGAACGTGCGCGTCAGCCGCGTGTTGCCCGCAGCGGCTCCGGTGCAGGTCGCCGTGCCCGCCGCTGCCCACGCCGCTCCGGCCCCGGCCGCCCCTGCGGCGCCCACTGCTGCGCCGGCCAGCACCGAGGACCCCGCCGCCCATCCGGGCGCCGTGACCTCGCCCATGGTTGGCACCGTCTATCTGCAGGGTGAACCGGGCGCGCCCTCGTTCGTCAGCGTCGGCGCCAGCGTTGCCGAGGGCGACACGCTGCTGATCGTCGAGGCGATGAAGACCATGAACCACATCCACGCCCCGCGCGCGGGCACCGTGAAACGCATCCTGGTGGGAGACGGCGACGCCGTGGAATTCGGCACCCCGCTGGTCATCATCGAATAAGGGCGCCGTCATGTTCGACAAGATCCTGATTGCGAACCGAGGCGAGATCGCCCTGCGTGTGATCCGCGCCGCGCGCGAGATGGGGATCGCCACGGTTGCCGTGCACTCCACCGCCGACAGCGACGCGATGCATGTGCGCATGGCCGACGAATCGGTCTGCATCGGCCCCGCCCCCGGCAGCCAGAGCTATCTCTCGGTGCCCGCCATCATCTCGGCCTGCGAGATCACCGGCGCCCAGGCGATCCATCCGGGCTATGGCTTTCTGTCCGAAAACGCCGGTTTCGTGCAGATCGTCGAAGATCACGGAATCACCTTCATCGGCCCTTCGGCGGAACATATCCGCATCATGGGCGACAAGATCACCGCCAAGGAAACCGCCAAGGAACTGGGTATTCCCGTGGTTCCCGGCTCGGATGGCGGCGTGGCCGATCTGGCCGAGGCGCGCCGGGTCGGTGACGCGATCGGCTATCCGGTGATCATCAAGGCCACCGCCGGCGGCGGCGGCCGCGGCATGAAGGTCGCCCGCAATGCCAAGGAGATGGAGCACGCCTTTTCCACCGCGCGCTCCGAGGCCAAGGCCGCCTTTGGCAATGACGAGGTCTATATCGAGAAATACCTGACCACGCCGCGCCATATCGAGATCCAGGTCTTTGGCGACGGCAAGGGCAACGCGGTGCATCTGGGCGAGCGCGACTGCTCGCTGCAACGCCGTCACCAGAAAGTGTTCGAAGAGGCACCCGGCCCCTGCATCACCCCCGAGGAGCGCGCCCGGATCGGCAAGATCTGTGCCGATGCGGTGGCCCGGATCAACTATATCGGCGCCGGTACCGTGGAATTCCTCTACGAGAATGGCGAGTTCTACTTCATCGAGATGAACACCCGCCTTCAGGTGGAGCATCCGGTGACCGAGGGCATCTTTGGCGTCGATCTGGTACGCGAACAGCTCCGGGTTGCCGCTGGCCTGCCGATGTCCTTTACCCAGGACGATCTGCGGATCAACGGCCACGCGATCGAGGTGCGGATCAACGCCGAGAAACTGCCGAATTTCTCGCCCTGCCCCGGCAGGATCACTGCCTATCACGCGCCCGGCGGTCTGGGCGTGCGGATGGATTCGGCGCTTTATACCGGCTACTCGATCCCGCCCTATTACGACAGCCTGATCGCCAAGCTGATCGTGCAGGGGCGAGACCGGCCCGAGGCGCTGGCCCGCTTGCAACGGGCGCTGAGCGAACTGATCGTGGACGGGATCGACACCACGGTGCCGCTGTTTCACGCGCTGCTGCAAGAGCCCGACGTCCAGAGCGGCACCTATAACATCCACTGGCTGGAGCGCTGGCTTGCGGAGAACCTGGCCGACTGACCGTGGGGGCCGGGTCCCTGATCCGGCTCCGCACCGCGTATCGGGCGCGGCATGACACTCGCGCCCGAACTGCTGCTGCATGGCTATTCCATCGGCATTTTTCCAATGGCCGAGCACCGCGACGACCCCGAGGTTTTCTGGGTCGATCCGATCCGGCGCGGCGTCTTTCCCCTGAACGGGTTTCACCTGTCGCGCAGCCTGGCCCGGCGCATGCGGCGCGGCGACTATCAGGTCAGCATCGACCGAGACTTTGCGGGTGTGGTGGACGGCTGCGCCGACCGGGCCGAGACCTGGATCAACCCCGAGATCCGCGCCAGCTATCTGGCACTGCACCGCTTGGGTCATGCCCATTCGCTGGAAATCTGGGAAGGGACGCAGTTGATCGGCGGCGTCTATGGCGTGGTTCTGGGCGCGGCCTTCTTTGGCGAGAGCATGTTTTCGCGCCGCACCGATGCGTCAAAGATCGCGCTGGCGCATCTGGTCGACAGGCTGCGACAAACCGGGTTCACCCTGTTCGACACCCAGTTCCTGACCGCGCATCTGGCCTCGCTGGGCGCGGTGGAAATCCCCCGCGCCGAATACCGGCGCCGGCTGGAACGCGCGCTGGATGGATCTGCGGATTTCTCGGCCGTGATCGAGCAGAGCCCTCAGGGCGTCATACAGCGGATCACCCAGACATCATAGCGGGAGTGGTCCAGCGCGCTCAGCGCCGGGGACGAGGCGATCATCCAGCCATCAAAGATCGCCTGCCGCTGGCCATGCTCCCAGATAGTGAGATAGGCAAAGGCGTCGCCGGTGGGGTTCTCGACCGGATAGCGGCAATCGCCCAGCGCAACGTCCAGCCCGTAGATCTCGGCCGTCTCGCCGTTTCCAACCCGGAAATCCTCGGTCTGGCCGCTGACCTTGTCCAGGCCGCGCAGCAACGCGCCGGTGCCCGAGGTCACCTGATCCGACGCCAGCACCGGCGCTGCCAGCAGGGTCAGAATGAGCGCGGCAAGACGGATCACTCGCCGCTCCCGTCGCCCGCCACGAACTTGACCAGCAGCGAGATCAGGCTGACCGCGCCCTGGGTGTCGTCGATCACGTCGCCCGGTTCGAAGTAGAAGGCCGAACCACCCGGCATGATTTCAAGGAAGTTGCCGCCCAGCAGCCCCTCGGACGAGATCACCGCCGCGCTGTCATCGGGAATCTGGATCCCCTCGATGACGGTAAACCGCGTATCGGCGCGATAGCTTTCGGGGTTCAGATCAACCCCGGTGACCGTGCCGATCTTGACGCCCGCCAGCCGCACATCGGTGCCCACGGTCACCCCTTCGAGCGAGCGGAACGAAGCCGCCAGTTCGTATCCGCCGGTGCCGCGCGACAGGCCGGTTGCCTGGCTTGCATAAACGCCAAAGGCCAGAGCCGCGGCCAGTACCGCACCGCCGACCAGAACTTCTGTCATGTTGTGGCTGGACATATCCGCCTCTTTATTCCGGGCTCCAGGCCTCGTAATCGCGCCGTTCGACCGGCTTGGGCCGGCGCAGTGATCCCGCCGGGACATAGGCCAGCGGTGTGCCGGTCAGGTTCTCCTGATGCGGCTTTTCCCAGGCCTTGTGGGGCAACGGCCGCTCGGTCGGCGGTTCATCCCAGGTCCGGTGCAGCCAGCCATGCCATTCCGGGTCGATTCGGCTGGCCTCGGCTTCTCCGTTGAAGATGACCCAGCGCTGGCTGTCATCACCGTTGCGATAAAAGACGTTTCCCTGCGCGTCCTCGCCCACCTTGGTGCCCTTGCGGGCGGTATAGATCCGGGTGTTCAGCGTGGCACCGTTCCACCAGGTCACGGCGCGCAGCAGGGTGTTCAGGATTCCCATAGGGTACCTCCGAAAGTGACTTATCAGCAGATATGACCGATGCGCGCGCCAAGGTCCAGAGGCCAGCCCCGCGACAGGCCCACGCAGCCGTTATTGTGGCAACAAGGCCGTGACTTCGATCTCGATCCGGTATTTGGGATCGATCAACCCGCATTCGATCATCGTCGCCGCCGGCGGATTTGCGCCAAAGGTCTCGGCCAGGATCGGCCAGCAGGGCTCGAATTCCGCCGCGTCGGGCAGATAGTAGTTCACCCGCACCACATCGGCAAAGCCTGCACCGGCCTCCTTCAGCGCCGCACCGATGACTTCCAGCGCGGAACGGCACTGCGCCACCACATCATCACCTTGCCCGACCGTGCCCGCAACATGCACGAAACCGCCCGCCACCACCGCACGGCAATAGCCGATCTTGGCCTCAAACCGGCCACCCGATGAAATCCGCCTGATACCCACCTTGCTGCTCCTTTCCCGATCGCCATGCCTGCACATGGCCTCTTCCTCTTGCTGAAAATATCCCGGGGGAGTCACCGCAGGTGACGGGGGCAGCGCCCCCTTCTCCCCCTTCAACACAAAACGGCGCGGAAGTTCCGCGCCGCCCTATCCGCTCCTCCCCGGCTCTCAGCCGGCGCTTGCCGATCCCTTTTCGTTTTCGGCATAGATCAGCAGCGGCTGCGCGTCCGAGGTCACCGCCTCTTCGTTCACCACCACTTTGGTCACGTCGTTCATGCTGGGCAGGTCGAACATGGTATCCAGCAGGATATCCTCCATGATCGAACGCAGGCCGCGCGCGCCGGTCTTCCTTTCGATCGCGCGCTTGGCGATCGCCTTCAGAGCATCGTCGGTGAAATCCAGCTCGGTGTCTTCCAGCTCGAACAGGCGCTGATACTGCTTTACCAATGCGTTCTTGGGTTTGGTCAGGATGGTGACCAGCGCATCCTCGTCCAGATCCTCAAGCGTCGCCAGCACCGGCAGACGGCCGACAAATTCCGGGATCAGGCCGAATTTCAGCAGGTCCTCGGGCTCCAGCTCGGTAAAGAGCTCGCCCACCCCGCGCTCGTCACTGGCGCGCACATCGGCGCCAAAGCCCATGGCGCTGCCCTTGCCGCGCTGCGCGATGATCTTGTCGAGACCTGCAAATGCGCCGCCGCAGATGAACAGGATATTGGTGGTATCCACTTGCAGGAATTCCTGCTGCGGATGCTTGCGCCCGCCCTGCGGCGGCACGCTGGCCACGGTGCCTTCCATCAGCTTCAGCAGCGCCTGCTGCACCCCCTCGCCCGACACGTCACGGGTGATCGAAGGATTTTCAGACTTGCGGGTGATCTTGTCGACCTCGTCGATATAGACGATGCCGCGCTGGGCCCGCTCGACATTGTATTCGCTGGCCTGCAACAGCTTGAGGATGATGTTCTCCACATCCTCGCCCACGTAACCGGCTTCGGTCAGGGTGGTCGCATCGGCCATCGTGAACGGCACATCCAGAATGCGCGCCAGCGTCTGCGCCAACAGCGTCTTGCCGCAGCCCGTGGGGCCGATCAGCAGGATGTTCGATTTGGCCAGTTCGATATCGTTGCCGGCCTTCTGGGCGTGGTTAAGACGCTTGTAATGGTTGTGCACGGCAACCGACAGCACCCGCTTGGCGGTGGACTGGCCGATCACATAGTCGTCCAGCACGTCACAGATATCGCGCGGCGTCGGCACCCCGTCCGAGGATTTCAGACTGCTGCTTTTGGTCTCTTCGCGGATGATGTCCATGCACAGCTCGACACATTCGTCGCAGATGAACACCGTCGGACCCGCGATCAGTTTGCGCACCTCGTGCTGGCTCTTGCCGCAGAAGCTGCAGTAAAGCGTGTTCTTGCTGTCACCGCCTGAATTCGTCGCCATGGTCACCCTTTCCGGCCTTCGTCCCGGCGCCCCGCTCCGCGCGGACGGGAGGCCGATTGTTCATGAAGCTTAGGCCAGCATACCGGCCGCTACAATGTCAAACTTCCCGGTGCGCGGGGTTGTCCGCGCACCGCCTGCCGATCAGGCGTCGTCGCCCTTGCTGCGACTTTCGACGATCTCGTCGATATGACCCCATTCCTTGGCCTCTTCCGGCGACATGAAATTGTCGCGGTCCAGCGCCTTTTCAACGGCTTTCTTGGTCTGGCCGGTGTGCTTGACATAGATGTCATAAAGCCGGTCCTTGAGCTTCTGGGTCTCGGCGGCATGGATCATGATGTCGCTGGCCTGACCCTGATACCCGCCCGAGGGCTGGTGCACCATGATACGGCTGTTGGGAAGCGAGAAACGCATGCCCTTTTCACCGCCGGCCAGCAGGACCGATCCCATCGAAGCCGCCTGGCCGATCACCAGGGTCGAGCATTTCGGCTTGATATACTGCATGGTGTCATAGATCGACAGGCCGCTGGTCACCACGCCACCGGGGCTGTTGATGTAGATCGAGATTTCCTTGTTCGGGTTCTCGGCCTCCAGATGCAGCAGCTGGGCCACGATCAGATGGCTCATCCCGTCATGAATCGGGCCGTTGATGAAAATGATCCGCTCCTTCAGCAGGCGCGAGAAGATGTCATAGGCGCGCTCGCCCCGGCTGGTCTGTTCGACCACCATGGGGACAAGGGTATTCATGTAGGTATCGACGGGATCGAACATCTGGGACCTGCCTGCTCTTAGCGTTGGTTCGGGACATTACCCGAGGAGGGTTACACGAGTCTTAGTGTCGCCTTGGGAGGGCTGCAAGGGCCGGAGGCGAATTCGTTTGCCGCAGACACGCACAACGGCATGACGCAAATCGGCAACAATGCGACGCATATTGACCTTGCGCCGGGCAAACAGCACGGTACGGGCATGTAACCCGTCGGAGCCCTTGCCCGCTCCTTCCCGATCAGAGCGCCATGACCCAGACCCCCTTTGTTTCCAAAGCAGCCTCCGCCTCGGTTTCGCTGAACTATGACGGGCCGTCGCAGGATTTCCGCTTTCTGTTGCTGCCCAAGGCGACGATGCTGGCAGTGGCCGCGGCCATCGAACCCCTGCGCATCGCCAACCAGCTGACCAAGAAGCAGCTATATACCTGGCATACGATGACCGAGAACGGCGCGCCGGTCACCTGTTCCAACGGGCTGCGCATCACCCCGGATCAGGCGCTGGCACCGCTGCCGCCCGAGGCGATGGGTTTTGTCTGCGCCGGGGTCGAACCGGAGAAAAGCTACTCCCCCGCCGTACTGGCCTGGCTGCGGCGGGAATACCGCCATGGCAGCGCCCTGGGCGGCATCTGTACCGGTGCCTTTGCCCTGGCCCGGGCGGGGCTGCTGGAAGGTCGCCGTTTCACCCTGCATTGGGAAAACCAGCCCGGCTTTACCGAGGCCTTTCCGGATCTGACCCCGACCCCGAACATCTACGAGCTGGACGGGCGGGTCACCACCTGCGGCGGCGGCAATACCGCCATCGACATGATGCTGGCCCTGATCGAAAAGCAGCACGGGCCCAAGCTGGCCATCGTGGTGGCCGACATGTGCATCCACATGCGCTCGGGCCGGCAATCGCCGCAGCGCTCGGCGCGCTCGGTGGCGATCGGCAGCCGCAACCCCGCACTGCTCAAGGCGATCGAGTTGATGGAGGCGGAACTTGAGGAGCCGCTGACCAATGACGATCTGTGCGACCGGCTGGGCATCTCGCGCCGTCAGCTGGAGCGATTGTTCAAACGCTATCTGGATCAGGGGCCGATGGCGTTTTACCTCAACCTGCGGATCGAGCGTGCCTTCATCTATCTCAACGAGACCAACATGACCGTGGCCGAGATCGCCGCCGCCACCGGTTTTGCCAATACCAGCCACCTGTCGCGGCAGTTCCGCGCCCGTTATGGCGCCTCGCCGCATTCCTTCCGCAAGGCGTGGTCCTGAGTGGACCACGCCCCACGCGGCCGTTCAGCCGAACATGTCCGAGGTGATGCCGGCATACCAGCCGATGCTCTCCTCGTAAGTGGCCTGGCGCAGTTCGGCGCTTTCGCCGGTGGCGCTGATAAAGCCGTCGACCTTGGCGATCTTCTCGTCCGTCGCCTCGTAGGTGGCGCCGACCTTGACCCCGTCATCGGTCGCAATCAGCGACCAGCAGGTGTTCGAGAACTTGGCCGGGAACATCTTGGAATCGGTCAGCGCCGCGCGCACCGCCATCGCCGCCACCTTGGCCTGGCTGTTGGCCGAGAAGCCCGATTTCGGCATGTCGCCCTGATTGGTGGCATCGCCCAGCACGTGGATATTCTCGTCCATCCGGCTTTGCATCGTATGGCCGATGACCGGCGCCCAATTGCCCTCGTTGATGCCCGCGATCTCGCAGATACGGCCCGCCTTCATCGCCGGGATCACGTTGCAGACATCGACCTTGGTCTCTTCGCCGTCGATGGTGACGGTCATCGCCTCGGGATCGACCGAGACGTCGCCGCCGCCGAAATCCGGACCGATCCAGTCGACCATGCCGGAATAGTGGGTGTTCCAGCCTTCCTGGAACAGCGCCATTTTCGAGAATTTCGGCTTGGGATCGGCAACGATGATCTTGGCGGTCGGGTTTTTCTGTTTCAGCACATGCGCCACCATCGAGACCCGCTCGTAAGGTCCCGGCGGGCAGCGATAGGGGTTGGGCGGGGCCACCATGGCGAATGTGCCGCCCTCGGGCATCGCCTCGATCTGCGCCTTGAGCAGTTCCGACTGCGACCCGGCCTTGTAGGCATGCGGCATCTTGTTCTGGGCGCTGAGGTCCCAACCTTCGACCGCGCCATCGACAAAGTCGATGCCGGGGCTGAGGATCAGCCGGTCATAGGGCAGCACGCCGCCGCCTGCCAGGCTGACGGTACGGGCGTCGCGGTCGATGCCGACAGCCCAGTCATGCACCACGTTGATGCCGTATTCGCTGGCCAGCTTGCCATAGGAATGGGCGATGCTCGACAGCTCGCGAAAGCCGCCGATATAGAGGTTCGAGAAAAAGCAGGTGTAATAGCTGCGGGTCGGTTCCACCAGGGTCACGTCGATGGCCCCGGCAGCGCCCTTGGCGATATAGCGCGCCGCGGTGGCGCCGCCGGCACCGCCGCCAACGACCACCACACGGGGTTTGCCCGCGCCCAGCACGACCGGCGCCTGAAGCGCTGCCGCCGCCGCGACACCAGTGC
Source organism: Ruegeria sp. BHSC223 (assembly GCF_059613025.1). Taxonomy (NCBI): domain Bacteria; kingdom Pseudomonadati; phylum Pseudomonadota; class Alphaproteobacteria; order Rhodobacterales; family Roseobacteraceae; genus Ruegeria; species Ruegeria sp. BHSC223. Next base: position 43,604 of record NZ_JBXWRR010000005.1, read on the forward strand.
CCAGGAATGTCCGTCTGTTCAAAGTCATCTGGTTTCCTCCTCCAAGAAACAAATGAGCGCCGGACGTTATTCCAGCGCTTCGAAATAGGCGGCCAGGGCCGCGATTTCCTCGTCCGACAGCCGCCCGGCCATCATCTGCATCACCGGGTGTGGCCTGATCTTCTGCTTGTAGGCATGCATGGCCAGAACGAAATCCTCTGCCAGCCAGCCGGTGATCACCGGAATGCCGTCATAGTCGCCATCTGTCTGGTGGCAGGTGGTGCATTCGGTGGACAGGTATTCACCATATTCGGGATCGCCCACCATGGCCAGCACCTCGGGCGCCAGTTCCACATCCTGTTTCAGCGCGGTGGGCGCTGCCTCGGGGATGTTCTGGGGACTGGCCGAGAACCGGCGCAGATAGGCCAGGATATCGCCCCGGTCCTGCGGCTCGGGCAGGCCCGCAAACTCCATGTTGGTACCTGAGACCAGCGTCTTGGGATTGGTCAGATAGGCGTCGAGATGTTCGAGATCCCAGACCATCCCGTCGCGCCGGGCGCGCAGGATGCCCGGGGAATAGTCGAAATCCTCGAACTGGGCGACCTTGCGGTCGAAGATGCCGTTCAGATGTGGCCCGGTGCCATGCTCGGCCCCCTCGCCCACCTGGTGGCAGCTGGCACAGACCTGAAACAGCCCCTCCCCGCGCGCGGCATCGCCGATGTCCCGCGCGGTCTCGTCGGCCCGGGCCGCACCCGTGAGGGCGGCCCCGGCCAGTATCGCTCCTCCCAGCCAGCGCATCGCTTACTCGAAACTCTTCAGGTATTCGATGACGGCGGCGATATCGTCCTCCTTCTTCAGACCGGCAAAGGACATCTTGGTCCCCTTCATATAGGCCTTGGGTTTGGCGAGGAAGGCGGCGAGTTCGTCCTCGGTCCAGACCAGCCCGCCTTCGCCAGCGGCCTGCATCGGCTTGGAATACTTGAACCCGTCAACCGCACCGGCGGCATGTCCAACGATCCCGTTGAGCATGGGGCCGGTCTTGTTCTTGGCACCCTCGCCGACCTGATGGCAGGCCTTGCACTTCTTGAAGGTCTTTTCACCCGCTGCCATCAGCTCGGGATCAAGCGCCGCCGCTTCCACAGGCGCAGGTTCCGCCGCCGTTTCGGTTGCTACTGCTTCGGTGACAGTGGCCGCCCCCTCGGGCTGTGCCGCGGCCGCGTTGTCCCCGCCCGTATCCGGCGTCACGTCCAGCACGCGGGCGCGCATGGTGATCTCGACCGTGTCCTTGCAGTTTTCCATGCAGGGCGCGTCGGTCCAGAAATGCGCCTCGGACGTTTCGCGGTCATCGATGATGAACCCGCCCGCGTTGGGCAGTTCGACCTCGGCGAAATTCTCGTTGGAGAGCACGAAATCGTCGTCCACCAGATCGTTGGAATAAAGGATATAAGCCACGATCGCATAGACCTCGTCCGGGCTGAGCGACTGCGCGTTGCCAAAGGGCATCGAGCGGTTGACATAGTCCCAGGCGGTGGACAGGTGCGGCCAGTAGGAGCCTACGGTCTTGAGCGGATCCTCGCGGTCGAGCGTGTCCATGCCACCGGCCAGCTTGGGCCAGTTGTCGACCCCCTCGGCGAAATCGCCGTGGCAGATGGCGCAGTGTTCGGCAAACACCATCTCGCCATCCTCGACCGAACCCTCGCCTGCGGGCAGGCCGGTTCCATCGGGGCTGACGTCCAGATCCCATGCGGCGATCTCTTCGGGCAGCGCCGGGCGGCCCAATCCAAACTCGCCCGCCCAGGCCGGCGCCGACAGCATCAGCGCGGTGACCGATGCGGTGAGGGTCAGCTTAGGAAACTTCGACATTTTCGGCCACTCCGTTTGCCTTGACCCACCAGGTCTGGATCGCGTTGTTGTGATAGATCGAGTTGAGGCCCCGCACCTCGCGCAGCTGCGCCTTGGTGGGCTGCACATAGCCGCTGGAATCGCGGGCGCGGCTTTGCAACAGCATCTCGGACCCGTCCCAGTTGGTATCGAGATAGAACCGGGTGAGCGCCTTGTCCTGTCCCGGCGCCGCCAGGCGGGCGGGCTGCCAGCTTTTGCCGCCATCCATCGAGACATCGACACCGGTGATCGCACCTCGGCCCGACCAGGCCAGGCCGGTGATCACCAGCGGACCGGCACCATGGGTGATCGGCGCCTGCGGGCTGGGCGAGGTGACGACCGATTTGGCATCCATCACCCAGGTCCATTTGCGGCTGGTGCCATCCTCGAGCGTGTCGGTGTATTTCGAGGTCTCCTCGCGGCTTTCGACGGGGCCGTCCATCACCTCGATCCGGCGCAGCCACTTGACCCACATGTTGCCTTCCCAGCCGGGAACGACCAGACGCACGGGATAGCCATGTTCCTTGCGCAGCGCCTCGCCATTGGCCTTGAAGGCGACCAGAACGTCATCCAGCGCCTTTTCCATCGGGATCGAGCGGCCGTTGGACGAAGCATCGGCGCCTTCGACATAGACCCATTTGTCCTTGAGATCGCCCGCCGCGCTCAAGCCCGCCTCTTCAAGCAGGGTGCGCAGCGAGACGCCGGAATATTCCATGTTATGGATCATGCCATGGGTGAACTGGGCGCCGTTCAGCTGGGCACCGGCCCATTCCATGCCCGAGTTTGCCGCGCATTCGCAGAAATACACGTGGTTCTGGCGCGGGAAACGCTCCAGATCGGCATAGGAGAAGACCAGCGGCTGATCGACCAACCCGTTGATCATCAGGCGGTAATCTTCCTTCTTCAGCGCGATGGCGCCCGAATGGTGCCGCTCGAAGGCACATCCCTGCGGGGTGATGGTGCCATCCAGCGCGTGGATCGGGGTAAAGTTGATCGAGCTGATCGTGTCGGCGGTCAGCCATTCCACGTTGCGGCGAATGACGTCGCCCTCGTATTCGATGGGCAGGCCATAGGGGGTTGCGTCCACACCGTCGCCGGTGGCGCGCGCCCAGTCCTGAACCTCGGTGATCAGCGGATCGGGACCTGCGGCCCGTGCCGCGCCCGCTGCCACGGCCCCCGCACCGGCGGCCGCGACACTGGTCAGGAACCGGCGGCGCGACGGGCTGTGCTTGCCAGAGCTTTCACTCATACTGTTGCCTCCTTTGCATCACTGCATTCGCGTATGTGAATGCAATCGCTCAAAAAATTTTGGCCGGTTGTGAGCGCCTCAGGCGCCCACGACCTCGACCGATGTATTGGGGGTCACGTTGACGGTGCCCAGTTTGCGGATGTGGTTTTCGACCACATCCCAGATCTGCGGGCCTTCGGTGCCCTCGTTGACGCTGGCCCAGCCGGCGACGACGTAATTCTTGGCCGGGTCGATCTTTTCCCCGGTCTTGAGCAGGGTCATGTCGCTGATGCGTTCCCCCTGCGGCTTGGTCACGTCGATGCGGTAGCCCAGCCCGCCGACACGCACCATGTCTCCGCCCTGCTGGTAATAGGGGTCGGGGTTGAACAGGTTGTCGCCCACATCCTCGAGCACCACATGCAGGAACTCGCCAGTCATCTCGGTGCGATAGGCGGCGCCATAGCTCATGGAGGTGACGTTCCAGATATCCTCTCGGGTGATCTCCTGCCCCGGCAGGATCGACGGCCCCCAGCGCACGCCGGGCGACATGGCGATATCGGCGTCGCGCTCGGAAATCAGCGCGTCGCAGATCAGGTCGTCCCAGGTGCCGTTGAAATTGCCGCGGCGATAGAGCAGCGCATCATCGGCGGTGCGCCCGATCACCTCGCGCAGCTGGTCGATATGCGGCTCGCGCTGCGCGTTGATCAGGGCGGTGACCTGCGGGTCAGGGGCGATCACGTCCGAGAAGATCGGGATCAGCTTGTGTTTCAAACCCATCATCCGGCCATCGCGGATATCCAGATCGACCCGGCTGACGAATTTGCCGTTCGAGCCGCTGGCGATCACATAGGTTTGTTCCACCAGCACCGGTTCGGGCAGCGCGTCATGGGTGTGACCGCTGAGGATGACGTCTATGCCGGTGACCCGGCCCGCCATCTTCTTGTCCACGTCAAAACCGTTATGGCTGAGCACCACGACAACCTCGGCGCCCTCAGCCCGGACCTCGTCGACCATGGCCTGCATATTCTCTTCGCGGATGCCGAAGGAGAATTCGGGGAACATCCAGCCCGGGTTGGCGATCGGCATATAGGGGAAGGCCTGGCCGATGACCGCGACCTTGACGCCGCCGCGCTCGAAGAACTTGTAGGGTTTGAACAGCTCCGACGGCTCGTCCCATTCAGCGTCAAAGATGTTCTGGCCCAGCGAGGCAAAGGGCAGGCTTTCGACCAGCTCGGTGACCCGGTCGGTGCCCAGGGTGAATTCCCAGTGAAAGGTCATCGCATCGGGTTTCAGCGCGTTCATCACGTTGACGACATCCTGCCCCTCGGTGTGGAAGCAGGTATAGGAGCCATGCCAGGTATCGCCGCCGTCCAAGAGCAGCGCATCGGGCCGGTCGGCGCGGATTGAGTTGACCACGGTGGCGACCCGGTCCATGCCGCCCACCCGGCCATAGGCCCGGGCCAGCGACGAGAAATCGTTATATGTCAGCGCATAGGCCGATGGGCTGCCATCCTCGATCCCGTAGAAGCGGCGGAAATCGGCACCGGTGACATGCGGCATCTGCCCCTTGGCCGCGCCGATACCCAGATTGACCTCGGGCTCGCGGAAATAGATCGGCATCAGCTGGGCGTGGATGTCGGTGATATGGATCAGGGTCAGGTTGCCGAACGTGTCGAATTCCAGGAGCTGGTCCTGGGTCAGCGCCTGCTGCGCGGCCAGCCGGGACCAATTGCCAAAGCCGGAGGCCCCCACCAGGGCCGAAGCGGCCATGGAAACCTGAAGAAAATCGCGACGGGAGATCATGAGGCAGCCTTTTCCTGATCGTTTTCATCATAAATTCACAAAAGTGAATTTGTCTGGACAAAAAAGACCCCGCACCGGTATTCCGGTGCGGGGCCCGGGTGTTAGTTGCGGACCGAGGGTCCTTCGACCGACAGGCCGTTGCCGCGGCTGGCAACATAGAGTTCCAGCGCCACGAATTCCGGGCTGCCGGGGCTGAACGTCTCGGCGCGGGTATCGCGCACGCAGCCCTTGAAGCGGGCATGGGCCGTGTTCAGCTTGGCATTTTTCAGGCGATAGGTCGGAAACCCGTTGATCTGCCCCTGGCTCAGGTGGTCGGCGCGGATCATGTTGCCATAATTGTCCTCATGGCAGTTCGCGCAGCTCAGTTCCAGCTGACCATAACGGGTGTAATAGATTTCCTTGCCCATCTCCCAGGTTGCCTGAACCGGGCCGTCGATCGCCACATTGACCGGCAGGCCGCGCGACTGCACCGAGATCAGCGCCGTCATCGCCGCCATGTCTCCACCGTCATATTTCCACGCCTTGGCGCCCATGCGGTTCTCACGGCAGTCATTTACCTGCGCCTCAAGTGTGCGCACCTCGCCGGCGGCCTCGTTCCACTTGGGATAGACAGCCCGCACGCCCGCCATGCTTTCGGCCGCATCGCCGTGGCACGAGGCACAGGATTTGCCCTCGGATCCATCGGCGGTGTCCCACGCCTCTTGCGCCTGGTCGACAAAGACCATGGCCGGGTTGTCGAAGTCATCCATCTGCAACGCCTGGGTCTCGTCCGACCGGAAGCGCCAGCCCGAGTACAACTCGGGCAGCGCGCCATCCAGATGAGCGGGCGCTTCGGTTTGGGTGACCATGTTGATCTCGCCGTTGACGACCAACTCATCGCCGTCCGGGCCGGCCACCGCCGCCAGAGGCGCGGCCAGCAACGCGGCAATCGCGGTCATTGCCCTGACTTTCATCCATATTCCTCCCTTGGGTGATTGGCCGCGCCCGGTTCGCGCACCGGGCGGCGGCATCTTTTGCCTAGGACCGCGGATCAGGCGATCGTGATCGACTTGTTGTCGTTGTAGACAGAGCCGTCATCGTCATACCAGGTGAAGGCGAACTCGCCCGCTTCGGGCACAGTTGCTTCGAACTGGAAATAGGGGTTGGTGGAAATCGCCGGCTCCATGGTGATGTCGATCACCGACTGGCCGTTGAATTCGCAGGTGAAGCGGTTGATGATCGAACGCGGAATGACATTGCCTTCCTTGTCCTTGCGCTGACCGCTTTCCATCGCGTGGCTGATGAGCGTCTTGATCGTGATCGCCTCGCCGGCTGCTGCCGATTTCGGGACCTTCACGCGGGGTTTAACACCAGATGCCATGTGTCTTGTCTCCTGATTATCGGACGCGCGGGCTTAGCCGCCACAACCGCCGATGGTCACTTTTACGGTCGAGCTGGCCTTGACGAAGGAACCGTCGGCCATCTTGGCGATGGCGACAACGTCCTGGGTTCCGGCCAGACGAATGCGGGTCGAGGCCGACTGCGCAGCAGCCAGCGGGCCGAAGTTGAACTGCGCCACGCCCGGAGTCGGGTTGCCCATGGCCAGAACCAGGATCGCCGTCGCGCCGGGGGCGCTGACCTCGATCGGAACGGTATTGCCGTTCTCGGCAATCTCGGGCGCGGTCAGGGTCAGCCCGCCCTCGCCCATGTCTGCACCGCCGGTAAACTCGGCGATCCGGTCCTCGGCGGCGGCGTTCACGCGGAACGGCAGCACCGTCAGGGCCGCTGCGCCCAGGGCCAGGCCCAGGGTGTCACGACGTGAGAAATCCATCGTTGCTCTCCTTTGTTTGTCGCCGCGCGGGTTCGGCACGGCTTACTCGTCCTTGAGGGTCGCGAGGAATGCGACCACATCTTCGATCTCTTGCGCCGACAAGAGCGGCGTCAGCGGGCCATCGGGCGCCTTGCCGGTATAGGCGTTGCCGGGGCGGACATAGCCGTCGACCCGGTAGAAGGACGGCATCATCGACCCTTCGAATGTCAGCTTGGCATTGGCGACCAGCCCGCGCAGTTCGGCCTCGGACCAGCGGCTGCCCGCCCCGTCCAGCGCCGGCCCGATTTCGCCCTGAAAGGGCACGTCGGCCAATGCGCTGACCTGATGGCAGGCGACGCAGTTGCCGTGCTTTTTCGAGCCCACGACCATGGCACCGTTGGCCGCATCGCCGGGTGTTCCGGTCAGCGATGCCTCGACGGCGCCGTCGGCATAGACCACATCGCCTGGTGCAGTTTCACCCGCCCAGGCTGCGCCACCGATCAGCGCGGCGGCCAGCGTCAGAATAGTTGTCTTCATGTGTCCTCCCATTGGCTCCCACGTGTCTGCGCACGTGGCGAAACTCGCTCGGTATACCGTAGGCCACGAACCACCCCGAACGCAACATCAAATTCACGAATGTGAATTGGAATTTTGTTGCGCCCGACGCTCAGTCCGTGGAACCATTGCTGCGCTCCTGAATGCGCCGGGCGTGATACCGTTGAAAATCCTCATCGTTATCAAGCGCATACCGCTTTTCAGCAACCCAGGTGAACATGTCCAGCGTGGTGCCCGCGCCAAAGGCGCCGGGCATCACCGCCACCGCCGCCTGCTGGGCCGACTGGTCCTCGGCCACCTCTTCGGGCAGGAACAGAATCGTCGGCGTGAACAGGATGCCCCATTTGCGGGCCATGTCCTTTTCCGACAGCGCCTCGCCATCGAAATCGGTGACCTCGATATCGCCGTGCAGGTTCAATTGTACCACGAAATAGTTCTCTTCGATATAGCTGCTCACCTCGGGCCGGGGAAACACCTCCTTGTGCATCTTGGCGCAGTAGACGCAGCCGCGCTGCTCAAAGAACAGTACCAGGCGTTTGCCCTCTGCGTTGGCCTCGCCCAGGTCCTCGCGCAGGTCCTTGAACGTGTCGCGCATCCACGCGGTCTTGTGCAGCCCGTCATCGCCCAGTTCCGCAGCCTGCGCACCACCCGTCAGGGCCAGCAGGCCCAGTATCGCCAGAAATCTTCTCATCTCCTCACCTCATAATCAGCCCGCCCCTCAGCCCAGTGCCGAAAAGCTGGGAACCCAACGGATCATCGCGTCGGCGATCCAGTTCACGCCGCCGGTGACAATCAGGATAGCAAATACGATCAGCATTGCCCCCATCCCCTTCTCAACCCAGGCAAAGGCGGCGCGATGGCGCTGGACCCACCCCAGAAAGGGACGCGCGAAAAAGGCGGCTACCACAAAAGGCGCGGTCATGCCGACGCCATAGACCAGCAGCAAGAGGCCACCACGCCAGATTTCGCCCATGCCGCTGGCAATCATCAGGATCGCCGCCAGCGCCGGGCCCACACAGGGTGTCCAGCCAAAGCCGAAAGCCAGCCCCATCAGATAGGCCCCAAGCAGGGTCGAGGCGGGCATGGAACTGTCCATCCGGGCCTCGCGATAGAGCAGCGGCACCCGGATCACGCCCAGGAAATGCAGGCCGAACACCACCAATATCGCGGCCGCCGCCCAGGACAGAGTGTCCAGATAGGTGCCAAACAGCCGCCCCAGCGCGGTCGCCCCCATACCCAGCATCAAGAAGACCGAGGTGACCCCGGCGGCAAAGGCGATGGACGACACGATCAGCCGTCGCTGCGCCCCCGGCGCGATCCGCCCGTCGCCGCGCAGCTCGGCCATGCTGAGCCCGCCCATATAGGACAGGTAGAACGGCACCATCGGCAGCACGCAGGGGGTAAAGAAGCTGAGCAGCCCGGCAAACAGCGCACCAAGATAGGAAATTTCGAACATCTGTCGACCTTGTGATGCACGGCGCTTGCGCGCGGCTTGATCTATTCACACATTCAAATTATGTTTTGTGTCAGTGAAAGGTCAACGGTGCATTCATGGGCATGACGAGAAACTTTCTGGCCGCGGGTCTGGCGGCGGTCCTTGCCTTGCCGGCGCTGGCGGCGGAACTGGTCATGGTCGAGCAGCATGGCTGCGAATGGTGCGCCCGATGGAACGAGGAAATCGCGCCGATCTACCCCAAGACCGCCGAGGGCGCCTTTGCCCCGTTGCGCCGGGTCGATCTGCGGGCGATCCCCGCCGATCTGGAAACCGCGCGCCGGGTGGTGTTCACCCCGACCTTTCTGATCGTCGAGGACGGGCGCGAGCTGGCGCGGCTCGAAGGCTATCCGGGCGAGGACTTCTTCTGGCCGCTGCTGGAAAAGCTGTTGGTCGATCACACGGGCTTTGTGCCCAAACCTCCCGGCAGCAGTTGAGCAGGCGGGACACGAGAACAAACATATTCGCGTGTGATGGTGGATTACGCGCGGCAAATCGGTTAAAGGGCGCCCGGCGCGCCAGACAGAGGGTTGACGCTTGAGTTATTGCCCGGGACCGACCCGGGGACGAGGACAAGAGACATGGCACTTCCGAAGTTTTCGACCGATATGGCCGATGATGAACTCGACAAGATGGTCGACAATGCCACCACCGCGTCGAATTTCCTCAAGGCGATCAGTCACGAAGGGCGGCTGATGATCCTGTGCCATCTGGTATCGGGCGAGAAATCGGTAACCGAGTTGGAAGAGTTGCTTGCCGCCCGTCAGGCAGCGGTCTCGCAACAACTGTCCCGTCTGCGGCTCGAAGGTCTGGTAATTCCGCGCCGCGAGGGCAAGGCGATCTATTATCGCTTGGCAGATGAGCGGCCAAGGCGGATACTGGAAGTGGTCTACGACCTGTTCTGCAACAACGACTGAGCCACCCACCCGGTTCCGGTCGCCAAGAAGCGGAACCGGCCACCGAAGCGTGGGGAGGAAAACATGCTTGTTTGGCTGAGCGACAGCCAGGCCGTCGCGTTGATCGGCCTCATGGGCGGTATTGCCTTGGGGCTGGCTGCACGCCTGGGCCGGTTCTGTACCCTGGGCGCGATCGAAGACCTGCTCTATGGCGGCTCCGACCTCCGGATGCGGATGTGGGTGCTGGCCATCGGCGCCGCCATGGCGGGCAGTTTCGGCCTGATGGGGCTGGGCTGGCTCGATCCCGAGCAGAGCTATTACCTGTCGATCCGCTGGATGCCGCTGGCCTCGATCCTGGGCGGCCTGATGTTCGGCTATGGCATGGCGCTGGCGGGCAATTGCGGCTACGGCTCGATCGCGCGGCTGGGCGGTGGCGATCTGCGCGCCTTTGTCATCGTTCTGGTGATGGGGGTCTTTACCTATGTCACCCTGGCCGGACCTCTGGCGCCGCTGCGCAACCTGCTGTTTCCCCAGATCGAGGTCGCCGGCGACCTGCCGCCGGGGCTGGCCCATCGCGCCCATGTGCTGACTGGCCTGCCGGTACATGTGATCGGCATCGCCATCGGGCTGCTCCTTTGCCTTGCTGCACTTAGCTCACGGGACATGCGACGCGAGCCGAAATCCATCTTCTGGTCGCTGGTGGTCGCTGGCGCGGTCGTCAGCGGCTGGGCTGGAAGCTTCTGGGTCTATCAGAACGGCTTCGATGGTCTACAGGTCGTCTCCCACAGCTTCTCGGCGCCAGTGGGCGAGACCATCCTGTATGCGATGACCGGTTCGGTGCGCCCGCTGTCCTTTGCGGTAGGTTCGGTCGCCGGGGTTTGGGCAGGCGCCTTTATCGGCTCGCTGATCAAGGGTCACTTCCGCTGGGAGGCCTGCGAGGACCCGCGCGAACTGCGCCGCCAGATCGTAGGAGCGGCGATCATGGGCACCGGCGCAGTCATTGCCATGGGCTGCACCGTGGGTCAGGGGCTGACAGCCTTCAGCCTGCTGGCAATCAGCGCCCCGGTTACATTTCTGGCAATCTTTGCCGGCGCCGCGCTGGGGCTACGCCAGTTGATCGAAGGGTTCAGCGCCGCCGAATAGCATCTTGTCGTTCAGCGCGTCGCGCAGGCGGCAAAGCTTGCCGCCATGTCGCGCAGCACCTGCGGATAAAGCTCCGGTCCCGGCTCCAGCCCAGCGCCCAGTGGATCGAGCACGAAAATCGCCGCGCCCGTGCCCTCGACCGCCGTTTCGATCAGGGCGGTGTTGTATTGCGGTTCGGAAAAGGCGCAGGTCACCCCCTCTTCCACCACCTCTTCGCGCAGATGCGCCAGCCGGGCCGGGCTGGGGCTGCTGGCATCGCCCAGCGACACGGTGCCGGCCAGTGTCAGGCCAAAGGGGCGCTCGAAATACTGGTAGGCATCGTGAAACGCGATAAAGGGTTTACCTTGCATCGGTTGCAACTCTGCCGCGATCTGGACTGTCAGCTCGGCCAGGCGGGCTTGCGCCTCGGCCGCGTTGGCGCGGTACCGGTCCGCGTGATCGGGATCGAGCCCGGCCAGTGCCTCGGCCAGCAGCGACAGCCAGACGCTGGCATTGCCCGGATCGAGCCAGGCATGCGGGTCGGTGCCACTGTGATCATGATCGCCGTCATGGTCGTCATGCGCGGCCTGCGCGTGATCGTCATGCCCTTTGTCGCCCTGCGTTTCGTGATCTGCATGTTCCTTGTGATCGTCATGATCGTCATGATCTTCGTGGTCATCATGCGCCAGATCGCGATACCCCAACCGCGCCGTCGCGGGTTGTTCGAGCAGTGCGATATGGCGGGCATCGCCCGACAGCGACGACAGCGGCTTCTCCAGCCACGGGGTCAGCTCCTCGCCCATCCAGACCACCAGATCGGCCTGCTGCACTGCCCGCGCTTCGGACGGGCGCAGGGCATAACCATGCGGCGAGGCACCGGGGCGCACAATCAGGTCCGGTTCGCCAACCCCGGCCATGAGCTGGGCCACCAGCGAATGAACGGGCGCTATATCGACCGCAACCTGCGGCACCTCGGCCAGCAGCGGCGTGGCACAGGTCATCATCAACGCGGATAGGGATAGACGGTTCATGGACACCTCGACATGTTATAGTGTAACAACTTGTGCGACTTGATATCGGGGATGTTATAACATATCAAGCCTGAAATTCGCCGGGAGGCCCGAATGACCGCCAAAGGTTTCGAACGTCACGACCACAGCCAGTGCATCGCCACCGCGCTGCATCAGGCCGAAAGCCATTGCGCCGCGCACAAGCTGCAATTCACCCCGGTGCGGCGCCGGGTGCTGGAAATCCTGCTCGACCGTCACCGGGCCATGGGCGCTTATGAAATCCTCGACATTCTCGCCGCCGACGGGCTGGGCTCGCAACCGCCCGTGGCCTATCGGGCGCTGGATTTCCTGGTGCAGAACGGGTTCGCCCACCGGATCGAGCGGCTGAACGCCTATACCGCCTGCGCCCATCCCGAGGAGGACCACGTGCCCGCCTTTCTGATCTGCCGCAACTGCAAGGCGGTGGCCGAGGCGGGAACCGAGCTGGAACAGGGCCGTCTGGGCAAGGCCGCCGCCGAGGCCGGGTTCACCATCGAACGGATCGTGGTCGAGGCCGAGGGACTCTGTCCCGGCTGCGCGGGTCAGGCCGCATGAACACTCCGGTCATTGCCGCCGAGGGGCTGAGCATCCGGGTCGACGGCCGCACCGTGCTTGCCGATATCACCGTCGCTGTCGCGCCGGGAGAGATCGTCACCATCGTCGGCCCCAACGGCTCGGGCAAATCCACCTTTCTCAGGGCGCTGATCGGCGCCCTGCCCCCGGCCTCGGGCCGGGTGATCCGCGCGCCGGGTCTGCGCATCGGATATGTGCCGCAGAAACTGGCGATCGACGCGACGCTGCCGATCACCGTCAGCCGGTTCCTGAGCCTGCCGCGCCGGGTGCCGCAGGATGTCGCCGCCGAGGCGCTGGCCCGCGCCGGTGTGCCCGACCTGGCCAACCGGCAGATGACCGACCTGTCGGGCGGCCAGTTCCAGCGCGTGCTGCTGGCGCGCGCGGTGCTGGAACGCCCGCACCTGCTGTTGCTGGACGAGGCGACACAGGGGCTGGACCAGCCCGGATCGGCCGCGTTTTATCAACAGATCGAAGAGGTCCGCCAGGACCTCGGCTGTGCGGTGGTGATGGTCAGCCACGATCTGCACGTCGTCATGGCCGCCTCGGACCGGGTGCTGTGCATGAACGGTCATATCTGCTGCGAGGGCACGCCCGAGGTGGTGGCCGACGCGCCGGAATACCGGGCACTCTTTGGTACCGGCACACGGGGGGCGCTGGCGCTCTACCGCCACCAGCACAGCCACAGCCACGACGACGATTGCGGCCATGACCATGGCGCAGAGCATATGCATCAGCACGGAGACCGGTGATGCTGGACGATTTCATGATCCGCGCAGCGCTTGCGGGCGCAGGCGTTGCCTTGGCCTCGGGGCCGCTGGGCTGTTTCGTGGTCTGGCGGCGGATGGCCTATTTCGGCGAGGCGACGGCCCATGCGGCGGTGCTGGGCGTGGCGCTGGCGCTGGCGCTGTCGGCCCCGATCCTGCCGGCGGTGGTGCTGGCGGCGGTGCTGATGGCCTCGGCGGTGACTCTGATGCGCGGGCGCGGCTATGCGATGGACACGGCGCTGGGGGTGATGGCGCATACGGCGCTGGCGGCGGGGCTGGTGGCGGTGTCGCTGCTGGCGGATGTGCGGCTGGACCTGATGGCCTTTCTGTTCGGCGATATCCTGGCGGTGTCGCGCAGCGACCTGGCGGTGATCTGGGGCGGCGGCGCGCTGGTGCTGGGGCTGACGCTGTGGCGCTGGTCCGACCTGCTGATCGCAACGCTGAACCCCGATCTGGCCCATGCCGCCGGGGTCGATCCGCGCCGGGCCGAGACCTGGCTGACGCTGGCGCTGGCGGTGGTGGTCGCGGTGGCGATCAAGGTGGTGGGCGTGCTGCTGATCGCGGCGCTGCTGGTCATCCCCGCCGCCGCCGCCCGGCCCCTGTCCGGCACGCCCGAGGGGATGGCACTGGGGGCAGCGGGCATCGGCGGCCTTTCGGCGCTGGCCGGCCTTTACGGCGCTTACCTGTTCGACACACCCGCAGGCCCCAGCATCGTCTGCGTCGCCGCGCTGAGCTTTATCGTGACCACTTTGGCGAGAGGCCTGGTGCGGGGGCGGTGAGGGTCGGAGAGTAAGCCCTCTAGGGTGCAAATTCCCCTTCAACGGATGATCAACAGAGCTAAGGGCCGCGCCGCCCCATGGGGGCGGGTCGGCGCGGCCCGGCCTGCGGCAGGGCGGCAAATCGAATTAAAAGCGGCATCGACAAAAAAGGTAAAGCAGCAGCTTGCTATTGTTGTTGTTCTTGCAAACAATCAACTTGAAAAAATTGTTTCTCGAGGCAGTTGATGACCGATGAATTTCCTGACCGAGGCGCAGCCATTGAAGGATTGCTACCAAGAGATTTTACTTATGCACTGGGACTGTATCTGCAAACCTGCGCTCATATCGAGTTGCTTGCAAGCGCTCTCATTGTCTGCCTCAGAGGGCTAAAGCCGGAGAATGAAGGCTGGTTCGAAGCATATTGCCAAGTAAGAAAACTATCCACAAAAGAGCTTGTCAAAGAACTCAAGAAGGCTAGCAAACCAGCGAGAGAATTTAATTTTTCTGAAGACTTGTCCGCCTTATCTGATTGGATAGAGAGATTTGTCCAAAACCGGCACATGGCCGCACACGGTGCATTTTTTGGAACAACAAAGGGATTCTTGCGTGTGGATTATGTGACCAACATTGGTTCGAGGAACAACCCTAAGTTTAAGCGACAAACTAACGCCGTGACACGAGAAGTTGTCGATGAAGTCCTCAACGATGCTAATCGAATTTACCTGATAGTCCTGGGAATGATTGGTACTATTCGAAGAGATCTACCAATTAGCATACACCACGCCATATTGCCGATAGTTCAACATCCAGATTGAGAAAGTCAGTTGGTCAGCATTCAAAGCGAAAAACCCCACAGTTGGCTGCGCCAACCGCTTTCGCCCACCGTCACTCAAAACGGACAGCCTCAGCTGTCCATTTTGAGTGCTGAAATAAACGCTTCCTGCGGGATATCCACTTTCCCGAACTGGCGCATCTTCTTCTTGCCCGCTTTCTGCTTTTCCAGCAGCTTCTTTTTCCGCGTCGCGTCGCCGCCGTAGCATTTGGCGGTCACGTCCTTGCGCAGCGCCGAGAGGGTCTCGCGCGCGATGACCTTGCCGCCGATGGCCGCCTGGATCGGGATCTTGAACATGTGGCGGGGGATCAGGTCCTTCAACTTCTCGCACATGGCCCGCCCGCGCGCCTCGGCCCGGTCGCGATGCACCATGGTCGACAGCGCGTCCACCGGCTCGTCATTCACCAGGATCGACATTTTCACCAGGCTGTCCTCGCGATAGCCGGTCAGCTGGTAGTCGAAGCTGGCATAGCCCTTGGTCACCGATTTCAGCCGGTCGTAGAAGTCGAACACAACCTCGTTCAGCGGCAGGTCATAGACCACCATGGCGCGCGAGCCGGCATAGCTCAGATCCTGTTGGATGCCGCGCCGGTCCTGGCAGAGTTTCAGCACGTCGCCCAGGTATTCGTCGGGCACCAGGATGGTGGCCTTGATCCGCGGCTCCTCGATATGGTCGACCTTGCTGAGGTCGGGCATGTCGGCGGGGTTGTGCAGCTCGCGCATCTCGCCGTCTTTCATGAAGACGTGATAGACCACGCTGGGGGCGGTGGTGATCAGCTCGATATCGTATTCGCGTTCCAGCCGGTCGCGGATGACCTCGAGATGCAACAGGCCAAGGAAGCCGCAGCGGAAGCCAAAGCCGAGCGCGGCCGAGGTTTCCATTTCGTAAGAGAAAGAGGCGTCGTTCAGCGCCAGTTTCTCGATCGCGTCGCGCAGGTCCTCAAACTCGGCCGAGTCCACCGGGAAGAGGCCGCAGAACACCACCGGCTGGGCGGGTTTGAAGCCCGGCAGCGCGGTTTCGGTGCCGTTGCGGTCATTGGTGATGGTGTCGCCGACGCGGGTGTCGCGCACCTGCTTGATGGACGCAGTGAGAAAGCCGATCTCGCCCGGTCCGAGGCTGTCGATCATCTGCATGGCGGGGCGGAACACGCCGATGCGGTCCACATGGTGCAGGGTGCCGTTCGACATGAACTTGACCCGCATGCCCTTTTTCAGCACGCCGTCCATGATGCGGACCAGCACGATGACGCCCAGATAGCTGTCATACCAGCTGTCCACCAGCATCGCCTTCAATGGCGCGTCGCGGGTGCCCTTGGGCGCGGGCAGGTGGTGCACGATGGCCTCGAGCGTTTCGTGGATGCCGACGCCGGTCTTGGCGCTGACCCGGATCGCGCCGGATGCGTCGATGCCGATCACATCCTCGATCTGCTCGGCCACCCGGTCGCATTCGCTGGCGGGCAGGTCGATCTTGTTGAGGATCGGCACGATCTCGTGGTCGGCGTCGATAGCCTGATAGACATTGGCCAGCGTCTGCGCCTCGACCCCTTGCGTACTGTCGACGACCAGCAAGGACCCTTCGACCGCGCGCATCGAGCGGCTGACCTCATAGGCAAAGTCGACATGGCCGGGCGTGTCGATCAGGTTCAGCACATAGGTCTCGCCATTGTCGGCGGTATAGTCGATGCGGACGGTGTTGGCCTTGATGGTGATGCCCCGCTCGCGCTCGATATCCATCGCATCGAGCAGCTGCGCCTTCATGTCACGATCCTGCACCGTCCCGGTCTCTTGGATGAGCCGGTCGGCAAGGGTGGATTTGCCATGGTCGATATGGGCGACGATGGAGAAATTGCGGATATGGGCGAGGTCTGTCATGGTTCGCGTATTAGCGGGTTTTATAGGGCGGTCAAGCTAGGTCTTGAACGATGAGAAGTTGGGTTACTACGAGTCAGAGTTCATTCGTCACACAAACCGCCTCGGTTGGGTTTCGTCTTCCGCTCGCAAACTTCTTATTGGCAGGCATGTGTTGCGAAGCCTAGGCTATCTGCAAGAGGTTCTTAGAGGCCCACAAGACCTTGTGGACAAGCAGTGCCTACTGCTCTTCAGGGCTTTGCTCGACTCGCAGCAAATCGCCTCATTGGAAAAGTCCAAGTTCTCAGCACCATACTTCCCAACGGGACGCCCACGGCAATACTCACTATCCCTCAGCAGAGGAGAACGCGTCGTTACTATTGACACAAGCCCGACCCGGGCTGCCAACCTGATTATACGACCCGAAACTGATTCAGCCTTATTGGTGAATAGCACCGAATTTGAGGGTCTTCGGTCGGTAGACATGCTGTTCGCACATGAGATTGGCACGGCTACTCTAGGTACAAACCTAGCCTCGAAGGCGGTCGTAGATAGCCGTTGCATCGAGATCGCAAACAAACCACTGTGGACGAATGCACTACAGGCTACATCTCCTCTCTACGAATCTAGACACTTTTTCAAGCTACTAGCAGCGGCCAATAGCAATACCTGGGATTTCTGGAAAAACTGGTATGCAGGTCTTGTTGACGGCAAGCCGCTCGACTGGGAGTTGCAGCGCCGGGTTGCCCTGATCGACGACGCCATCTGGAACGCCGGCCCCGAGGCGGTGGCGCAGGAGATTGAGCGGATCGAGGCGGCGTTTCTGGCGGAAAAGCTGCCGCTGGCCGAAACGGTCGAGCTGAACCCTGATACAGGCCGGTTCCGGGTGGTGCCGATCCCGGTGCAGAATCCGCCGCTGATGTCCGCGCTGCTGACCCATATCTCGGATGCGCTGGAGGATGCCTTGCAAGGCGCCAACGGGCTGTCCGAACGCTCCAGCGAATACCGCAAGATCACCCGCGCGGTGACACGATATGGCAACAACCCACAGCAGGCGGAGCTGACCCTGACCGTGGTGGCCAAGGGGCTGCGGCGCCAGATCCACGAGACCGGCGAGTTGCCCGACAGCGAGGACAATATCGCCCTGCTGGAGGCGGTGGAGGAAGGCGTGCGCGGTATCCGCGCCAACCACCCCGAGGTGGCGGCCAATCGCGAACAACTGGCGCGGCAGGCGCTGTCAGAGCTTGGCGCCGAGGACAGGGCGCTCTTGGAACAGGCGGCACCGGTACTGACCGAGATCAGCGAAGGGGAGATGGCAGAGGATTTCGCCGAGGATATCCCGGCGCTGGTCAACGATGCCCTGTTGCCCCTGCCCAGCGGCGCGCCGCCCCTGCCCGGCGCGGATGCTGCCATGCGGGTGTTTGGTCGGGTGTCGCGGATGGCGATGCTTCGGGACGCCGCGAAAAAGCTGACCCGAAAGGGGGCGAAGGCCTTTGACAGTGATCTGGTGAAGACGGTGCGACTTGCAGAACTAGCAACTAAACTGGCCGACGGGATCTGGGGGTTACTCTATGCAATCATTCAAATCGGCCTGCGCATTTTCGGTGTCTTCTGATCCAGCGCCGTAAGGTGGGGCTTGGTCGTTCACATTCCCGCCACCCTCACATTCCATTTACCGCAGCCGATTGATCCCTGGCGACTCTTTTGCCATAGTGTCGCCCGACAGGCGGGGCGGCAGACCCCGTGGCAGAGCAAGAGGCCAGGACGTGAAACGGATTTTGACGGGGGCGCTGGGTGCTGCCCTTTTGGTAACTATGATGCCGGTGCAGGCCATTGCCGCGCCGGGCGTGATCAATCAGGCATGCCGGCAGAGTGGCCGCGACGCCGCCACCATCGAGCGCTGTGGCTGTATCCAGGAAGCGGCGAACAAGGCGCTGAACCGCAGCGAGCGGCGCAAGGTCGCCAAGTGGTTCAGCGACCCGCATCAGGCACAGGTGGTGCGGATGTCGGACAAGAGCAGCGACGAACAGCTGTGGAAGCGCTACAAGGCCTTTGGCGAGCTGGCGCAAGCGATCTGCCAGTAACCCCCCGTAGATGGCGGTGGCGGGTCGTAGCCCGCCCCCTAAGTCCATTTAGCCCGCGTTCACCTGCCTGAGCGCGGGGCGCAGCTTGTCCAGCCGGATATCGGCGGTGCGGGCATGCCCCTCCATCCCTTCGGCGCGCGAGATGGTGGCGGTGGCGCGGGCCAGATCGGGCAGCGCCTGCGGCTCCACCTGTTGCCAGGTCACGGTTTTCAGGAACTTGTGCACGCTGAGCCCGCCGGTATAGCGCGCCGCACCCGAAGTGGGCAGCACATGGTTGGGGCCGCTGGCCTTGTCGCCAAAGGCCACGGTGGTGAGTTCCCCCAGGAACAGCGAACCATAGGCCGACAGGCGTCCGCGCCACCAGTCGAGGTCGGCGGCCTGCACATGCAGGTGCTCGGGCGCGTAGCGGTCGGCGGTGGCGGCCATCTCCTTGCGGTCTGAGCACAGGATCACCTCGCCCAGCGCGTCCCAGGCGGCCTGGGCGCTGGAGCGGTTGGGTTCGGGCAGATCGGCGATGCAGGCGGGGATATGGGCCAGAACCGCCTCGGACAGCGCCCGGTCGTCGGTGACCAGCCAGACCGGCGAGTTGTAGCCATGTTCAGCCTGTCCGACCAGGTCCCAGGCGACGGTGAGCGGATCGGCGGTGGCGTCGGCGATCACCAGGCTGTCGGTGGGGCCTGCGAACATGTCGATGCCCACGGGGCCGAACAGCTGGCGCTTGGCCTCGGCCACGAACTGGTTGCCCGGACCCACCAGGATATCGGCGGGCGGCGCGCCAAACAGGCCAAAGGCCAGCGCCGCCACCCCCTGCACCCCGCCCAGCGCCAGGATGCGGTCGGCCCCCGCCAGCGACATGGCATAGAGGATCGCGGGGTGCACCCCGCGCCCCGCCTGCGGCGGCGAGACGGCGGTAATCTGCGGCACTCCGGCGGCGCGCGCGGTGGTGATCGTCATCAGCGCCGAGGCGATATGGGCATAGCGCCCACCCGGCACATAGGCCCCAGCGGCGGATAGCGGGATCTGTTTCTGCCCGGCGATCAGGCCCGGGCGCAGCTCCGTCTGGAAATCCAGCGCCGAGGCGCGCTGTGCCTCGGCAAAGCGGCGGATATTGTCATGGGCATAGCGGATCTGGGCCTTGAGGTCCTCGGGCACCTGTTCGCTGGCGCGCGCGACCTGATCGGGGCTTACCACGATCTCGCCGGTCCAGCCATCGAGCCGCGCGGCATAGTCGCGTGCGGCGGCCTCGCCCTCGGACCGAAGCCGCGCCAGCATCACCTGCACCACATCCGCCGCATCCCCCTGTGGTGCGGGGGGCAGGCCGGGGGCGGATTTCAAAACCGTGATCGTCATGGCGTGTTCCTGTTTTCCTCACTTGACCCTAGGTCAGGATAGTTTAAGAAAATGCAAAACTGATCGGAGCGATCGTGATGCTGATGAAAGGCGTGACCCTGCGCGGTCTGGAAGTGTTCGAGGCGCTGTCGCGCACCGGATCGGTGGCCCAGGCGTCGGCGCAGACGGGGTTGAGCCAACCCGCCGTCAGCCAGCAACTGCGCAACCTGGAGCAGGCGCTTGGCACCGATCTGGTCGACCATGGGCGCCGCCCGATGGTGCTGACACCCGCCGGACGCGCGTTCTTGCCCCGCGCGGAAACGGTACTGAGCGAGCTGCGTCTGGCGCAGAGCGAGCTGACGGTGATGGACCTGACCCATCTGAGCACGCTCAGCATGGGTCTGATCGACGATTTCGACAACGACCTGACACCGCGGCTGGCGACCCTGCTGGCCGATAGTCTGACCAAGTGCCGGTTCAAGTTGATCACCGCACCCAGCCACGAGATAAGCGAAGCGATGAAGGCGCGACGGCTGCATATCGCGGTGGCCGCGACCTCGGGCGAGGTACATGACGGAATCGTCGAATACCCGCTGGTGCGCGATCCCTTCATCCTGGTGGCGCCGCGTGGCGTGGTGCCCAAGGGTGGCGACATGCTGGCATCCCTGCAGGGGTTGCCACTGCTGCGCTATGCGCGGGAACAGCTGATCGGACGCCAGATCGAGGCGCATCTGGCTCGTCAGAAACTCGACTTTGAAGAGCGTTTCGAGATCGGCTCGCACCTCGCGCTGATGGCGATGGTGGCGCGGCGGCTGGGCTGGGCGGTGACGACGCCGCTGGGCTTTATGCGGGCAGAGCGCTTTCATGACGATGTCGAGGCCTTTGCCCTGCCCTTTGCCGCCTTCTCGCGCCGTATCTCGTTGTTTGCGGGCGCCGATTGGGCCGACCGCGTGCCGCGCGACGTGGCCGAGACCATGCGGCGGCTGGTGCAGAGCCAGATCATCGACCCCGCGGTGGCGCGACTCCCATGGCTGGGCGGCGAATTGCGCGTGATCGAAAGCTGAGCGCACCACCGTCCCGCTTGCGGGCGCTCTTGCAAAATGAGGGCGTGTCGGGACATCGGGCGCACCGGTTCGAAGAAGCAGGACGACGGGATCAAGCCCTGTCTTGTCCCCACCGGGCAAGAGGGCGCCGTCGAGTTTGCGCAAGATAAGCGGGCAGTTTCCGGTTTTCTAAAAGTGTGCTGGGACTTGCATCGTGAAGAGCCTCGGACGATCGAACCGCGAAACGCCCCCCGAACGGGTGGCAGTTCCTAGGTTCAGGCGCTCAGCTTCCGCCGCAACGGCTTCTCAACCCGGCAGCAGCGCCCCCGCAACCAGCCGTTTGCGCAATCCGTGCGCCGCCATCTCGATCAGATCCAGCGCCCCGTCGAAGTCGCGGGTATAATAGGGGTCGGGAACATGGGTGGCGCCACTCTCGGGCGCATAGTCGGTGAACAGCCGTACCGGCGTTGCGCTGCCCGGCGGGCGTTGCGCCTCGATATCGGCCAGGTTCTGGGCATCCATCGCAAGGATCAGATCAAACAGATCGAAATCACCCGCCACGACCTGTCGCGCCCGCAGATCCGACAGGTCGATCCCCCGTGCCGCAGCTGCCGCCCGCATCGGGCCATAGGGCGGTTCACCTACATGCTAGCCACCGGTTCCGGCACTGTCGGTCCCGGCTTCGGGCATCAGGGCGCGGAACACACCCTCGGCTGCGGGCGAGCGGCAGATATTGCCTAGACAGACAAAGAGGATACGGTGGGTCATACGGGGCTCCTGTTTCCCCAGAACCTATAGGCGAGCGGAGTGATATGAGAAAGATCGTCATTCTGACAGGTGCCGGGATCTCGGCGGAAAGCGGGCTGGGAACCTTTCGCGACGCAGGCGGCATCTGGACGAAATATCCGTTGGAGGATGTGGCAACGCCCGAAGGCTTTGCCCGCGATCCGGTGCTGGTCCACGAATTCTACAATGCACGTCGGGTTCAGGCGGCTGCCGCCCAGCCCAATGCCGCCCATCATGCACTGGCCCGGCTGCAACGCGACTGGCCCGGCGAAGTGGTAATCGTCACCCAGAACGTGGACGGGCTGCACGAGGCCGGCGGCGCCCGCGGCGTGATCCACATGCATGGCACGCTGGCAGGCGCGCTTTGCGCCGGGTGCGGCCACCGCTGGGTGGCACCCGAGACGATGGACACCACCACCCCCTGCCCCGCCTGCACCCGCCCATCGGCCCGACCCGATGTGGTGTGGTTCGGCGAGATGCCCTATTGCATGGATACGATCTTTGACCACCTCGCCAGCGCTGACCTGTTTGCCGCCATCGGCACTTCGGGGCAGGTCTATCCGGCGGCAGGCTTCGTGCAGGAAGCCACGGCCAGTGGCGCCCGGACGATCGAGTTGAACCTCGAACCTTCGGCTGTCGCCTCGAACTTCGATGAGACGCGGTTCGGCCCGGCCAGTCGGGTCGTGCCCGACTGGGTGTCGGACATGCTGGGCCTGCGGGGATGAGCGATTTCCTGATCCTCTCCGATCGCAACCTCGGGGGGCTTGGCGTAACAACCGCCGAGGTTCAGATGGCGCTTGAGGACGCCATCCGGGCACAGCTTCGCGGAGCAGTGCATGTGGCACCGAAATCGGCGCTTCTGCCCGGCGACGGGCGCTATGTGATGACGACGCTTGCGACCGGCGACGCCCCCTCCCTGACCGTGGTGAAATCGGTGATGGTCAGCCCCGACAACCCGGTACGCGGCTTGCCCGGGACCGAGGGCGTTTTGCTGGTTCAGGACAGTGAAACCGGCCAGTTGCTGGCCCTGATGCAGGCGGGCTGGATCACCCGGATGCGCACCGCCGGCCTCAGCGCGCTGGTGGCGCGGCGGCTGGCTGATCCGGCGGCACGCGTGGTGGCCTTTGTCGGCGCCGGCGCCCAGGCGCGCGCGCACCTCGCTGCGTTCTGCGATCTGTTTCCGTTGCAAAGGGCGGTCGTTTTCGGGCGCGGGGCCGAGAATATCGCCCGGCTGGGCGCGGCCGCCCGCGCGCGGGGGCTGGAGGTCGAGATCGCAGACACCCCGCACCACGCCATCGCCGACGCCGATCTGGTGGTTTCCTCGGTCACCCTTGATCACCAGATGATACCGTTCCTGGATGCCCGCTGGTTGAAGCCCGGCGCCTTTGCCAGCCTGACCGATACGGGCCTGCCCTGGCGGCCCGATGGGATGACCGCGCTCGACCCGCTCTATATCGACGATCTGGCGCAAGAGGCCGCCAATCCAAGGCCGATGATCGACCCCGCGCAGGTTCGCGGCGATCTGGCGGCTTTGCTCGGAGAAGACGGACACAAGACAAGCGTCAACCGGCACGATTCGACCCGCCGCGCCGGTTTCCTGTTTCGAGGTCCGGCAATCGCCGATTTCGCCATCGCCGCCCTCGCGCTGCAACGCGCGCAGGCGACGGGCGCTGGCCGCGCAACTGTTTGGCCAGACGCAACCAGGCCGGGTCAAAGCCCGGCCTGACGCTTGGATGAGGGCTGCCGCGCAGCCTGAAGACAGGCGTAGCCCCTTGGCCCTAGTTCGATTTCTTCTTCATGTGGCCATGACCGCCATCCTGACGCTCCAGGTCGACGGGGATCTCCACTTCGATCTCTCCCGCCTTTTCAAACACCAGCGTCACCGGCACCAAGGCTCCCTGCTCAAACGGCGCCTTGATCCCCATGAACATCACATGATCGCCTCCACGCGCAAGCGCGTGCATGCCACCGGCAGGGATATCGAACCCCTCGGGAACGTGCATCATCTGTGCGACACCCTGATCATTGATCTTGTGGGTATGCAGTTCGACCTTGGCGGCGACGTCCGAACGGGCCTCTACCAGGCGATCATCTTCGGCGCCGGTATTGCGGATCATCATGAAGGCAGCGCCGGCCTTGGCATTGGCACCCGACGCGCGCGCATAAGCGTCGTCGACCACGATGGTCTCACCGGCCCAGGCGGCAGTTGCAAGGGTAAGGGTCGCGGCCGCAGCCAGCACCTTGTATTTCAACGACATGGTCTCTCTCCTTTGTCATGTCTTGATCTGTCTGAGTGAGCGTTCTCAGATCAAGGCGGGCGGAGCTCGCGCCGGAACGGCAGAGAGAATACGGGCAATCAGGCTGGGTTGTGTCCGGTCCGGCACAGGCAAGGCCTGTTGCGGTGGGACGGGCGCGGCCGCGGTATCGGGCAACAGCGCCCCCAGCAGCATCAGCGCGAAGTCCGGACAGTAATGCGGCGGGGCAGTCGGCTGTCCTTTGGCATCCATGTAGAGAATGACGGGCCCGGTGCCGGTACAGATCTCCATCTGAGCGACGGCGGCACTTATCCCGCGCGAATTGGCCAGCCCCTGACCGGTCAGCCCGACAAGCAGCGAGAGCGCAAGCGCAATGGATATCCGCACCGGGGTTGTCATTCTGTTAACCGATATCTGCTCCAGACTCCCGTTCCGCAAGGGCAAATAACCCCCTGCGACAGCAGGACGCCGGTCTGTCAGGAGACCGATTTCCAAAGGAAATCGGGCCGGAAAACGTACCGTTTTCCGGTTTCGTCCCAAAAAGAGAAACCCCGTACGCGAAGCGCACGGGGTTCCCGAAATCAGCGGATCGGAAGGATCAGGCCGCGGCTTGCGCCTTGGCAATCTCTTTCTTGACCTTCAGAGCATTGTCGGACAGGTCCTCGTCCTTGGCCTTGGCCAGAAACGCGTCCAGACCGCCCCGGTGATCGACCGAGCGCAGGGCCGACGCCGAAATACGCAGCTTGACACCACGGCCCAGGGTTTCGGACTGCAGGGTCACATCGTTCAGGTTGGGCAGAAAACGACGGCGGGTCTTGTTGTTTGCATGGCTGACATTGTTGCCAGTCATCGGGCCTTTTCCGGTCAGTTCGCAACGGCGCGACATGGTCTCTTCCTTCGTATCTGGTGACGGAGGGCGAACCATCCGTCAAATCACAAGGGGCGCAACCCGAAGTCGCGCCCGAAAACTGGTTGGATGCGTTTAGTGGGAATCGCGGCGAGGGTCAAGACGGCTGGACGGGATTCTTTGCGTTGTCTCGTGGCCCCTGGCGGGTCGGCATGGTTGAGTACGACAAGAGGAAAGCCTCATTCCTCGTTCAGAAAGCCCAGCATCTGCTCGGCGGCGCTGGCGGGCGTCAACTGCCCCTGAGCGGCGGCAGTGGAAAGCCGGTCCATCTCGGCCCGTGCACGTGGCGTTTCCAGCCGGGCAAGCAGAGCATGACGCACCTCCTGTCCGAACCAGTAGCGCGCCTGTTCGGCCCGGTTGGCCGTCCAGTGCCCGTTCTCGCGGCGCCAATCCGACAGGGCGCACATCTCGGTCCAGGCGACGTCCAGCCCCTGCTCCTCGACCGCCGAGACGGTGAGCGCCTTGGGAAAGCCCGGCGGGTCCTGCACCCGTTTGCGCAACAGGCGGAGCGCCCCGGCGTAGTCGGCACAGGTCCGGGTCGCGGTGGATTTCAGTTCGCCATCCGCCTTGTTGACCAGGATCAGGTCAGCCATTTCCATGATGCCGCGTTTGACGCCCTGCAACTCGTCACCGCCAGCGGGCGCCAGCAGCAGCAGGAACAGGTCGGACAATTCGGCCACAACGGTTTCGGACTGCCCCACGCCGACCGTCTCGATCAGCACCACATCAAAGCCCGCCGCCTCGCACAGGCTGACCGCCTCGCGGGTGCGGCGTGCGACCCCGCCCAGATGGCTCTGGCTGGGCGAAGGGCGGATGAAGGCGGCCCGTTCCCGCGACAACCGCTCCATCCGCGTCTTGTCGCCCAGGATGGACCCGCCCGAGCGCGCCGAACTGGGATCGACCGCCAGCACCGCCACCCGCAGCCCCTGCCCGATCAGCATCATGCCAAAGCTCTCGATGAAGGTCGATTTGCCAACGCCCGGCGTGCCCGACAGGCCGATCCTGAGCGCCTGGCGCCCGGCACCGGCAAGATGGTCCAGCAGCGATGCGGCCTGGGCGCGGTGATCGTCCCGCCGGCTCTCGACCAGCGTGATCGCGCGCGCCAGCGCACGGCGGTCACCGGCTAAAATCCTGTCGCCAAGCTGTGTGATATCCATGCCGTCCTCGCAAATTTGGCCTAGATGACGGAGCGCGCCCCGGTTTGTCCAGAGCCGACCCACCGGATGCGCCGGATTGTCCCTGTATCGCCCCCCCGAAGACCCCGCCGCTGCCCCTGCTGCTTCTTTCTGGTCTTAAATACTCAATGCCGCCACCGCTCCTCACCCGGAACCGCCAATTGGCTCTGGACCTGCCCCCGCCGCGTTGGCGATAAGGCGGCATGACCCGGTTGCCCATCGACGACGCCCTGCCCGACCTCATCACCGCTCTGCAGGCGCGCGGGCGCGCGGTTCTGCAGGCCCCGCCCGGCGCGGGCAAGACCACCCGGGTGCCGCTGGCCCTGCTCTCGGCTGGCCTGACCAATGGCCGCATCGTGATGCTGGAACCGCGTCGCCTGGCCGCCCGCGCCGCCGCCGAGCGGATGGCCGAGACGCTGGGCGAACCGGTGGGCCAGACCGTGGGTTATCGCATCCGGGGCGAGGCGAAACGGTCGAACGCCACCCGCATCGAAGTGGTGACCGAAGGCATCCTGACGCGCATGTTGCAGGCCGAGCCCGATCTGCCCGGCATCGGCGCGGTGATCTTCGACGAGTTTCACGAACGCTCGCTCAATGCCGATCTGGGGCTGGCGCTGTGTCTCGAAGTGGCCGAGGCGCTGCGTGACGACCTGATCCTGCTGGCGATGTCGGCGACGCTCGACGCCGAGCCGGTGGCGGCGCTGATGGATGCGCCGATGGTCACGTCTCAGGGGCGCGCCTATCCGGTCGAGACCCGCTGGCTCGACCGGCCGCTGGGGCCGCGTGCCCGCCGGGTCGAGGCGCTGGCCGACCTGGTTGCAAGGGCCGAGGCCGAGACCCGCGATCTGGGGGGCGGCCTGCTGGTCTTTCTGCCCGGCGAGGGGGAAATCCGCCGCGCTGAAACCTTGCTCTCGGCGCGCTTGCCCGACATCTGCACGCTGCGGCCCCTGTTCGGCGCCATGCCCTTTGCCGCGCAACGCGCCGCCATCCGGCCCGCAACCGAGGGGCGCAATGTGGTGCTGGCGACCTCGATCGCGGAAACATCGCTGACCATCCCCGATATCCGGGTGGTGGTCGACATGGGACAGGCGCGGCGGGCGCGGTTCGATCCCGGCTCGGGCATGACCCGGCTGGTCACCGAACGGGTCACCCGGGCCGAGGCGACCCAGCGCGCAGGCCGCGCGGGGCGCGTCGCCACGGGCATCTGCTATCGCCTCTGGACCCGCGGAGAAGAGGGCGCGCTTGCCGCCTTTCCACCCGCCGAGATCGAAGCGGCGGACCTGACCGGGCTGGCACTGGAACTGGCGCTTTGGGGGGCCGAGCCCGAGGTACTTGGCTTCGTCACCCAACCGCCCGAAGGAGCGTTGACCGAGGCACGGGCGCTGCTGGCTTTCCTCGGCGCGCTCGATGCGCAGGGGAGGATCACCGATCACGGGCGGGCATTGGCTACGCTTCCCCTGCATCCAAGGCTGGGACACATGCTGACGATCGCCGGGCGTGACGCCGCCCCGCTGGCGGCGCTGATGGCCGAACGCGATCCGTTGCGCGGCGCGCCCGCCGATCTGGACCTTCGGATCGCGGCCCTGCGCGATCCGTCCCGGTTCCGGCGCGAACGCCCCTACGAGGTCAACATGGGCGTGCTCGACCGGATCAGGGCCGAGGCGCGGCGGCTGGAAAAACAGGCAAAGGCACCCGCAGAGGGCAGAAGCCCTGCCGCGATGGCTGCACTCGCCTACCCCGACCGGATCGGCCAGCGCCGCAAGGGAGAGGCACCCCGTTTCGTCCTGTCGGGCGGCAAGGGCGCCGCATTGGACCCCGGTGAGGGACTGGCCAGCGCCCCCTATCTGGTGGCCATCGACACCGATGGCGACCCGCGCGAGGCTCGCATCCGGATGGCGGCGCGGATCGGCGAGGCCGAGTTGCGTGATCTATTTGCCAACCAGATCACTCGGATCGACATCTGCGAATGGTCCCGCCGTGAACGCAGGGTGATTGCGCGGCAACAAGAGAGGCTGGGCGCGATTAGCCTGAGCGACCGGGTCTGGAAGGATGTGCCCGAGGATGCGGTCGCGCGGGCCATGCTTGACGGAGTGCGCGATCTGGGTCTGCGCCTCGACGGAGCCGCTGCGCGGCTGGCTCGGCGGGTCGAACTGCTGCGGGCCGAAGGCGCCGATCTTCCGGATTTCTCCGAGGCCGGACTGACCGACACGGTCGAGGACTGGCTGTTGCCGATGCTGCAGGGGGTCCGCAGCGCCGAGGACTGGAAACGCTTCGACCTGCTGCCCGCGCTCAAAGCGCGCCTCGACTGGAGCCAGAGTCAGGAACTGGATACCCGCGCGCCTGGCGCCTTTGTCACCCCCCTGGGACGCAGGGTGCCCATCGATTACGAGCACGAAGTCCCGGAGATCTCGGTGCGCCTGCAAGAAATGTTCGGCGTCGCGCAGCATCCGATGGTGGCGGGCGTACCGCTCAAGATCACACTGCTCTCGCCCGCCCAGCGCCCGATCCAGATCACCCGCGACCTGCCGGGCTTCTGGGACGGCTCCTATGCAGATGTGCGCAAGGACATGCGGGCGCAATACCCCAAGCACCCGTGGCCCGAAGACCCGCGCGCGGCCGATCCGACGCTGAGGGCCAAGCCGCGCAAAGGGTGAGGCCCGGTCAGAGATTTTTCGTCGAAAAATCTCGCGCCTGCCTCAGCGCGCGCGGATCATGTCGGCGGCTTTTTCGGCGATCATGATGACCGGGGAGGCGGTGTTGCCGCTGACGAGTTTGGGCATGATCGAGGCGTCGATCACCCGCAGGCCCGCGAGCCCGTGCACACGCAGGTCGGGAGCGACCACCGCCATCGGGTCGTTGCCCATCTTGCAGGTGCCCACCGGGTGAAAGATCGTGGTGGCGATGTTACCGGCCTCGCGCAGAAGGTCGGCATCGCTGGCGATCTGTGGGCCGGGCAGGAATTCCTCTGGAGCGTAGCGCGCGAGCGCCTTGGCCGTCATGATCCGGCGAGCCTGTTTGACGGCGGCGACCGCGACCTGCTGATCGCGCGGGGCGCTGAGGTAATTCAGCCGGATATGCGGCTGAGGGCCGGGTTCGGCGCTGGTGATGTGGCAATCGCCCACGCTTTCTGGTCGCAGGTTGCACACCGAAACCGTGATCGCCGGGAAGGCATGCAGCGGGTCACCCAGCCGGTCGGTGGAAAGCGGTTGCACGTGATACTCCAGGTCCGGCGTCTCCAGCGCGGGGTCGGATTTGGTGAACATGCCGAACTGGCTGGGCGCCATGCTGAGCGGGCCCGAGCGGGTCAGTGCATATTTCAGCGCGATGCCGATGCGACCGGTCAGCGAATTGGCCGTCTCGTTCAGGGTCGGCGTGTTCGAGACCTTGAACACGGTGCGGATCTGCAAGTGATCCTGCAGGTTCTCGCCCACGCCCGGCAAGTCATGCACCGGGGTGATGCCCAGCGCCGAAAGGCGGTCGGGCTGGCCGATCCCGGAAAGCTCCATCAGCTTGGGCGAGTTGATGGCGCCCGCGGACAGCAGCACCTCGGCCTGCGCCGTGACCCTGTGCTCTGCCCCTTTGTGGCGGAAGACAACGCCGGTGACGCGCTTGCCGTCGAGGATCAGCCGCTGCGTCTCGGCCCGGGTCAGGACGCGCAGGTTGGGACGGTTCATTGCCGGGCGCAGGAATGCCTTGGTGGTGTTCCAGCGCACGCCGTTTCTCTGATTGACCTCGAAGAAACCCGAGCCCTCGTTGGTGCCGCTGTTGAAATCCTCGGTCGGCTCGTATCCGAACTCGCGCGCGCCCTGCTGAAAGGCGCGCAGGATCTCCCAACTCAGGCGCTGGGTGGTGACCTTCCACTCGCCCCCGGCGCCATGCAGGTCGCTCTCGCCCTTGTGGTGATCCTCGGAGCGGCGGAAATAGGGCAGCACGTCATCCCAGCCCCAGCCGGTATTTCCCATCTGCCGCCAGCCGTCATAGTCGGCGGCCTGCCCGCGCATGTAGATCATGCCGTTGATCGAGGTGCAGCCGCCGAGCACCTTGCCGCGCGGATAGACCAGGCTGCGGCCATTGAGGCCGGGTTCGGCGGCGGTCTTCATCATCCAGTCAACGCGCGGATTGCCGATGCAATAAAGGTAACCCACCGGGATATGGACCCAATGGTAATGGCCCTTTCCGCCCGCTTCGAGCAACAGCACCCGTATCTTTGGGTCGGCGCTGAGCCGATTGGCCAGCACGCAACCGGCGGTGCCTCCACCCACGATGATATAGTCGTAATTGCCTGTCAGGTTTTCGCTCATGTCTCTCCCCTGCCCGCCAGCTTGCCGATTGGCGGCAGCGATGCAATCAAGATATGCAATCGGCCCGAGTTCTCGTGGAGAGAGATCTTCCAGACCGGCTCCGCACGAGAGCAGTTTCATCCTGCGGGCGCCCGAATACATGGCCCGGATATGCCAAAATCTCGGGCTTTGGGCACTGAAACTCCATGTTTTCAAAGTTCTTTGTTGATTTTTCGCAGAAAACACACAAATATCGGTCAGATTTCCACAAGCGCCGAAAACTCGCAGAACAGGCGCCGAGGGTGAGCAGATGAAGTCACGAGTCCACACCGCCTGGACCGAGTTGGTCCGTCCCATGTTTCTCCGTCCGAAACGGACGCAAGTCGCGGCATTGTGCCTGCGCCCCACCATTGGCGGGCCCGAGGTCTTGCTGATCACCAGTCTGGATACCGGACGCTGGATCGTGCCCAAGGGCTGGCCTATCGAAGGGCTCAGCGGTCCCGAAACCGCGCTTCAGGAAGCCTGGGAAGAGGCTGGCGTGCGTCGTGCCCGGGTCGAGGACGAACCGATCGGGACCTTCGGTTATGGCAAGCGCCGCAAGAACGGCACCGTGGAACCGGTGGAAACCTATGTCTATCGGATGCTGGTAGACGAGCTCTCGGATATCTATCCCGAGGCCGGGCGCCGGCAACTGCGCTGGGTCGCGCCGTCAGAGGCCGCCAACATGGTGCAGGAACCGCAATTGCAGGACCTGCTGCGGCAATTGTAA
This sequence comes from Ruegeria sp. BHSC223, assembly GCF_059613025.1. NCBI lineage: Bacteria > Pseudomonadati > Pseudomonadota > Alphaproteobacteria > Rhodobacterales > Roseobacteraceae > Ruegeria > Ruegeria sp. BHSC223. Next base: position 74,801 of record NZ_JBXWRR010000005.1, read on the forward strand.
CAGCGTTACGACAAATTTATGATGCACCTGTTGCGCCAAGGGGCTGCGCGGTCTAAGCCGCGCGCGACCCGCATGGAGCCGAACAGGATATCATGAGCGACCGCAAGACCAAGCCCCAGTGGGGTCGGCTGGATGCCGACCTGAACCGGATCAGCCGGATCGAGACCGCGACCGCTTATGCCGCGCGCCCCCTGGTGGGGACCGGCATCGCACTGGCCTTTATCGTCCTGGCGGCTCTGGCCGCGATGGTTGCACTGGGTGGAACGCCGGGCGGGATCGTTGTGGTCGCCGCTGCGGCCTTCGGCGCCTATATGGCGATCAATATCGGCGCCAATGACGTGGCCAACAACATGGGCCCGGCGGTGGGCGCCAATGCCCTGTCCATGGGTGCGGCGATTGCCATCGCGGCGGTGGCGGAAAGCGCCGGCGCCCTGCTTGCGGGCGGCGATGTGGTCTCGACCATCTCCAAGGGGATCATCGACCCGCAATCCGTCGCCGATACCCAGGTCTTCATCTGGGCGATGATGGCGGCGCTGATCTCGTCAGCGCTGTGGGTCAACCTGGCCACCTGGGTGGGGGCTCCGGTCTCGACCACCCATTCTGTCGTGGGTGGCGTGATGGGCGCGGGCATCGCCGCCGCGGGCCTGTCGGCGGTGGACTGGTCGACCATGAGCGCCATCGTGGCCAGCTGGGTGATCTCTCCGGTTCTGGGCGGGGTGATCGCGGCGCTGTTTCTGGCCCTGATCAAGCACCGCATCCAGTATCAGCCCGACAAGATTGCCGCTGCGCGCCGCTGGGTGCCGATTCTTGTGGCGGTGATGGCGGGCACATTTGCCACGTATCTGTCGGTCAAGGGCATCAAGAAGATCGTCAAGATCGATTTGCAGACCGCCCTGATGATCGGGCTGGCAACCGCCCTGCTGGTCTGGGCGGTGACGATCCCCTGGATCAAGCGCAAGTCGGAAGGCATGGAAAACCGCACCAAGTCCATCAAGGCGCTGTTCGGCCTGCCGCTGGTGTTGTCGGCGGGGCTGTTGAGCTTTGCCCATGGCGCCAATGACGTGGCCAATGCTGTGGGTCCGCTGGCGGCCATCGTGCATGTCAGCCAGGCGGGCAGTTTTGCCGCCAAGGTGGCCATTCCCTTCTGGGTCATGGTGATCGGTGCCTTTGGCATCTCGTTCGGCCTGTTCCTGTTCGGGCCCAAGCTGATCCGCATGGTGGGAAGCCAGATCACCAAGCTGAACCCGATGCGGGCCTACTGCGTGGCTCTGTCGGCGGCGATCACGGTGATCGTGGCCAGTTGGCTGGGCCTGCCGGTCAGTTCGACCCATATCGCCGTTGGCGGGGTGTTCGGCGTCGGATTCTACCGCGAATGGCATTCCGAGCGCCGGTTGCGTCAGAACCGCAACAACCGGCCCCCGGCCAAGCGCCTGCCACTGGAAGAGCGGCGCCGGCGCAAGCTGGTGCGGCGGTCGCATTTCATGACCATCGTGGCGGCCTGGGTGATCACGGTCCCGGCGGCAGCGCTGATGTCGGGCGTGATCTTTGCGATCCTGAACAGCTTTGTCTGACCCTTTGCGTACGCGGTGAGGACAGGATTGCGAGGCTCTGCCTCGCGCTCCGAGGTATTTTTCAACAGAAGAACAGGCGGGCGCGTCAGTCCGGTGGGGCGATCTGAGCAACACTCAGACGGGGTGCGGTCGTGCCGCTGGCCGTCGCGGAGTCTATCAGGGCGGCGACGCGGGAACAGATCGGGGTGGCAACGCCATGGGCGCGGCCCAGCCGGATGATCTCTCCCTGAAGGCTGGCAATTTCGGTCGCGCGACCGGCATCCAGATCATAGGCCATCGAGCTACGGGCGCTGGGGTCGACCGTCAGCATCCGGGCGGCGATGCGAGCAAACAGAGCGTCGGGCAATCGCAGGATATGCGGAGAGACCCAAGCCGGCAGCGGCATGGTCGCCGCAACCGGAATGCCCGCGGCGCGCAAAACGCCCAGCGCCTCGGCCATCTGATCGGCCATCAACCGGCGCCAGCCGCGATCCGAGAGTTGTTCGACCAGGGTTAGCCCGGACAGCGCATTAAGCGCGTTGTTGAGGTTGATCACCAGCTTGCCCCATTGCACCGCCTCGATCCGCAGACTCTCGCTGACCGGCAGGCCGGGTACCGAGAGTGCCGCGCCAAGCCCGCCCGGCCCCGCCGCGATCACGATATCGCCGGAGGACGCCCGGTGCCATGTCGCCTCGCCCATCGGGACCACGTTGAAGGGGACCATGCCGGCGCGAATGTCGCGCCCGGGCAGACGGGTGCGCAGCAGGCGGGCGTTTTCCAATCCGTTCTGCCAGGACAGGACCGGGGCGGAAACCGGGGCATGGGTGGCGATGGCGCAGGCCATGTCGGCGGTGGCCGGGGTCTTGACCGTGACGATCACCAGTTCCGCCTGCGCAAGGCAGGCGGGATCTGTGGCCAGCGTCAGCCGGTCGGCGCCCAGGTGCAGGTCGAGCCCGCCATAATCAGTCAGACGCAGGCCATGCGCTGCGATCCGCGCCAGCAAAGGCGCGCGACCCAGCAGGGTAACGTCATGCCCGCCGAGCGCCAGCAAGCCGCCGCAAAAACAGCCGATACTGCCTGCCCCCGCTATCACGATGCGCATCACGTCTCTCTCCCTGTCCCCGCCATATTGCGAGGGCGGCGGCGATGACGCAACGGCTCAGGCGGCAGGCCAGCCCAGGATCAGATTGTCGGAGGGCCAGAGCGGACCCTTGTCCTTACGTTCGGCCAGTATCGCGCCGCCTTGCGCGTGGTAGAAGGTCAGCGCCGCCGCATTTTCCCGCACCACGGCGAGGATCAGACGCGGCGCTCCCGACTGGGTCGCTTGCGCCCGGGCGATCCCCAGCAGGCGCGCGCCCAACCCGCTGCGCCGGGCAGAGGCGGCGACATAAAGATGGTCGATCTCGGCGCACTCCTCGAACCCCGCGACTCCGCTTGGAGACAGGGCTGTCAGGCCCACCGTTTCATTCCCGCGCAGGGCGATCACTGCACCCCCCTTATTGGCCAGCCGGTCACGCCAATAGGCGGTGCGGCGGGCCTTGTTCAGGGCCAGCCGCACCTCAGGCGGGGCGATGCGGGCATAGGTTTCCTGCCAGACCTGGAAATGGAGGGAGGCCAGCGCCTCGGCATCTTGCGGCCCGGCCCGGCGCAGGGTGATACCGCCCTCGCAAACGCTGTGCCCCTCGGCAATCCAGGCGGCCTCGGCCCGGGCCACCTGCCCGGCGCGCACCAGCAGGTAATCGCGGTCATGGGTCGAGGTGACAAAGACCCCGAGGCCGGACCGCGACACCGGTTCCACCGCCGCCAGCACCACGCCGGGCTGGTCGAGCGCCGCCAGGGTCTCGACCCGGACCGCCTGCCAGCCGCGCGCGGTAATCTCGCCCTCGGGCACCCGGTCCGACAGGCAAAGGATCGAGGTCTCGTCGGGCGCCTGGGTGACGCTGACCAGGCCAGGGCCGGTATGCCAGCGGGGGAGCGGTGCACCGGCGGGGCGGCGGGTGATGGCATATTCGCCCTCTAGCCTTGTCAGCAGCAGGTCCGGCGGGCTCACAGACCCAGCCCTTCGTCCAGGCCAAGCATGATGTTGAGGTTCTGCACTGCGGCGCCCGAGGCCCCCTTGCCCAGATTGTCAAGCAGCGCGATCAGCACGGCCCCACCGGTGTCGGGATTGCCATGCACCGACAACTCCATCCGGTTGCTGCCATTCAGGCGGCGCGGGTCGATGCGGGGGCCATAGTGCTCGGGCGAGACCACCGAGACAAAGCGGCTGCCCGCATAGTGATCGGCCAGCGCCGCCTTGATCGCGGCGCCCTGCCCCGGTTCGAGAAAGGGCAGCGGTATCTGCACGATCATCCCCTGTTCATAGGGGCCGACCGAGGGCACGAAGACCGGCCGCCGGGACAGGCCCACATGCGCGATGATCTCGGGCAGGTGCTTGTGCTGCTGGTCGGTGGCATAGACGAAGGGACCATCGGTCTGGCCGCTTTCGAACTCTGCTATCATCGCCTTGCCGCCACCGGAATAGCCGCTGATGGCGTTGATGCTGAGTGCCGCATCGGCGGCGATCAGCCCGCGCTGGACCAGCGGATACAAAAGCGCGATGGCGCCCGTGGAGTAACAGCCGGGGTTCGAGACTAACCGACCGCTGGCGATCCGGGCGCGCAGTGCATCGTCCAGTTCAGGAAAGCCGAAAGCCCAGTCGGGGTGCACCCGATGCGCGGTGCTGGCGTCGATCACCCGGGTGCCGGTGCCCGCAAGCGCCGCCACGATCTCGACCGCCGCCGCGTCGGGCAGGCAGAGGATGCCGACATCGGCCTTACCAAAGGCGGCGAGCCGCGCGCGGGTATTCTTGCGGTCGGCTTCGCCCAGCGTGATCAGCCGGATATCGTCGCGCCCCTCCAGCCGGGCGCGGATTTGCAGGCCGGTGGTGCCGACCTCGCCATCGATGAAAACCTTGTATGTCATGGTCGTGTTTCCCTGTGTCCAAGGCGGAAAGCGGGCATGCCGACACCGGCCCGCCAGGGCGGGGTCCGGTCTGCCTTTCCGGTGGTGTATCCGTTCAGTGCCCGGCCGGCAGGCCGATCAGGCGCCCAGGCACCAGCGCATGATTGCTTTTTGCGCGTGCAGCCGGTTCTCGGCCTCATCGAAGATGACCGAGTTCGGGCCGTCCATCACCTCGGAGGTGGCCTCCTCCTCGCGGTGGGCGGGCAGGCAGTGCATGAACAGCGCGTCGGGCTTGGCATGGCGCATCAGCTCGGCATTGACCTGATAGGGGCGCAACAGGTTGTGACGGCGTTCCTTGGCCGATTGCGCGTCATGCATCGACACCCAGGTATCGGCGACCACCAGGTCGGCCCCCTCGACCGCCTTGAAGGGATCACGCTCGATCACAACCTTGGAGCCCTTCTGGCGGGCATAGCCCATATACTCGTCCTCGGGGTCGAACTGGGCCGGGCCGGTGAAGGTCAGGTCAAAGCCGAATTGCCCGGCAGCATGCAGGAAAGACGAGCAGACATTGTTGCCATCCCCGGTCCAGACCACCTTCTTGCCCGCGATCGGGCCGCGATGCTCTTCGAATGTCAGCACATCGGCCATGATCTGGCAGGGATGACTGCGGTCGGTCAGCCCGTTGATCACCGGCACGTCGGCATATTCGGCCATCTCGGTCAGCACGGTTTCGTCGAAGGTCCGGATCATGATCATGTCCACGTAACGCGACAGCACGCGGGCGGTGTCGGCGATGGTCTCGCCATGGCCAAGCTGCATGTCGTTGCCCGACAGCACCATGGTCTGACCACCCATCTGCCGTACGCCCACGTCAAAGGACACGCGCGTCCTGGTCGAGGGTTTTTCGAAGATCAGCGCCACCATCCGGTCCTTGAGCGGCTGCTCGTCATCGGGCGCGGCCTTGGGCCGGCCAAGGCGGGCCTGTTTCATGGCGCCGGCCTGGTCGATCATGGACCGCAGGTCGGCAGCCTCGGTCTTGTGGATATCGAGAAAGTGATTCATGTCTTTAGGCTTTCTTCTGGCCGGGGCGGGGGCGCTGCCCCCGTCGCCTGACGGCGACTCCCCCGGAGTATTTTCAGCGAAATGAAGTTCAGGCGGCTTCGACCTGGCTGGCGGCAGCATCGAGGCGGGTAAAGGCCTCGGCGATGTCGTCCTCGGTCAGGGTGAGCGGTGGCAGCAGGCGGATCACATTATCGGCGGCGGGGACGGTGATGACCAGGTTGTCATAACCCGCCTTGACCACGTCGAGATTGGAGGCCTTGCATTTCAGCCCCAGCATCAGGCCGGACCCGCGCACCTCTTCGAACACCTCCGGGTGGGCGGCGACCAGCCCTTCGAGCCGCTGGCGCAGCAATGCGGCCTTGCGGTTGACCTCGGCCAGAAAGGCCGGATCGGCCACGTGATCCATCACCGCGCAGCCCACGGCGCAGCCCAGCGGATTGCCACCATAGGTGGAGCCATGGGTGCCTGCGGTCATACCGCTTGCGGCCTCTTCGGTGGCCAGCACCGCGCCCAGAGGGAAGCCGCCGCCGATGCCCTTGGCCACCATCATGATGTCAGGCGTGATGCCCGCCCATTCATGGGCAAAGAGCCGTCCGGTCCGGCCCACGCCGCATTGCACCTCGTCCAGGATCAGGAGGAGGCCGTGGTCGTCACAGATCTGGCGCAGCGCCTTCAGCTCGGCATCGGGGACCGGGCGGATACCGCCCTCGCCCTGCACCGGCTCGATCAGGATTGCAGCGGTCTTGTCGGTGATTGCGTTGGTCACGCCATCCAGATCGCCAAAGGTCAGATGCACAAAGCCGGGCAGAAGCGGGCCGAAGCCCTTGACCATCTTTTCCGACCCCGCGGCGGCGATACCTGCGGACGAACGGCCATGAAACGAGCCGTCGAAGGTAAGGATCTCGACCCGCTCGGGCTGGCCCTTGTCGTAGAAATACTTGCGCGCCATCTTGACCGCCAGTTCGCAGGCCTCGGTCCCCGAATTGGTGAAGAACACCGTATCGGCAAATGTGTGCTCGACCAGCTTGTCGGCCAGCGCCTGCTGTTGCGGGATCTGGTAGAGGTTCGACACGTGCCACAGGTTCTGCGCCTGATCGGTCAATGCCTTGACCAGCGCGGGATGGGCATGGCCCAGCGCGTTCACCGCGATGCCCGAGCCAAGATCAAGGAAGCGTCGGCCATCCGCCTCGGTCAGCCAGGCGCCTTCGCCCTTCACGAAGTGAAGCGGAGCGCGGTTATAGGTCGGCAGGACGGACGGAATCATGGGATCATCCTTGTCTGAGGGTTGTCCCCGATGCAGGGCATAGCGGGGCGGTCAGGTCAATGTCTGGAAGCAGAGCGCGTGCAGCAAATTGAGGCACACAGGGATCAAACGACCGCTCAGGCGGTTGCGCGTCGGCGTCGGAGAGACGGGATATGAGCGTGTTTGATCATGTCGCGTTCCATAACGGAGGATTCGCGCAAAGAAAACCCCTTTTGGAGGGGGAAATGCAACAAAATGGAAGTCAGGCCGCTCGCCAGCGGTCCAGCCGCTTCATGCCGCGGGTAAAGGCCCAGGCAAGGATACGCGGCATGCCCTGCCCCACCAGCGCCTCGACACAATGGGCCTGAAACTCCTCATAGGTGGCGTCGGGGTGCCGAAAGGCGCCGTTTTCATAGCAGAGCGAACACCATTTGGTGCTGCGCGAGCCGTCCGCCTCGCTGCCGCCACCCGCCGGATCCTTGCTCAGCGGCATGCCGCAGCTTTGACAGGTCTGTCCCATGATCTTCGCCCTTGAATCGGTTGTTCGGCCATCATAGGATCAAAACCATGGAGTTAAGTCAACGGTTTTGATTTGAGAAGGACCAGTCATGCGGATCGGAGAATTGGCGCGACGCAGCGGGCTGAGCCGTGACACGCTGCGGTTTTACGAGAAACAGGGGCTGATCGAGTCCCGGCCAGGGGCCGAGGCGACCAACAGCTATCGCGACTATCCCGAAGAGGCGCTGATCACCCTTGACCAGATCGCCGACGCCCAGGCGGCCGGGATGAGCATTGCCGATCTGGCCATGCTGATGGGCCAGTTGCAGGCCGCCGATCCTGACGGGTTCGATGGCGAGGCGTTTCTGGACGCGCGCATTGCCGAGGTCGAAGCGCGCGTCACGCGCGCCGAACGGTTTCTGGACAGTCTGCGACAGGCGCGCGCGGCGCTGGCGGCGACTCCGGTTCTGCGCTGAACGAAGTGTTGCCTCTTGCCATTCGCGCAGGACTCGGTCACCGCTGGCGCATGTTCGAGGCGAAACCGCAAAACCCCGCGCTGGCCGCAACGCTGATCTTTGCCGCCACCGCGTTTATCGCGGGCGCCACGCTTTTGGCCAAGGCGCTGGGCACCGGCGCGCTGGGGCCGGCGCTGCCCGCGTTTCAGGTCAGCCACGGGCGATTTCTATTTGCCTTCGCCGTGATCCTGTCGATCGTGACCACGACCAGGCCCCGGTTGGGGCGCCCCCATTGGGGGCTGCACCTGGGCCGCACAAGCTTTGGCTGGGCGGGTGTGACCCTGATGTTCGCGGCTGTCGCCCATATCCCCATGGCTGACGCGACGGCGATCGCTTTCCTGAATCCGGTCTTCGCCATGTTGCTGGCGATCCCGCTGCTGGGCGAGCGGGTCGGTCCTTGGCGCTGGGGTGCGGCGGTCGTTGCCCTCCTGGGCGCGCTCATACTGCTGCGGCCAGCGACTGGCAGCTTCCAGCCCGCCGCCCTGTTGGCACTGGGCGCCGCGGTAGTGATGGGCATGGAGCTTATCTTTATCAAGAAGCTTTCGGGCCGCGAGCGTCCGATCCAGATCCTGCTAGTCAACAACGCGATGGGGCTGGTCATCGCCAGCGTCGCGGTCTGGCCGGTCTGGCAAACACCCTTGCCCGCGCAATGGGCGGCGCTGGCAGGGATCGGTCTGCTGATGGCCTGTGCGCAGATCTGTTTCGTCAACGGGATGGCCCGGGCCGATGCCTCGTTTGTCGCGCCTTTCAGCTATGCCACCCTCGTTTTTGCCACACTCTACGATCTGGCCGCATTTCAGGTCTGGCCCGACGCGGTGAGCCTTACCGGCGCTGCCATCATCCTCGCCGGAGCCCTGACCCTGGCCTGGCGCGAAGGTCGCGCTCGCAAGACCTGATCCGCCTTTCATTTCGCCAGAAATACTCCGGGGGAGGCGCCCTTCGGGTGCCGGGGGCAGAGCCCCCTGTCATCGTGACACCTTCGCGATAATCTGTCGAACTTGCCTCGAGGCGACGGATGCGTCGCAAATCGCCAAGACCCGCCCTGCTTTCCCACCGATCCTGAGCCTACGCACTTTCCGGATGATCCGCTATGCATGAACGCCGAATTCCTGAATGGGTCCGCCATTCCCCCGCCCCTTCGGTACGGGATTTTGGCTTGCTCGCCGGGCTCGAGGCGGTGGTTCGCGGCATTCTGATCTCGGTCTTTCCGCTGATCATGTACCGGGCGCTGGGCGACGCCGAACGCGTGTCGATGGCCTATTTCCTGATCGGTTTCCTCTCGCTGGGCGCGGGACTGATGGTGCCCAGCCTGATCCGATATGTCCCACGACGTTGGGCCTATTCGGGAGGGGCGCTGTTGTTCGTGGCCGGGGCGATGCTGGCGGTGCAGGGAACGCCCCTGACAACGATCGCCGCGTTGGCCTGCAACACCGTCGCCGCGGTGGTTTGCTTCATCTGTTTCAACGCCTATGTGCTCGATTACATCGAGCGGGTGGAGCTGGGCAGGTGCGAAACCAGCCGGATGTTCTACAGCGCGCTCGGCTGGACCGCCGGGCCGATGGCTGGGGTGTTGTTGATGGAGGTCTGGCCGCCAGCACCTTTCGTGATCAGCGGCGTCGCCGCGTTAGCGATGCTGGCGCTCTTCTGGGCGCTCAGGCTTGGCAATGGCAAGATGATCGCCCGCGCCCGCCGCCCGGCACGCAATCCGCTGGCCTTTCTGCCTCGCTTCTTTGCCCAGCCCCGGCTGGTCGCGGGCTATCTCTTTGCGATGATCCGATCCTGTGGCTGGTGGGTCTATGTGGTCTATCTGCCGATCTTCGCGATCGAGGCCGGGCTTGGAGACCAGCTGGGCGGCATCCTTCTGTCTGTCACCAACGGTATGCTGTTCGCGGCACCGCTGATCCTGAGATGGGTGCAGGCGCGCTCATTGAAAAGCGCGGTGCGGATCGGCTTCGCCGGGGCCGGGTTCTGTTTTGCGACCGCGGGTCTCCTGTCGGGCTGGGCGCCGGTCGCCGCCGGATTGCTGATGCTGGGATCGTTCTGGCTGATCGTGCTCGATATCTGCGCTGGCCTGCCCTTCCTGATGGCGGTGAAACCATCAGAACGAACCGAGATGTCTGCGATCTATTCCAGTTACCGCGACGTGTCGGGTATCCTGACACCGGGCGTGGCCTGGCTTGTGCTGCTGGCCGCGCCGGTGGCGGGCATCTTCGTTGCCGGCGGTGCGGGCCTGTTTGGCGCTTTCACCATCGCCGCCCGGATGCACCCGCGCCTGGGTCGCCCCCGGGTTCGCTTCGAAGCCGGCTCGCTCGCCGATGCCTGAAGCGGGCGCCGTTTTCCGGCACGGAAAACGGGCCGGAATTCTTGCAGAATTCCGGCTGCCTCATGCCTTCAGCCGATACCCCCGATTGAGCAGGACCCAGGCCAGCAGACAGACCGCCAACGTGGCCCCCAGACAAACCGCAAGGCCCAACGCGGGCGAACTATCCGAGACACCGATCATCGCAAACCGCAGCCCATCGATCAGGTAGAAGACCGGATTGGCGTGGGTCAGCCCCCCCAGAAGCGGCGGCAAAGCCTCGACCGAATAGAAAGTGCCCGACAGAAACGCCAAGGGCGTCACGATGAAATTGGTGATTGCGGCCATCTGGTCGAACTTGTTGGCATAGATCCCCGCCACCAGCCCGAGCGCGCCCATGAACCCGGCCCCCAGCACCACAAATCCCAGCACCAGCAACGGGTGCACCGGCACGATCCCAAGCACCAGCACCAGCGCCACCCCGATCGCAAGCGCCACCAGCAACCCACGCACCACGGCGCCCGCCAGATAACCCAGGAGCAACTCCAGCGCCGACAGCGGCGGCATCAGCGTATCCACGATATTGCCCTGCACCTTGGAGATCACCACCGAGGAGGAGGTATTCGCAAACGCGTTCTGGATCACCGTCATCATCAGGATCCCCGGCGCCAGAAAGGTCAGGAACGGCACCCCCATCACCGCGCCTCGGCCAGCGCCCACTGCCAGCGAGAAGATCATCATGAACAGACCCGCCGTCACCAGCGGCGCCAGCAGGGTCTGGGTCCAGACCACCAGAAACCGCATCACCTCGCGCGCGGCAAGCGTATAAAGCCCCAGCCAGTTCACCTGTCCGAACCGCCGCACACCCAGTTCCATCGCCTTCTCTCCCCCTTGCCGCCGCCCTGGCCTTTTCCCGATTCGAAATGCCTTGTAACCCGGCCCGCAGTGACTAGAATAGGGCGCTGAGACAATTTCCGAAGGCGGCCGCAGCTCTGGGGCCGCTTTCCCGCTTTTGAGAGGCAAACCATGTCCTGGACCGACGAGCGCGTCGAACTGCTCAAGAAAATGTGGGGCGAGGGCCAGTCGGCCAGCCAGATCGCCAAGGAACTGGGCGGCGTCACCCGCAACGCGGTCATTGGCAAGGTGCACCGTCTAGGCCTGTCCAACCGCAGCTCGGGCGCAGCGCCGGCTTCGACCAAGGCCGAGACCAAGGAAAAGCCCGCCGCCCCGCGGGCCGAGGCCAAGCCCAAGCCTGCACCGCGTCCCGAGCCAGCTCGCGCCACTCCGGCCCCCGCGCCGCAGCCGGTCGAGGCCAAGCCGATTCCCGCGCGCAAGCAGATCATTCCGGCCGGCCAGCCGCTGCCGCCGCAACCCTCGGCCAACGAGATCAGCCCCGAGGCGCTGGCCAAGGTCAACGAGGTCGAGAAGAAGGCCAAGAAACTGAGCCTGATGGAACTGACCGAGCGGACATGCAAATGGCCTGTGGGCGACCCCGCAACCGAGGATTTCTGGTTCTGCGGCCTGCCCGTGCAGCAGGGCAAACCCTATTGCGAGGCCCATGTGGGCGTGGCCTTCCAGCCGATGAGTTCGCGCCGCGACCGTCGCCGCTGACACAGGCCCGCGCAGAAAATGTCCGGGACAGATGTCCCGGACCGTTACTCAATACCCAATAACTGAGTCGCCCAGGTCAGTTCTTTACCGGTGCCGCCGAGGTGAAATCCGGGATGACATTGGTCGAGGCCGCCTTGGTCTCGATCCCCGGCCAATTGCCCTGGGCCTTGTTGATGTTGCCGGGAATGTCCTCTTCCCAGAAGCCCACCACATTCCTTGTAATGTTCAGATAGAGCTTGTCATCGACGATCCGCCACAAGTTCGGGTTGCCCGGAACCTTGCCGCCCTTGGACACACCATAGGCGCAATGGCCGTCATATTGCGGCGCGTAATAGGCCGGGTTGGCCAGAAACCTGTCGCGGTTCTCGGCGCTGGCAAAGGCCCAGGTCGAACCGTTCCACTCGGCGGTGATGTCGGCCCGGCCCTTGATCGCCTCGGGCTGGGTCTGCCCCACCGGCACCTGAGCAAGGCCGCGATAGGCGACGACATCATACCCCGAGACCGCGTAACCGGTGCCATCCAGATATTGCGGCCCGGCCAGCACGGGTGCGGCAAGCGCGGTCATCGCGGCGGTGGCAAGGGCAAAAACGATACGTTTCATGAACAGGATCCTCCGTTTTGTGTTGACCGGAGATTATCCTTGTGCCCCGTCCTTGGCAGCGGGCCTCGCGCGGCTGTGACCCAAGATCGGCAATTTGTGAGCGGTACCGGACTATTGTTTCAGTTGCATTCCCCGCCCGGACATTGGACTTTGCCCTTCCGGCCCCTAGCTCTCCCAGAACGGGTGCCGCCGCCCGTTGATGTAACATTCGAGACGAAAGCCATGACCGAACAGACACCCTATACCCCGCCCCGCGTCTGGACCTGGGACAAGGAAAACGGCGGCCAGTTCGCCAATATCAACCGTCCCATTGCGGGTGCCACCCATGACAAGGACCTGCCGGTGGGCAAGCACCCGTTCCAGCTCTATTCGCTGGGCACGCCCAATGGGGTCAAGGTGACGGTAATGTTCGAGGAACTGCTGGCCGCAGGCCACGCAGACGCCGAATACGATGCCTGGCTGATCAATATCAGTCAGGGTGATCAGTTCGGATCGGGCTTTGTCGATGTGAACCCCAACTCCAAGATCCCTGCCCTGCTCGACCGCTCCGGCCCGGAACCGGTCCGGGTGTTCGAAAGCGCCTCGATCCTGTTCCATCTCGCCGAGAAATTCGGCGCCTTCCTGCCCGCATCGGGCCCGGCCCGGACCGAGGTGATGAACTGGCTGTTCTGGCAGATGGGCAGCGCGCCCTATCTGGGCGGCGGGTTTGGCCATTTCTACGCCTATGCGCCCGAGAAGTTCGAATACCCGATCAACCGCTTCGCGATGGAGGTCAAGCGCCAGCTGGACGTGCTGGACCGCGAACTGGCGCATCGCCCCTTTATCGCGGGTGACGATTATTCCATCGCCGATATGGCGATCTGGCCGTGGTATGGGCAGCTGGTTCTGGGCCGAGCCTATGACGCCGCCGAATTCCTGGATGCCGAAAGCTATACCCATGTGATGCGCTGGGCGCGCGAGCTGGATGCCCGCCCCGGCGTCAGCCGTGGTCGTATGGTCAACCGTGTCTCGGGCGAGCCGAAATTCCAGCTGCGCGAACGCCATGACGCCAGCGATTTCGAAACCCGCACCCAGGACAAGCTGGAGCCGAGCGGCGGATAAGCCCGAGGCACATCATGTCGAAGCGGGGCCATTTCGGCCCCGTGCTCTTTGCGTTTGAATTGAACCTATTTCAAACGGGGCGGCGCATCCGGGTCCATGCCCGGCGCCGCAGGACCGCGCGGCGGCTCGGGCGGCTCGGGCAGATCGAAGCGCAGCCCCACCCGCGACAGGGTGGCGGCCATCGGGTCGGCAGCAGAGAAAAAGCCCACATCCATCGCCCCGGCCTCGATCCCCGAAAAGGTCAGCGCCTCGGACGCGGCCTTGGCCAGCGCGGGTTCGGCCCCCTCACGCGCATCGACAAAACCCAGAAGATGCCCGCGCCCGCCATCCTGATAGACGACACCGGCCAGATAGGCGCCCTGCGCCAGACCGGCAGCGGTGACCAGCTTGGCATCGAGCGCCGAGAGCAGCACCTCGGGCAGGCCGCCCGGCGCGGTCACCTCGGTGATGCGCGCCTCGATCTGGTCGGGACCATGGCCCAAAGTCTCGGCCAGCCAGCCCAGCGCCTCGGCCGGGACCAGCATGGCCGAGGGCGCCACATCCAGGTTAAGCCCCAACCCGACCCCCTGCCCCGCCAGCATCGCCGCCAGCACCCGGCCGGACAAAGCTGCATAGGGGGCGGGACGGCCGGTAAAGGCGGCCAGCCGCTCCTCGCGGTCGAAGGCCAGCACAAAGCGGCCATCGGCCAGGTCGAAGAGTTCGGGCGACAGGTTCTCGCCGCGCGCCTCTTCGGTCAGAAGCAGGAACAGCTCGGCATCGCCCAACCGCTCGAAAAAGCGCAGGCGGGCCGCATCATCGCCGGTATCGGCCTCCATCGCGGCATGGGCGCGGTCAAGCGGGGTTTGTGCTCCGGTCTGGTTCATTCAGCACCTCTTTGACCCGTGCACGCAGAACCGGCAGCAACTCGGCCTCGAACCACGGGTTTTTCCTGAGCCATGCCGTATTGCGCCAGGACGGATGAGGCAAGGCAAAGACGCGCGGCGCATGGTCCCGCCAGGCGGCCACCGTCTGGGTCACCGGGCTGCGCGCGCCCAGGTGATATTTGAGCGCATGTCCGCCCACCAGAACGCTCAGCGGCATCTCGCCCAGTTCACCCATCACCTGATTGTGCCAGGTCTTTCCACAAACCGGCGGTGGCGGCAGATCGGCGCCCTGACTGTTGTAGCCCGGGAAACAAAACGCCATTGGCACCACGGCCACCCGGGACTGGTCGTAAAAGGTCTCCTCGCTGATCCCCAGCCAGTCGCGCAACCGGTCGCCCGAGGGATCGGTGAAGGGCCGACCCGAGGCATGAACCCGCGCGCCCGGCGCCTGCCCCGCGATCAGCAGCCGCGCACCGGGCCGGAACCAGACCACCGGACGCGGTTCATGCGCGGTATGCGTTGCCGCAAAGCGGTCGGCACACAGGAGGCAGGCTCTGATCCTCTCGATCAGGGGCCGGTCGGCGGGGTCGGTCATCGGCGTGGCTCCGGTAATGTCGCCGCCCCAGGATAACCCGACTCCATGGCCTGGGCAGCCCTGCATGATGTCAACCTGTCGTGATCGGGAACCGCATGGCACACGCATCCGCGAGGCGATTGAGTTTTTGTTTCACATTTGGACATAATGTAGCCAAATTCCCCCTGTAGGCCGGTAGACAACTTCCGCCCGGACGGGGGATTAACAGGTGTGGCCTGACCGCCATGCAAAACATCTCATATTGGGCCGCAGCAGACAGCAGATGCTAGAGTTCGAAAACGTCAGCAAGTCCTTCTGGACAGGAACACAGCGCAAGGTGATCCTGGACCGTGTCTCGTTCCGGGTGGAACTGGGCAAGTCGATGGGCATCCTGGCTCCCAACGGAACTGGCAAATCGACGTTGATCAACATGATGGCGGGTCTGGAAAAACCCGATGAAGGCGTGATCCGTCGAGGTTGCAACATCTCGTTTCCGCTGGGTTTCATGGGCGGCGTCGTAGGTCGCCTCTCGGCGATGGAGAATTCGCGATATATCGCCAGGCTTTACGGGATGGACCCCGACTATATCGAGGCCTATTGCCGGTGGCTCTGTGGTCTTGACGAGTATTTCGACCAACCGTTGGGCACCTATTCTTCGGGCATGCGGGCGCGGTTCTCGTTTGCCTTGATGCTGGCGTTGGATTTCGACATGTATCTGATCGACGAGGGCATGCCCGCCTCGACGGATGTCGAGTTCAACAAGAAGGCGGGCGCCATCCTGGAAGAGCGCCTACGCACAACAACGATCGTCATGGTGTCGCACCAACCCGCGACGCTGGAAAAATTCGCCCGGCAGGCGGCTGTTCTGATGGATGGCCAGTTGCATGTATTCGACTCCTTGGAAGAAGCGAAACAGCTCTATGACTACCAAACCCAAGGCTAAGAAATTCCGTATCCGCCGGACCGGCGCCCCCTTGGGTGGCGAAGGGGCGTCTGCAGCCCCCGCCCGGCCACAGCCAGCGGCCAATGTCTCGCCCCTGCGTCCGCAACCCGACCCGACACACTCGAAAACGCCACAGCCCGGCAACACGCCGGTACGTCCGCAACGCCCCGCACAGGGCGCAGCGCCCACAACCTCCAAGGCGTTGGAGGGGCAGGTTTCTTCAGCTACCGAAACCACCGCTGAGAGCGAGATCGACGCCATCAAACGCGAGGGCCTGACTGGACGGCAGCTGCGCATGGCCCGGCGGCTGGCCCAGAAACACAACCTGCCCGTCACCTCGGACTACGAGGCGGTGCGCCAATTGCGTGCACGTGGGATCGACCCGCTGGAACGTGGCAACATGCTGGACCTTGTGGTGCAGCGCGGCAAGGACGTTCCTCCCCATCCTGACGCGGACAACGCTGAGCAGGAGGTCCCGAAGATTCAGCTTCCGCAAACGGTTCAGCCGCGCCAGATGCTGCCCTCGACAGAATTGAGCCCGACCCAGCGGCGGGAGATGGAGATCGGCCGTATCCAGCAGGACATCATGCGCCGACGCCGGCGCAAGATGTTGCAGCTGCTGACCCGGCTAGCCTTCTTCGTCTTTCTGCCGACACTGATTGCAGGCTACTACTTCTACGCGGTCGCCACACCTATGTATGCCAGCAAATCTGAATTCGTGATCCTTCAGGCAGACGGCTCGCTAGGCGGGGTCGGCGGCTTCTTTGCCGGAACGCAATTCGCCACCAGCCAGGATTCGATCTCGGTTCAGTCCTTTCTGGAGTCAAAAGAGGCGATGCTGCTTTTGGATCGCGACCAGAACTTCAAGGCGCATTTTCAGCAAGCAGAGATCGACCCGATCCAGCGACTCGCGCCCGATGCCTCCAACGAAGAGGCCTACAAGGTCTATTCCCGGATCGTGACCATCGGCTATGACCCGACCGAGGGCGTGATCCGGATGGAGGTCGCGGCCCCCGACCCACAGGTCGCCACCGATTTCTCGAAAAGCCTGTTGTCCTACGCGGAAAGCCGGGTGAACAACCTGTCCGGTCAGAAACGCGAAGACCAGATGCGCGAGGCTCGCAAGAGCTTCGAGGATGCGCAGAGCGAGCGACGTAAGGCGCAGGAGGCCCTTGTAGAATTGCAACAGCAAGGCGCGCTGCTTGACCCGGAAAGCGTGATTGCCAGCCTGCGCGGTCGTATCGACCAGGTCGAAGTGCAGTTGCAGGAGAAGGAGCTGCAATTGGCCGCCCTGCTCGACAACGCGCGCCCAAGCAAGGCCAAGGTGGATGGCGCCCGCGCCGATATCGCGCGCTTGAACGATGTATTGGACGATCTGAATGCCCGGATGCTGGACACGTCCAGTGGAGAAAACTCGCTGGCCCGTCTGAGCGTTCGCATCCAGATGGCCCAGGCCGATCTGGCCAGCCGAGACATGATGCTTCAGGGCGCCTTGCAACAGATGGAAACCACCCGGATGGAGGCCAACCGCCAGGTGCGCTATCTGACCGTTTCGGTCAACCCGGTGCCCAGCGACGAGCCGAGCTATCCGCGCAGCTTCGAAAATACGATTTTGGCATTCCTGCTGTTTGCTGGTATTTACCTGATGATCTCGCTCACCGCGTCGATCCTCAGAGAACAGGTATCCTCGTAAGCCCATGAAACATGTCCGAATCGCCGACCTCACGGTCGGCAACGACCTCCCGCTCACCATCATCGCGGGCCCCTGCCAGCTGGAAAGCGCCGATCACGCCCAGATGATCGCCGGCACGCTGAAAGAGGCCTGCGCTGCCGCTGGCGCGCAATATGTGTTCAAGGCCAGTTATGACAAGGCCAACCGCACCTCGCTGGGTGGCAAGCGCGGCATGGGTATCGATGCCGGGCTCAAGGTGCTGGACGATATCCGCCGCACCATGGGCGTGCCGGTGCTGACCGATGTGCATAGCGAGGCGCAATGCGCCATCGCCGCCGAGGCGGTCGATGTGCTGCAGATTCCGGCCTTTCTGTGCCGCCAGACCGATATGCTCCTGGCCGCCGGAAACACCGGCGCGGTGATCAACGTCAAGAAAGGCCAGTTCCTGGCCCCTTGGGAAATGGGCAATATCATCGACAAGATCGCCAGCACCGGCAACGAGAATATCCTGCTGACCGAGCGCGGCGTCTCTTTTGGTTATAATACGCTGGTGGCCGACATGCGCTCGCTCCCGATCATGGCTCAGACAGGCTATCCGGTGGTAATGGACGCCACCCACTCGGTGCAGCAACCGGGGGGGCGCGGTGGCTCGTCTGGTGGTCAGCGCGAATTTGCGCCCGTCATGGCCCGCGCAGCGGTGGCGGTAGGTGCTGCGGCGGTGTTTATGGAGACCCACCAAGATCCCGACAACGCCCCCTGTGACGGCCCCAACATGATCTTTCTGGACCAGATGGCCAGCCTTATCGACGTATTGATGCGCCTTGATACGCTTGCTAAAGCCAACCCAATCCGCGTCTAATAATATATAGAGAATATGACATGACCAAACCACTGTCCGAGGTCACTCCGAACAGCTGGAGTTTTTTGCGTGACGCGATGATCCGGCCCACCGGCTTCCGCGAATACGACGCGCGCTGGAAATATCCCGAGGAAATCAACCTGCCCGGCATGACCGCGCTGGGCCTGGGTCTGGGCACCCAGATGCACCGCCGGGGCATCGCGCCGGTGATCGCGGTCGGCAACGACTATCGAGACTATTCGCTGGCGATCAAGAACGCGCTGATCCTGGGCCTGATGCAGGCGGGGATTCAGGTCAAGGATATCGGCCCCGCCCTATCGCCGATGGCCTATTTCGCCCAGTTCCACCTGGATGTGCCCGCCGTGGCCATGGTGACGGCCAGCCACAACCCCAATGGCTGGACCGGGGTCAAGATGGGCTTTGACCGGCCGCTGACCCATGGCCCCGACGAGATGGCCGAGCTGCGCGACATCGTTCTGAACGGCGAAGGCGTCGCGCAACCGGGCGGGTCTTACGAATTCGTCGATGGCGTCAAAGAGGCCTATATCGACGACCTGGTCGGCGATTTCCGCATGTCGCGCCCGCTCAAGGTGGTTTGCGCCACTGGCAATGGCACCGCCTCGGCCTTTGCGCCCGAGATCTTTGCCCGCATGGGGGTCGAGATCGTGCCGAGCCACAATGAGCTCGACTACACCTTCCCCCACTACAACCCCAACCCCGAAGCCATGGAAATGCTGCATGACATGGCCGACACGGTCAAAGCCAGCGGCGCCGA
This sequence comes from Ruegeria sp. BHSC223, assembly GCF_059613025.1. Lineage (NCBI taxonomy): Bacteria > Pseudomonadati > Pseudomonadota > Alphaproteobacteria > Rhodobacterales > Roseobacteraceae > Ruegeria > Ruegeria sp. BHSC223. Next base: position 93,913 of record NZ_JBXWRR010000005.1, read on the forward strand.
TTTCGCGCTGGGCTTTGACGGCGACGGCGACCGCTGCGGCGTGGTCGATGACGAGGGCGAGGAGATTTTTGCCGACAAGGTGGGCGTGATCATGGCGCGCGACCTGTCCAAGCTTTATCCGGGTTCGACCTTTGTGGCCGATGTGAAATCCACCGGCCTGTTTGCCGCCGACCCCGAGTTGCGCAAACATGGCGCCAAGGCCGATTACTGGAAAACCGGCCACAGCCACATGAAACGCCGGGTCAAGGAAATCGGCGCGCTGGCGGGGTTCGAGAAATCGGGCCACTACTTTCTGGCCGAACCGATCGGGCGCGGCTATGACTGCGGCATGCGGGTGGCGGTCGAAATCTGCAAGCTGATGGATCGCAACCCCGAGATGTCGATGTCGGACCTGCGCAAGGCGCTGCCGCGCACCTGGTCGACGCCCACCATGTCGCCCTATGCCGCCGATACCGAGAAATACGCGATCCTGGAACGGCTGGTGGAGAAACTGGTGGCCAAACATGCCGCAGGCGACAGCTTTGCCGGGCGCGCCATCAAGGAGGTGGTCACGGTGAACGGTGCGCGTGTCATCCTGGACAACGGCTCCTGGGGGCTGGTGCGCGCCTCGTCGAACACGCCCAACCTGGTGGTGGTCTGTGAAAGCAGCGAAAGCGAAGCCGAGATGCGCGCCATCTTTGCCGAGATCGACGCGGTGATCCGCACCGAGCCGGCTGTGGGCGATTACGACCAGACCATCTGACCCAGGCGGGGGGCGCTCCCGCCCCCTCGCGCCTCTCTGACGAGAGGCCCGAGGCGTTGGGCCGGGCCGCGCCCATGGCGCGGCGGTCTTTTGCGAGGCGCTGCCTCGCGCTCCGGAGTATTTGGAGCGGAATGAAGGAGCAGGAGCCTCTTCTTTCCTCTTGCCCCAAATATCCCGGGGGAGTCACCGAAGGTGACGGGGGCAGCGCCCCCCTCTTTCCGCCAAAGTCAGTCGGCGCCGAGAAGCTTGAGCAGGCCCTTGGTGGCCTCTTGTTCCAGCCGGTCCTTGATCAACTCCTCAACATCCTGATCGGGTGTGATCTCGGTATCCAGCTCCTCTCCCAGTTTTCGGCGCAACTCGTCCTTGGCCTTGGTCTCGACCGCCTCCTTGTCGAGGCCGGTCGCCGCTTCGATCACCTGGCTCAGATCGGGGCGGATTGCCGGGTCGGCCCAGGGGCCGACGATGCGAACCGGCACAGCAATTCCCTGCCCCGCATTGGCCCGCAGCGCGACGGGTGTGAACAGGTAATCGATATCCCGCGCCCCCAGACCGACGCGCCCGGTGCCGTTGGCCTTGAAATTGTCGAGCAGCATCAGCAGGTCCTCGTTGAAGAGATTGCCCTTGTCCATCCGGTAGCTGGCGGTGAGGCTGTTGAACACGGTGGTGCCGCCACCCTTGGCCCCGCGCCCCATCAGATTGTCGAGGTCGAAGCCCGAGATCACTCCGCGACCCATTGCAAGCCGACCCTCACCCGAGAGCGAGCGCATGATCTGCGCCTCGCTCTGGCCAACCCCCAGGAATTTCAGCTCGCCCGAGGCCGCGCCCGACAGCCGCTCGATCCCGCCCAGCGTTGCCAGGGCCTCGCGCATTTCGACCCCTTCGGCCCGCAGATCGCCGCCAACCGACAACCCGTTGCGATTGTTGGCCACCAGTTGACCGGTCAACTGTCCCGAAAACAGCGAGACCGGCGCCATCTCGACAACCGCACGACTGTTGTCGAGCGACAGACCAAGCGCGCTTTGACCAAGCTCCAGTCCCGGCAAAGCGATAGAGCGCGCGGTCAGATGCAAGCTCCCGTTGGCCAGCGCCAGCGCCGATGCGTCGATGGCGGTCTCGGACCATCCAGAGCCCGTGTCGCCGCCGCCGGAACCTGTCCCGCCGGAAGCGGCACCTAGACCGGTCAGGTCCAGCGCATCCGCCGTCAGACGCGCGGTCACCTGCGGCGGGTCGGCCACCGTCACATCGGCGGCGCCGTTCAGCCGGTTGCCGTCAAGATCGGCCGCCAGATCGCGCAGAGCCAGTCGCCCGTCGGCAGTATAGGTAACCTGAGCCTTGAGATCGGCCCGCTGCCCCAGCCCGCGCGGCAGGCTGATGCCGGCCTGGCCAAAGGCCGCCAGCATCGCGGCACTGTCGCTGGTATCAAGCGTGGCGGTTCCGGCCAGCGCGCCATCGATACTGGCACGCCCCTCAAAGGTGATGCTGGTCTTGGGCGCTGCCATCGTCATCTGCATCGCGCTGACCTGCCCGTTCGAAAAGGCGCCCAGATCGGCCAGCGTCAGATCGACCGAGATCGGGCCCGCACCCGGCTCCAGCCGCGCCGCCATCTTGAGCGGTGCGTCGGTCGCGGGCCAACTGGCCGACAGATCGACGCCGCCGAAATCGAAGCTGGTCTTGCCCTCTTCGACATAGATCAGCCGGGCGTTCTTCAACTCCAGCCCGTCGAGCGTCACCAATTGCCCGCCCGCCCCGGATGTCGCAGGCGCCGCCGCGCCACCGGTCACACCCGAGGGCGAGAATTCCCAGTTCACCCGGCCCTTGGCGGTTTCCAGTCGCAGTACCGGATCCTGGGCCAGGATGCGGGTGATCCGCACCTCGCCCCCCAGCAGGGCGGGTGCTGCAACCCCGATGGCCAGCCCCTGTGCCTGCAACATCGGTGCGCTGCCCGCCCAATCGGCATTGGCCACCGTCACCGGTCCGGTCTCGACCCCGAGCACCGGCCAGAAACTGAGCTTGACTTCGCCCGCCACCGTGACCTCGCGCCCGGTCTGTTTGCGGATCTGTTCGATGGCCAGCCGCGCCAGCCGGTCACCGGGCAACAGCAGCAGCGCCGCCACCAGAACCACCGCCGCCAGTACCAGAGTGATCCCGATTCGCACGATCCACCGCATATGCGCGCTCCCTGCCTGTTTGCCTCTTGCGATATGGTCAGCCCACTCCGGTTGCGCAACATTTGCAAGGGGAAGCTTTCCCCTCTATATGCGCGCCATGAGCACGAACCCTCCGAACCTGCGCCCCGACCTGGCCCCCGCCGCCCGCTTGGGCACCGCCGCCACCCGCCCCGGCCAGCCGACCATCGGCATGGTCTCGCTGGGCTGTCCCAAGGCGCTGGTCGACAGCGAGCGCATCCTGACCCGGCTCAGGGCCGAGGGCTATGGCATCTCGCCCGACTATGCAGGCGCCGATGCGGTGATCGTGAACACCTGCGGGTTCCTTGACAGTGCCAAGGCCGAGAGCCTGGAGGCGATCGGAGAAGCACTCAAGGAAAACGGCAAGGTGATCGTGACGGGCTGCCTGGGGGCCGAACCCGACTATATCCGCGAGCATCATCCGCGCATTCTGGCCGTCACCGGCCCGCATCAATACGAGCAGGTTCTCGATGCCGTGCATGGCGCGGTCCCGCCCGATCCGGACCCGTTTGTCGACCTGCTGCCCGCCTCGGGCGTCAAGCTGACACCGCGCCACTACAGTTACCTCAAGATTTCAGAGGGCTGTAACCACAAGTGCAAGTTCTGCATCATCCCCGACATGCGGGGCAAGCTGGCCAGCCGCCCGGCCCATGCGGTGCTGCGCGAGGCGGAAAAGCTTGTGGATAACGGTGTGAAGGAACTCCTGATCATCTCTCAGGATACAAGTGCTTACGGGCTGGATCGCAAGTATGACACCAACCTGTGGAAAAACCGCGAGGTCCGCAGCCATATCACCGATCTGGCGCGTGAGCTGGGACAGCTCGACGCCTGGGTACGGCTGCACTACGTCTACCCCTATCCGCATGTGCGCGAGTTGATCCCGCTGATGGCAGATGCGGGGCGCAACCTGTTGCCCTATCTCGATATTCCGTTCCAGCACGCGCATCCCGACACGCTGAAACGCATGGCCCGGCCGGCGGCAGCGGCGCGCACCCTGGACGAGATCGCCGCCTGGCGCGAGATCTGTCCCGAGATCACCCTGCGCTCGACCTTCATCGTGGGCTATCCTGGCGAGACCGAGGCCGAGTTCCAGACCCTGCTCGACTGGCTGGACGAGGCGAAGCTGGATCGCGTGGGCTGTTTTCAATACGAAAACGTGGCCGGTGCCCGCTCAAACGACCTGCCCGATCATGTTCCGGCAGAGGTCAAGCAAGAGCGCTGGGATCGGTTCATGGAAAAGGCACAGGCCATTTCCGAGGCGAAACTGGCCGCGCGGGTGGGACAGGTGATCGAGGTGATCGTCGACGAGGTCGACGACGAGGCCGCCACCTGCCGCACCAAGTCGGACGCTCCCGAAATCGACGGCAACCTGTTCATCGACGAGGGATTCGAAGGTTTGCAGCCCGGCGATATCGTGACGGTCGAAGTGGACGAAGCCGGCGAATATGATTTGTGGGGGACGCGGGTCTGACCCCCGCCTCCCCTGGGTCAACCCCTCCAACACCCAGATGACGCCTGCCCCCAGAGGTTGCGGCCACGATCCGCACAACGAAGTGCTCTCTGCCCATCGGGCGGGTCAGCTATGCGCGACAAGGCACCCCTTTTCCTGCGTCCGATCCGCGCTATCGTGCAGTCAACAGACATCCGCCACTCAAAGGAACAGCCACATGTCCGACAGCCCCGATATCGCCCAGAAAGCCCCCTTTGCGGTCGAGGTGACCGAAGGCAAATCCTATTTCTGGTGCGCCTGCGGCAAATCGCAGAAACAGCCCTTTTGCGACGGCTCGCACAAGGGGACCGCGTTTGCGCCGGTGAAATACACCGCCGAGGCGGACAAGAAGGTGTTCTTTTGCGGCTGCAAGCATTCGGGCAAGCAGCCGCTCTGCGATGGCAGCCACAGCAAGCTGTGATCAGCGCAGGCTGTTCAGCATCTCGGCATTGGTGCAGAACTCGGGCGCGGCCTCGGCCCGGCCCTGCTGGCAGGCCAGCCAGAGCTGGCAGGGTTCCGTGCATTCCGCGGCACGGCATCGAGTGACGAGTTCGGCGTAATCTTCCTCGGTCAGGCGTTTCTCGGCCAGTGCCTCGGTAAAGGACACGCCGATGGTGCGAGCCACCGAGCGGGTCAGCCAGAAATGCCGTTCGATATCGCCCAGGGGAATCTGAGCCATGGAAATCTCCTTGAACCTGTGCGGGCCGTCTAGGGGTGCAGACGGTCGAGCAATGCGCGGTTGCGACAGTATTGCGGCGCCTGGAGCGCGGTGTCGCGGGTGCCGAGCCATTCGGAGCAGTGCGCGGGATTGCTGCATCCTGTGCAGGCCAGAACCGCATCGCTGATCTCGTCGATGCGCAGCTGGCCCTTCAGGGCCGATTCCTCCAGATCGTGGCCCAGCGTGGTGGCCATGCGGTCGAACAGGTCGGCGTGTTTTTTCAGCGTGTCTCGGTCGGCCATGTTGTCCTCTGCTGTCGCGGCGGCGATGGCGTCAGATTAGCGCAGAGCGCGCGCCCTGCCCTTGACGCAGGTCAAGCGCCCAGGCCGAGGTGATCGAGATAGGCGCGGGTGGCATCCCCCACCCGGCGGAACCGGTCGCCGCCCAGTTTCTTGCCGCCATACCAGCGGGTGACCACGATGACGTGATCGGCCAGTTCGGCGCGCTCCATCATCCGCAGAATCACCATGGCGGCGCCGGATTCGCCGTCATCGGCCTTGAGCGCGCCGCTGGGCAGCAGCGCCGCCCAGGTGTTGTGGGTGGCCTTGGCATAGGCGCGGTCCGCTTTCAGTTCGGCAAGAACCGCGTCCACCTCCTCCCGGCTGCGGGCGGGGGCGCCGCTGACCGCGTATTTCGACCCGCGATCTGTCAGCACCACGCCCAGCCGGGTCAGCCCGGTCACTGGGTCAGGCCCAGGCTGCTGGCGGTCCGCTGCACCGTCTGGATGCGGGCGGCATTGGGCGGGTGCGATCCCAGGAACCGGTCGCCCGGATCGGGAATGCGCGAGAAGAAATGCGCCCCCACCAGCGGGTTGTAACCGGCCTTGTGGGTGATCACCGTACCCAGCTCATCGGCCTCCAGCTCATATTCCTTGGAGTAGGTGAGCGCACCCACGCTGGCGCCGATCTGTGTGGCGGCGTCGATGGTCGAGGACCCGCCCCCCGCCAGCCCCGCCAGACCGCCCAGGATGATGGCACCAGCGACGGCGCTGGCATTCTGACGCGCCAGATGGCCGCGAATGTGATGCGCCGCCTCATGCCCCATGACAAAGGCAAGCTCGTCGGCATTGCGCGCGGTGGCAATCATGGACCGGGTAAAGATGATCAGCGGCCTGCCGTTCTTGTCCACGGTCTGATATGCGTTGACCGGCGCCTTGGGGTTGGGGTCGACCTCGATCTTGAAATCGCAATTGGCGCCCTGGGTGCGCTGCTGGCATTCGCGCACTGCCACCGGGCGCACCCGTGCCGAAACGCTGGCAAAGGCCGATTGCGCCGCGCTTGCGCTCAACGGCGGACTGTCCGGGACCGACGGCAGAGGTGCGACGGGTCCGGGATCGGACACCTCGCACGCAGACAACAAGCCAAGCGCAACCGTCAGAAACAGAAACCGCCGCATGGGAAACCTTTATCGTTTTTCGACATTCAGGTCAGAGTTTAGCCTGCGCGCCGGGCGGCTTCCAGCCCCAGCCACGCGCGCGGGCTTGCATTGGCCGGACGCCGCCGTCACTGTGACGATATGTTTACCATCGAACATGAATTCGACTCGACCGTGATCACGCTTGTCGACGAGGGAGAGACCCCCTTGCAAGAGGATGTGGTCATCAATTCCTTTGCCGAATGCGTGACGGTCGAGCAATACGACCCGCGCACCGAAACCATGCAAAAGATCACCCTTTCGCCCGAACAGCTGCGCGATCTGGCGGCGGCGCTGGATCTGCCCGAGGGGGTGTATCAGCTGCGCGAGGTGCCGGGCTGACCCTCAGCCCCCCAGATAGACAAAGGTCTTGTCACGCGCGGTCTGGCCGCGCCTGAGGTCCAGTCGGCTGGGTGCCACGCCCATGGCGCGGGCCAGGAGTTTGCGCACCGCCTCATTGGCCTTGCCGTCCTCGGGCGGGGCAGTGACGGTGATCCGTAACACCTCTCCCGCCAGGATCACGCTGTCGCGCGCGGCCTTTGGTGTGACACGCAGGACAATCTCTTGCCCCGGCCGGGCCAGGTGCGACAGATCGGGAAGGGATTTGACCTTGGGCTTTGCCATGCCTCCGTTCTACAGGGTTCCGCGCAAAAGCCCAGCCTGGTGCTCAGTACCACTCTTCTCCGCGCGGCCCCAGGTAATAAGCGGTTGCCGCCGCGCGCGCGTCGCTGTCGCGCTGCGCCGTGGGTGGTGGCAGGCTGCCGGGATACTGGGTCACTGGCGGCGGTTCTGTCGTGGCACAAGCGCTCAGCGCCAGAAGCGCCACCAGCGGAATGGCATGCGGGATCATGACGGGGTCTCCTTCGGGTGACGCATGCTAGCACGTCCGTGCGCGCACCCGGCGCGGCAAAAGCAGACCCTCACGCAGGATTTACCCTTGAAACTCCGCGCCCTCTCACCGAGATAGCGAAGAAGGATTTATGTGAAAAGGATTTACATATGCCGCCGCGCAACGACGCCGCCCTGGAGTTCCTGTTGACCCGCCGGTCGCGCCCAGCCAAGACGCTGACCGCCCCGGCGCCCAGCCGCCAAGAGTTGGTGTCGTTGCTGACCGCCGCCGCCCGCAGCCCCGATCACGGCAAGCTGGAGCCCTGGCGCTTTGTCGTGCTGGAACAGGGCGCGATGGCGCGGCTGGCCGATCTGGCCGAGGTGCGCGGACAGGCGCTTGGCAAATCAGACGAGGATATCGCCAAGGGGCGGGCGCAATTCGATCAGGGCATTCTGGCGGTGGCTGTGATCGAGGTGCAGAAGGACAGCCCCAAGATCCCGGCGATCGAACAGACCTATTCGGCTGGCGCGGTCTGCCTGGCGTTGCTGAACGCGGCGCTGGCGGCAGGCTGGGGCGCCAACTGGCTGAGCGGCTGGCCCTCGCATGACCGCGCATTCTGTGCCGAGGGGCTGGGGCTTGAAGCCCATGAACGGGTGGCCGGCCTGATCCATATCGCCACCGAAACCAGCGCCCCGCCCGACAGGCCCCGACCGGATCTGGAGGCCATCACCACCTGGGTCTCGGCATGATCATCGTCAACGCTTTCCTCGCCGCGCTGGGCCAGATCGGCGATCCGCGCTTTCGCAAGGTGCTGGGTCTGGGTGTGGGCCTGACGCTGGCGCTGCTGGTGGCGGTCTATGCGCTGTTCCTGTGGCTGATCCAATGGCTGGTTGGCCCCGAAGTCACCCTTCCGGTGCTGGGCGAGGTGACCTGGGTCGGGGGGTTGCTCAGCGTGTCGTCGCTGATCTTCATGCTGGTGTTGTCGGTGTTCCTGATGGTGCCGGTGGCCTCGGCCATCACCTCCATGTTCCTGGACGAGGTAGCGCAGGCGGTCGAGGACCGGCATTATCCGCACCTGCCCCCTGCAACCACGGTTCCGTTTGGAGAGGCGCTCAAGGACACGGTCAACTTTCTGGGTGTGCTGATCGCGGCCAACCTGGCGGCCTTTGTCCTCTATGCCATGTTCGCGCCTTTTGCGCTGTTCATCTTCTGGGGGCTGAACGGGTTCCTGCTGGGCCGCGAGTATTTCACCCTGGCCGCGATGCGCCGGGTCGGCCGGGCCGAGGCACGCCGCTTGCGCTCGAAACACCTGATGACGATCTGGCTTGCCGGTGCCCTGATGGCGATCCCGCTGTCGGTGCCGCTGGTGAACCTGCTGATCCCGATCCTGGGTGCGGCCACGTTCACCCATATCTTTCATGCATTGAACGGCACGCGCTGAACGCTGTGGAGGGGCACCGGGGTGCCCCGCCCTCACTCCAGCGGCGGCATCACCTTGAGCAGGTTGATGTCGTCGACGCTGATCCACCCGGACAGGATGATGCCCCCGATGATCGCCCAGAGCACCACCGTAAGACCGGTGGTGATCCAGGCCTTGGTTTTCAGATGGTGATGTTCGGGGGCACCGGCATGGGTGCCGGGCACGATATCACCCAGATCGCCCTGCGTGCGCACGCGGATCGGCAACACAATCAGGAAGGTCATGAACCAGATGACCGAGAACAGCACCAATGCGGATGTGATCGACATGTTCGCCCCCTTTGGGTTTCCCCCTGATATGGGTCAGACCTGCTCCAGTTCCACCAGGCAGCCGTTGAAATCCTTCGGATGCAGGAACAGCACCGGCTTGCCATGGGCCCCGATCTTGGGTTCGCCCGTGCCCAGCACCCGGGCGCCGGTCGATTTCAGGTGGTCGCGCGCGGCGATGATATCCTCGACCTCGTAGCAGACATGGTGGATGCCGCCCGAGGGGTTCTTGTCCAGAAAGCCCTGGATCGGGCTGTTCTCGCCCAGCGGATAGAGCAGTTCGATCTTGGTATTGGGCAATTCGATGAACACCACGGTCACGCCATGGTCGGGTTCGTCCTGCGGCGCACCCACCTTGGCGCCCAGCGCGCTGCGGTATTGCGCGGACGCGGCCTCGAGATCCGGTACGGCAATGGCGACATGGTTCAAACGGCCGATCATGATCATCCTCCAATGGTTCATCGGGTTGGGCGTCTTATGCGGCCTGCCGCCGGTCGGGGCAAGTGCGCCAAATCGCCCATTAACGTCCTGTTAGCCAGCGTGACCTAGCGTTGAGGGGTCTGCTGAAGGAGCCAGCCATGGATGATTCTGATCCCTTTGCCACCCCGCACCGGCTGCCGACGGTTACCCGCCCGCTGCTGGGGCTGACCATTCTCGTGGTCGAGGACAGTCGCTTCGCCTGCGAGGCGATGCGCCTGTTGTGCCTGCGCAGCGGCGCCCGTATCAGGCGCGCGGATTGCCTGAAATCGGCACGCAGGCATTTGCAGATCTACCGCCCCTCGGTGATCATCGTCGATATGGGGCTGCCCGACGGCTCGGGCGCCGACCTGATCGAGGAGATGGCCCATACCGCGCCCCGGATCGGAGTGATCCTGGGCACTTCGGGCGACGATGGCGCCGAAGAAATGGCGCTGGAGGCCGGCGCCGACGGGTTCCTGGCCAAACCGGTGACCTCGCTCGCGACCTTTCAGGCCGAAATCCTGTCGTGCCTGCCCGCCGACCGGCAACCGACCGGACCGCGCATCCTGCATGACGAGCGCATCCGCCCAGACCCCATCGCCTATCAGGATGACATGGCCCATGTGGCTGACGTGCTGAGCGAAAAGTCCGACCCCCAGACGCTGGACTATGTTGCGCAATTCCTGCTGGGATTGGCGCGCAGCGCCGAGGATCACGCGCTGGCCTCGGCCGCGCAGGCGCTGGCCCGCACCCGCGCCTGCGGTGCCCCCGTCACCTCGGATACGGCGCGGATCGCGGGGCTGGTGCAGGAGCGTCTGAACCACAGAAAGGCGATCTGAGATGACCGGGTTGCTGCCCATCGCCATCGTGACCGCCGGTGTTCTGTTCTACGCCCTGAACGGGCATAAGACTCCCGTTCCGCGACACAAGCGGGTCGGGCCACGCTGATCCTGCCGCCATCCCGGTGGGGTGGCACACGGTCACGAGCATGATCCGCCAGCTCGGTCGGCGCCTAACACCGGCAGAGCTGGTACTACCTTGGGGTCGCAAAGCGTGTTTACCTTTCGTTCTCACCCGCCTAGAGTGAACATCCCCGCAAAAGGGGCGTGACAATCGGGGGGGAAGACCGCAATATGTTGGACATGTCTCAATCAGCCTCTCAAGATCTGTCAGATTTCCTGGGTGACGACCGCTTCGCCACCGTGATGGCCGACCCGCCCTGGCGGTTCACCAACCGCACCGGCAAGGTTGCACCCGAACACAAGCGGCTGGCACGCTATCCGACCATGACGCTGGAGGATATCTGTGCCCTGCCGGTGGCCGATTATCTCGAGGATCGGGCGCATTGCTATCTCTGGGTGCCCAACGCCCTGCTGCCCGAAGGCTTGCAGGTGCTCAGCGCCTGGGGGTTCGAATACAAGTCCAACATCGTCTGGCACAAGGTGCGCAAGGATGGCGGCTCGGACGGGCGCGGCGTAGGGTTCTATTTCCGCAACGTGACCGAGCTGTTGCTGTTCGGCACCAAGGGCAAGAATGCCCGCACGCTGGCGCCGGGCCGGCGGCAGGTCAACATGATGCAGACCCGCAAGCGCGAACATTCGCGCAAGCCCGACGAGCAATACGAACTGATCGAGGGCTGTTCCTGGGGTCCCTATCTGGAGATGTTCGGGCGCGGCGTCCGCGACGGCTGGACCGTCTGGGGCAATCAGGCCGATGCCGATTACAAGCCCAGCTGGAAGACCTATTCCTATAACTCCGGCGTCGCGGCCGAGTAACATGGCCCGCAGTATCGACGATGCGGTGTTCGATCCGGGCGGCGCGGTCGAGGCGCAGCTGGGCTGGACACTCGGTGCGCGCTACTCGGTGGCCAGCTATCGAAGTGCCGCCGCCGTGATCGCCCAGCGCGCGCCTGCCGAACTGGCCGCGATCCTGCGCATCCTCGACGCCTTTACCATCAGCCGCACCGAAATCCGCTCGCCCGGCGGCAACCGTATGTCGGCCACCACCCGCTTTGCCGATCTGGCGGCGGCCGAGGGGTTTCACCAAGAGGTGCGGATCGAGGCCGATTTGACCGTCCGCCTGCGCGAGGGCAAGGGCGAGAACGCACCCGAGATCGACCGCATCCTGCGCGCCGATTACATCCACAACCACCTGGTCGATTTCTGGCGTGGCCGGGTGGCGTTCGATTACGAGTGGAACAGCAAGGACCAGACCTATGACCGCGATCTCTACGCCTTTCGGAGTTTCTTCGAAGCGGGCGTGATCGATGTCGGCGTCATCGTGACCCGGGCGCTGCCGCCCGAGTTCTTTCAGTCGCTGGGCTATTGCCTGGACAAGGATGGCAACGAGACAGCCAGCACCGTGGCGGCCAAGTTCGGAGCCAGCACCACCGGCACCCACAAGCTGCTCAGCCGCATCGCGGCGGGGCGCAGCGGCGGCTGTCCGGTGCTGGTCTTCGGGATACGCCCCGGCAACATCACACCGGACTGAACCGCGCTCAGTCCTGCGGGATCACCCGCAGGCCCAGTTCCATCAGCTGGTCCGAACTGGGCTCGGACGGCGCCTGCATCATCAGATCCTCGGCGCGCTGGTTCATCGGGAACATCATCACTTCGCGAATGTTGGCCTCGTCCGCCAGCAGCATCACGATACGGTCGATCCCGGCGGCACAGCCGCCATGCGGCGGCGCGCCGTAGTGGAAGGCGTTGAACAGCGCGCCAAAGCGGGCCTTGACCTCGTCCGCGCCGTATCCGGCCAGTTCGAACGCCTTGAGCATGATCTCGGGCTTGTGGTTGCGGATCGCGCCCGACACCAGTTCATAGCCGTTGCAGGCGAGGTCGTACTGGAAGCCGCGCACTGCCATCGGGTCGCCGTTCAGCGCCTCCATCCCGCCTTGCGGCATCGAGAAGGGGTTGTGTTCAAAGTCGATCTCGCCGGTTTCCTCGTCACGTTCGTAGATCGGGAAATCCACGATCCAGGCGAATGCAAAGCGGTCGGTCTCGGTCAGGCCCAGTTCGGCGCCGATCACGTCGCGCGCCTTGCCCGCGACTTTTTCAAAGGACTTGGGCTTGCCGCCGAGGAAGAAGGCCGCATCGCCCACGCCCAGGCCCAGTTGCTGGCGGATCGCCTCGGTACGTTCGGGCCCGATGTTCTTGGCGAGCGGTCCGGCGGCTTCCATCCCATCGCCCTGATCGCGCCAGAAGATATAGCCCATGCCCGGCAGGCCCTCTTTCTGGGCGAAGGCGTTCATCCGGTCACAGAACTTGCGGCTGCCGCCGGTGGGGGCGGGAATGGCGCGGATCTCGGTGCCTTCCTGCTCCAGCAGTTTGGCGAAGATGGCAAAGCCCGAGCCGCGGAAATGCTCGGAACAATCCTGCATTTTGATCGGGTTGCGCAGGTCGGGCTTGTCGGTGCCGTACCATTTGGCGGCATCGGCATAGGCGATCTGCGGCCAGTCCTGCGGCGCGTCCACCTTGCGGCCACCGCCGAATTCCTGAAACACGCCCGCCAGCACCGGCGCGATGGTGTCGAACACATCCTGCTGGGTGACAAAGCTCATTTCCAGGTCGAGCTGGTAGAAATCGGTGGGCGAACGGTCGGCGCGCGGGTCCTCGTCGCGGAAACAGGGCGCGATCTGGAAATACTTGTCAAAGCCCGAGACCATGATCAGCTGCTTGAACTGCTGCGGCGCCTGCGGCAGCGCGTAGAAGCGGCCCGGATGCAGGCGCGAGGGCACCAGGAAGTCGCGCGCGCCTTCGGGCGAGGAGGCGGTGATGATTGGGGTCTGGTATTCGCGGAACCCCTTGTCCCACATGCGCCGCCGCATCGAGGCGACCACGTCCGAGCGCAGGGTCATGTTGGCCTGCATCGCCTCGCGGCGCAGGTCGAGATAGCGATAGCGCAGGCGGGTTTCTTCGGGGTATTCCTGATCGCCGAACACCATCAGCGGCAATTCCTCGGCCCGGCCCAGCACCTCAAGCTCGCGGACATAGACCTCGATCTCGCCGGTGGGCAGCTTGGGGTTGACCAGGTCCGCGTCGCGCGCCTTGACCGTGCCGTCGATGCGGATGCACCATTCCGAGCGGACCTTTTCCAGCTCGGCGAAGGCGGCGCTGTCGCCGTCGCACAGCACCTGGGTCACGCCGTAATGGTCGCGCAGGTCGATGAACAGCACCCCGCCATGGTCGCGCACCCTGTGGACCCAGCCGGACAGGCGAACGGTTTCGCCGACATTGGCGGCGGTCAGGGCGGCGCAGGTATGGCTGCGATAGGCGTGCATCGGTGATATCCCTTCGGCGGAGAAAGCGTCGCGCCGATACAGCGCGATAGGCCGGGGAAGTCAAGGCCGCGCCGTATTACTCGAAGGTTTGTGGCCAATTCACCCGGATTTCGTTGGATTTGTGCGGGTGGGGGCGCGGCGCCCTCTTGGCCTGCGGCCAATTCACCCCCGGGATATTTGGAGCAAGAGGAACGAGGCCGTCATGCATCCGGGGCGAACGTGGCCGGGATCAGCCCGCGCAGCGAGTTGCCGCAATAGAGCGTCTGGGCATTGCGCAGGTCGTTCGGGTGCAGCGCCACCTCGCGCGCCCGACCGATGGCGAGCAGCTCGGCGCGGAGGATACCGGGCAATAGTCCCGAGGCGAGCGGCGGCGTCAAAAGGCCGTCATCTGAGGCCATGAAGACATTGGTGATCGTCCCTTCGCAGACTTGCCCCGCGCGGTTGAGGAACAGCCATTCGTCGCTGCCTGCAGGCAGCCCGGCCCGGGCGCGATCGTAAAGCGCGCGCCTTGTGGTCTTGTGGCGCAACCAGGGATCATCTGAGTCGAGCCGTTCGGGATGGATCGCGACACGCCAGAGCGGCGCGGCCGCGGCAAGCGGAGCGGTTTCCAGCGCCAACACGCCCTTGGGATCGAGGGTCAGGCGGCAGCGGAGCGGCGCCGGGCCGCGGATCTGTTCCAGCAGGTGCTGCGCCCTGGTCTGGTCAAATGGCATACCGAGGGCGGCGGCGGACCGGGCCATGCGTGCCAGATGCAGCGCGGCCCGGCGCGGCCCCTCGTCCGGGTGCCAGCCCAGCGTCTCGATCAGGCGAAAGCAGGGATCATCTGGCGGGCAAAGCGGGCTTTCCATAACGCCTCCTCGTATTCCGAGCGGGCGGTGCTGTCCCAGACCACACCGCCGCCGACATTGAGTGTGGCGCGCGCGCCATCGGCCAACAGCGTGCGGATCGCCACGTTGAATTCGGACGCACCGTCGGGGGCCGCCCAGCCGATGGTGCCGCAATAGATGTCGCGCGGCCAGGGTTCGAGGCGGGCCAAAGTCTCCATCGAACGGATCTTGGGGGCCCCGGTGATAGAGCCGCAGGGGAACAATGCCCGCAGGATATCCGAAAGGGTGACATCCGCTCGCAGTCGCGCGGCGACGCGCGACACCATCTGATGCACGGTGGCATAGGTCTCGATCTGGAAAAGCTCGGGCACATGAACCGATCCGGGCAGTGCCACCCGGCTGATATCGTTGCGCAACAGATCGACGATCATAAGGTTCTCGGCGCGGTTCTTGGCATCGCGCGCCAGCCAGGCGCGGCGGCGGGCATCCTCGGCCGGATCGTCGCTGCGCGGCTGGGTGCCCTTCATCGGGCGGGTCTCGATCCGGCCCTCGGGATCGGTGCGAAAGAACAGTTCGGGCGAGCGGCAGAGGATATCGGGCAGCCCGGATTGGCTGACCAGCACGCCATGGCCCACCGGTTGGCGCGCGGCAAGCGCGGCATAAAGCGCGGGCGCGGCGCCCTGCAGACGCAGATCGACCGGAAAGGTCAGGTTGGCCTGATAGAACTCTCCGGCGCCGATGGCGCGGTGCACCTGCTCAAAGGCCGCGCCATAGCGCGCGCTGTCCCAGCGGGGGGCGAAATCACCGATCCCGCCGCCGGGGGTCGGCAGCGGCAGCACCTTTGGGCCGTCATAGACACCGAAACACAGGAGCGGCAGCCGACGCCCTTGAGGCATCAGCCCGGCCAGACGCGGTTCCAGCGCATAGCCCAGCTCGTAACTGGCATAGCCCGCCAGCCAGGCGCCATCCACCCGCGCCACATCCAGATCGGCCAGCGCCGCCGGCACCTGCGCGGCGGTATCGGCCCGGATCACCCTTACCGGGCGGTCGAAGCCGGTTCCGGCCCCGGCAGGACCCTGATCGAAACGAAGCTGCATCTGGGTCCGCTCCCCCTGCCAATTGGCGTGCCGCTGGGATATAGAGATTTCGTGTCCGGGCGAAAGAGCAGAAAGCGGCAAATTCGCGCCGCTTTCCGATCCCTCTTGCACCTTTCCCCGAGGTGCCTATAACGCACGACAATTTGGGCGCTGGGCGGGCGCTCGTGACTCGCAAAAAATCAAAGGGGCCAGCCATGCCGAAGAGAACCGACATCCAGTCGATCATGATCATCGGGGCCGGGCCCATCGTCATCGGGCAAGCCTGTGAATTCGACTATTCCGGCGCACAGGCCTGCAAGGCGCTGCGCGAAGAGGGGTATCGGGTCATCCTGGTGAACTCGAACCCGGCGACGATCATGACCGATCCGGGTCTGGCCGATGCCACCTATATCGAGCCGATCACGCCCGAGGTGGTCGCCAAGATCATCGAGAAAGAGCGCCCCGACGCATTGCTGCCCACCATGGGCGGGCAGACCGGCCTCAACACCTCGCTGGCGCTTGAGGAAATGGGCGTGCTCGAGAAATTCGGGGTCGAGATGATCGGCGCCAAGCGCCATGCCATCGAAATGGCCGAGGATCGCAAGCTGTTCCGCGAGGCGATGGACCGGATCGGGCTGGAAAACCCCAAGGCAACCATCGTGTCAGCCCCCAAAAATGACAAGGGCAAATACGACATCCGCGCGGGCCTGGCCCAGGCGATGGACGCGCTCGAGGAAATCGGCCTGCCCGCGATCATCCGCCCCGCCTTTACCCTGGGCGGTACCGGCGGCGGCGTGGCCTATAACCGCGACGATTACGAGCATTTCTGCCGCTCGGGGCTTGAAGCTTCGCCCGTGGCGCAGATCCTGATCGACGAGAGCCTCTTGGGCTGGAAGGAATACGAGATGGAGGTTGTCCGCGACAAGGCGGACAATGCGATCATCGTCTGTTCCATCGAAAACGTCGACCCGATGGGCGTGCATACCGGCGACTCGATCACCGTGGCCCCGGCGCTGACGCTGACCGACAAGGAATACCAGATCATGCGCAACGGCTCGATCGCCGTGCTGCGCGAGATCGGGGTAGAAACCGGCGGCTCGAACGTGCAATGGGCAGTGAACCCCGCCGACGGCCGCATGGTGGTGATCGAGATGAACCCGCGGGTATCGCGCTCGTCCGCGCTGGCCTCCAAGGCGACCGGATTCCCGATTGCCAAGATCGCGGCCAAGCTGGCGGTGGGCTATACGCTCGACGAGCTCGACAATGACATCACCAAGGTGACGCCGGCCAGCTTTGAGCCGACCATCGACTATGTCGTCACCAAGATCCCGAAATTCGCCTTCGAGAAATTTCCCGGCTCCGAGCCTTACCTCACCACCGCGATGAAATCGGTGGGCGAGGCGATGTCGATCGGCCGCACCATCCACGAATCGATGCAAAAGGCGCTGGCCTCGATGGAATCGGGTCTGACCGGCTTTGACGAGGTTGCCATTCCCGGCCTCTCCGTCGGTCTGTGGGACGCGGTCGAGGGCGCCGATGACAAGGCGCATGTGATCAAGGCGATCAGCCAGCAAACCCCCGACCGGCTGCGCACCATCGCACAGGCGATGCGACACGGGCTGTCGGATGACGAGATCTTTGGCGTCACCAAGTTCGACCCCTGGTTCCTGGCCCGCATCCGCGAGATCGTCGAAGAGGAACGCGCCCTGCGCAAGACCGGCCTGCCCACCAACGAGGAAGGCCTACGCGCGCTCAAGATGCTGGGCTTCACCGATGCGCGCCTCGGCCAGCTGACCGGCCGCGACGAGGACAACGTGCGCCGCGCCCGCCACAACCTGGGCGTCACCGCCGTGTTCAAGCGGATCGACACCTGCGCCGCCGAGTTCGAGGCCCAGACCCCCTATATGTACTCCACCTACGAGGCCCCGATGATGGGCGAGGTGGAATGCGAGGCGCGCCCCAGTGACCGCAAGAAAGTCGTCATTCTGGGTGGCGGTCCCAACCGGATCGGGCAGGGGATCGAGTTCGACTATTGCTGCTGCCACGCCTGTTTCGCGCTGACCGATGCGGGCTATGAAACCATCATGGTCAACTGCAACCCCGAAACCGTGTCGACCGACTATGACACCTCGGATCGGCTCTATTTCGAACCGCTGACCTTTGAACATGTGATGGAAATCCTGCGGGTCGAGCAGCAGAACGGCACCCTGCACGGCGTCATCGTGCAGTTCGGCGGCCAGACCCCGCTGAAGCTCGCCAATGCGCTGGAACAGGCCGGTATCCCGATCCTGGGCACCACGCCCGACGCCATCGACCTGGCCGAAGACCGCGAGCGGTTCCAGGATCTGGTCAACCGGCTGGGCCTGAAACAGCCCAAGAACGGCATTGCCTCGACCGATGCCCAGGCGCTGGCGATTGCCGAGGATATCGGCTTCCCGCTGGTGATCCGCCCCTCCTACGTGCTGGGGGGCCGCGCCATGGAAATCGTGCGCGACATGGATCAGCTGCGCCGCTACATCGCCGAGGCGGTGGTGGTTTCGGGCGACAGCCCGGTGCTGCTCGACAGCTATCTCTCGGGCGCGGTCGAACTCGACGTGGACGCGCTCTGCGATGGCGAGGCGGTGCATGTCGCGGGCATCATGCAGCATATCGAAGAAGCGGGCGTGCACTCCGGCGACAGCGCCTGTTCGCTGCCGCCCTATTCGCTGTCGGCCGAGATCATCGAGCAGATCAAGGATCAGACCAACAAACTGGCCCGCGCGCTCAACGTGGTCGGCCTGATGAACGTGCAATTCGCGATCAAGGCCAATGAGCAGGGGCAGGACGAGATCTACCTGATCGAGGTCAACCCGCGCGCCAGCCGCACCGTGCCTTTCGTGGCCAAGGCCACCGACTCGGCTATCGCCTCCATCGCCGCGCGCGTCATGGCGGGTGAGAAACTCGGCGCCTTCCCGATGCGCCCCCCCTACAAGGAGGGCGAGGATACCAAGATCGCCGACCAGATGACGCTGGCCGACCCCAACATGCCCTGGTTCTCGGTCAAGGAGGCGGTGCTGCCCTTCGCCCGCTTCCCCGGTGTCGACACCATCCTCGGCCCCGAGATGCGCTCCACCGGCGAGGTGATGGGCTGGGACCGCTCCTTTGCCCGCGCCTTCCTCAAGGCGCAGATGGGCGCGGGCATGGTGCTGCCGTCCTCTGGCTGCGCCTTCATCTCGATCAAGGACGCCGACAAGGGCGCTGCCATGCTTGAGGCCGCGCAGGTGCTGGTGGATCAGGGCTTCACCCTCGTGGCGACCCGCGGCACCCAAAGCTGGCTCGCCGGTCATGGCGTACCCTGCGAAGTGGTGAACAAGGTCTACGAAGGCCGCCCCGACGTGGTCGACATGCTCAAGGACGGGCAGGTGCATCTGGTGATGAACACCACCGAAGGCGCCCAGGCGGTGAGCGACAGCAAGGCCATCCGCTCCATTGCGCTCTATGACAAGATCCCCTATTTCACCACCGCCGCCGGCAGCCACGCTGCCGCCTTGGCGATCAAGGCGCAGGCCGAGGGGGATATCGAGGTGCGCAGCCTTCAGGGCTGATACCCTAAAATCAGGAGAAATCGGCGAAAACCCGGTCTCTCCTGCTTCTTTCTGGTCGAAAATACTCCCAGGGGGTCCGGGGGACGGCGTCCCCCGGCCTTGCACTCTCAGGTACGACCTAAGTCTTTCAGGCTTTCGCCGGGGCCTGGGACCACGCATGATCGCGCAACCGATCCCTGCGAGGCACCCCATGAACATCTATACCACCTTCGGCACCAACGACCTGACCCGCGCGGTCCGGTTCTATGACGCGGTCTTTGCCGTGTTGGATCAGCCCCGCCTGCCCGACTGGCCCGAAGGCTGGGCCGGTTGGGGCCAGGATTATGACAATGGCACCGGCTTCTGGGTCTGCGCGCCGTTCGATGGCTCACCCGCCAGCACCGGCAATGGCACCATGGTCGGTTTCCCCGCCCGCGACGCGGCGCAGGTGCGCGCCTTTCATGCCGCCGGCCTGGCCCATGGCGGCACCGATGCGGGCGTGCCGGGCACCCGGCCCTATTACACACCGGATTTCTACGTGGCCTATCTGCGCGACCCGGATGGCAACAAGATCTCCTGCTTTCACTATCACTATGACCCGGCAACGGACGCGGGCGATTGACGCCCGCGCCTGCATCTCTCAGGCCCGCGCCTCGCGACTGAAGAACAGGTCATAGAACACCGGCGCCGCGATCAGGGTCAGCACGGTGGCGAATGCCAGCCCGCCCATGATCGTCACCGCCATCGAGACAAAGAACGCATCCCACAAGAGCGGCGCCATGCCCAGAATGGTGGTGACAGCGGCCAGCATTACCGGCCGGATCCGCGATACCGAGGCCTCGACAATCGCCTCGCGCAGCGGTTTGCCTTCGGCTCGGACCAGGTCGATTTCCTCGACCAGCACGATGCCGTTCTTGATCAACATACCCGAGAGGCTCAAGAGCCCCAGAAGCGCGGTAAAGGTGAACGGCAACCCGGTCCCCAACAGGCCGATCACCACCCCGTTCACCGACATTGGCACCAGCAGCCAGATGATCACCGGCTGGCGGATCGCGTTGAACAAGAGGATCGAGATCAGCACCATGATCAACAGGCTCAGCGGCAATTGCTTGCCCAGGCTTTCCTGCGCCTTGGCCGAATCTTCGAACTCACCGCCCCATTCCATCCGGTAACCCGGCGGCAGCGCGATGGCCTCGATGACCGGGCGCACCTCTGCATGCACCTGGGCTGCGGTCAGATCGGCGGGAATGTCGGCACCCACGGTCACCGTCAGCAACCGGTCGCGGCGATGCACCAGCGTGTTGACCGCCTCATACCCGAACCCGTCCACCATCTGTTCGACCGGCACGAATGTCTCGGACAGCGGTGAATAGACCACCTGATCGACGATGGAATAAGGCCCATCGGCAGGGCGTCGGACGATGATCGGGATCAGCCGGTCCCGCTCGCGCAGCACCCCGCTGGTGATGCCATCGGTGGAAAACCGCAGCATGTCGGCGATATCGTCCCGGCTGACGCCCGCGATCTGTGCCCGCTCGGTGGCATAGATGGGGCGCAGCGCCAGTTCCTGCTCGTGCCAGTTCGACCGCACGCCGGTGATATTGTCCGAGGCCGCGCGCATCTCATCCATCGCCGTATCGGCCAGCTGCCGCAGCACCGCCGGATCGGGCCCAGAGAACCGCACCTGGATCGGGTCGCCGCCGCCGGGGCCAAAGACCAGCCGCCTGGTGCGGAACTCGCCCTCGGGGAAGGCCGCGGTGCCAAACGCCTCCAGATCGGCCTGAAGCGCGGGAATATCCTCAATGCTCGCCGTGCGCACGATCATATGCCCGTAAGACGGATTTGGCTTTTCCGCCGCATAGGTCAGCATGAACCGCGTCGCGCCTTGCCCGGCAAATGTGGTGTAAGCCAACACGTCCGAACGCTTGTCCAGCCAGGCTTCGACCGCGGCCAGATCATCGGCGGTGGTCTCGATGGGCGTGCCCTGCGGCAGCTTGTAATGCACGAAAAACAGCGGCGTGTTCGAATTGGGAAAGAATTGCTGCTTCATCAGGCCAAAACCCGCGAAACAGGCCGCCGTCACCGCGACCAGCCCCAGCACCACCAGCCAGCGCAACCGCAGCGCGGCTCGCAAAGTGGCGGCATAGGCCCGGAACAGCGGCCCGCCATAGGCGTCGGCGGCATCCGCATGCCCCTGTTTGAAGAAGTAATGCCCCAGAAGCGGCGTCACCGTCAGCGCCAGCACCCAACTGAGCAGCAGCGAAATGCCGATCACGGCAAAGAGCGAAAACAGGAACTCCCCCGTCGCATCGGGGCTGAGGCCGATCCCGGCAAAGGCCATGATCCCGATCACGGTGGCCCCCAACAGCGGGATCTGCGTCTTGCCCGCCGCCTCGTCGGCGGCCGCGCGCGAGGGCTTGCCGCGCAGCATCGCGATCTGCATCCCCTCGGCCACCACGATCGCATTGTCCACCAGCATGCCCATGGCGATGATCAGCGCGCCGAGCGAAATGCGCTCCATCTCGATGGAAAACAGCGCCATGAAAAGAAGCGTACCCACCACGGTCAAGAGCAGGGTCGCCCCCACCACCACCGCCGCGCGCCAGCCCATGAACAGCGCCAGCACCGCCACCACGATGGCCACCGACATCGCGAGGTTGACGAGGAAGGCGTTGCTCGCCTCTTCGACCACCACATGCTGCTGATAGATCGGTTCCAGCGTCACGCCAGCGGGGATATCCCCGTCCAGCCCGGCCAGCCGCGCATCTACCCGCTGGCCGACCTCGACAATGTTCTCGGTCGCCAGCCCCGCGATGCCCAGCGTGAACGCCTCACCCCCGTTCTGGCGGATGATCAGGTCCGGATCGGCCTGACGCCCCCGATGCACCTGCGCCATGTCGAACAGGTTGATCACCTTGCCCTGCGTGCCCACTGACAGCCCGGCGATGGCGTCCACACTGTCCGAACCTTCGGGCCGCAGGATCGCGGTCTTGCCACCGTTATTGCGCAGGGTGCCCGCGTCGCGCACGGAATCGGCGGTGGCAATGGCATTGGCAATGGCCTGTACCGGCACGTTCTGGTTCACCGACAGCGCCAGATCGGGTTCAACGAAGATCGCCTCGTCCGGCAGGCCTGCCACCTCGACCCCGGCCACACCGGGCACCGCCAGCAGCTCGCGCCGCAGCCAGGTGGCCAGTTCGTGCTGTTCCGCATCGGTGTATCCCGGCGCGGTCACCGCGTAGAACAGGCCATAGACATCGCCGAAACTGTCATCGACAAACGGCGCACCGACCCCGTCAGGCAGGGCGCGCGCGGCATCGCCGACACGGGCGCGCAGCTTGGTCCAGATCGCGGGAAGTTCATCCCCGTCATAGGTCGACTTGATCTCGACCTCGATCAGCGACTGGCCCGGCTGGTTGACCGAGGTGATTGTCTCCACCTCGTCCATCTTCTGGATCGCAGATTCCAGCGGCTCCGAGACCTCCAGCGCCACCTGTTCGGCGGTTGCCCCGGGATACTGCGTGGCGATGACCGCCTGTTTAATGGTAAAGGCCGGGTCTTCGAGCCGGCCCAGCGTGGCAAATCCCCAGATGCCGCCAACCAGCGAAATCAGGATGATGAGCCAGGTATAAAGCGGCTTTTCGATCGACAGGCGCGCGATGTTCATGACCCGGCCCTTCAGTTGCCGAAACCGGTGAAGCGGCGCACCGATTGCCCGTCGTTCAGGCTGGCACCGCCGACACTGACGATCTCGTCGCCCTCGGACAGGCCCGACAGCACCCTCACCGATCCGTTCGGCAAGGGCGCGATCTGGACGGCCTGCCGCCGCACCGTGCCTGTATCGGCGCCGGTGGGCTCAAATACCATCACGCCAGGACCGCCGCCCGCATCCGCAATGATCGCCGAGGGCGGCACCGCGATGCCCGGTTCGCCATCCCGCACCCGCACATTCACCGTCACCGACGAGCCCGGAAACACGTTCAGGTCAGGCGGTGGCGCAAAGCCGAAGTTGATGCGGAAGGTCTGGCCCACGCTCGATGTCTCGGCATCGAACTCGCGGATCTGCAACGGAAATTCCTGCTCCGAGGCTGGAAAGGTCGCGGTGATGGTCACATCCTCGGGCTCGCCCGCACGCTGGAACAGGATCTCGGGCACGTCCACCTCGATCCGCAGTTCCGACATGTCATGGATCCGCGCCACCGGCGTTCCCGCCGCCACCGTGGTAAAGGCCGCCACGTTGCGGCGCGAGATCAGCGCGTCAAAGGGTGCCGTCAGCGTCGCATGTTCCAGCGCATATTCCGCATCGCGCAGGGCAATGGCCGCCAGTTGCGCATTGGTTTCCGCATCGTCCAGCGACACCTGGCTGACCGTGGTTCCCTTCAACCGGCTCAGCCGCGCCACCGTGCGGTCGGCCTGTTCCTTTTGCAGTCGCGCGCGATCCAGTTGCAGCTCGAACGGCTCCAGATCAAGCCGCGCGATCAAACTGCCCTTGGGCAGCAACACGCCTTCGTTCACAGGAAATTCCACGATCTGCCCCGCTACCTGAAAGGCCAGATCGACCGTGCGCCGCGCCGCCACCTGGCCAAAGAACTGGCGCGAGAACCCGGGCGCGGCCTCGCTCACCAGCATCAGCTTGACGGGCTTGGCGGGCGTATCCGCGGTCAAGGGGGCCGCGGCAAGGCTCAGCACGGTGCCCAGCGCAAAAAGAAATCTCATGTCTTGGATCCTTCGGATAGTCCGGTTTCCAGGATGGTCAGGCGGATCTTGCGCGCCAGCCGCGCAAATACCTCGGTCTCGCAGGCATCCAGCCCCGACACCTCGTGAAACAGCGCACCGGCATCGGCGACAAACTCGGCGCGCAGCGCCCGGCCCTCGGGCGTCAGTTCCAACAGCCAGGCGCGGCGGTCATCGGGGTCGCGGCTGCGGGTCAGATAGCCCGCGCGCTCCAGCGAATCCGCCGTGGCGGTAATGGTCGAGGGCAGCGCCAGCATCTCGCGCGCCAGCACCCCCATGCGCATCGGCGTCCCGAGCTTGATCAGCATATGCGCCTCGGGACGGCTTAGACCGGTCTCGGCCACCTCGGCGGCAATCACCTCTTCCAGCTTCCAGTACAGCGCATAGACCCCCATCATCGCCTCGATCTCGGGCGGAAAGGTTTTTGGCGGCAAAGAATCGCGGTCGGTCATCGGGCAACCCCCTGTTTCGCTCCGCAATATACTTCAAAATATGAACCATTCAAGATGTGAAGGTTGATTTCACTCGATTGTCCGCTTTCCCTCGGGTCATCCACTCTTGATCGGTCGCGCTATCGCCTGCATTTTGAGCAAATCCCAGATTTCAAGGAATCCGCCATGTTCAGACCCGCCATCACCGGCACCGGAGTCTTTACGCCGCCAAACGTCATCACAAATGCCGAGCTGGTCACGGCGTTCAACGCCTACGCCGACCGGATGAATGCCGAGAATGCCGAGGCCATCGCCGCAGGCGAGATGGAGCCGATGCAGCACTCCTCGGAAGAGTTCATCGTCAAGGCCAGCGGTATCGAGAACCGCTATGTGATGGACAAGACCGGCGTTCTGGACCCAGCGGTGATGCATCCCCTGCTGCGCCAGCGCGACGATGACGAGCCGGGCATCATGACCGAGATGGCGGTGGATGCGGCGAAAAAGGCGCTGGAACAGGCGGGCAAGACGGCCGCCGATGTCGATGCGGTGATCTGCGCCGCCTCGAACCTGGAACGCGCCTATCCGGCGGTCGCGATTGAGATCCAGCAGGCGCTGGGGATCGAAGGGTTCGCGTTTGACATGAACGTGGCCTGTTCCTCGGCCACTTTCGGCATCCAGGCCGCCGCCGACATGGTCCGCTCCGGCTCGATCCGCTCGGCGCTGGTGGTCAACCCCGAGATCTGCTCGGCCCACCTGGAATGGCGCGACCGCGATTGCCATTTCATCTTTGGCGATGTGGCCACCGCCACCCTGATCGAACGCATCGAGGACGCCAAGGGCCCGCATTTCGAGATCCTCTCGACCCGCTGCGCCACCCAGTTCTCCAACAATATCCGCAACAACAACGGGTTCCTGCGCCGCTCGCGCCCGGACGGGATGAAAGACCGGCGCGACATGCAGTTCATGCAGAACGGCCGCAAGGTGTTCAAGGAAGTGCTGCCGATGGTCAGCCAGCATATCGCCGATCACATGGTGGCCGAGGGCGTGGCCAATACCGATCTGAAACGGCTCTGGCTGCATCAGGCCAACAAGACGATGAACGATTTCATCGGCAAAAAGGTGCTGGGCCGCGAGCCGGAGCCGGGCGAACAGCCCAACATCCTGCAAGACTATGCCAACACCTCGTCCGCAGGTTCGATCATCGCCTTTTCCCAGAACTCCGACGATCTGGCCGAAGGCGATCTGGGCCTGATCTGCTCCTTCGGCGCGGGCTATTCGGTGGGTTCGGTGATCCTGCGGCGGCATATGACGTGAAGAAGAGCGCAGGCCGGGTGGGCTACGCCGGTGCGCGTCGGCACCTTGAACTCGTCATCTCGGGAATCCGTCTGCGTCGATGAAGCGACCCGATCTCAACTTTCGAAAGGCGCAAGCTGCACATGACCTGATCTGGCTTTTGCAGAGTCAAAACGATGTGCGGCTTATTCGATGTGGCGGTGAGAGTTTCCCCACAGTCGTAAGACAACAGTCATGTCGTTTTGAGCGTGAATCCGACGCCGAATGCTTTGCCGATCTCGCCGCCAAAGCACTGGATGCGGCAGAAGGTTCCAACTTTGCCGTGGCAATGATCGTGGCCAATGATTTGCAAGAAGGCCTTTGGAGTGGTGCGGCAAGGGAGTTTGCCGAATTAGCCTCAGCCGGGCTTCGGTCTGCCCCTCGCCACCTGCGCACGGCAATCCTGCGTGGCCTTGATGCGCTTGCCGAGAATCGCCCTAACAATGAAAGGACAGAGTATCTTTGGCCCGAGCTGAGCAGGTTGACCCGCTCACTGAACCAAATACTGCCAAAGCTCTGCCGCATCGCGCGCGCCATGGATGAACCCACACGGCGAAGTGTTGCCGCTGCCGACTACGTCCCGGATACAGAAAAGCACCTGGAAGCGCTGAATGTCGTCCTTGCATCAGAGACCTGTCTGTTTCCGAAGGATGACACCTGGTTTCCTAGCGAGGTTGTCGAATTGGTTTCCCACAATCGGCAGACACCCGGTTTCTTACCCTGCACGGCGCTCCTCCTGGCCAATGCCATGCAAAGCAGAGACAACCAAAGTTGGTTCGATTTTCGTTTGCACTCTCTCGCCGGCGAATACACCACCCTTCCAACGCGCGTGCGCGATCCGCTCATGGCAGGGGTAAGGTTCCTCTACGAGTCCGACAAAAGCTTCCTTGCATACCGGGGAGACCGGCGTTTTGATCCGATCACCTCAACAAAAAGCCTGATCGATTTCGTTGAGTTGCCTGACGATGATTTCTCGACCTGACGCCAAAAAGCCAGTCATGTTGCTGTGCGCTAGCCGCCCCCGGCCTCAGCTGGTGCTTTCCTCTTCCAGATGCAGCTTCATGTCGATCAGGACCTGCTGCAACTGCACCGTTTCCTTCAAAAGCCGTTTGGCCTCGTTCACGGTGATGATCCCATCCTCGATCGCGGTCTGGTATTCGGTCATCAGCATCGCAAATCTCTGGCTCAGCGCGATCACATCGGCATTGACCCCGCCGCTGCGCGTCTCGCTGTCGCTGTTGCGCCCGTCATAGCTGAGCGTGATGTTCTTGAGTTCCGCGAGCGCAGAGGTGACATGCGGATAGCTGGACGCGCCTTCCAGCCGCGCGACCGCATCCACCGGGATGAACCGGTCGGCATGCTCGGCATTATCCGAATAATACCGGCCTAAGGTCGCCTTGGACTTTCCAGTCAGCGCACAAGCCGCCTCGATGCCCACATCCTTGACCAAAGCCTCGGTATGTTTCTTCAGATATGCCCCAATGTCGGCCATATTCACCCTTTCCTGAACCGCTTTTTCCGCCCCATTGTTTTTGTCGGGGAAACGGATCGAGTTTTTCCCATGAATCCGTTCTAAGTCAAATGTCATACCTTGGCTATCCCTCAGGTTTTCAGGGATTTAAACGAGTTGCCGGTAATAGATCTGCCGGTTTTACCAGGTTTCGGAGTGCACTATTCGCGATCTCCGACCAGTCTGCCACAATCGTGGCAAGGGGCACCGCAACCGGAACGGTCTTCGTCCATCCCCAGAGGTTCGCCTCGGACAGATCGGACCGGGGGCGGTGCAACCAATGTCCCGCATCGGCGCAAATGGCCGTTCGGGCCTGCTTGCCGCGCCGTTGCCAAGTGATTAGACCGACCTCATGGCCAAGCTCTACTTCAACTACTCCACCATGAATGCCGGCAAGTCGACGGTGCTCTTGCAGGCGTCGCACAACTATCGCGAACGGGGCATGCAGACCTATCTGCTGACCGCCGCCATCGACGGGCGCGCGGGATCCGGGCGGATCGCCAGCCGGATCGGTATCGCGGCAGAGGCAGATGTCTTTACCCCCCGGGACGACGTGTTCGCGATGATCCGCGACAGGCTTGCCTCTGGCCCGGTGGCCTGTGTCTTTGTGGACGAGGCACAGTTTCTCGGAGCCGATCAGGTGTGGCAACTGGCGCGGGCAGTGGACGATCTGGACGTGCCGGTGCTGGCCTATGGCTTGCGGGTCGATTTCCAGGGCAAGCTGTTTCCGGGCTCGGCCGCGCTGCTGGCGCTGGCCGACGAGATGCGCGAGGTGCGCACAATCTGCAAATGCGGCCGCAAGGCGACAATGGTGATCCGTCAGGACGCTTCGGGCCAGGCGATCACCGAAGGCGCGCAGGTGCAGATCGGCGGAAACGAGACCTATGTCTCGCTCTGCCGCAAGCATTGGCGCGAGGCCACCGGAGACCACGGCCACACCACCAGCTGATCGGGACAGGGGGCGCTCCCGCCCGCCTCGGTGCATCCTGCGGATGCCCCTGCGGCCGTTGGGCCCGGCGCGCCCGGCGCGGGCAAGGCCCGCACCGGGCGCGCTTGCCGTGACCGCAGCGCAGCCCGCGGCTGCGCTGCCCGGCCCAACCAGAGGCGGCCCGTCCGCAAGGACGGGTCAACGGCGGGCGGGAGGGGCCCGCTCCTCGAAAACTCAGCCCACCGGGTTGGGCAGATCGCGCCCAGCGGCAAACGCCGCCACATTGTCCAGCGCCATATGGCCCATGCTGCTGCGCACCTCTTCGGTGGCGGTGCCCAGATGCGGCAACAGCGTCACCTGCTCCATCGCGCGCAGCACTTCGGGTACCTGCGGTTCGAACTCGTAGACGTCGAGCCCTGCCCCAGCGATCCGGCCTACCGAGAGCGCAGAGATCAGCGCCACCTCATCCACCACCTCGCCCCGGGCAATGTTGACCAGGATGCCCGAAGGTCTCATCGCGGCCAGAACCTGCGCGTCGATCAGGTGCCGGGTTTCGGCGCCGCCGGGCACGGCGACCACCAGGAAATCGACCGCCCCGGCCAGGGCCGCGAGGCTGTCCATCCGCGTTGCCGGGAAATCCACGTCCTTGTCGCTGCGCGCCAGATAGGACACCCGCATGCCGAACCCGAAATGGCAGCGCCGGGCGATGGCCTGGCCGATCCGGCCCAGACCAACGATACCCACATGTTTGCCGGTCACGTGGTGGCCCAGCATCTGGGTCGGGTGCCAGCCTTCCCAGCGACCCGAGCGCACCAGCCGCTCGCCCTCGCCCGCACGGCGCGCGGTCATCAGCAGCAGCGTCATCGCGATATCCGCCGTGGCATCGGTCACCGCGCCGGGCGTATTGGTCACCGCCACCCCTGCGCCGCGTGCCGCCGCCACGTCGATATGGTTGTAGCCGACACCGAAATTGGCCAGCAGCCGACAGCGCGGCTCGGGCACCTGGGCAAAGACGTGTGCGCTGAACATGTCGCCCAGAGTGGGCATGACGATGTCGAATTCACGCAGGGCACGCAGCATTTCACTTTCGGTCATCGGCGCGGTGCTGGCGCGGATCTCGGTGTCGAACTCAGCACGGGCGCGGGCTTCGACGGCGGCGGTCATCGGCCGTGCGATCAAGAGTTTCATCAATGCATCCGCCCGCCCAGCGGCACCTTGCCGTCAGGACCGATCAGCACGATTTCGCCGTTCTCGTCGGGCAGGCCCAGCACCAGCACCTCGGACATGAACTTGCCGATCTGGCGCGGCGGGAAGTTCACCACCGCCATCACCTGTTTGCCCACCAATGTCGCCGGGTCGTAATGCGCGGTGATCTGGGCCGAGGTCTTGCGTTCGCCGATCTCGGGACCAAAGTCGATCCACATCTTGATGGCGGGTTTGCGCGCCTCGGGGAAGGGTTCGGCGCGGATCACCTCACCCACGCGGATATCGACCTTGAGGAAGTCGTCAAAGGAAATCTCAGCCACGCGACAGCTCCCTGGAACGGTTGGTTGCGGCGGCGACGGCGCGGTTGAGCAGGCCTGGGAAGCCGGTCTGAGGCTCCATCAGCACCTCAAGCGCCGCCTGGGTGGTGCCATTGGGCGAGGTCACGTTGACTCGCAACTGGGCGGGGTCCTCGTCTGCCGCCTCGGCCAGGGCGCCAGCACCTGCGACGGTGGCCTTGGCCAGTAGCATTGCCAGATCGGTGGGCAGGCCCTGGGCGGTGCCGGCGGCGGCCAGCGTCTCGATCAGGTGGAACACATAGGCCGGACCCGAGCCGCTGACGCCGGTCACCGCATCCATCTGCTCCTCGCGCTCCAGCCGCACGGTCTGGCCCACCGCCTTGAGCAGCGCCTCGGCCAGGTCGAGATCGGCGGCAGAGGCACGGGCGTTGCCGATCAGCGCGGTGATGCCGCGCCCGATGGCGGCGGGCGTGTTGGGCATGGCGCGCACGATCGGGGTTTCGGCGCCAAGGATCTGTTCATAGGTGGCGATCGAGGTTCCGGCGGCGACCGAGACAAAAAGCGTGGTGCCGTTGCCCAGCGCCTGCATCTGCGGCAGTGCGGCGCCCATCATCTGCGGCTTGACCGCGATCAGCGCGATGGCCGGTTCACCGGGCAGCTCTGCGTTCACATGCACGCCCTGCGCCTTGACCCAATCCGACGGATAGGGGTCGATCACCCAGACCGAGCCCGCGGGCAGCCCGCCGTCGAGCCAGCCGGCGAGCATCGCCGATCCCATCTTGCCACAGCCCAGCAATACCAGCCCGCGGCGCGCGATATCAGACATGTCCACGATTTGCCCCTCTCCTGTCATCCGGTTCGGGGCACAGGTTTAAGCCCGGCCATAAGCCTCTGCAATGGCGACCTGCATCGCGTCGGCGGGGCTGCGGTTGCCCCAGACCATCAGCTGAATCGCCGGGTAATAGCGCTCGGCGCTCAGGACGGCGGCACCGATCATGGTGTCGATCTGCTCGGCACTGGCCACCTGACCGCCCGCCAGCACCAGACCATAACGATAAACCATCAGGTTCTGCGCCGCCCAATAGGTGAAGGTCCCGGCCCAGCACTGATCGTTCATCGCGTTGATCAATTCGTAAAGCTGCGGCAGCTTTTCGGCCGGCGGCTCCATCTCGAAGGTGCAGATCAGGCGCAGCGTCTCGTCATAACCCGACCAGGCCAGCGTCAGCGAATAGGTCCGCCACTGCCCTTCGACCGCCATGGCGATCTGGTCATCGCCAATCCGGTCGAAATCCCAATCATGGTGTTCGGCCAGATGTTCGACAATGTCGATAGGATGGATGTCTTCTTCCAGGAACTGCTCGGAAAGGGCCATGCTGCCACCTCACTGATGTCTAGCTGCAAGGGGCTGTCAGCGCCCCAGCGCTAGTCGCCTTTTCTACAGACCGGGTGATTTCCCTGTGTCCATACTAGATATGGTGCAGGCTAACGGCCGATCTGGCAACCGGAAATTTGGGGATAAACCCACATTATTTGGGGACAGCTCCGACAAGTTGTGGGAAACGCGGCACGCAGCGCAAAATATTGGCTGCCCCTGACAGGTTCCGCTTGCGATCCGATCGGCCCTGCTCAAAATAAGCCAGGCCGCCCGCGTGGTCTCCACACCGACGGCCTTTTCTCTCCCCGGAACGGGTCTCAGTCCTTCAGGCGCGCCTCGAGCGCCGCGATACGCGCGGCCATCGCCTCGTTCTCCTCGCGCGCCTTTTGCGCCATGGCGCGGACGGCGTCGAATTCCTCGCGCGTGACAAAGTCGCGGTCGGCCAGCCAACGGTCGATCAGCGATTTCATCGCGGTCTCGGCCTCGTCCCGCGCGCCCTGGGCCACGCCCATCGCGTTGGTCATCAGCTGGGAAATGTCGTCCAGTATCTTGTTGCGGGTCTGCATCTGTCTTCTCCGTGTCGAAGTTGCCCCCTATATGGGCAACAAAGGGGCAAGGCTCAAGGTTGACTTCTGCCGCAGGCCCCGGGCATTGAGGCGCATATGCAGGCAGTACTGAATTTTCCCGACCTTTCACCCGAACTGTTCTCGATCTCGCTGTTCGGGATGGAGCTCGCGCTGCGCTGGTATGCACTTGCCTATATCGCCGGGATCATCATCGCCTGGCGGCTGGCGGTGTTGGCGACCCGGCGCGCGACGCTCTGGCCCGCAAACACCCCGCCGATGGCGCCCGCACAGATCGAGGATCTGCTGACCTGGATCATCCTTGGGGTGATCCTGGGCGGGCGGCTGGGTTTTGTCCTGTTCTATCAACCCGCCTATTACCTGGCCAATCCAACCGAAATACTGATGGTCTGGCAAGGCGGCATGGCCTTTCATGGCGGCCTTCTGGGTGTGGTGATCGCGGCATGGCTCTATTCGTTGCGCCACAACATCCCGAAACTGAGCCTGGCCGACCTGATCACCCATACGGTGCCACCGGGCCTGCTGCTGGGGCGGCTGGCAAACTTCATCAATGCCGAGCTGTGGGGACGTCCCTCGGACTTGCCTTGGGCGGTGATCTTTCCGGGTCAGGCGGCGCAAGACTGTCCGGGCATCGTAGATCTCTGCGCCCGTCACCCTTCGCAGCTTTACGAGGCTGCGCTCGAAGGGCTGCTGCTGGGCGCGCTGCTGTTGTGGCTGGTCTGGCGGCGCGGGGCGCTGAAACGGCCGGGTCTGATCACTGGTGTGTTTCTGGCGGGCTATGGTATGTCGCGCTTCGTGGTCGAGTTCTTTCGGCAGCCCGACGCGCAATTCGTCACCCCCGGCAACCCGCTGGGCCTGGCCTGGCAGCTGGGTGACTACGGCCTGACCATGGGCCAGCTGCTGTCGCTGCCGATGATCGCGCTGGGGCTGTGGTTCGCATTTCGCGCCCGCGCGGTACCGGCATGACTCTGACCGGCCTATTGCTGGAACGGATTGCTCAGCAGGGGCCGATCAGCCTGGCCGACTACATGGCCGAGTGCCTGCTGCATCCTGAATACGGCTATTACACCACCCGCGACCCGCTGGGCGCGGAGGGCGATTTCACCACCGCCCCCGAGATCAGCCAGATGTTCGGCGAACTGATCGGGCTGGCACTGGCGCAGGCCTGGATCGACCAGGGGCGGCCTGCACCCTTTACCCTGGCCGAGCTGGGGCCGGGGCGCGGCACGCTGATGAGCGATGCGCTGCGCGCCACCCGCGCTGTGCCCGGATTTCACGCCGCCTCCCGGCTCTGGCTGGTCGAGGCCTCGCCGGTGCTGCGCGCCACACAGACTCAGACGCTGACAGGGTATGCCCCGCAGTGGTGTGACACGGTCGGCGCCCTGCCCGCACAGCCACTGTTTCTGATTGCCAACGAGTTTTTCGATGCGCTCCCCGTGCGCCAGTTCCTGCGCGCGGGCGCGGGCTGGCGCGAACGTCTGGTCGGTGCGCGTGACGGCGTCTTGCATTGGGGGCTGGGCGCCGAGACGCCGCAACCGGCGCTGGCGCATCGGCTGGAGGATACCCGCGAGGGCGATCTGGTCGAGCTTTGCCCCGCCGCCACACCTATCATCACGGAACTGGCCAGCCGCATCGCCGCTCATGGCGGAGGCGCGCTGATCGTCGATTACGGTGACTGGCGCTCGCTGGGAGATACGGTTCAGGCGCTGCGGGGCCATGCCTCTGCCGATCCGCTGGCCGATCCCGGTCAGGCCGATCTGACCGCGCATGTGGATTTTGAACAACTGGCCGTGGCCGCCCGCGCCGCCGGATGCGCCCATAGCCGCCTGACGGCGCAGGGCGTCTTTCTGGAGCGCCTGGGAATCGCACAAAGGGCCCAGGCGCTGGCTCGCACCGCTGATGAAACCATTTTGAACCAACTGGTCGCCGCACATCGCCGGTTGACGCATCCACAGGAAATGGGAAACCTGTTCAAGGTGCTGGGCCTCTATCCCGCCGACGCCACCTCGCCACCCGGATTGGAACCATGACGCTGGAAATCCTGACTGCCGACAGCCTGTCTTTTGTCCGCCACGGGTTCTTTACCCGCAGGGGTGGCGCCTCGTCGGGTGTTTTTGCGGGGCTGAACTGCGGCACCGGGTCAAGCGACCAGACAGAGATCGTGGCCCTCAACCGTGCGCGTGTCGCGCAGGCGATGGAGGTCGGACACGACGCGCTGGTCGGCGTGCATCAGGTGCATTCACCTGACGTTGTGACCATTACCGGACCTTTGGGGGAAAAACCGCGGGCCGATGCGATCGTGACCGCAACTTCGGGATTGGCCCTGTCTGTCCTGACCGCCGATTGCCAACCCGTGCTGTTTGCCGACCCTGACGCCGGAGTGATCGGCGCCGCCCATGCCGGATGGCGCGGCGCCCGCGACGGGGTGCTGGAGGCGACGCTGGATGCGATGGAGGCGCTGGGGGCCCACCGCGCCAATGTCACCGCCGTGATCGGCCCCACCATCTCGCAACGCGCCTATGAGGTCGGCCCGGATTTCTTTGATGATTTCCTGACCGAGGATACGGACAACAGCCGATTCTTCGCGAATGGGACCGGAGACCGGATGCTGTTCGATCTGCCTGCCTATGGGCTACACCGCCTGCGTATGGCGGGTTGCGGTCGGGCAGAATGGACACGCCACTGCACTTACTCGGATCCCCATCGCTTTTACTCGTATCGACGCGCCACACATGCACGCGAAGCCGATTACGGGCGGCTGATCTCGGTCATTCGCCTATAGGTGCGAAGCGGTAGTCGACGCGGGCCCGTTTTGCCACATTCTGGCCGCACGATCCGCAGTTACAAGCTACCCCAATTTTCGAATTTAGATTTCATTTATATTTTTAAACCACTTACAAGCTAACAACATCCGATTTACCGGACGTTAATCAGTGCCGGAATGTCGCTCATTTTTCAAGGAACGGCCCCAGACCTGCCCCAAACTGCTGGCAATTTGAATAGCAACGGAAACGTGTCGCCGCACAGTCGGCACTTAGGCAGGAGTGAAACCATGGCTCAGACCCGCTTTGTGAAATCGGTAGTCGCAAACGCAGAAAAGATCGAGGTCCAGATGCCTTGGGCGCGCGGTGTGCGCCGGGCGGCCATGATCGCGCGCAGGAATACCGCACAGCGCAAGCTGAAGTCGGCCTGAGGCGTAGGGGATTAGTCGCAGAGGGCTGCTCGCTGCTCCTCTTGCGATCTGGGTCGGACGCTGCCCCTGACCGACCCGGCACAAGAGCCCGCCCCGCGCGTAGCGGGGCGGGACTTGGGGCAACGTAAAGAGTTCGGGCGCTTGCGCCTGTTTGGAAACAGTTCTGAGGGGAACGCTGCATTGGCCACGGAAACCAGGTTTTTCTGTCGCTTTTTTTGACAAATTGAACCGTTTCTCGTCATGTTTCCACTGAGTTCAGATGAGGACACCTTGTCCGTCTGACGTCGTCGGTGGGGGCCGGCGCAGATGCGACCCGAAGTAGGAAAGGGCCGATATCGCCATGTCTATCCCCCATTCGCTCGCTCGAGCGGCGCGGAACGCTGTTCAGACCAGCCCCGTCTTGCCGGATCCGGCTACACTGCGAGGACCCCAGCAGCGCCCACAAATGCGCCGATACGAGGTCAACACTCTTCTGGAAAACGGCAATGTCGTGCAAACCCGCCACATCGCCCCGGCCCTGCCGCTTTTCGAAGATGCGTTTTGTGCCTTTTCGCGTGGATCGCTGATCGACACCGACTGCGGCCCGATGGCGATCGAAGATTTGCTACCTGGAGATCGGGTAATCATTCATGACGGCTCGGCCCAGGAAGTTGTCTGGAAGGGCTCGACCGTGATCGTGCCGGGCCGCGTCTCGGCCACCGGTCGCGACTATCGGCTGACACGGATCATGGCGGATGCATTTGGCATGCAGCGCCCAATGTCCGGCGTCATCGCCGGCCCCTCAGCCCGGCTTTTGGCGACGCCGGGACACCTGCGCGCGCTGGCGGGCGATCAGCCGATGCTGACTCCGGCACAGCATTTTGTCGATGGCATGGGAATCATCGAAACCGCACCACCGACCCCTGTCGAGGTCTTCCACATTTGCCTGCGGCGCCATGCGGTTATCAATGTCGACGGTTTGCAGTTCGAGACCTATCACCCCGGTGTTCAGGCGGTGCGGGTCCTTAATCAGGCGATCCGCTCGCTATATCTCAATCTGTTTCATCACATTGATCAATTGACCGATTTCGGCCCGCAAGCATTTCCTCGCGCGGGAGAAGGTGAAATCGACGCGATCCCCGCCTAAGGAAGCGAACATGGGTTTACTGGTTTTTTGGGGCTTGAGTTGCCTGGCGATAATTTTTCTGCCGCCGATGTCTGCCCATCCGCCTTCGGAAAAGATCAGGCTGTCCGGCTCAAACGCTCCTCGAGCACATCGAAAGGAACGCCGGGTTCGTCCTTCGCCCCGCGAATGACAAGCGAGGTCTTGACGCTGGCCACGTTGGGCGTTGTCAGCAACTGACCAGTCAGAAAACTCTGGAAACTGCTTAGGTCCGGCGCCACGCATTTCAGCATGAAATCGACCTCGCCGTTCAGCATGTGACACTCGCGCACCAGTGGCCACTCGCGGCAGCGCGCCTCGAATGCGCTCAACTCTACCTCGGCTTGACTTTCCAGCCCCACCATGGCAAAGACCTGCACCTCGAACCCCAGTTCGCGGGCGTTGACCTCGGCGTGATAGCCCCGGATCAGCCCGGCATCCTCAAGCGCACGGACACGTCGCAGGCAGGGCGGCGCCGAGATTCCGACCCGCTTGGCCAGCTCGACATTGGTCATGCGGCCATCCGCCTGAAGTTCCGCCAGAATCTTGCGGTCTATCTCGTCCAGCCGGTGCGCGACCATGAACAACTCCCGTTTTTTGCGGTTCTTATAACAGCCCCGGTCGGCTGCGCAATAATCTTTCGTACATGCGCAATTTTCTTCCCGAGCCTTGCCGGTTCACACCCCGATGCCCGGCGGCACACGCGAATGTGCAAAGGGGTTTAAGAGCGCGCGCCGGGCGGTTATATCCCCTCTTCGACAGGCGGTGCGCCGCCAGCCAACTGCATTGGGGATATCATGGCCGAGACACGTCACACCAAGGTTCTGATCATCGGCTCGGGGCCCGCTGGCTATACCGCCGGCGTCTATGCCAGCCGCGCCATGCTGGAGCCGATCCTGGTTCAGGGGATCGAACCGGGCGGCCAGCTGACCACCACCACCGAAGTCGAGAACTGGCCCGGCGATACCGAGGTGCAGGGCCCCGACCTGATGGTGCGGATGGAGGCCCATGCCAAGGCGATGGGCTGCGAGATCATCGGCGATATCATCACCTCGCTCGATACCTCGGCCCGCCCCTTTGTCGCCAAGGGCGACAGTGGCACGACTTATACCGCCGACGCGGTGATCCTGGCCACTGGCGCCCGCGCCAAATGGCTGGGGATGGAGAGCGAGGAAAAGTTCAAAGGGTTTGGCGTCTCT
Organism: Ruegeria sp. BHSC223; assembly: GCF_059613025.1. NCBI lineage: Bacteria > Pseudomonadati > Pseudomonadota > Alphaproteobacteria > Rhodobacterales > Roseobacteraceae > Ruegeria > Ruegeria sp. BHSC223. The sequence goes on from NZ_JBXWRR010000005.1 coordinate 131,169, forward strand.
GCCTGCGCCACCTGCGACGGGTTCTTCTATCGTGGACAGGAAATCGTGGTGATCGGCGGCGGCAATACGGCGGTCGAAGAGGCGCTGTTTCTGACCAATTTCGCCTCCAAGGTGACGCTGATCCACCGCCGTGACGAGCTGCGCGCCGAGAAGATCCTGCAAGACCGTCTGTTCAAGAACGAAAAGATCGTGCCGCTCTGGTTCCACCAGCTGGAAGAGGTCTATGGCACCGAAAGCCCGCTGGGCGTCGAAGGGGTCAAGGCGCGCAACGTCCAGACCGGCGAGATAACCGACATCCCCTGCAAGGGCGTGTTCGTGGCCATCGGCCATGCACCCGCCAACGAACTGGTCAAGGATGTGCTGGAGCTGCACAACGGCGGCTATGTCAGCGTCAAGCCCGGAACCACCGAAACCTCGATCCCCGGCATCTTTGCCGCCGGTGACCTGACCGACCACAAATACCGCCAGGCGGTGACCAGCGCCGGCATGGGCTGCATGGCCGCGCTGGATGCCGAACGGTTCCTGGCGGAGCAGGAGTGATCCGGTGATCACTTTCTCCGGCACCGTCTGGAGAATTCTGTTCGCCGATCAGGCCGGGGCGCCCACCGCCCCGGCCCGTGCGCCCGAAGGGCGGTTTCATCATTCCGGCCAAAAAGCGCTTTATGCCTCGCTGACGCCCGAGGGCGCAGGCGTGGCGATCCGGCGCTATGTGGGGCCGCAGGACCCACCCCGTGTGATCGTGCCGCTTTTGGTGACTGATGCCCGGCTGGCCGATCTACGCGGCCGCCCCGAGGTTTCGGTGGTCTGGCAGGATATCCGCGCCTCCGGCGCCCCCGCGCCCAGTTGGGCCTATTCCGACGCGGCCCGGGCCGAAGGGGCGCAGGGCCTGCTCTATTCCTCGCGCTCGCGTCCCGAACTGAGCCATATCGTGCTGTTCGGCCACGGCCCGGTCAGAGCAGAAGGCGCGCCGCCCCAGCCCTGGCCCGGCCCAGAACTCACCACCAGCTGACTTGACCGCCCGGCTCCGGCCCCACACAGTCAGGTTTGGGACCACAAGAGACGGGCGGCATGGGCACAAGCGCACTCTGGCGGGGCAGTTTGGCGACACGTCTCAGGATCGCAACCGGGCTGATCCTGTTCGCCTATGCCTTCTTTCACTTCGTCAATATCGGGTTGGGCCTGATCAGCCCCGTCTGGATGGCCGCGTTTCAGGATGCCCGCCAGGTCGTCACCCGCAGCCTGCCGGGTTCGGTCCTGCTCTATGGCGCATTGCTGATCCATGCCGGGCTGGCACTGAGCGGGCTGGCGCGGCGGCGTTCCTTGCGCATGCGGCCGGCCGAGGCGATCCAGCTTGGGCTGGGCCTGCTGATCCCGCTGCAACTGATCGCACATCTGGTCCACACGCGGTATGCCCACGAGGTTCACGGCGTCAATGACGAGATGAGCTATCTCATCATCCTGATGTGGCCCAATATCTCGATCTGGCAGCAAAGCGGGCTGTTGCTGGTGGTCTGGATTCACGGCTGTATCGGCCTGCATTTCTGGTTGCGGCTGACCAGCTGGTGGCGCGCCTTGGTGCCCTGGATGATCGGGCTGGCGGTGCTGGTGCCCGCCTTCGCGCTGGCCGGGCTGCTGACCGAGGGTCGGCGGATGTTCGCGATCTTCACGGACGATGCGCAACGGCCCGGTTACATGGAGGCATTCAACTGGCCCGATACCGAGACCTTTGTCGCGCTTTTTGCAGTCAAGGATTGGGGGCTGGCCCTGTTCTGGGGGTTGCTGGCGCTGGCGGCGGCAATCCACCTTGGGCGCAAGCTGATGCGTCGGCGCAACGCGGTCCGCATCCGCTATGTGGACGGGCCCGAGATCGTGTCCGAGCGGGGCCTGACCCTGCTTCAGATGTCGCGCAGCCACGGGGTGCCCCACACCGCGCTTTGCGGCGGCAAGGGGCGCTGCACCACCTGCCGGGTGGTGATCGAGGAGGGGGCCGATCTGCTGCACCCGCCCTCGGAGGTCGAGCTGCGCTCGTTGCGGGCTGTCGGGGCGCCGCCCAATACCCGGCTCGCCTGCCAGATACGGCCCACCGATCCGGCCACCGTCTTTCGCGTGTTCCGCCCCGAAGGCGGCCGCAGCCGCGCCCATGCCAGCCAGGGGCAGGAACGGCAACTGGCGGTGCTGTTTCTCGACATGCGCGGATTTACCGCCCGCACCACCGGACAGTTGCCCTATGACGTGGTGTTCCTGCTCAACCGCTTCTTCGATGCGATCGTCCCCTCGGTCGTCGGCGCGGGGGGCACGGTGGACAAGTATCTGGGCGATGGCTTCCTAGCGGTGTTCGAGGCCCGCGACGCCCAGACCTCGGCCCGTGCCGGGATCGAGGCCGCGCGCAGCATCGGCGCCGCACTTCAGGTGTTCAACCGGACCCTTGCCGCAGAGGATACGCCGCCCGTGCGGATCGGCATGGGGCTGCATCTGGGCAATCTTGTGCTGGGCGAGATCGGCGCCGCGGGCCATGCCCCCCGCACCATCATCGGCGACACCGTCAACGCCGCCAGCCGGCTGGAGGCCGAGACCAAGCTTCTGGGGGTCGAACTTCTGATTTCCAAGGCGGTTCTGCAGGCGGCGGGCATTGATATGACGACGCTTACACTCAGCAATTTCTCGCTGCGCGGAGTTCCGCAACCGGTCGCGGCCTTGCCCGTTGCATCAGCGACAGAGCTTTCGCTCGGCTTTCCAAAAAGCGAACCAGGTTTTGGATAGCCGAGGATGTTAGCCGTGAAGTCGGAAAACATTCGCTCATTGGTGGAAAAACCGACAAAAACCTTTCGCTTTGTGGCGAAATGGCACAATTCGTCCTTTGTTGTACCTCGGTCCTAGACATTCTGAGGCGCACGGGTCTATTGCACCGCCAATACCGACCGTGAAACCGTCACAGAACAGATCAAGAGTATTGAAATGACCATGCTGAGCAACCTCGCTCCGATCCCAGAACTCTATGTCTCCTACGACTCGGCGCAGAAACTGAAGATGGAGGCGGCCGAGCTGCAAAGTCACGATCTGTCTCCGCGTCAGATCTGTGACCTGGAACTCTTGATGAATGGCGGCTTCTCGCCCCTCAAGGGTTTTCTGAGCGAAGCCGATTACGACAGCGTCGTCGAGAACATGCGGCTCGCCGACGGTACGCTCTGGCCGATGCCGATCACGCTGGACGTTAAAGAGGATTTCGCCGACGGGATCGAGCTGGGTCAGGACATCGCGCTACGCGATCAGGAGGGCGTTATTCTCGCCACCATGACAGTGACCGACAAATGGGTGCCGAACAAGGCGCACGAGGCCGAAAAGGTGTTCGGTGCCGACGATCAAGCCCATCCGGCGGTCAACTATCTGCACAACGTGGCAGGCAAGGTCTATCTGGGTGGACCTGTGACCGGCATCCAGCAGCCCGTGCATTACGATTTCCGCGCCCGCCGCGATACGCCGAACGAACTGCGCGCCTATTTCCGAAAGGTTGGCTGGCGCCGCGTCGTTGCTTTCCAGACCCGCAACCCGTTGCACCGCGCGCATCAGGAACTGACGTTCCGCGCCGCGCGCGAGGCACAGGCCAACCTGCTGATCCATCCCGTTGTCGGCATGACAAAACCGGGCGATGTCGATCACTTTACGCGCGTGCGCTGCTACGAGGCTGTGCTGGACAAGTATCCCGCCGCGACCACCACCATGAGCCTGCTGAACCTGGCCATGCGCATGGCTGGCCCGCGTGAGGCAGTCTGGCACGGTCTGATCCGCAAGAATCACGGCTGCACCCATTTCATCGTCGGACGCGACCATGCCGGCCCCGGCAAGAACAGCCAGGGCGAGGACTTCTACGGCCCCTATGACGCGCAGGAGCTGTTCAAGAAGCATCAGGATGAGATCGGCCTGGAAATGGTGGACTTCAAGCACATGGTTTATGTGCAGGAAAAAGCGCAATATTACCCCGTCACCGAGGTCCCGGAGGGCGACACCGTTCTGGATATCTCGGGCACCGAACTGCGCCGCCGCCTGCGCGAAGGGCTGGAGATCCCCGAATGGTTCTCGTTCCCCGAAGTGGTCAAGGAACTGCGCCGCACCTCGCCGCCGCGCTCGAAACAGGGCTTTACCGTGTTCTTCACCGGCTTCTCGGGCTCGGGCAAATCGACCATCGCCAACGCGCTGATGGTCAAGCTGATGGAGATGGGCGGCCGCCCGGTCACCCTGCTGGACGGCGATATCGTGCGCAAGAATCTCAGTTCCGAACTGGGCTTCTCGAAAGAGCACCGTGACCTCAACATCCGCCGTATCGGCTATGTTGCCAGCGAGATCACCAAGAATGGCGGTATCGCCATCTGTGCCCCGATCGCGCCCTATGCCACCACCCGCCGGGCGGTGCGCGAGGACATCGAACAGTTCGGCGCCTTTGTCGAAGTGCATGTCGCCACCACGATCGAGGAATGCGAGCGCCGCGACCGCAAGGGCCTGTACAAGCTGGCCCGCGAGGGCAAGATCAAGGAATTCACCGGCATCTCGGACCCCTATGACGTGCCCGAGAACCCTGAACTGCGCGTCGAGACCGAGAATGTCGAGGTCGACAACTGCGCCCACCAGGTGCTGCTGAAGCTGGAAAACATGGGGCTGATTGCCGGCTGATCGGCACCAGAGCCAAACGCAAGAAGGCCCGGGAGGCGATCCCGGGCCTTTTTCATGGCTGCCTAAAGCTCGTCCAGGATCGTCTGCGCCGCCCGCGCCTCATGCGCGGCATAGGGGGCAAGCTGGTCCTTGAGCGCGCGCAGGGCGGGCAGCCGGGCGGCGTAGTCCTCGGCACTCATCGCCGAGACCGCGCGGCGAATATCCTCTTCGCCCTGACACAGGATCATCGCGCGGGTATCGACGAAATCAGCGATATTCGGGCAGCCCCAATAGATCGGCACCGTCTCACAGAGCACCGCATCCAGCAGTTTCTCCGAGAAATAGTTCCGCTCCTGCACATTCTCGATCACCACGGAATAGCGATAGGGCGCCAGCCCGTCGGCCTTGCTGTCAAACGGCTGATACCCTCGGCCCAGAACCGCCACGTCCTGGCCGCTGGCGCGCACCCAATCCACCACCGAATGGCGCAACTTGTGGCCGGTGCTGTCCCGCTTGGCCGAGGCAATGAGCGAGCATTGCGCCACCTTTTCGGGTGTCAGGCCGCGCCACTCGGGCACCCATGTCGATCCAAAGAGCAAGAGCCGCGCATTGGGAAGGCGGTCCACCGCCTCTTGGTTAAAGGTCAGGACCCGGTGAAACCGCCGCCAGGTGAGGCGCAAAAGCGCATAATGCTTGGCATGGATCACCGCCGGTTCGGCCATGATCAGCGAGATGCGCGCGCGCGTCCCCCGGTTCAGCCGGAAATGGGTTCCGGTGCGGGGATAGACAAGCAGGTGATCCCCCGGCCCCAGATCGCCCACGGTTTTCCCTGCCAGGCGTTCGGGGCATCCCAGCGGCCAGTTCAACCGGTCGAGCGGTGTGCCGGACAGGGACGGCCCAAGTTTCATGCCATAGGGCAGAACGGCAATGGCGGGATCGGACATGCGCTTATCCCGGCAGCCGGACCTGGCCGCGCATCAGGACATAGCCCTGCCCGGCGACCTTGATCCCCGTCATCGCCTCGGGTGGTCCCAGACGCGTGACGCGCGCCTGACCGGGGCGGCCCATGCCATGCCCCTGCTCGGCGATGAACGTGTCTTTTGCCATCAATCCGTGATGCCACAGATAGGCCGCCATGGCGCCCGTCGCCGACCCGGTGAACGGATCCTCGGGCGGGCTGGGCGGCGCCAGCAGCAGCCGGGCAAAGGTATCGCCCGCCTCGGTCGCGCCTTCGAGCGTGACCAGAAACGGCTCCAGCATGTCCGACCCGTCATAGCCAAGCCCCGCCGCCATCCGGGTCAGAGCTGCCACATCCAGCCGCGCGGCCTCGAGCGCGGCGCGGTCGCGCAGTACGGTGATGCAAAACGGCAGCCCGGTCGACACCATCTGCGGCGGCGACACGATGGCCTCGGGTGGCAGGCCGATGACCCGCGCCACCTGCTCGGCGGGCACCAGCGCGCCGAATTGGGGCGCCACCTGGGTCATCTCGATCTCGTCCCCCGAGATGCGGATCGGCACCAGCCCGGCGCCGGTTTCCAGCACCAGATCGGTCTTGTCGATGAAACCGCGCGCGGCAAGCGCGGCGACGGTTGCGATGGTGGGATGGCCGGCAAAGGGGATCTCGCGGCTGGCGAGGAAATAGCGCACCTTCAGATCGGCCACATCCGACGGGCCGGTAAAGGTGCATTCGACCAGCGAGGTTTCCCGGACAAAGCTCATGCAGGTCTCGGCTGGCAGACCCGCGCCACCATGCACCACGGCACAGCCATTGCCGCCAAAGGGGCGGTCGGTGAACGCGTCCACCCAGTCAAAATCGTGCCAGTTCATCCGCGACCCTTTCGCCATCTGCCCGCAGAACCGCATGTTTCGGCGGTTCCGCCGCAAATGTCACGCGGGAAATCCGGCCCCGTCGCGGGCCCGGATCAATGCACCGCGACGGGCGACAGATCGTTCTGGCGTGCCAGCACGAAGGCCATCCGCCGGTCGGCCACCAGCGCCAGCTGCTCTCCGGCGGCATTATGCACCGCGTAAAGGTGATCACGCCCGCCCGCCTGTTGGCGGACCTCGTCGGGCAGATCAGCAACATCGACCGTCTTGACATAAACGATCCGGTCGCCGTCATCCTTGAAATCGAACGGAGTATGCATCGCTTACCCTTTCCTGATATTGATCGTCTGCACCACCGATTGCGGCACCGCGCGGCTGAGATCGACATGCAACAGACCGTTTTCCATCACGGCCTCGCCCACCTCGACCCCTTCGGCCAGCACGAACATGCGCTGGAACTGACGCGCGGCGATGCCCCGGTGCAGGAACACCCGCCCCTCGCTGTCGTCGCTCTGACGGCCACGGATCACCAGCTGGCGATCCTCGACCGTGATCGACAGATCCGCCTCGGCGAAACCGGCCACCGCGAGGGTGATCCGATACGAGGTGTCGGAGGTCTGCTCGATATTGTAGGGAGGATAGCCCTCGTTCCCGGATTTGGCCGAACGTTCCAGCAGCCGTTCCAGCTGCTCGAAGCCCAGCATATGGGGGTAAGAGCCCAGAGTAAGTTTCGACACGTTTCTCTCGTCCTTGTGGTCAAAGCGACGTACACGCGCGGCCCCGAAATCGGCAACCGCTTGACACAGAATATGGGAAGAAATCGGACACACCACAAGGTCTGGCCGAAATCAGAGTAAAAGCGTATTCTTTGCAGCACCTTGTAAACAGACCTGCGAGTCGCCCGAATGAACGCACCCAGTGATATGTCGATGAAAACGGATGAGGTTCTGCGGGTCGAACTGGAAGTGTTCCGGCGCCAGCACCGCGACCTGGACGAGGCCATCGCCGCGCTGGAGGAAAAGGGCACCGCCGATCAGTTGACGGTGAAACGGCTGAAGAAGCAGAAACTGCGCCTCAAGGACATCATCGCGATGATCGAGGACCGCCTGACCCCCGATATCATCGCCTGATCCGGCCTGTCCCGGCACGCCGCCATACCGCATTGCCAGTTGGCCGGTTTTGGCTATAGTGCGCGCTCTTTCCACAAAGGGCGGGGCACATGGCCGGGGTCAAGGTAGGGATCATCATGGGCAGCCAGTCGGACTGGCCGACCATGAAGGGTGCAGCGGAAATTCTGGATGAGCTGGGCGTGGCCTACGAGGCGCGGATCGTCTCGGCACATCGCACCCCGGACCGGCTGTGGGACTATGGCCGCGCCGCCGTGGGGCGCGGTTTGCAGGTCATCATCGCCGGTGCCGGCGGGGCCGCGCATCTGCCGGGCATGATGGCGTCCAAGACGCGGGTGCCGGTCATTGGCGTGCCGGTGCAGACCCGCGCCCTGTCGGGGGTCGATTCGCTTTATTCCATCGTGCAGATGCCCAAGGGCTATCCGGTTGCCACCATGGCGATCGGGGCGGCGGGGGCCGCCAATGCGGGTCTTATGGCCGCCGGTATCCTTGCCTTGCAGGATGCGGGCCTGGCCGAGCGGCTGGACGCCTGGCGCACGGCGCTGTCGGCCTCGATACCCGAGGAGCCGGTCGATGAATGAGGCGCTGAAACCGGGGGCCCGAATCGGTATCCTGGGCGGTGGCCAGCTGGGCCGGATGCTGTCGGTTGCCGCCGCGCGGCTGGGTTTTGTCACCCATATCTATGAACCTGGTGCCAACCCGCCTGCCGGTCAGGTGGCCGATCGGGTGACCACCGCAGGCTATGACGACGCCGCGGCCCTGGCACAGTTCGCAGCCTCGGTCGACGTGATCACCTATGAGTTCGAGAACATCCCGACCGAGGCGCTTGATATCCTCGAGGCGCACCGCCCGATCCGCCCCGGTCGCGAGGCGCTGCGGGTCAGCCAGGACCGGCTGACCGAGAAGAGCTTTCTGCGCGATCTGGGCCTGATGACGGCGCCCTTTGCCGATGTCACCGATCTTGCGAGCCTGGAGGCCGCGATTGGTGAGATCGGCACACCCGCGATCCTCAAGACCCGCCGCTTTGGCTATGACGGCAAGGGGCAGGCACGGCTGAAATCGCCGGGGGATGCCGCGGCGGCGCTGGCCGATATGGCAGGCGCGCCCGCGATCCTCGAAGGGTTCGTGCAGTTCACTCACGAGGTCTCGGTCATCGCCGCGCGTGGACTGGATGGGCAGGTCGCCTGTTTCGATCCCGGTGAGAACGTGCATCGCGACGGTATCCTGCACACCACCACCGTGCCTGCGCGGCTGAGCGCGGCGCAGCGCACCGACGCGGTGCTGCTGGCGGCGCGGATCCTGAACGCGCTCGACTATGTGGGCGTGATGGGGGTCGAGCTGTTCGTGACGCCGGCCGGGCTGATCGTGAACGAGATCGCACCCCGGGTGCATAACTCGGGCCACTGGACCCAGAACGGCTGCGCCGTGGACCAGTTCGAGCAGCATATCCGAGCGGTGGCGGGTTGGCCGCTGGGCGACGGGCAGCGGCACGCGGATGTTGTCATGGAGAACCTGATCGGCGCCGATATGGATCGGGTGCCCGAGCTGGCCACGGAACGCGATCTGGCTCTGCATCTCTACGGCAAAGCCGAGGCCAAGCCCGGTCGCAAGATGGGACATGTCAACCGGATACGGCGAGGCGGTTGAGGCAGGCGGCGAAATCCGGCACGGATTTCGCGCGCCCCGCCGACGGCCCGTCGGGCCTGAGACGGGGCGCAGCCCGTATCGCGCTGCGCGCGATGCCTCCGGCGGGAGTATTTTTCTGCAAAGTGAAAGGGCTCAGGTCAGGAAACGTGTGGCCACATCCCCGGACATATAGCTGACCCGGCCCGCGGCAAACGTGGCGGCGACCCGGTGGCTTTGCGCGTCGAGGACCACCAGATCGGCGCGTTTGCCGGGCGCCAGTTCCCCCCGGTCGGTCAACCCCAGCACCCGGGCCGGACCGCTGCTGACCAGCGCCCAGGCGGCGGCGAGGTCGAGAAGCCCCGTGCGCACCAGCATCAGCGCCGCCCGGCGCGGGCTGGGATAGTGGTAGTCCGAGGCGAGCGCGTCGCACAGTCCCATGGCAATCAGGTCGAGCGCGCTGACATTGCCCTTGTGCGAGCCGCCACGCACAACGTTGGGTGAGCCGAGGATGATATGGCCGCCGCCCCCGCGTGCGGCCTCAGCGGCCTCGAGGGTCTCGGGAAACTCCGAGATCGTCAGCCCGCGTCGCTGCCAGGTGGCGCAATCGGCGGCGCTGTGATCATCGTGACTGCCCATGCGCACGCCCCGCCGGTGCAGGTCGGCACAGAGTTTATCCAGTGCTGCCGGCACCTGCGGGCCATTGGCATGCAGCGCCTGCAATAGCGCCAGATGCGCCTCGGGACTGCGCCCCGCCTTGAGCGCCTGCCCCGCCAGCCGGGGCGGTTTGCGCCCTTCGGCCAGCCGGTCATGCGGCAGGTGATCGTTGAAGACAACATAGGGGACCTGCCATTCGGTCAGCCGGTCGGGGAGCGTTGCGTAATCGTCGAGCAGATGGGTTTCAAAGCGCAGCTGTGGTATCAAGTCGGTGACCAGAGAGCCCTGCACCTGCCGGATCGCCTGGAACACGCCCGCGGCGAAATCGGGGCCGCGCAGACCGCCCTCCCAACTCCAGAACTGGGCGAGGACGGCGGTGGTGATGCCGTTTGCGGCCAACTCCGCCTCGGCGGCAACAACACCTTCACCCATCTCCTTCATCGCGCCCCGGCGCGGGGCCATGTGCCGTTCGAACCCGTCGCCATGCAGATCGACGATGCCGGGCAACACCAGATAGCCGCTCAGATCGACCCGGCGCCCGACAGGCGCATCGACCACCTGCCCGCCGGACAGGCACAGCTCACACCGGGCCGGGCCATCGGGTATCAGCACCTCGGCACCGGTCAGGGTCAGGTCAGCGCCGCCCATCGAACTCTCTTTCCCCAGGGGCTTCCCAGCATTCACTCCGCAGGCAGACACGGTCGATCGTTTCGAACACCGCGTCGAGCCAGGACAGATCCGCATCGAAATGCCCATTCTCGATGAAATGCAGGGTCTGTGCGATGACACGCGGGTTGTTCATCATGAAGGTGTGGGTGACCGGCAACACCAGATGGTCGGTCATGCCCGCCACCCGGGTCGAGGCAACCGAGACCTTGCCGTCATCGGGGCCGGGGATGATCGACGAGAAGATCGGGTTCAGCGACTGATCGCCCGCGATCACGCCAACCGGGTAATCCACCGGTGGCAAGCTGCGCGGGACACTGTCCGGACCAGTGCCCAGCGCCAGACCCGCCGGACCGTTCAGACGGCCGAACACCTCCCAGGCGCCCAGCTCGTCGACCAGTTCGCTGCCCTGGTTTGGCGGCGCCAACAACACCACCCGGCCCAGATGGGCGGGCCGGTTGCTGAGCAGCCAATATCGGATCAGGATACCCCCCATGGAATGGGCGACCAGATGCACTGTCTGATCGCCACAAGCGGATATCGCTGGCGGCAGGGTCTCACGCGCCAGTTCCGGGATGGGCATGTCGGTCGAGGGATAGCCGGGACGCACCACCCGCAGACCGCGCGCCTCGAACACCTGGTCCATCACTGTCAGTGACGCCTCGGTCCGCGCCAACCCGTGCAGCAGCACGACACAGTCGGCCCAGAGGGCACTGGGCAACAGACAGAGGAAGAGAACAGGCAGGCACCGCATGGGCGCGGCATACTGCGAATTGCAGCGCAACGAAAGGCTCAAGCAGCCGGTGCGCGGCGGATCGACAGCGCGATCCCGCCCAACAGGACCGCGCCACCAAGAAGCAGGCGCAGCGGGGCCGTCTCGCCCAGCAGCAGCACGCCCCCCAGCACCGCGATGACAGGCGCGCTCAGCTGTACCGTCGCGGCGCGGACCGGCCCCAGGGCGGGCACCAACCGATACCAGAGCGCATAGCCGAGACCCGAGGTTACAGCCCCGGAGACCAGCGCCAGCAACACGCCCTGCCAGGTCATGGCAGGCAGCCCCGCTAACGGCAGGATCGCACCGGCGATCAACGGCAGGGCCATCACGAAATTGGCCCCCGTCGCAGCCAGCGCATCCGCTTCGCCCCGCCCCGCCAGCGTATAGGCGGCCCAGCCGATCCCGGCGAGCGCCATGAGACCGGCCCCGCCCGCATCGACGCGAAAGGTGCCCGCCGGCCACAGCACCCAGACCAGCCCGGCAAAGGCAATCATCGCGCCAGCCAACTGCCGATGCGTCGGCGGCGCACCCGTGGCGGCGCTCCAGCCGAACATGGCGATCTGCACGACACCGAACAGGATGAGTGCGCCCAACCCGGCATCCAGCGTCAGATAGGCCAGTGAAAAACCGACCATATAGAGGGTCAGCGAACCGGCCCCCAGCAACCGGCGCCTGTGCCAGAGGGGCAGCCGCTGGCGCTGCGCCAGGACGAGCAGGGCAAGCATCATCGCTCCGGCCAGCACCCGAACGATGGCAAAGCCGCCCGGATCGGCCCAGCCGCCGGCCACCGCCAAACGGTTCAGGACCGAATTGGCGGCAAAGGCGGTCATGGTCAGGGCGGTAAGCAGGAACAGGCGCATGTCACCGGACTACAGGATTGCGGGCCGGTGCAACAGACACATACGCGTCAGCGCGGCTCCAACGCGAGCGGATAGACCAGCCGCGCCTCGGGCACATTGCCGCCCGGTCCGGCCAGCATCAGATGGTCGTTGGGATAGGGCGCGTGCAACGCCGATGCACGGGCACGCGAAAAACCGCGCGGCTCGTAATAGGCGGGATCGCCCAGCACCACGATGGTCAGGTCGCGCTCTGCCGCCCATTTCAGGGTCAGTTGCAGCACTTTCGAGCCGATTCCACGCCCCTGCGCCTTGGGCGCAACCGCCAGCGGGGCCAGACACAGCCAGCCGTCAGGCGCGCGCATCCACGACAGAGCGGCATAGCCCAGCAACTCGCCAAATTCCTGAAAGGTGATCTCGGTGGCGATGTCCCGGTCGGCGCGCAATTCGCGCACCAAATCCGCCTCGGCGCCGGTATCGAAGGCCGAACGCAGCAAGGCATCGACCAGATCGGGGAATACGGCGGGCGGAAATGGTCTCATGCAAAGCTCAACTTTCGCTAGACTGAGGGCGGTTCAGTTCGCCCCGATCGGCGGGTTCGGCATACACCGCATGGCCCGCAAGGTCACGGTCACCCAAGTGTTTTCTTTCCCCGTAAACGAAACCGGCGAGACTCTGCCTGCTGCGGCGGTTGGAAAAACAAAGGGGCCGCCCTAGGGCGGCCCCGGTATTCTACTGCGAAGGGTGGGTATCACATAGGCCCAGAGGCCTATGAACACGCACCTTTGACTGATGATGTTCAGGCGAAATCGCCTCTTACATCATGCCGCCCATGCCGCCCATGTCGGGCATGCCGCCGCCTGAGGGGGCGTCTTTCTGCGGCTTGTCGGCAACCATCGCTTCGGTGGTGATCAGCAGGCCGGCAACCGAGGCCGCGTCTTCCAGAGCGGTGCGGACAACCTTGGCCGGGTCGATCACGCCGAACTTGAACATGTCGCCATATTCTTCGGTCTGCGCGTTGAAGCCGAACGAGGCATCGCCCGATTCACGCACCTTGCCGGCAACCACGGCACCGTCGACGCCTGCGTTCTCGGCGATCTGGCGCAGCGGCGCTTCGATGGCCTTGCGCACGATGTTGATGCCGGCGGTCTGGTCGGCATTTGCGCCTTCCAGGCCTTCGAGGCCTTTGCCGGCCTGAACCAGAGCAACACCGCCGCCCACAACGACACCTTCCTGCACGGCAGCGCGGGTGGCGTTCAGGGCGTCATCGACGCGGTCCTTCCGCTCTTTCACTTCGACTTCGGTCATGCCGCCAACGCGGATCACGGCAACACCGCCTGCCAGTTTGGCAACGCGCTCTTGCAGCTTCTCACGGTCATAGTCGCTGGTGGTCTCTTCGATCTGGGTGCGAATCTGGGCCACGCGGGCTTCGATCTCGGCCTTTTCGCCTGCGCCATCAACGATGGTGGTCTCGTCCTTGGTGATCGAGATTTTCTTGGCGGTGCCCAGCATGTCCATGGTCACGGACTCGAGCTTCATGCCAAGGTCTTCGCTGATCACCTGACCGCCGGTCAGGATGGCGATGTCCTGCAGCATGGCCTTGCGGCGATCGCCGAAGCCCGGTGCCTTGACGGCCGCGATCTTCAGACCGCCGCGCAGCTTGTTCACCACGAGGGTGGCCAGCGCTTCGCCTTCGACATCCTCGGCGATGATCAGCAGCGGCTTTTGCGACTGGATCACCTGCTCGAGCAGCGGAACCATCGGCTGCAGCGAGGAGAGTTTCTTTTCGTGCAGCAGGATCATGCAGTCTTCGAGTTCTGCGATCATCTTGTCTGCGTTGGTGACGAAATAGGGCGACAGGTAGCCGCGGTCGAACTGCATGCCCTCGACCACGTCGGTCTCGGTTTCCAGGCCCTTGTTCTCTTCGACGGTGATGACACCCTCGTTACCGACCTTCTGCATGGCTTCGGCGATCTGGCGACCGATTTCGGTTTCGCCGTTGGCCGAGATGGTGCCGACCTGCGCCACTTCGGCGCTGTCGTTCACGGGGCGGGCGGCGGCCTTGATGGCCTCGACAACCTTGGCGGTGGCCAGGTCGATGCCGCGCTTCAGATCCATCGGGTTCATGCCAGCGGCAACCGATTTCATGCCTTCCTTGACGATGGCTTGGGCCAGAACCGTCGCGGTGGTGGTGCCGTCGCCGGCCTCGTCATTGGTGCGGCTGGCGACTTCTTTCACCATCTGCGCGCCCATGTTCTCGAACTTGTCTTCCAGTTCGATTTCCTTGGCGACCGACACACCGTCCTTGGTGATGCGGGGGGCACCGAACGATTTGTCCAGAACCACGTTGCGGCCTTTGGGGCCCAGGGTCACCTTGACCGCGTCGGCCAGGATGTTGACGCCCTTGAGCATCTTGTTGCGGGCTTCGGTGTTGAACTTGACGTCCTTAGCAGCCATGTTCTTTCTCCTTGAGAAATTTGATTGGAATGATGCGACCAGAGATCAGAGAAGCGCGTGGCTTACTCGATGATCCCCATGATGTCGCTTTCCTTCATCATCAGCAGTTCTTCGCCGTCGACGGTGACTTCGGTGCCCGACCACTTGCCGAACAGAACCCGGTCGCCCGACTTGACTGCCATCGCGATCAGCTCGCCGCTATCCTTGCGGGCGCCTTCGCCACAGGCGACAACAACGCCTTCGCTGGGCTTTTCCTTGGCGCTATCGGGGATGATCAGGCCGCCTGCGGTTTTCTCTTCGCTTTCGGTACGGCGAACCAGCACACGGTCATGAAGCGGTTTCAATGCCATCTTTGCAGCTCCTTGAGGCTCAAAGTTTGTTTCCCTCCCCCTGCTCTTTTACAGAGGCATTAGCACTCAGGTCTAGCGAGTGCTAACGGCGCATAGCTAGGGGGTCGAAAGAACCGAGTCAACATCGGAGATACGAAAAGTTGCAACTGTCGAGTCCAAGGTCGAACCTGGTTTACAACCGCCATTCACATGCGCAGATTTGCCCGATCGATATGAGGGGCCGGGAAGATGCGGATCGAAGCGAACGGAATCTATCTTGAGGTTGAAGAAAGCGGACCGGTTGACGGCGTGCCGCTGATCCTGATCCGGGGACAGGGCAGCCAGCTGGTGCATTGGCCCGAGGAGTTGAACGCGGGCTTCGCCGCCGCCGGGTTCCGAACGATTGCCTTTGACAACCGCGATGTAGGCCTGTCGCAGCGTTGCCCGGCACCAGACGTGCCCGACAGCGCCGACGAAATTCTGGCGGCACTTGGCGCGGGCGCGGACCTGCCCAAACCCTATGGAATCGAGGATATGGTCGGCGACATCACCGGCCTGATGGATGCGCTGGGGATCGAACGCGCGCATTTCTTTGGCATCTCGATGGGGGGCGCGGTGCTGCAACAGCTCTGCATCGACCAGCCTGACCGGGTGCTGTCGGCAACCATCGTGATGACCGCCTGCCGCCCCTTTACCGAACGCGCTGCCGAGGGGCGCGAGGCATTGCTGGCGCTGACCTCAAGCCTGCTCGTGCGCGACGTGACACAGCAGGACTATCTGGAGGCGCAGGTTGCCGAACACGGGCTGTGGGGCAGCCCCGGCTATCCGATGCCCCAGTCCGATATCCGCGCCATGGCCGAGCGCGCCTGGGCGCGTGGCGTCGATGCGGCAGGCAAGAACCGGCAGGTGCTGGCCATCCTGCACGCGCCCGACCGGCGCCCAGGCCTGCGCCAGCTCGACCTGCCCTGCCTGGTGATCCATGGCAGGCAGGACACGCTGATCCCGCTGGAGATGGGAGAAGAGATCGCCGCGCATATTCCGGGTTCGGAGTTTTACGCCATCGAGGGAATGGGGCATATCATCACCCCGAAACTGGCCCCGGTGATGGTCGATCTGGTGTGCGATTTCATCACCCGCCGCACCTAGGCGCCGGCCCGGCGGCGACCTAGATCGCTCTCAGGAACAACCCGCCGGCAAGGGTCGCAACGACCAGACCGGCGGCCAGTTCCACCATCAGCAGGGCAACCCCCGCGAACCGCCAGGCCGAGGCCGCGCCCAGCACCCCGCCACGCAGCCCCGCCGAAGCAAGCCCCACCCCGACGGTCACACTGGCCGTGCCCAGCGCCATGGCAAAGGTTCCGGCGATTCCGGCCAATGCAATGCCCATCTGCCAGGTCAGGATCAGCACGAACAGCGCGCCCGTGCAGGGGCGGATGGCGATGCTGGCGATCAGCGCCAGCGCCTCGCGCAGAGTGCCGATCTGTTCGACCTCGCTCAGGCTGGGGCCATGCTTGTGCCCGCAGTGGGAACAGGTCTCGCCGTCGTGATGGTGATGATCGTGCTGCGTGGGTTTCCGGGTGGCCAGCAGCCGCTGGACACCCCGCCAGACCAGCCAGCAGCCGATCAAAGCGATGGCGGCATAGCTGGCGGGCGCCATCACACGCTCGGTCACGCCGACCAGATGCTGACGCCCCAGATCCAGCACCATTACCCCGGTATAAACCAGCGCGATCGCGGTGACTGCCTGACCCAGACTCGATGCCAGCCCGATTGCCGCCAGCCGCAGCACCGGCACCCGCCGACCCAGCCCATAGCCGCCGATCAGCACCTTGCCATGGCCCGGCCCCACGGCATGGAAGAACCCATAGGCGAAACAGACCGACAACAGCAGCAACAGTGCCCCGCCCTGCCCGCTGCGCAAGCCGCGCAGCGCCTGGGCGATCTGGTTCTGAAAATCCCGTTGCTCGCCCGCTGCCCACAGCGCCAGTTGGTCAAAGCCGCCGCTGAGCCAGAACCAGCCCAAGAGGGCCAGCACCAGCGCGACCGGCACGATCACGAGCCGGGACATGTGACCCGGATTTCCGTGGCGAATTCAGCACCGATCAGGGGGATATCCATCTCCTCCAGATCGGCATCGGCGTCGATGCGCAACAGCATCTCCTGCATCTCGGCCAGTTGCCCGTCGATATCGGGCTCCAACCGCTCCAGCAGGCAATCGTCGCGCCCACTGAGGGTGACCGGGCGCGCAACCTCGTAGGCGGTGTAGTAGGTCTCGTCATAGGGACGCAGCGACAGGGATGCCCCCGACCCCATTCCGCCACCGGTGACCGCGCGCAGGTGGGTCGACACGATCCGCCCCGCCTCGGTGGTGGCGGTGGGCTCCAGCGGGCCGGACAGCGCCAGCGGCTGATCGCCCAAGCGCAAATCGAGATCGCCGTTATAGCCCTCGATCCATTGCGCGTCGAACCCGGCCAGTTGCGCCTCTTCCTCAGGTGTCAGGCTGCCATCGCCATCGGGGTCCATTCCCAGTTCCTCGAGGATGACCAGCGAATAGAAATCGTCATAGGCCCAGGTGACCCGCACATGGGTCAGCGCCCCGTCGGGGGCAAAGATCAGCTCGAATCCGGTGTCGATGAACACATGCGGATGCGCCATCAGCGGCGCGGGGAGCAACAGAGAGAGGGCAAGGGCAATCCGGCGCATGGCCGGACGATAGGGCGCGGGCGCGGGGCTGACAATCCGGGCAGGCGCGGCGGCGGCGTTATTTCGCCATCGGATGCAGGACCAGCGTCTGCAAGGCCATCCCCACCGGCCCGGCCGTGTCATAGAGAACCGCCTGCGACATGCCGATCCCGTTCGGCTGCCAATGCGATACGGCCTCGGCCGCAAACCAGTCGCCCTGCGGTTCACGGTGGATTTGCAGGGTCAGATCCGTGTTCATGAAACCAAACCGCACCGGCGGTTCGTTCCAGGAAATGCCGTTGCCGCAATCGGCCAGAGGACAGATCGCCTGAATCGGCGACGGCGCCTCGGTGGCCAGCAAATGCGGCGCCTTCATCCAGACGGTTTTCGGCCCCGGCCCCAGATCCTCGCCTTCGGGATAGGCCATCTCGATAAACTGGCCAAAGGCGGGCTGGTCATGCAGCTTGCCCACCAGCAGTGCCGGACCGGGTCGCGCGCAGGCAAAATCGGGTACGGGCACCGTTGCGGTGGGCACCTCTCCCAGGTCCTTGCGCACCAGATGCATCGAGGTGCCGGTGAGGCAAAGCGTACCCTCGTCATCGTGCAGGGCCAGCCGGGTCGTGGTGAGCGTACGGCTGTTGCGCGTTATCTCGGTGGTGATCCGCAGCCCTGCCAGCGGCAACGGTTTCAGCACGTCGAGCGTCAGCCGGGTCAGCATCTTGTCCGGCCCGGCGGCCGCCTCGGCCGCGCGCGCCACCAGGCCGGTGACCGGCCCGGCATGACAGTGATCGGGCGACCATGGCCCACGCGCCGGGTCGTTGCCGACAAACAGCCCCGGTTCGGTTTCGGTGAAATAGACCGGGGCCGTCATAAGGGTCAGACCTTTTCCTGCGTGTATTTCTTCAGCTCGGTCCGGGCGATCTGGCGGCGGTGCACCGCGTCGGGACCATCGGCAAAGCGCAGGGTGCGTTGCCCGGTCCAGGCGGCGGCCAGCGGCGTGTCCTGACTGATCCCCTGCCCACCATGCATCTGCATCGCCTCGTCGATCACCTTGAGCGAGACGCGCGGCGCCACCACCTTGATCTGGCTGATCCAGGGGGCGGCGGCGCGCGCGTCACCCTGATCCATCATCCAGGCAGCCTTGAGGCACAACAGGCGCGCCATCTCGATCTCCATCCGGCATTCGGCGATGATGTCATAGTTGGCACCCAGATGCGCCAGCTTCTTGCCGAAGGCTTCCTTGTCGAGCGCGCGCTTGCACATGCGCTCCAGCGCGATCTCGGCCTGACCGATCGAGCGCATGCAATGGTGGATGCGGCCAGGCCCGAGACGCCCCTGCGCGATCTCGAAACCGCGCCCCTCACCCACCAGGATATTCTCGGCCGGAACCCGCACATTGGTAAAGCGGATATGCATATGGCCATGCGGCGCGTCATCGTGGCCGAACACCAGCATCGGGCGCAGAATCTCGATCCCCTCGGACCCGGCGGGCACCACGATCATCGAATGACGCTGGTGCTTGGGCGCGTCCTCGCCCCCCGTCTTCACCATCACGATATAGACCTTGCAGCGCGGATCGCCGGCGCCCGAGGCCCAGTATTTCTCGCCATTCAGCACATAGTCGTCGCCGTCGCGGACACAGGACATCGAGATGTTGGTGGCATCCGAACTGGCCACATCCGGTTCGGTCATCAGATAGGCCGAGCGGATCTGACCCTCCAGCAGCGGCGCCAGCCAGTCCTGCTTCATCTTCTCGCTGCCGTAGCGCTCGAACACTTCCATATTGCCGGTATCGGGGGCGGAACAGTTGAACACCTCGGCCGCCAGCGGCGTCTTGCCCATCTCTTCGGCGAAATAGGCGTATTCGACGGTGGTCAGACCAAAGCCGCGGTCGCTGTCGGTCAGCCAGAAGTTCCACAGACCGGCGGCCTTGGCCTTGGCCTTCAGCCCTTCCAGGATCTCTGTCTGGCGCTCGGTATATTGCCAGCGGTCCCCCTTGGCGACCTCGGCATGGTACTCGTCTTCCAGCGGCATGATCTCGTCGCGGATCATGTCGGCGACCCGGCCCAAGAGCTTGCGGTTTTCCTCGCGCATCCCAAAGGACATGTTCATGATGTTTGCCATGGTGCCTCCCATACCCCGACATTCGGGGTTTACCTTGGCCGAAAGGATGACTTAGCTGCTACGGCAAAGTCTAGCGGCGTGACGAAACGTCACCGCGCTGAATGTGAGAAGGAGAGGCGCATGGCCCTGCTGGTCGATACCGGGATTTCCGGCTGGATGTCGAACGAAGAGATCGCGGCGCAGTTGCGGGCGCAACTGCCCGGCGCCGATATGCGCACGCCGGACGATCTGGGCGATCCGGTGCAGGTGACGATGATGGCGGTGGCCAACCTGCGCGCCGACTGGCCCGCGCGCCTGCCGAACCTGGCGCTGGTGCAGAAATTGGGGGCAGGGGTCGAAACCATCGTCGCCCATCCCGCCCTGCCGCCGCATGTGCGGGTGACGCGGCTGAAACCGGACGATCCGGCGCGCGAGATCGCCGAATGGTTCCTGGCCTATGTGTTGCGGGCACATCGCAATCTGGACGCCCACCGCGCCAATCAGGCGCGGGCGGCCTGGGTCGATATCGAGCCGAAATACACCCCCGACACGGTGGTCGGGGTGCTGGGACTGGGCCATATCGGTGGGCGCACGGCGCGCATGTTCCGCGATATCGGCTTTCAGGTCCGGGGCTGGTCACGCTCGCCGCGTGACATCGATGGGGTCGATTGCCGCCATGGCGCGGCCGCGCTGCCCGAAATGTTGGGCGCGTGCGACCACGTCTGCGCCATCCTGCCCTCGACCGCAGAGACAAACGGTCTTTTCGATGCCGAAATGCTCGCCGCGATGAAACCGGGCAGCCAGCTCTTGAACGCGGGGCGCGGCGACCTGATCGACGAGGCGGCCCTTCTGGCCGCGCTTGACGCCGGGCGACCGGGCCACGCCGTCCTGGACGTGGTCGGCACCGAACCCCTGCCCAAGGGCAACCCGCTCTGGTCGCATCCGGGCGTCACGCTCACCCCGCATATCTCGGGCTGGCACCTGGGGGACGCGATGCGGGACGTGGCCGAAAACTTCCGCCGCCTCGGCGCGGGCGAGGCCCTGTTGCACGAGGTCGACCGCCAGCGGGGGTATTGATCCTAGGACAGTTCCCGCCCGAAGAACTCCATCGTCCTGGCCCAGGCCAGTTCGGCGGCCTCCGCGTCATAGCGCGGCGTGGTGTCGTTGTGGAACCCGTGGTTCACGTTCGGATAGAAATGCACGGTGAACGCCTTCTGACCCGCGCGCAGCGCCTCGGAATAGGCGGGCCAACCGGCGTTGATCCGGTCGTCGAGCCCCGCGTAATGGATCATCAGCGGCGCTTCGATCGCGGCCACGTCCTCGACCGCGGGCTGGCGGCCATAGAACGGCACCGAGGCGGCCAGATCGGGATAGGCCACCGCCAGCGCGTTGCAGACGCCGCCGCCATAACAGAACCCGACCGCGCCCACCTTGCCGGTCGATCCCTCGTGGTCGCGCAGGAACTCGAAGGCGGCAAAGAAATCCGCCATCAGCCTCGCGGGGTCCAGCATCTTCTGCATTTCCCGGCCCTCGTCATCGGTGCCCGGATAGCCGCCCAGCGGGCTCAGCCCGTCGGGACCAAAGGCGAGATAACCCGCCTTGGCGCAGCGCCGCACCACATCCTCGATATAGGGGTTCAGGCCACGGTTCTCGTGCACCACCAGGATCGCGGGCAGTTTGCCCGCCGCGCCCGCCGGGCGTGCCATCAGCCCGGTGATCGCGCCGTTGCCCTGCGCGCTGTCATAGGTGACGCGCGCGGTCTCGATCGCCGGATCGTCGGCCGCCACCTGCTGGGCCAGCGCATAATTGGGCTGCAACTGGTCCAGCAGCATGGCCCCGGTCACCCCGGCGGCGGCATAACGCCCGGCCTGGGTGATGAACTCGCGCTTCGACAGGGTGCCATGCACGTAGCCGTCGAAAATTTCCAGAATGCGCGGATCGAAATCCTGCGCCGTCTTGCGGGGGGGCTGTGCCATCCGGGGATCCTCCGATGCAGGGCGGGCAGGCGCAGCATAGCACGAAACCCGCCCGGCAAAGGGAGTATTCTCAGGATCAGCCGATGAAATCCTTGTAGGCGGCCTCGTCCATGTAGTCGTCCATCGGCGACAGGTCCGAGGGCCGCATCTTGAAGAACCAGGCCTCGCCCATGGGGTCCTCGTTCACCATACCGGGATTGTCCGCCAGTATCTCGTTTACCTCGACGATCTCGCCATCCAGCGGCGCCAGGATATCCGAGGCCGCCTTGACCGATTCGATCACAACGATCTCGTCATCCTTGCTGACCTCGGTTCCGGGCTCGGGCAGTTCAACGAACACAACATCCCCCAACTGCTCGGCCGCATGGGCGGTAATTCCCACTACGATCAAGTCGTCCTCGGCCAGCAGCCATTCATGCTCTTCGGTATACTTCATCCGGTGTCTTTCCATCTGAAAAACGCTTGCTGCGGGCAAGCCTAGCTTCACCCCTCATTTGCAGCAAGAGAGCAAATGATCCAAGGCATCAAGCGGGCTTGAAGAGGCGTTCAAAGGGCCCCGGAAACGCGTTGCACAGGATGTGTTTGCAGGTGGCGCCAAAGCCGGGTGTTCCCGCTTCTCGATCCCGAGGCCCCGGTCGCGGGGCAAAGCGGTTCTCGCTGCTGTCTTGTCAGCGCCAGCTCAACCAGAACACCGCCATGCGCCTTTCTATTTGAAGCCAATCGCGACATGCACAGCGTCCGGGTAGACCAGTCGGTTACCCTGAACATAATCCGCGAGGGACTCCGCAACCTCGTTTATGAGTGCGTTCTGAGCATCTTCCGGGAGTTCGGTGAACGCAGCCGCAATAGGCATCGAGCGCAAGTGCAAAGGTACGAACTCGGATGCGGGCGGCACGTCGATCATCAGCTCCTGACGATAGACGGCGACGTCGGAAAAGCCTTGTGCGCTCATCTGGCTTTTCAGTTCGTTTGCCGAGGGAGTTTCCCGTTGCGACCGCTGTTTTCTCGCAATCTCTGGGGAAATGTGATGCTCAACCGCGGCACAAATAGCGCTCGTATAGGGGCTGTGCCCATCCCAGATCGAAAAACCCAGACGGCCGCGCGGAGCCAGAAGCCGCAAGAACTCTCGCAGAGCCTGCGGCTTGTCGGGGAAGTAGTGATATCCATGCTGAGACAGGATGACATCGTAGGACTCCGAGGGCAGATCGATGTCGCAAACATCGCTTTCGATCCAGGCGATATCGAGATCACCGGCCAGTTCCTTCGCTTGCGCGAGCATCGGAGCATTGATGTCGAGGCCGTCTACCTTGCCGCCTGGCCCTACCTTTGTCTTGGTCAATCGGGTTGTCACCCCCGTACCGCAGGCAACATCCAAGACACGTTCCGAACTGCGAAGTGAGAGCTGGTCGATCAGAGCCTCGGCCCATCGGCCAAACCAAAGCGGCACCATGACTTCTTCGTAAATCTTGGGCCCCTCACCCGCCAATTGAAACGTCATGAAGAGTGCCTCCGTCACCGTGCGCTCGGTGGACAACTCTACCACCACCGTCAATTCGGGTCAAAACATGTGCTTCTTCATAGAAAGAACTCAAAGAAGGACTTCCCCGCCAAATCACCTGCTACATCTCGTGGCAGTACCTTGTCACGAAACAGGGGGGCGAGCGACGGCATCGCTCGCGTGGGCCTGGAACGGCCATGCGTCATAAATGGCGCGAACGGCGCCAAAGGGTCAGGAGCCGGACAACCCCGAATAGCGCTTACGTGACCGGTACGTCACCTTATGGCGTCAGCATCCATGCACCATCGGCGCCCTTGCACATCCGGGTTCCGATCACCCGCGCATTTGTCACGCCCTTGGGTCGGATCACATGGTGCAGCACCGCGCAGTCACCCTGCACCGCGTCGACCCGAACGGTTCCCTGCGAGTCGGTCGTTGCATTCTCCCAGCCGCTTTCGCGTCCGACCACGGGCTTTCCATCGACGATCAACTGCCGCGAGGCGGCGCCCATCAACTGGAAATCCTCGGGCTCCAGCCCCAGCTCGGCGATGATGCGCGAGATCGGCTTGGCCTCGGCCGCCCCCCCGTACAGTCCAACAGCCAGCAGAAACGCCACAACCAGTTTCATCGCTCACTCCTCAATTCCGGCGGATTTGCCGGATGATTACACGGCCTCGACCCGAACGCCAACGCGTCCGGATGCCCCGGCTCCGGCAATCTTCAAATAAACACGAAGGTTCCTATCTGACCATCCGCACTTGGACTGCCGTCGTCCCCGTCCCAGATTGGCGCAGAGAACACGACGAGGCACCCATGGCATCCCCCACCTATTACGCCCCGCAAGGCGGCCATCCCGGACAAGAGCAGTTGCTGACCGACCGGGCCATGTTCACCGAGGCCTACGCGGTCATCCCAAGGGGTACGATGCGCGACATCGTTACCAGCAAGCTGCCATTCTGGGAGGAAACGCGGGCCTGGATTCTCGCCCGGCCGCTAAGTGGTTTCGCCGAAACTTTCTCGCATTACATCATGGAGGTTAAACCCGGCGGCGGCAGCGACCGCCCCGAGACCGATGCAGGCGCGCAGGCGGTGCTGTTCGTGGTCGACGGGGCGGTGACATTGACCCTCGACGGGGCCGATCATGTGCTGGAACCCGGCGGCTATGCCTATATCCCGGCGGGTCACCCATGGCGGCTGCGCAATCATGCAGGCCCCGCTGCCCGGTTCCACTGGATCCGCAAAGCCTATGAAGCGGTCGAGGGCCTTGAGACCCCGACACCTTTCGTGACCCGCGAACAGGATATCGCCCCGAACGAGATGCCGGGCACCGAGGGGCGCTGGTCGACGACGCGTTTCGTCGACCCCGACGACCTGCGCCACGACATGCATGTCACCATCGTCAACTTCCTGCCCGGGGGCGTCATTCCCTTTGCCGAAACCCATGTGATGGAGCACGGGCTCTATGTGCTGGAGGGCAAGGCAGTCTATCGGCTGAACCAGGACTGGGTCGAGGTCGAGGCGGGCGATTACATGTGGCTGCGCGCCTTCTGCCCGCAGGCCTGTTACGCGGGCGGACCGGGGCCGTTCCGTTATCTGCTCTACAAGGATGTGAACCGGCACATGGCGCTGCCGCGGCGCTAATATCCGCAGGATGCCGGGTATCCGGCATCTGCCATTCGTCCTCAGTTGACCGCGGCGGGCTGCGACACGAACGCCGTTGACCGATCCGAGTCCGGCTCTCGTGCCCTGTTGCGGTCTTCTCGTGGTGGGCATCCGAACTTGCGGGCGTAATCGCGGCTGAACTGCGCGGGGCTTTCATAGCCGACGTCGAACGCAACCGAAGACACCGCCGCATCGCTGTCCAGGATCAGGCGCCGCGCTTCGAGCAGGCGGATATCCTTCTGGTATTGTCCGGGGGTCAAACCGGTCACCGCCTTGAAATGCGCATGAAACGACGACGTGCTCATGCCGGCATGCTCGGCCAACGCCGACACTTTCATCGGCGCCTCGATCGAGGCGCGGATCGAGGCAATCGCGCGCGCGACGTGATTTGACGGGTCCTCTCGGTACAGGAAACGCCTGAGGATAGCGCCCTGCGGCGACAACAATAGCCGGGCGTGGATCTCGCGCAGCAGGATCGGACCAAGCAGTGGTGCCGCGATCTCTTGCCGGGCGAGCGTGATGAGCCGAAAGATGGCATCCAACAATTCACCATCCGCCGGACAAGACAGAAGCGCCGCCGCATTGTCCTCACCCCCGGCAATGTCCGGCATCCGATCGAAGAAGCCGCGCAGGATGCCAAGATCCAGTGGCAGCACCACGGCGATGTAAGGCTCGGCCAGAGAAGCCCGGGTGATGCGCGACAGAACCGGCAGATCGTGACTGACGATGATAGCATTCCCCGCCGGGCAATGCACCGACAGGGTTCCGGCGGAAACATCCTTGGCACCCTGCAAAATCACGCAGAGCAAAGGCCGGTACAGTTTCCCCTCGATAGCCGAGGGCTGGGTGCGCCGCAGCAGGACAGCCCCACCCAAGCCAAGCTGGGTAACGCCCCCTGCCACCTCGGGCGCAGCCAGTTCACCCGCCAACCTAACAAGTCCCGAGCGCATCGGACCTCCATAAGCATCTCGCAAGGCAGTTTTGCCACAGACCGACACTCGACATCATTTTTTTATGAACCACTAGAGAATATGACAAGAATTGAAGATCATTTGGCAAAAAAACCAACGCATTTTCACTATTCTTTCTCTAATAGAGCAATTTTCAAACCCTCGGACAACTTCTTGGAGCACAGGGATGACCAACTCGCTTAACGAGACCCCAATGACAGCAAACGGCCTCCCTCTGGTCGGTTTCGGTACCTACCTCATTGCCGACGAGAGTGCCGCAGCAGCAGTCGCGACCGCTATCGGGGCCGGGTATCGCCATATCGACACCGCGGCGGGGTACCACAACGAGGCCGGCGTGGGCCAGGGCATCCGCGACGGCCTTGCCGCAACCGGGCTTGACCGCGCGGACCTCTTCGTGACGACGAAACTTTGGCCCGGCAACCCGGCCTGGGGAGACACGCCAAAGGGATATGACGAAACCATTGCCGCCTTCGAGGCGTCGCGCGCGGCACTCGGGCTCGACCATGTCGACCTGTACCTGATCCACGCCCCGTCAGGCGGCGCCGAACGCTTGAACGAATGGCGGGCGCTGGTCGATCTCAAGGCTCAGGGCAAGGCCCGCGCCATCGGGGTAAGCAACTATACCGAAGCCCATATCGAAGAGATACGGGCGGCGGGTCTGCCGATGCCAGAATACAACCAGATCGAGCTGCATCCCTGGAGCCAGAAGCCCGAACTTCTGGCCTTCATGGCCGAAAACGATATTGCTCCGATCGCCTACAGCTCCCTCGTTCCCCTCTCCACCTGGCGTGCAGAACCAGGGCAAGCCAGCGGCAAGACTGCCGAGATGAAGGCAGACGGAACCGATACACATTCTCCCTTCAAGGCAATGGCCATGAAATACGGTGTGAGCGAAGCACAGGTCCTGTTGCGCTGGGGCGTGCAAAAGGGGTTCGCAGTCCTGCCCAAAAGCCTGAACCCCCGGCGGGTGCAACAGAACATTGATCTGTTCGGCTTTGCCCTTGATGACGATGATATGGCCTTGATCGAAACGATGGATCGGGGCGATGGTGTTGCCTGGGCAACAGGCGACCCACGTTTCATGGGGTGAGACCGATCGTGCCCGCCCGACCGGGATCAGCGCGCAGTTTTTGAAAGTCAGGGGCATGCCAGCGTCCCTTTTCCTGTGTTCTTTTCCCCGGCGCGCGCCGGCTGGGGCTTTTCAGACCCTGTGCAATCTGCTCGCATCATCACAGGGTTTCGGGCTGCACCGGAGGCTTCACCATGAAAATGCCTCGCGTCTTGTCCACCCTTCTTGCCCCGTCCATCTTTGGCCCCGCGGTCGCGGTTGCGCAGCAGGAGACATTCACCTCACGGGTGATGAGCCGGAGCCGGGCGGTCACGCAGGTATCCGACGCGGCGATGGTTTATCGTGCCAGGCGCGACAAGAACGATTTCAGCCCGCTTGGCGCACCTGCCCGGCTGCGCACCCTCCAGACGATTACCGCCGTTAAACAGTCAACCGGTTGAATGGTGGACCGCAAGACGCTCTACCAGATCATATCGGACCAGTTCTTTGCCCGGGTCACGTGCCGGTGAGGCCAGTGAGGCCTGGGCATTGAGATCGGTCAAAGCTCCTGCCATAGCTTGCCCATGAGACTCGCGATCAACGGATTCGGCCGCATCGGCCGCACCATCCTGCGGCAGCTGCTGGCTGCGCCGCGGGCCACCGATATCGACCTGGTGCAGATCAACGATATCGCACCGCTCGAAACCTGCGCCTATCTGTTCGAATTTGACAGCACCTTCGGCCCCTGGCGCGGCAGCGTTGCCACCGGCGCCGACGGCCTCATCGTCGATGGCCTGACCATTCCGGTCACCCACAGCGCCGACCTCGCACGGGTCGACCTGTCGGACGTGGACGTTCTGCTCGATTGCACCGGCATTGCCCGCACATCGGACGTGGCCGCCCGGGGCCTCGGTGCCGGAGCTGGCAAGGTGCTGATCTCGGGCCCCTCGCCCGCCGCCGAAATCACCGTGGTGCTGGGCGCGAACGAGGCGCTTCTGGGCAATGCCCGTATCGTCTCGAACGCCTCGTGTACCACCAACGGGCTGGCACCGCTGGCGCGGGTTATCGATGACATCGCGGGCATCGTCAGCGCGCATATGACGACGATCCACTGCTACACCAACAGCCAGCCGATGGTCGACGCGCCCCGGGGCGATCTGGCCCGCTCGCGGGCCGGGGCGCTGTCGATGGTGCCCACCACCTCCAGCGCCACCCATCTGATCGACGAGGTGCTGCCGCATCTGTCCGGCCGTATCTCGGGTGCGGCGGTCCGGGTTCCGACCGCCAGCGTCTCGGCTGTTGATCTGGTCGTGCAACTTGCCCGCACAATGGAGCCCGAGCAGTTCGAGACCGCCCTGCGCGAAGCAGTCAACGCCTCGCAAGTGCTCGGCTGGACCGACAAGCCGCTGGTCTCCTCCGACCTGCGCGCGCGCCCTGAATCGCTGGTCATCGCCGGTCCCGAAACCCGCATGGTAGGGGACCGGCAAGTCCGGGTGTTCGGCTGGTACGACAATGAATGGGGCTTCTCGGCACGGATGCTGGATATCGCCCGACTGATGGCTGGCTGACCCCGCCCATATCCACCCTCAGTTTTCTTCTGTTCGAAAATACCTCCGCCGGAGGCATCGCGCCTTGGCGCGATCGGCGCGCGGGGCAGGCCCCGCGCGCCCGGCCCAACCGGGGCCAACGCATCTTTGATGCGGCGGAACCGGGCGGGAGTGGCCCGCCCGATGAAACCCCTTACTTGCGCCCGTGTCCGGCCATGCCGCCCGAAACCTCCTCGGTCGCCTCCTCGCCCAGTTCCTGCGGCAGGATCAGGTTCAGCACGATGGCAATCACGGCGGCGGGCAGCAAGCCGCTGGTCATCAGGATGCGCGCGGTATCGGGCAGGTGCTGCACCGCGCCGGGCTCCAGTTGCAAACCCAGCCCGACCGACAGCGCGATGGCAAAGATCACCATGTTGCGCCGGTTCCAATGCACGTCCGACAGCATCGAGACGCCTGCGGCGACCACCATGCCGAACATGACGATGACCCCGCCGCCCAGCACCTCGATCGGCACGGTGCGGATGATCGCGCCCACCTTGGGCACCAGCCCGCAGAGGATCAGGAACAGCGCGCCGATGGTGACCACATGGCGGCTCATCACCCCGGTCATCGCGATCAGGCCCACGTTCTGGCTGAACGAGGTGTTGGGGAAGGCGCCGAAGAGGCCCGCAACAGCGGTGCCCAGACCGTCGGCATAGGTGGCGCCGGCGATTTCCTTGTCGGTTGCCTCGCGCCCGGCGCCGCCCTTGGTGATGCCCGAAACATCGCCCACCGTCTCGATGGCCGAAACCACCGCCATCATCGCAAAGCCGATGACGGCGGCCAGCGAGAACTCGAACCCGTATTTGAACGGCACCGGCAGGGCAAAGCCCGCCGCCCGGCTCCAGCTGGTGCCAATCGCCTCGAAGGTCACCATGCCCACCATCAGCGCATAGACATAGCCAACGATCAGCCCCAACAGCACCGCCGAGACCGACAGCATGCCACGGGCAAAGAACTTCAGCCCCAGCGTCACCAGGATCACCACCAGCGCCGCCGACCAGTTCAGGAGCGAGCCGTATTCCGGCGTGCCGATGGCGGGCACGCCGCCCGCCGCATACTGGATGCCGACCTTGACCAGCGCCAGACCGATCATCGTCACCACCAACCCGGTGACCAGCGGCGGCAGCGCAAAGCGGATGCGCCCGATGAAGAAGCCGAGGCAGAAATGAAACAGGCCGCCGATGATCGCGCCGCCAAACAGCGCCGCCAGCGCGTCCACCCCCTTGCCCGCGACCAGCGGGATCATGATCGGCAGAAAGGCAAAGCTGGTCCCCTGCACGATCGGCAGGCCCGCGCCGACCCGACCGATGGTCACCGTCTGCAACAGCGTCGCCACGCCGGCAAACAGCATCGACATCTGGATGAGATAAAGGAGCTGCGGGAAATCGGGCGAGTTCGAGCCAAAGCCGAAACCCGCCGCCCCTGCCACAATGATCGCGGGCGTGACGTTCGAGACGAACATCGCCAGCACATGCTGGATACCCAGCGGCACCGCCTTTGCCAGCGGCGGGGTGTAATTCGGATCGCGGAGCTGATCCGCAGTCCCTATCGAAGTGTCGGCCATGATATCACTGTCCTCCCTGTGTGGATCATGGGGGTCTTGCCGCCTCTTGTTTCGCGGGCGGCTTCGATTATCCGGCGACCACCTCCCATGGGTCGTCGAACCAGAATTCTTCCAGATTGGCGCCGGCGCCGATGCGGTCGACCACCGCAAAGAGGCCGGGTGCCGCAAGCGGCGTCAGCACCCCGTGCCAGGTGCCGCGATGATAGTTCACCGCTTGCCCTGCTTCGGTGACAAAGGCGCGTGGCGTGCCGGGGCGGCCGTCCTCGTCGGGGGCCACGATCACCAGAAAGGGCTGATGGCTCATCGGGATGAAGGCCTGGCTGCCGTCCGGGTGCCGCTCGACCATGTCGAGCGTATAGGGCAGCGCGCGCGGATTGGCGTCGAACAGGCTGATACCCGCGCGCCCGTCGTTGAAATCAAGCAGCGCCCGGTCGTGATAGCGCCCGCACTGGCCCTGATTGATGATCTTGTCCGGAGCGCCTGAGACCGACATCAGGTCACCAAAAGGCGCAAACCCCGCCACGGTGATCGGTTCCGTCTTGATGCGGCGGCTCATGACGGCAGCACGTCGCGCAGGCGGAACTCGGCGATCCGTTCGACCTGGCGGCAGGCCTCGTCAAATTCGGTCTCGCGGTCATTGCCGATGCGGCGCTGAAAGGCGGCAAGGATCGATGCCTTGTCATGGTCGCGCACCGCGATGATGAAGGGAAAGCCGAACCGCGTCACATACTCGGTATTGAGCCGGGCAAAGGTGGTGCGTTCCTCGTCGGTCAGCGCATCCAGCCCGGCCGAGGCCTGTTCCGAGGTGCTTTCCGCCGTCAGTCGCTTGGCCTGTGCCAGCTTGCCCGCCAGGTCCGGGTGCGCGGTCAGCACGCCCAGCCTTTCCTCGGCACTGGCCGAGCGGAACATGCGGCAGAGCGCATTGTGCAACCCGCCTGCCGTGTCATGGGCGGGGCCAAGCTCCAGCCCATGCGCGCGCTCGGCAATCCAGGGGGAATGTTCGAAAATGCCGCCATAGGCCGCCACGAAATCGGCCCTGGGCATCTCGGAGGGACGGGTCCGCGCCACGGGCGGATGTTCGCGCGCCCAGTGTTCGGCGATTTGCAGGCGGGTGGCAAACCAGACATCCGCATGCCCCCGCGCATAGTCGAGGAAGCGTTTCAGCGCCATCACCCGACCGGGGCGGCCAATCAGGCGGCAATGCAGGCCGATGGACATCATCTTGGGCGCCCCCTCGACCCCTTCGGCATAGAGCGCGTCGAAGCTGTCCTTGAGATAGGCAAAGAACTGATCACCCGAGTTGAACCCCTGCGGCGTGGCAAAGCGCATATCGTTGCAGTCGAGCGTATAGGGCACGATCAACTGGTCACGCCCGCCCAGCCGTTTCCAATAGGGCAGATCGTCGTCATAGGTGTCGGAAATGTAATCCATTCCGGCCTCAGCGGCGAGGCGCACGGTGTTCATCGAGCATCGTCCGGTGTACCAGCCGCGCGGACGGCTGCCGGTCACCTCGGTATGCAGGCGGATCGCCTCGGCGATCTGGGCGCGCTCCTGCGGCTCGGGCATGTCCTTGTGTTCGACCCATTTCAGCCCGTGGCTGGCAATCTCCCAACCTGCGGCTTTCATCGCCGCCACTTGATCCGGCGAACGGGCCAGAGCGGTGGCGACGCCGTAGACAGTGACTGGCAGGTCCTGCATCAGCCGGTGCAGGCGCCAGAACCCAGCCCGCGCGCCATACTCATAGATGGTCTCCATGTTCCAGTGGCGTTGACCCGGCCATTGCGCGGCGCCCACCACCTCGGACAAGAAAGCCTCGGAGGCGGCATCGCCATGCAGGATGTTGTTCTCGCCCCCCTCCTCGTAATTCAGCACGATCTGCACAGCGATCCGGGCACCGCCGGGCCAATTGGCATGCGGGGGCGTCGCGCCGTAACCGATCATGTCGCGCGGATAGCGGGGAGATGTCATGGCTGGGTCCTGCCTGATTGAAAATGAGGTCCGCTTTTGTCCATATCCCAGAACGCGGGTTCCGTTTATCAAATGCGATTTGACGCAGCTTTCGGAAATTGGAAAGAGCGCACTGAACCGACCAGGGGCATGATGAGCTGCGGGGTGCCCGGTTCAAGGTGCCGTGGGCCGGTCCTCGGGGCAAGCGGCCATCTTCAAATCAAGACAGAAACTCTCTCGTGATTTCCGGGTTTGCCGCAGGCAATATGGATATGCGAGGCAAGGGGATGCACAAGGAGGCCACCATGACCGGATATCTCACCACACATGTTCTGGACACCGCCCGTGGGTGCCCCGCCGCGGGGCTGCGGATCAGCCTGTACAGCATCTCGGGAACAACACGCAGCGAGATTACCCGGATGGTCACCAATGCGGACGGACGGACGGACGCGCCAATCCTGCCTCAAGAAACCTTCGCGACCGGGACCTACGAGCTGGAGTTTGCCGCTGGCGATTATCTGCGCGCAACCGGCCAGGCCGGGGAGGAACCGCTGTTCCTGGACATTGTGCCGATCCGGTTCGGAATGTCGGACCCCGAGGCGCATTACCATGTGCCGCTGCTGCTGTCGCCCTTTGGCTATTCCACCTATCGCGGCAGCTAGGCGCGGTCGTTGAAGAAGCGGGGCCCTCCCGCCCGTCGGTCAGGCATCAAAGATGCCCTCCTCCCGTTGGGCCAGGCGCCGCGCCTCTGGCGCGGCGCTGTTGCAGTGGGCGTGACCGTTCGCCACTGACCGACCGCGCCGGACCGCAGGTCCGGCGCTGGGCCCAACGCCGGGAGTTGCCCGTCAGGGCAGCGATCCGGGGGCGGGAGCGCGCCGGTCTCAGGCGGCGATTTTCTCGGCCGTTTTCACCGCCCGTCCGATCCGTTCTATCATGAACTCCATGAACAGCCGGGTCTTGGGGTCTTGATGTCGCCGGTGCGTATAGAGACAGGCCATCTGTACGGGCACCGGAGGTGTGTCCATCGCCACCGGCACCAGCCGACCGGCCTTGAGATGCTCGGCCACCTCGAAAACCGGCTTCATCGCGATCCCCTGCCCCGTCAGCGCCCAGTCTGTCAGCACATCGCCATCGTCGCATTCATGCCGCCCCGATACGGCAAAACGGCGCGGCCCCTCGGCGGTCTGCAAAAGCCACTGGAATTCGGTCGCACCGGGAAAGCGCAGGTTGAGGCATTCGTGCCGCCCCGCGATCAGGTCCTGACCGGTGACGGGAAGCCCGCGGCGCTTGACATAATCGGGTGCGGCACACAGCACCCGGCGGCAATCGGCAATCTTGCGGATGCGCAGGTTGCTGTCCTCGGGCTGGCCCAGGAAAAAAGCCAGATCCAGCCCCTCGGTGGTCAGGTCGATGGTCCGGTCGGTCAGCCGCAAACGGATGTCGATCTCGGGATACTCGGCCAGGAATTCCGGCACGTTCGGCGCCAGCAACCGCCGCCCCAACCCCAGCGGCGCTGCAACAAACAGCGAACCGCGCGGTGCCTCGGTCAGGTGCATCACCTGCGCCTCGGCCTCGTTCACCGCATCCAGCACCGCCACCGCGCCGGGGTAAAAGGCACGCCCCTGTTCGGTGGGCGTCAGATTGCGGGTGGTGCGCTGGAACAGCCGCACGTTCAGATGCTCTTCAAGCTGTGAAATCCGGGCCGAGGTCACCGCCGGCGAGATCCGCAGGTCGCGGCCCGCAGCGGACATGCTGCCCAGTTCATAGACCCGCACGAAGGTTCGGATATTATCGAGATAGGACATTGTTCCGGAAATTTTGATACAGCTTGGCAATATGCTGGAATACCGGAAAAAACGTGCTTTGCCTAGTCTGACGCAAACGGATCGGAGACCACCCTTATGTATGATCTAGCCGTGTTCTGGGATTGGCTGGCCTTTGGCGTGCGCTGGCTGCATGTGATCACCGCGATTGCCTGGATCGGATCGTCTTTCTATTTCATCGCGCTCGACCTCGGTCTGCGCAAGGCGCCCGACCTGCCGCCCGGAGCGCATGGCGAGGAATGGCAGGTACATGGCGGCGGGTTCTACCACATCCGCAAGTTCCTGGTCGCGCCCGAACGCATGCCCGAACACCTGACCTGGTTCAAATGGGAGAGCTATTCGACCTGGCTCAGCGGCTTTGCCCTGCTGATGATCGTCTATTGGGCGGGGGGAGAGCTGTATCTGATCGACCAGTCCAAGGCGGAACTGGCGCTGTGGCAGGGCATCGCGATCTCGGCGGCAACGCTGTCGATTGGCTGGCTGGTCTATGACCGGCTGTGCAAATCCGGGCTGGCCGAGCGCCCGACCCTGCTGATGGTGCTGCTCTTTGGCCTCTTGGTGGTGATGGGCTGGGCGCTGAACCAGGTGTTCACCGGCCGCGCCATGATGTTGCATCTGGGCGCCTTCACCGCCACGATCATGAGCGCCAACGTCTTCTTCATCATCATCCCCAACCAGAAGATCGTGGTGGCCGACCTGATGGCCGGACGCGCGCCCGATCCGAAATACGGCAAGATCGCCAAGCTGCGCTCGACCCATAACAACTATCTGACGCTGCCGGTCCTGTTCCTGATGCTGTCAAACCACTATCCGCTGGCCTTTGCCACCCAGTACAACTGGATCATCGCGGCGCTGGTCTTCCTGATGGGGGTGACGATCCGGCACTATTTCAACTCGCTGCATGCCCGCACCGGCAACCCGACCTGGACCTGGCTGGTCACGGCGCTGTTGTTCCTTGCCATCATCTGGCTCTCGACCGCACCGATGCACCAGCCACTGGAAGAGGCCGAGGCGCAGCCCCTGACCGCCACGGAACAGCGGCTGGCCGCCGCGCCCGGCTTTGATCAGGCGCATGACGTGGTGCTGGGGCGCTGTTCCATGTGTCATGCCCGCGAACCGGTGTGGGAGGGCATTCTCTGGGCGCCCAAGGGTGTGCTGCTGGAAACCGAAGGCGATATCGCCCGCAATGCGCGGGCGATCTATCTGCAATCCGGGGTCAGCCATGCCATGCCCCCCGCCAATGTCACCTATATGGAACCCGAGGATCGCGCCGCGATCATCGCCTGGTACCGCGCCGCCACCCGCTGACGCGCCCTTGCCGCCCGGAAATGAAGCGCCTGCGCAGGGCGCCTGCCTGCCCGTTCCCTCCCGGCGCGGCAGTTCCGCCGATCCTGGATTATGCCGTTCCGCTCCCCTCGCTCGCTGTGCTACACAGACAGCAACCGGCGAGTCATCCTTGGGGGGAGGCCCGTAATCCGTAAGGCCGAGCAGTCTGGAGCCGTGGCATGAAACTGACAGGCCCCTTGGGTGTGCTTTTGCGCGGTCTCGCCACCGCGGCCATTGCCCTTTTGCCCACAACCACACTCGCCCTCGAAGCGGTGCTGACCGCACCCGGCGCCTCGGAAGAGTTGCAGGATCGTCTGCGCCAAAGCTCGTCTGCCCTTTCGGCGCCGGCACGTGGCCAGGACAGCCCCCTGGAACTGCTGTCAGCGGCACTCTCGGATTACCGTACCCTGGTTCAGGTTCTGTATGACGCCGGCCATTTCAGCCCGGTGATCCATATCCGTCTGGACGGGCGCGAGGCCGCCGGGATCGACCCGTTCTTCACACCTGAAAAGATCGGGCGGATCGAGATCGCGGTCGATCCCGGCCCCGCCTTCCGCTTTGGCACGGCGCGGGTGGAACCGCTAAGTGCCGGAACGCGCCTGCCCGAAGGCTTCGCCACCGGCCAGCCGGCCACCACCGGCGCCATCCGCGACGCGGCGCAGACAGGTATCACCGGTTGGCGCGAGGCCGGTTACGCCAAGGTCCGGATCGGCGACCAGCGCATTCGGGTGCGCCATGCCCCTGCCGAACTGGACGCCGACATTCGCCTGTTGCCAGGTCCCAAACTGCGCTTTGGCCAGATGTATGTGCAGGGCGGCAGCGACGTGACACCCAAGGCCATCGCGCGCATCGCGGGCTTTCCCAGCGGCGAGGTCTATTCGCCGGACCAGGTGCAACGGGTCGGTACCCGGCTGCGCCGTACCGGCGCCTTTGCGCTGGTCTCGGTCACCGAACACGAGACCCCCAATCCCGACGGCACGCTCGATTTCGACGCCACGTTCGAGGACCTGCCCAAGCGACGCATCACATTCGGCGCCGAACTGTCCTCGCGCGACGGGCTCGACCTGTCGGCGATCTGGATCCACCGCAACCTGTTTGGCGCCGCCGAACGTCTGCGGCTTGAGGCGACCGTGCGCAACATCGGCGGCACCGAGGATATCGACGGACGCATCGGTTTCCGCCTCGACCGGCCCGACCGGCTGGGGCCGGATGACAGCATCTTCTATATCGGCGAGGCGGAACGGCGAAACCGCACCCATTACCAGATCACCCGCGCGGTGCTGGGCATCGGCGCGCGCCGCACCTTTTCGGACACGCTTTATGCCGAGGCCGGGATCGGCCTGAGCTATGGCGATGCGGACGACGCCTATGGCACCGGGCGCAAGTTCCGCTATCTGGGGCTGCGCACGGCCCTGGAATGGGACGAGCGCGACAACAAGGTCAGCGCCACGCGGGGCTTTTACATCAATGCCGGGCTGGACCCGTTCATCGGTTTGTCAGGCACAAAGTCGGGGGCCCGGCTGACCGCCGATGGCCGCGCCTATTGGGACTTCAACACCGAAGGCCGTTTCGTGCTGGCCGGGCGGTTGCAACTCGGCTCGGTCTTTGGACCGTCGCAATCCGAGATCTCGCCCGAACTGCTGTTCTTTTCCGGCGGGGCGGGTACCGTGCGCGGCCAACCTTACGAGAGCCTCGGCCTGCCGGTGGGCGGCGCTACGGCGGGCGGCAAGTCCTTTGTCGGCCTGTCGACCGAGATCCGGGGCAAGGTGACCGAAAAGATCTCGCTGGTGGGCTTCTACGATTTCGGCACGGTGGGGGCCTCGTCCTTCATCACGTCGGGTTCGGACAGTCATGCGGGCGCCGGGCTGGGCATCCGCTATGATCTGGGCGGGCTGGGGCCGCTGCGGCTGGACCTGGCTTATCCCACCAGCGGCAACACCGATGGCGGGCTGCAATTCTATCTGGGGATCGGGCAGGCATTCTGATGAAACCGGTTGTGTATCCGCTGGCCTTCGCGCTGACCCTGTCCTCGGCCGTGGCCGAAACCCAAAGCCTGGAGGAAAGCGGCGGCCTGCTTGTCGATTTCCTTGAGGACACCTTGTCGGGCGAGGGGCGCAACATCCGTGTGCGCGGCCTTTCGGGCGCGCTCAGTTCACGCGCCACCATCGAAGAGATCACCGTCGCCGATGCCGACGGGGTCTGGCTGACCATCCGCGCGGCGGAACTGGACTGGAACCGGCTGGCGCTGCTGCGCGGGCGGTTTTCGGTCAACACGCTCACCGCCGCCGAGATCGACATTGCGCGCGCGCCCCTGCCCGTGCCCGCCGAGGTCGAACTGCCCGATGCCGCCGCCACCCCGTTCCAGGTGCCCGAACTGCCGGTCGCGGTGGAACTGGGAGAGCTTGGGGTCGAGACACTGACACTGGGCGCACCGCTGCTGGGCGTGGCCGCGACGCTGTCGATCGGAGGCAATCTGTCGCTGGCCGATGGGGCGCTTGACACCGCGCTGAGTGTGACCCGGCTGGACCGGCCCGGCGACAAGATCGACCTGGTGGCGGGCTTTGCCAACGAGACCCGGCAGATCACACTGGATCTGACCCTGACCGAGGCGGCGGGTGGCTTGATCGCAACCACTCTGGGGATCCCCGATGCCCCCGCGCTGCTTTTCAACGCCAAGGGCGCGGGGCCGATTGACGATTTCACCGCCGATATCGGGTTGAGCAGCGATGCGGTCGAACGGGTAACAGGACAGGTGCGGCTGCGCGGCACCGGAGATGAGACCGCCCCCGGCATTCTGTTTGCCGCCGAACTGGGCGGCGATGTCACGCCGCTGCTGGATCCCGCCTTTGACCCGTTCTTCGGCACCGACACCCGGTTCGCCGTCGATGGTAGTTCGCTCGCAGATGGGGCGATGCGGATCGACCGGTTCGACCTGCGCTCGGACGCGCTCGACCTGAGCGGCGCGTTGGCTCTGGCCCCTGGCGGCACGCTGGACCGCGTGGCGCTTGACGGGCGCATCACCCCGCCCGACGGGTCCAGTGTCACCCTGCCCGTGCCCGACCAGCGGATCACACTGGGCGCAGCGCAGCTGAGCGGTCGCTATGACCGAAGCGAGGGAGATGGCTGGGTTCTGGACCTGAGCGCCGAGGCGCTCGACACGCCCGATCTGCGGCTCGACCGCGCCCGGATCGGTGCCAGCGGCACCCTGACCCCGGCGGCGGGCAGCCCCACGCTGGCCGGGCAGATCGAGGCCGCGCTGGACGGGATGGCGTTTGCCGACCCAGCGCTGAAAAGCGCTCTGGGTGAGGCCGTCACGCTGACGGGTGGTTTCGAACTGCCACCCGAACGGGCGCTTTCGCTGACCGGTCTTGTCCTGCGTGGAGCCGATTTCACCGCCACTGCCGATGCGGTGATCGACGGGCTGACCTCCGGCTTCGAGATGGACGGCACCGTTGCATTGACCGCTGCCGATCTCGGCCGCTTCTCGGAACTGGCGGGGCGCGATCTGGGCGGCGAGGCCGAGGCGCGGCTGACCGGAAACGGCGCACCTCTGTCGGGTAGCTTCGACTTCGTGCTGGACGTCGAGGGGCGCGACCTGAAGACCGGCATGGCCGAGGCCGATCCCCTGCTGGTTGGCACCAGTCGCCTGCATCTGGACGCGCTGCGCGACGACACCGGTATGACGGTGCGCGCGCTGACCCTCGATTCCGCGGCGGGACAAATCGAGGCCGATGCGAAAGTCACCCAGCCCGATGGCATTCTGGCGCTGGATGGCAACCTGCGGATCGACACGCCCGACCTTGCCCCCTTCTCGGGACTGGCCGGGCGCCCGCTGAGCGGCGCCGTGGTGGCCGAGATCACCGGCAGCGCCACCCGGCTGGGCGAGGAGTTCGACCTGACCGTTGATCTGAGTGGCCGGGGCCTCTCCAGTGGCGTGGCTGATATCGACCCACTGCTGACGGGCGCGATCCGGATGAACCTCGACGCGCGCCGCGCCGGCGACGACCTGAGCCTGCGCCGATTCACGCTTGACGCGCCGGTGCTCAGCACCGAGGTGCAGGGCGAGGTGACCGGGTTGACCGGCGCACCGGCCTTTGATGGCACCGCACGCATCACGGCCCCCGATCTCGCGCCCTTCTCTGGGCTTGCCGGTCTGGAGCTTGGCGGGCAGATCCGCGCCGGGCTGGAGGGGCGCACCGCACTGAACGGCGAGAGCTTTGATCTAAGCCTCGCGCTCGATGGTGTCGACCTGCGCACCGGCATTGCCCAGGCCGACGCGCTGATCGCAGGACAAACCCGGCTGGAATTCGACGGCAGCCGCGATGCGGGCGGGATGGATATCCGCCATTTCGACCTGGACGGCAGCGCGCTCAGCGCCGAGGCCTCGGGCGCTTTTCGCGGCACCGGCAGCAACCTGCGCTTCGCCGCCCGGCTGGATGATCTCTCGCGGGTGACGCCCTCTGTCTCGGGGCCGCTCAAGCTCAGCGGCACCCTGTCACCCACCGAAACCGGCCTGCGCAGCGATATCGAGTTGCTGGGCCCCGACAGTTCCTTTGCCCGGCTGAACGGTACGGTCGATACGAATGGCGCCGCCGATCTGGAATTTGACGCCGAACTGGCGCGGCTGGAGCGCTTTGTCCCAGAACTGGCCGGGGCGTTGAAAGCGGTCGGAACCGCCACCCGCACGGGCGGCATCTGGACGGTCAACGGCAACGCGCGTGGCCCCGCCGGGATCACGGCGGATGTGGCCGGCACATTCGACGAGGGGCAAGGTACGGCAGACATGACCGCGCAGGGTCAGCTCAGCCTGGGCGCCGCCAACAGGGCGCTGGCCCCCAACAAGATCGACGGCACCGCACGGTTCGATCTGGCGCTGCGCGGCAAGCCGGGACTGGGGGCGCTGAGCGGCACCATAACCACTGCCGACTCGGCGCTTGCGATCCCCGGTCTTGGCCAGACCATCACCGGCATCGGCGGTACTGTCACCCTTGCCAACAGTGCCGCCCGGATCGACATCCGTGGCGGCGTCCGCGCCGGGGGCGGTTTTACCGTCACCGGTCCTGTCTCGCTGCTGCCGCCCTTTGACGGGCAGATCGCGGTACGGCTGAACGATCTGGTGATGACCGACAACCTCTCCTTTGAGAGCGTGTTGGGCGGGCAGATCACCCTGTCCGGGCCGCTCACCGGCAACAGCCGGCTGGCCGGGCAGATCGAGGTGGGCGAAACCAATATCAATCTCAACACCGCCTCGGGCGCAGTCGGTGCCGCTCCGATCCCGGAAGGCATGGCACATCTCGGCGAACCGGCCGCGGTATACGCAACGCGCCAGCGGGCAAAGCTGGTCGATACCGGCAATGGCGGCGGCGGCAGCTCGACCATGGCGCTGGACATCGCCATCAACGCGCCCGGCAAGGTCTATGCCCGTGGCCGGGGTCTGAATGCCGAAATGGGCGGGCGCATCCATATTGGCGGAACCAGCGCGGCGGTGGTTCCCTCGGGCCAGATCGCGCTGATCCGGGGCGATTTCAACATTCTTGGTCGTCGTCTGAAACTGACCAAGGGCGTTGTCACCCTGCAAGGCGATCTGACACCGTTTGTCGAATTCGCCTCGACCGCCACCACCTCCGAAGGTCAGGCCACGC
The DNA here is from genome assembly GCF_059613025.1 of Ruegeria sp. BHSC223. Lineage (NCBI taxonomy): Bacteria > Pseudomonadati > Pseudomonadota > Alphaproteobacteria > Rhodobacterales > Roseobacteraceae > Ruegeria > Ruegeria sp. BHSC223. The sequence continues at coordinate 171,941 of NZ_JBXWRR010000005.1, forward strand.
TCAGGATCATCGGGCCGCTGGACCAACCCGAAGTCCGGGTGACCGCCGATCCCGACCGCCCCTCAGAAGAGGCGCTGGCGATGCTGCTCTTTGGCAACCAGTTCTCGCAGCTCTCACCCTTTGTCATCGCGCAGATGGCCGCCTCGCTGGCGACATTGTCCGGCCATGGAGGCGACGTCGCCAAAGGCGCAAGGGAAAAGACAGGTACAGACACGATCGAAATCGGCACGGACGCGGGCGGGGTTGGACGTCTGGGCGCCGGGGCCTATCTGAGTGACAATCTCTACACCGATTTCACCGTCAATATCGAGGGCGATACCGAGGTGAACCTGAACCTGGACGTGACCGACAACCTGACGCTCAAGGGCATGGTCGACAATTCCGGCGACACCTCGCTGGGCATCTTCTTCGAACGCGATTACTGAGCGATGCGATTTACCACCCGGCCCGAGATCGCGGGCACCTTTGCGGTTGCCACCTCGACCCACTGGATCGCCTCGGCGGTCGGTATGGGGGTGCTGGAGCGTGGCGGCAATGCCTTTGATGCGGCGGCGGCGATGGGATTTGTGCTGCATGTGGTCGAACCGCATCTGAACGGCCCGCTGGGTGACATGCCGATGCTGATCAAGCCGGCAGGCGATGTGGTGCCCACCATGGTCTGCGGCCAGGGCACCGCGCCTGCCGGGGCCACCATTGCGCATTACCGGTCCGAAGGGCTGACGCGCATTCCGGGATCAGGCCTGCTCGCCACCGTCATCCCCGGTGCCTTTGACGCCTGGATGCTGATGCTGCGCGACTATGGGACGCTGCCGCTGCGCGACATTCTGGAACCGGCCATCCACTATGCCCGGGCCGGGCATCCCGCCCTGCCCCGGGTCGCGGCCACCATCGCCGGTCTGGCGGAGTTCTTTCGCGAAGAATGGCCCAGCTCTTACGAGACCTGGTTGCCGGGCGGCAATGCCCCGCGCGCCGGGGCGCTGATGAAGAACCCGGCCCTGGCCGACACCTGGACCCGCCTTTTGACCGAGGCAGAAACGGCGCGCGGTCGCGAGGCGCAGATCGAGGCGGCGCGGGCGGCCTTCTATCGCGGTTTCGTGGCCGAGAGCATCGACCGCTATATGCGCCATGCCTGCGTGATGGATGCCGCCGGCGGGCGCCGCAAAGGGGTGCTGAGCGGCGAGGACATGGCCAACTGGCAGGCCAGCTACGAGGCGCCGATCTCGACCCGATACAAGGACTGGACCGTGTGGAAGGGTGGCCCCTGGACCCAAGGCCCGGCGCTGCTGCAATCTCTGCATCTGCTCGACGGGTTCGATCTGGACGCGCTCGACCTCAATGGCGCCGAGTTCGTACATCTGGTGACCGAGGCGATGAAGCTCTCTTTTGCCGATCGAGAAGCCTATTACGGCGACCCCGAGCACAGCGACATTCCCATGTGCACGCTGCTGTCCGCCCGCTATGCCGAAACGCGGCGCGCCCTGATCAGCACGCGGGCCGCGACCGAACAGCGCCCGGGGCTGGTGGAGGGATATGAGGGCTGGGTGGCGGCCGCGCTGCGCCATGCGCAGGAAATCTATATCTCGGCCGGGGGAACCGGCGCGGGAGAACCGACCATGGCGCATCTGAGCCAGCGCAAGGGCGACACGGTGCATCTGGATGTGATCGACCGCTGGGGCAACATGGTCTCGGCCACGCCCTCGGGCGGCTGGTTGCAAAGCGCGCCGGTGGTGCCGGGGCTCGGGATGCCGCTGAACAGCCGGGCACAGATGTTCTGGCTGGACGAGGGACTGCCAACCTCGCTGGCGCCGGGGCGCCGCCCGCGCACCACACTGTCGCCTTCGATGGCGCGGGGACCGGACGGGACCGAGTTGGCCTTTGGCACGCCGGGCGGCGACCAGCAGGACCAGTGGCAGTTGATCTATCTTTTGCGGCTGGTGCATGGCGGGCTGAACCTGCAAGAGGCAATTGACGCACCCTTGTTTCATACTGGTCATTTCCAGAGCTCGTTCTACCCGCGCGAGGTTCAACCCGGGCATCTGATGGTGGAACCAACCCTGGGCGAGGCGGCAATTGCCGAGCTGCGCAAACGGGGGCACCGGGTCGAAGTGGCCGAACCCTGGAGCGTCGGCCGCCTCACCGCTGCCAGCCGCCTGTCAGACGGCACGCTGCGCGCAGCGGCAACGCCCCGCTTGATGCAGGCCTATGCAATCGGACGCTGAGCGCCGGAATTCTGCAAGAATTCCGGGCCGTTTTCCGGGCCGGAAAACGGTGCCGCGCTAGGCGCGGCTGGGCGTAGCTGCGGCATAGATCGCGTCGATCACCTCCTGTACCCTGCGAGACATCTCCAGCGGAAAGACCTCGCCCGCACCCCGGGTCGCCCGGACGAAAGCATCCACCTGCGCCTCGTACTGGTTGATACCCGGAAAGCGAAACACCTGCCGCGACCCTGCTTTCTGATCGTGCAGCACCACCTCGTCAAACCCGTAGAGACCAGCGTTGAACGGGGTTGGCACGTCGATCCAGCCGATCTCGCCAAAGAAGCGCATCGACTGATAGGCGGCCATCTGGGTCGCCACATGGAAATCCAGATCGAACCCGTCAAAGCCAACCGTGGCGCGGGCAAGGATATCGGTGCCGAACTCGGGCGAGTATTCGACCCGCGCCGCGGCCCGGCGCATCTCTGCCCCGGTTGCCAAGAGGGTCGTCACCACCGGATAGACGCCGATATCGGGTAGCGCGCCACCTCCCAATTCGGGCCGGTTGCGCATGTTGTCCGGGTCCGTGTTGTGATAGGAAAACCCGCCGGTGACCTGCCGCAGCGGGCCGATGGCGCCGCTGGCGATCAGGTCGCGTACCTTGTGCCATTGCGGGTGATACCAGACCATGAAGGCCTCGGACACCACCCGGCCCGAGGCATCGCGGGCCGCGATGACCCGGTCGATCTGCTCGGCCCTCAACGCGATGGGCTTCTCGCAGAGCACGTGTTTGCCCGCCTCGACCGCGCGGATCGCCCATTCAACGTGCTGGGCGGTGGGCAGCGGGATATAGACCCCGTCCACATCCGGATCGGACAGCAGCGCATCGTAAGCGTCATACCAGCGCGCGGCCGAGAACCGTGCCGCCTGTGCCTGCGCCCGGCCCGCGTCGCGGCTGGCGATGGCGTGGATCACGCCGGTTTCTGATCGGGCTATGGCGGGCATCACCTGTTCGCGCGCGATCTTGGCCGTCGACAGGATACCCCATCGGAACAAGGGGTCGGTCATGCGCTTTCCTCCATCAGCCGGGCCGCGCCGCTAAGCGCCGCGGCATCGTCAGCGATCAGACGCACCGGCACCCGGTCAAGGTGGTCGGCAAAACGCCCGTCCGCCTCGAAGGCCGACAGGAATTCCGTCCGGGCCGCCGAGCCAAGGATACCGCGCGCAGCACCACCTGCGAAGTGGATGCCCCGGAACGGCAGATACTGGAACACCAGCTCTCGTGCGAAAAGCCCCAGCAACCGCGCGGTCAGCGTCACCGTGGCCGCTGCCTGCGGGTCGCCGCCGGTGGCATAGTCCGCCAGGATGTCCTGTCCGCGCCGCTCCTGTCCTGACAGGATCTGGTGCAACCGCGACAGGCCCCGACCCGAGAACAGGCATTCGTTGGTGCGAAACCCGCCCGCCGCATCGCCAATCTGCGCGCGCAGTTCCTCGGCGATGGCCAGCGGCAGGCTGGCATGACCCAGTTCGGCCTCGACCACCGCGCCGCCCTTGAGCAGGCAGGTGTTGAAACCGGTGCCAAGTCCCGCCACCAGCGCCTGATCGTTCGAGGGCTGCGCCGCACCGGCGCGGATCACGTCAAGCTGCGCCGCCGTCAGCCCCGGCAGCGCATGGCCCAGCGCCACCAGATCGTTGATCAGCCGCGCCGGAATACCCCCCTGCCCCGGCAATGGCGCGGCCAGCTCTGCCGCGTCGAAATGCCAGTTCCTGTTGGTCAGCTCGGCCCGTCCACCCGCCACGGGTCCGGCCACCGCAACACAGACACCGCGCAGGCCCGGCAAGGTGCGGCCCCGCGCATAGGCGTCCAGAACCTCGGCGAAAGAGCCATAGGCATCGTTGGCGAACCGGGTCAGATGCACCAACTGCCCGGCGCTGGCCAGCGCGACGCGGGTATTGGTGCCCCCCACATCTGCCACCAGAACCGTCATGGTCACGCCTCGGCCTGCTCGCCCGGGTGCTTGCCCAGGATGATCATGCCCAGCAGGTCGTCATCGGTGACCTTGTCCACGTCCACCGTGCCCACCAGTTGGCCGTTCTTCATGACGCTGGCCCGGTCGCAGAGTTTCATCACGTCGTGGATGTCGTGACTGATCAGGAAGATGCCGATGCCCTGCGCCTTGAGCTGCTCGATCAGCTCGGCAACCATTTGCGTTTCATGCGGGCCAAGCGCGGCGGTCGGCTCGTCCATGATCAGGATGCGGGCATCGAAATAGACCGCGCGGGCGATGGCGACCGACTGGCGCTGACCGCCAGACAGGGCCGAGACCGGCTCGTTGAACTTCTTGAAGTTGGGATTGAGCCGCGCCATGATCTTGCGCGTCTCGGCCTCCATCGCGTCGTCATCGACCAGCCCGAAGGGCGTCACCAACTCGCGCCCCAGAAACAGGTTCGAGGCCGCATCGAGGTTATCCGCCAGCGCCAGTGTCTGATATATCGTCTCGATATTGTAACGCCTTGCGTCGCGGGGATTGTGGATCTCGGCGCGCTCTCCGTTGATGCGGATCTCGCCCGAGTCCATGCGATAGGCGCCCGAGAGGATCTTGATCAGCGTCGATTTGCCGGCGCCGTTATGACCCAAGAGGCCCACGACCTCGCCCGGATAGAGATTGACGCTGACATGGTCGACCGCGTGTACGCCGCCGAACGAGATGCAGATGTCGCGCATCTCGACCAAGGGTGTTCCCGTTCTGTCAATCATCACCGTGCCCCCGTCTTTTTGCGATAGAGAATGTCGATCAGAACCGCCAGTACCAGAACCGCGCCCACGACGATGTTCTGCAAGGGCGCGTCGACCCCGACCATGGCCATGCCCGATTGCAGCGACTGCATGATCAGCGCGCCCAGGATGGCCCCGTGGATGGTGCCGAACCCGCCCGCCAGCGCGGTGCCGCCGATCACGGCCGCCGCGATCACGCGCAGCTCGTCCAGCGTGCCGATGTCGTTGGAATGGTTGGTCAGGCGGGCCGAGGCCACCACCGCCGAGATGGCACAGAGCGCACCCATCAGGGCGAAAATCTTGACCGTCAGCAACCGCGTGTTGATGCCGCTCAGTTCCGCCGCATCGGGGTTGCCGCCAGTGGCAAAGATATAGCGGCCAAGCCGGGTGCGCCGCGCCAGCATGGTCATGCCGACCGCGATAAAGATCAGCAGCAGCACCGAGATCGGGATGCCATAGGCCTCGGTATAGCCTTCGGGCAGGGTCAGGCCCTGTGCCTCGAAATCGCGCTTGAGCCGGGCCAGCGGCACCTCATAGGCGTTCAGGATGGCGACAAAGCCAAGGATCGCGCCCGAGATCAGTGCCGCCAGAACCCCCTCGGCCCAGAGCGGCTTGACCGGGAAGCCATGACGGAGCTTGTTCTTGCGGCTGGCCCACAGCCCGTAGAGCGCGGCGGCCAGCGCCAGCAGACCGGCAACCCAGGACCAGGTGGCACCCAGCGTGCCATTGATGCCGCCGAACTTCATGAAGGTCGGGTCCAGCGGGCCGATGGTCTTGCCGCTGGTCATGTACCAGCCGACATTGCGCCAGATCAGCAGGCCGCCCAGCGTCACGATAAAGGCGGGGATGGTCAGATAACCCACCAGCCAGCCGTGAAAGGCGCCGATCAGCGTACCAACGAGGATGCCAAAGACAATCGTCACCCAGGGGATCAGCGGATGGCCCAGCCCCAGGCCCAGCATGTTGGGCAGGATCTCGGTCTGGGTCATCGCCATCACCGCCGAGCAGGTCGCCAGAAGCGCGCCGACGCTCAGGTCGATATGACGGGTGACGATGACGAACACCATGCCGGTGGCCATGATCGCGACCGAAACGGTCTGGATGGTCAGGTTGAAGATGTTGCGCGGTGTCAGGAAACGGCCGCCGGTCACAAGGTCGAAGCCGATGCACAGGATCGCGAAGGCACCGATCATGCCGAGAAGGCGCAGATCAAGTTCCAGCGTCTGAACAAAGGATTTCTTGGGATGTGCCGGGGACAGCTCCGCCTCGGAATGAGTCATGGGATGTCCTGCGATTTTGGGGGTCTCACCCCAAAGCAGGGTGAGACCGGTCGTGTTGGAAAGGGATCAGTTGCAGGGTGCGGGACCGTTGGTCACGCCCTGGCACAGGGTTTCCTGGGTGATCCAGCCAGCGTCGACAACAACCGACAGGTTGTCCTTGGTGATCGGCAGCGGTTCGAGGAACATCGCGTTCATCTTGGTGCCACCCGGCGAGGTCCAGTCGTCGGCGCCACCGATGGCGTTCATCTTGGTGCCTTCGGCCAGCGACACGGCGATGCGCGCAGCGGCGCGGCCCAGATCGCGGGCATCCTTCCAGACCGAAACGGTCTGGGTGCCCTTGGCCACCCGGTTCAGTGCGGCATGATCGCCGTCCTGACCCGAGACCGGCAGCCCTTCCATGCCTTGCGCGGTCAGCGCGGCCACAACGCCGCCGGCGGTGCCGTCGTTCGAGGCGACAACCGCGTCGACACCGTTGTCGGTGGCGGTCAGGATCTGTTCCATGTTGCGCTGTGCGTTGGCGGGAAGCCAGCCGTCGGTATAGGCCTCGCCCACGATGGTGATGTCACCCTTGTCGATGGCGGCTTGCAGCACTTCCTGCTGGCCACCACGCAGGAAATCCGCGTTCGGGTCAGTGGGCGAACCCTTGATCATCACGTAGCGGCCGGTGGGCGCGGCCTCGAGCACGGCGCGGGCCTGCATCCGGCCCACTTCGACGTTGTCGAAGGTCAGGTAGAAGGCGCGGCTGTCTTCGATCAGGCGGTCATAGCCCACGACCGGGATGCCCTCGTCGGCTGCGGCCTGCACCGCGGGGCCGATGGCCTGCGCGTCCTGCGCAAGAATGATCAGCGCGGTCGCGCCTTGCGCGATCAGGCTCTCCACGTCCGACAGCTGCTTGGCCGAAGAGCTTTGCGCATCCGCCGAGATATACTTGGCGCCCTTGGATTCCAGCTCGGCCTTGATCGCGGCCTCGTCGGTTTTCCAGCGCTCCTCCTGGAAGTTTGACCAACTGACGCCCACGACGACATCGGCCGCCATGGCCACGGTTCCCAGCATGGCGCTGACGATCACCGCGGATGCGGTTGCATAGAGTTTCATTCTGTCCTCCCAAATCGGTTGCAGCCGCACGCCATTCCTTGCCTCGGGCGGGGCCGGTGCAAGGATCGTGTGTTATTTTAATTTGAATGTCAAATTAAATAAGTTAGGCTTGAGGCTCAGGACCTGTCGCTAAGGGCTTGGCCCGGCATCGTCCGCTGGCTAGGATCCCGAAACCGGTGACGGGAAAAGACAGGAAGGACACGTATAAATGGCTGTGATGCAAAGGGAATATGGTCGCCGCACCTTGCTGCGCCGGATCCGGCACGCGGGTCGTATCCCCCGGATCGAACTGTCCGACCTGACCGGCATCAGCCGCGCGACGGTCACCACGATCACCGCAGAATTGCTGTCGCATGGCCTGATCGAAGAGGTTCAGCGCGACGAGGCCGGACCGGATTCCCGCCGGGGTCGCCCGCGCGTCGATCTCAAGATTCGCGGCGCCGCGCATCTGGTGGCGGGGGTCAAGGTCTCGCATCATAAACTGTCGCTGGTGCTTCTGGATTTCGAAGGCGAACAGCTTGCTGCCGAAGAATGTGACCTGCCCGCCCCCGTCAACGCCCCCGAGGTGCTGGCCGAGGCAATCCGGGATGCGGTCAGCCATCTGGCAACCGTCGCCGGACGCCGCGCGGACGAGGTTTCAGGCGTCGGCATCGGCATCGCCGGCATCGTCGAGGCGACCGACGGGTTTGTGCACTGGTCACCGTCTCTCTCGACCCGCAATGTCGATTTCGGCGCGCTGCTGACACGGACACTCGGCACCCCTTGTTTCATCGACAACGACGCCAATCTGGTGGCGGTGGCCGAACAGACCTTTGGCCTGGGGCGCGAGCACAAGGATTTTCTGGTCGTCACCATCGAAAGCGGCGTCGGCCTGGGCATGGTGATCGGCGGCGCGCTTTATCGCGGCACGCGCGGCTGTGGCGCCGAATTCGGCCATACCAAGGTGCAATTGAACGGCGCGCTCTGCCGTTGTGGCCAGCGCGGCTGTCTCGAGGCCTATGTCGCCGATTACGCGCTGTTGCGCGAGGCGACGCTTGTCAGCGGTCTCTCGGCCGAGGGTGACGCAGCAACACGGGTCGAGACCCTGTTGAATGCCGCCCGAACGGGTGACGCCACCGCGCGCAGCATTCTGGACCGCGCAGGCCAGATCTTTGCCATGGGGCTGGCCAATCTGGTCAACATCTTCGACCCCGAACTGATCATCCTTGCCGGTGAACAGATGCAGCTCGACCATCTCTATGCCGACGCGGTGATCGATGCGATGCGCAAATCCATCGTGCAGGTGGACAAGGCCCCGCCCGAGGTGGTGGTGCATAAATGGGGCGATCTGATGTGGGCGCGCGGGGCGGCGGCCTATGCGCTGGATCAGGTGTCGGAACTGGCCTTGGATAGGCTGGACAAAGATGCGGCTTGAACTCCTCGCGCTGTTTCTCGCTGCCGCCCCCGCGCTGGCCGACCCGGTGTTCCGCCCTGTGCCGGTACCCGAGCATATCTATGCGGGCGGATGGGAGCATTTCGTCGGCGGCGGGCTGGCGGTGTTCGACTGCGACGGCGACGGTCTGCCGGAACTGCTGGCGGCGGGTGGCGAAAACGCGGCCACCCTGTTGCGCAACCGTTCTGACAACACGGCATTGCGGTTCGAGACCGAAACGCCCGAGGCGCTGGCCGAACCGGGCATGATCGGCGCCTATCCCCTGGATATCGACAGCGACGGCTACATCGACCTGGCGGTGCTGCGGGTGGGTCCGAACCAACTGTTGCGCGGCGGTCCCGAGTGCAGCTTTGCCCCGTTCGAGGGGTTGGGTTTCACCAGCGGTGACCGCTGGACCACTGCCTTTTCCGCCACATGGGAGGCGGGGCAGAGCCTGCCGACGCTGGCCTTTGGCAATTATGTCGACCGCAGCAACCCAAACGGCCCGTTCGGCACCTGCGACGTAAACCTCCTCTACCGGCCCGAGGGCGACCACTATGGCCCGCCCCAAGTGCTGGAGCCGGGGTATTGCCCGCTCTCGATGCTGTTCAGCGACTGGGCGCAGCAGGGCCGGACCGACCTGCGGGTCAGCAACGACCGGCACTATTATGTCTCGGAGGGCGAGGAACAGATGTGGGCGATGGGGTCCACGCCCCGCCTGCTCGGCCCCGCCGACGGCTGGATCAGCCACAAACTCTGGGGCATGGGCATCGCCCAGCGCGATCTGGACCGCGATGGGAACCAAGAGGTGTTCCTGTCCTCTATGGGCGACCAGCGCCTGCAACGGAGGGCCGGGAACGGCGCGGAATTCACGGATGTGCCCTATGCCATGGGCACCACCGCCCACCGGCCCTATACCGGCGGCGACGGGCGACCCTCGACCGGCTGGCATATCGGGATCGGCGATGTGCAGAATGACGGGCTGGACGATGTCTTCATCACCAAGGGCAATGTCGAACAGATGCCCGATGCGGCGATGGAGGATCCCAACAACCTGCTGATCCAGCAACCCGACGGCACCTTTGCCGAAGCCGGAGAGCGCGCCGGTATCGCCAGCCTGCATCGCGGGCGCGGCGGGGCGTTGGTCGATCTGAACGTCGACGGGCGGCTCGACATTGCCGTGGTCAACCGCCGCGCGCCGCTGGAGGTCTGGCAGAATGTCACCGCAGACACCGGCCACTGGCTGGCGCTGGCGCTGGAACAACCCGGCCCCAACCGCGACGCCATCGGCGCCTGGATCGAGGTCACGGCCGGTTCGGCCCCGCCACAGCCGCGCGAGATCACAGTGGGCGGCGGTCATGCCGGTGGTGCGGCGAGGTTCCAACATTTCGGGTTGGGCGCTGCACGAGACATCTCAATTCGGGTGATCTGGCCCGATGGCACCCAATCCGCCCCGCTTGAGGTCGCCCCAGACCAATCGCTGACGGTGATCCGCGACGGCACATCCCTCGAGGCAAGGCGCTAGCCCCTTCATTTCGCCCAAAATACTCCCGCCGGAGGCATAGATTTTTCGTCGAAAAATCTATCGCGGCACCTTGAGACCGCTGGGGACCTTGTCCGGAATGCCAAGGCGCCCGGTCAGCGCCACCGGATCGGTCAGCGTATCGAGAAAGGCCAGCAGGGCATCGACCTCCGCTTCGGTCAGCCTGATCGGCTCCAACCGGTTCGCGTCGGCAATCGCCGCCATCTCGACCGGATCGTCCAGCACCGCCCGGTCGCTGGCAAAACCGCCCCCCGGCAAGAGCGCCGACGCAATATCATAGGCCTCTAGACTGGCCACCGGATCCAGATGGTGTTCGACCACCGCACGCAGGCTGGCATAGGCGCCGCTATGCCCATAGGGCGCGGTTGCGGTCACGTTGCGCAGCGAGGGCGTGCGGAAGGCATAAGCGTCGGTCGGATCGCCCGTCACCCGCATCCGCCCGATATCGCGATTGTGGCGCTCGAACCGGGCCGCCTTGCCCGGACCGATCTGCGGCATGGCGATGGCGTGAAACCCGTGATCGGTCTGGAATTGGCCCGCATGGCAGGTCGCGCATTGCGCCTTGCCATAGAAGAGGTCCATCCCCGCTTTCGCCGCCTCGGGCAGGTCCCCCTGCCCGCGCAGGAAACGATCAAAGGGGCTGTCATCGGCGCGCCACTCGAATACCATGAAATCGGCGATCACATTGGCAATGTCGGCAAATGTCACCGGGCGCGGCCCAATGACCGCGTCAAAGGCGCGGCGGTAGTCGGGGATCGCTTCGATGCGCGCCGCCAGGATTGCCCAGGCCCCGCCTGGGCCGGTGAGCCTGCCTTGCCGCACCGCCTGGGCCACGTCGTTTTCCGAGTAATGCCCGGCCATCTCGTCGCCCGAGAGCACCGGGAACATCGCCTGTGCGGCCAGCGCCGAGGCAAAGCCCTGTTCCATATCCGCGCCCAGCGGCGTGCGGATGCCCGAGGGGCGTGTCGGGTCGCTTTCCAGCCGGCCATCGTGAAAGAAATGGGTGAATTCTTCGGCGCCGAGGTTGAAGAGTGCTGGCGCGTTGCGGGGAATGCGCTGTTCGGGCAGGTTTTCCGGGTCGAGGCGCATGTCCGGGCCGATCCCCAGCGCGCCGTCGCCAAGGCCCAGTGACACGCCGTCAGAGGTGCCGAAACGCGGATGGTGACAACTGGCGCAGGCGACAGTCCGGTTGCCGCTGAGGATCGGATCATAGAACAGAAGCTGGCCCAGCCGGACCGCCTCCATCGCAGGTTCGGCAAAGACCGCATCGGCGCGCGGCAGCGGATCGGCCAGCAGCGGGCTGGCCGCGATGGTCAGCAGCGCGATCAGCCGTCTCATACCGCGCCCTCCTCGTAAATGCGTATTGTCGTGCGCTGGCGATAGGGGTGATCGGGGGTGATCAGCGGGCAGGGAAAACCCGGTGTGTTCACCGCGTTGGGATAGCCCTGCGGTTCCAGGCAGAGGCCCGCAAAGGGCGCATGGATCTGGCCCGGCAGCGGGCTGTGTTCCGGCCTCAGATAGTGGCCGGTGTAGAGTTGCAGGCAGGGCTGGTCGGTCTCGATCTCGAGCGCCAGCCCGTTGCCGGTTACCCGCACCTGCCCCCGGTCGAGCACGAAGTTCATGTCCAGCCCCTGCCTTGCGGGATCGGCCTCGGCGATGCTCCGCCCGGTGCGGAAGTCGAAGGGGCGCCCCGCGACCGGGGCAACCTCTCCGGTGGGGATCCTGGCCGCGTCATTCGGCGTGTAGCGGCTGGCGGGCAGGGTCACGTGGAAATCGCGGCAGGTCTCGGCCCCCAGCGAAAAATAGGAATGCTGTGCCAGGTTCAGCAAGGTCGGCCGGTCGCTGGTCGCCGCCATGTCATAGATGAGCGCGTCCCCCTCCAGACGGATGGTCACCGTCAGGTCGAGCCGCCCCGGGTATCCGCCCTCGCCATGTGTGGACACGTGTGTCAGGCGCACGGCGCGGGGGCCGTCCGCCTCCATGTCCCACAGGCGCGCATGCAGCCCCTGAGGCCCGCCGTGGATATGGTTCGGCGCCTCGTTGGCGGGCAGGTCGTACCGCACCCCGTCCAGCGTGAAGCCCGCGCCCGAGATGCGGTTGGCCACCCGGCCCGCGATGATCCCCAGGCTGCGGGGGTTCCGCGCATAGTCCGCAGGGTCGGCATAGCCCAGCACCACCGGCACCCGGGTGCCGCGCAGCGGCACCTGCCAGTCCTGGGTGATGCAGCCCCGGTTCAGGATCGCGACCGAAACATCGCCCTCCTCCAGCGTGTGCCGACGGATGCCGCCCCTGTCAGACAAAGCGGTTCACGTGGTTTTCCAGCCTCTCCTGCCGGCCCGAGCGGGGGTGCGGGTCGATCTCGCCCGCCAGCACGCGGGCAAAGAGGCTGTCCAGATCGCTCTCCAAAATGCCCTGACCATGGTCGCTGTCCCACCCGGCATAGCGGTCGCGCAGCGCGGCCTCCAGCCCGCCATCCTCGATCATCGCGGCGGCAGCTTTCAGCCCGCGCGCGCAGATGTCCATGCCGCCCACATGGGCCGCGATCAGGTCGGTTGCATCGAGCGACTGGCGCCGCAGCTTGGCGTCGAAATTGGTGCCGCCGGTGGTGAACCCGCCCGCCCGCAGGATGTGGTAATAGCACAGCGCCACCTCGGGCACGTTATTTGGGAACTGATCGGTGTCCCAGCCCGACTGGTAATCGTTGCGGTTCATGTCGATGGAGCCCAGCATGCCCTCGGAGGCGGCCACCGCAATCTCATGTTCGAACGAATGCCCGGCCAAGATTGCGTGGCCCTGCTCCAGGTTCAACTTCACCTCGCCCTCCAGCCCGTATTTGCGCAGGAAGCCGATGCAGGTGGCGGCGTCGAAATCGTACTGGTGTTTCGAGGGTTCCTGCGGTTTCGGCTCAACCAGGATCGCGCCCTTGAAGCCGATCTTGTGCTTGTAATCCACGACCATGTTCAGGAACCGGCCCATATGGTCCAGCTCGCGCCCCATATCGGTGTTGAGCAGCGTCTCATACCCTTCGCGCCCGCCCCAGAGGACATAGTTCTGCCCGCCCATCCGGTGGGTGGCGTCCATGCAGGTTTTGACGGTCGCCGCGGCATAGGCGAACACGTCCGGGTCGGGGTTGGTCGAAGCACCCGCCATCCAGCGGCGGTGGCTGAACATGTTTGCGGTACCCCATAGCAGCCGGGTCTTGCGGCTTTCCATTTTCGCAAGGAAATAGTCGATGATTTCCTCGAAATTCCTCAAGCTTTCGGCAAATGTCGCTGCTTCGGGGCGGATATCGGCATCGTGCCAGCAGAAATAGGGCACGCCCAGAATATCGAACATCTCGAACGCCGCATCGGCCTTGACCTTGGCGCGCGCCATGTCGTCCTGCGGCTGCCAGGGGCGGATCAGGGTCTGGCCACCGAACGGGTCGTTCCCCTCCCAGGCGAAGGAATGCCAATAGGCCACGGCAAAGCGCAGGTGATCCTCCATCCGCTTGCCCATGACGATTTCGTCGGGGTCATAGTGGCGAAAGGCCAGCGGGTTGGCGCTGTCCGGTCCTTCGAAACGGACGGGGGCGATATCGGCGAAGAACTCGGTCATGGCAGGACTTTCAGCTTGGGGTAGGTGGCGGCGAAATCGGCATGGGCCTGAGCATAGGCCTCCAGCAGGTCGGCGCGGGGGTCGATGGTTTCGGCGATGGGTGGGCGGGTCATCACCTGTTCCGGGTCGGTCCCGGTGACGCCGCAAATGGCCAGCCGCGCCGCGCCCAGCGCGGCGCCGTTCTCGCCCTGTTGGGCGAGGTCGAGCGGCAGGCCCAGCACGGTGGCGAGCAGTTCGACCCAATAGCGTGAGCGGGTGCCGCCGCCGATCGCCAGAAGGCGCGGCAGGTCTGCCCCTGTGGCGCGCAGCGCGTCGAGACTGTCGCGCAGGGCAAAACTCACGCCTTCGACAACCGCGCGGGTCAGGTCGGTGCGGGTCTGGGCGATGTCGAGACCCAGGAAGGCGCCGCGTATGGCGGCATCGTTGTGCGGGGTCCGCTCGCCCGAGAGATAGGGAAGGAACCGCACGGAACCGGGCGCGTCCAGCGCGCCCAACTCGGCGGTCAGGGTCGCGGGCTCGGCGCCGGTGATCCGGGCCAGCCAGTTCAGGCTGTCGGTCGCGGCCAGGATCACGCCCATCTGGTACCAGCGCCCCGGCACCGCGTGGCAGAAGGTATGCACCGCGCTGGCAGGGTCCGGGTAAAACCCGTTTCGCGCCGCCAGCAGAACGCCAGAGGTGCCCAGCGAGACAAAGCCGTCGCCCTCGGCCAATGCGCCCACGCCGCAGGCGGCGGCGGCATTGTCGGCCCCGCCCGCCACCACCTGCACGCCACCGGGCAGGCCCAGATCTGCGGCGAGGTCGCGGCGTACAGGTCCCACAATCCCGGTTCCCTCTCGCAAGTCCGGCATCTGGTCACGGCGCATCCCACCTGCCTCGAGCAACCGGTCGGACCAGGCGCGCGCGCCCACATCGAGCCAGGCGGTTCCGGCGGCGTCGGACATCTCGGTGCCGATTTCGCCTGTCAGCCAATAGGCCAGATAATCCTTGGGCAGCAGCACCTTGGTCACCCGGGCGAAAGACTGAGGCTCATGCCGAGCCAGCCAGGCCAGCTTAGGCGCGGTGAAGCCGGGAAAGACGATATTGCCGGACAGGTTCCGTACCGCCTCCGCCGCGTCCAGCGCGGCCGCCTCGACAAAGCTGCGGCTGTCATTCCACAGGATCGCGGGCCGGATCACCGCGCCCGTCTCATCCAGCAGCACCGCGCCATGCATCTGCCCCGATAGGCCCAACCCTTCGACCCGCTCCATCGCAAGCGGATGGCGCTGCGCCAGCGAAACCAGCGCCGAGCGCGCCGCCGCGACCCAGTCGGCGGGCGCTTGCTCGCTATAACCCGGATACGGGTGACTGGCCTGCAATCCGGCCTCGGCACTCTCCAGCACGCTGCCATCCGGTCGCACTAGTACCGCGCGCACCCCCGATGTGCCCAGATCGAGCCCTATGAACATGTCGCCTCCCCAGCTGTTGCCAGAGCTTTGCGTGATTTAATTTAGGTGTCAAATTAAAAACAGCGCCCCCTGCCCCGGATTGGTCACAGTCGCGTCGCAAAACCGTACCCCGGCAGCGGTATCGAGGCGAAACGAGAGATTTTCACTCCCCAGTCCCGGTCCCCATGCTAGGACAGGGCAATCCGCGCGGATCAGACCAAGGAGAGCAGACCCGGTGCGCATCACGTTTCTCAGCCCACGCTCGAATCTTTCGGGCGGCCTGCGCGTGATTGCGATCTATGCCCGCATGCTGAAAGCGCGCGGACATGAGGTGACCATCGTCACCCCGGCCCGGGCACAGCCCAGCCGCCGGCAGAAACTGCGCGCCCTGTTGCGCGGACAGACCCCCAACCCGCCAGAGCCACCCGGCCATCTCGACACGCTGGACCTGCCGGTGATCGAAACCGCGCGGGCCGATTTCCAAATCGACCCGGATGAGATCCCCGATGCGGACGTGATCGTGGCGACCTGGTGGGAGACCGCCTTTGCCGCCGCCGCGATGCCGCCCGAAAAGGGGCGCAAGTTCTATCTGATCCAGCATCACGAGGTGCATGATTTCCTGCCTTGGCAGATCTCGCGCGCCACCTATTACCTGCCGCTGACCCCCATCGTGATCTCGAACTGGCTGGACGGGATTCTGCGCCAAACTTATGGCCGCAGCGACGCGCGGCTGGTGCCCAATGGCATCGACCTGACCCAGTTCCACGCACCCGAACGGGGCAAGGCGACCCGTCCCACGGTCGGGTTTCTCTACAGCCCGTACCCGATCAAGGGGTCGGATACCGCACTGGCCGCGATTGTCCTGCTCCGACAACGCTTCCCCGACCTGCATGTGGTGGCCTTTGGCGCCGAACCGGTGTCGCCGGATATGCCGCTCCCCCCTGGTGCTGACTTTCACTTGCGCCCCGCGCAGGAGCGGATCCGCGACATCTATGCCGCCTGCGACGTGTTCCTCTGTGCCAGCACCGCCGAAGGGTTCTTTCTGCCGCTGCTCGAGGCGATGGCCTGCCGCACGCCGCTGGTTTCAACCCGCGTGGGCGCCGCCGAGGACCTGATCGAGCCGGGGGTGACAGGCTATCTGGCCGATGTGGGGGATGCCGCTGCCCTGGCCGAGGGCGCCGCTCGTATCCTGTCTCTGCCCGATGGCGAATGGCGCGCCATGTCCGCGCGCAATCACAAGATCGCCCAGGGGCAAAGCTGGGACCATGCCTGCGACCTGCTGGAAGCGGTGCTGAGCGACGAGGGCCTGTCATGAGTGTCGATCTGGTTCTCATCGGCCGCAACGAGGGCGACCGGCTGATCCGCGCCCTGCGCGCTGCACGCGGTCAGGCGCGGCGCCTGATCTATGTGGACTCGGGCTCGACCGATGGCAGCGTCGCCGCCGCCCGCGCCGCGGGCGCCTTGGTAGTGGAACTGGACATGTCCATCCCCTTCAGCGCCGCCCGCGCCCGCAATGCGGGGTTCGAGGCCGCACAGGCAACGGACCCGGCCCCCTTTGTACAGTTCATCGACGGCGATTGCGCGCTGGTTCCCGGCTGGCTGGCCGCCGCCGAAGCACGGCTGAGCCAGGACGACACGCTGGGCCTTGTCACCGGCTGGCGCTCGGAAATCGCGCCCGAGGCGAGCCTTTACAACCGCATCTGCGACCATGAATGGCGCCGTCCAGCCGGGCCGATCGTGGCCTGCGGCGGCGACATGATGGTCCGGGCAAAGGCCTTTGCACAGGCGGGTGGCTTCGACCCCACGGTGATCGCCGCCGAGGATGACGATTTCTGCCTCAGGTTGGCGCGCGCCGGCTGGCAGCTGGAACGCCTGCCGCTGGAGATGACGCGGCATGACGCCGCCATGACCCGCTTTGCACAATGGTGGCGACGCGCCGTTCGTGCAGGCCATGGTTTTGCACAAGTTGGCCTACGTCATCCCGGACATTTTCGTACCGAACAACGCCGGGTGCTGGCCTGGGGCCTTGTCCTGCCGGTGATTGCGCTGGTTGGCGCCGCCAAGGGCCCGGCGGTGCCGGTGCTGGTGGCGCTGCTCTATGCGCTGTCGTGGCTGCGCAGCACCAAGGGCTTGCGCGCCGAGGGGATGCCCGCCGCCGAGGCCCGCAAACAGGCGCTGCTGCTGACCCTGTCGAAGTTCCCCAACCTGATCGGCATGGGCAAATACTGGCTGACGCATCTTGCGCGCCGCCGCCCCCGGATCATCGAGTATCAGTGAGAGTGTCATGACCACGTCCCCCCTCCGCATCGGACTGATCGGCGCCGGTTATATCGCCGCCTGGCACGCGGATGCCTTGCGCGCGGTGCCGGGTGTCGAACTGACTGCCGTCTGCGACCCCAATCTGGACCTGGCCGAGGGGCTGGCCGCCGCCCATGGCGCGCGTGCCTTTGGCGATCTGGACGACCTGATCGGCGCCGGTCTGTGCGACGGGGTGCATATCCTGACGCCGCCCGACCTGCATCACCCGCTGGCACTGCAATGCCTGCGCGCGGGCCTGCATGTGCTGGTCGAGAAACCGGTGGCGCTGAACGCCGCCCAAACGCAAGAGATCGAGGATGTCGCGCGCGCCGCGAACCGCCGCTTTCACGCGGGCCACAACTTCCTTGGCCTGCCGTCGTACACACGGCTGAAACGCGAGATACGGCGCGGCGCGCTGGGCCGTGTCTCGGGCGCCGAGATCCGCTGGTGCTATCCGTTCGGACCGCTCAGGGCGGGGCCGTTCGGCATCTGGCCGCTGCGCGATACCCGCAACCTGATGCTGGAATTCGGCCCGCATCTGATCAGCCTGGTAATCGACCTGTTCGGCCTGCCCGAGATCGAACATGTGGCGCTGTCCAAACCGGTGGCGCTGCCCGGCGCGGGCACCCGGCCGCAGGGCTGGCGTATCCTGGCACGGGCGGGCGAGGTCGAGCTGGTGCTGATCCTGTCGCTGGTTGAAACCGCCGATGACCGCTCGGTGACGATCCGCGGGTCCTCGGCGCGGGCGCGGCTGGACCTGGCCGCCGACACGCTGATCATCGACGCCGAGAACACCGCCGATCTGGTGGCGAACCCGCTGCTGCGCCAGCTGTCGCTGGCCGGTCAACACCTGACCCAGGGCAGCACAAACGCGGCCCGGCAACTGACCTCGTTCAATCGCAAATCGCCTTACGCACTCAGCTTTCGCGGCCTCGCCCAGGGCATCTGGGAGCCGGTAGCGCGAAATGCCCCCGCCGATCCGCGCTGGTCGGGCAGTTCCGCCGTGGCGGTGATGACAGCACTTGATGCGGTGCTGGCAAAGGCGGACTGGCCCGCGCCGGTGCCCGCCAAACCCAGCCGCAAACCGGCGCCCAGCGCGATGGTGATCGGTGGCACCGGCTTCATCGGTCGGGCGCTGACCCGCGAACTGGTGGCGCGCGGCAACGATGTGCGGGTGATCTCGCGCGGGCGGCAGGGGCCGTTTGCCGATCTGCCCGATCAGGTCGAAACCGTCTCGCTGTCGCTGCGCGATACCGAGGGGCTGGCCCGGGCGATGGCGGGAATCGACACGGTCTATAACCTTGCGCGCTCCACCGACAGCAGTTGGGAGGATTGCCTGCAAAACGACGTCGCCGTGGCCGAGGGCATCGGCGAGGCGGCACTGTCGGCAGGGGTGCGGCGGCTGGTCTATACCGGCACCATCGCCAGTTTCGACATGTCCGATCCGGCGGTGACGATCACCGATGCCACACCGCTGCCGGGCGAGATGGAAGACCGCAACCTCTACGCCCGTTCCAAGGCCGAATGCGAACGCCGCCTGATGGCACTGCACCGCAAGAGCGGCCTGCCGCTGGTGATCGCGCGTCCGGGCATCGTGCTGGGTGCGGGCGGGCCGCTGCAACATTGGGGGATCGGGCGCTGGCACGGCGCCGGGGCGGTGCGGCTGTGGGGCAACGGGCGCAACCCGCTGCCCTTTGTGCTGATCGGCGATTGCGTCGACGGGCTGATCCGCTGCGCCGAGGCGGAAGGGATCGAAGGCCGCGCCTTCAACCTGGTCGGCCCGCCGATCCTGAGCGCGCGCGACTATTTCGACGCCATCCATGACCGGCTGGGCGCCCGCATCCGGGTGAGCGGCGGCAACCTGTCGCTGATGTATGCCGCCGACTGGGTCAAGTTCCAGCTCAAGACCCGGGTTCTGGGGCGCAGCGGGCTGACCCGCCCCTCGCGCGCCGACTGGCTGTCGCGCGCGCATCAAAGCCGGTTCGACATCTCGGGCGCACAAGCCGCGCTGGGCTGGCGACCGGTCAGCGACGCCGACACATTCCTGACAGGTGCTGTGGACCAGGCCGGGCTGCTGGGGTTCTGAGCCTAGCGCCCGCGCAACCGCAGCGCCCGCACCATGTGGCCGGGCAGAATCGCCGCGCAACGCGCGTAGCGCGGCGCAAGGCGCAGCGGATCGGTCAACATCCGCCACAGCCATTCCAGCGCCAGCTTCCGCATCCACTGCGGCGCCCGGCGCTGGTGACCGCCCAGGAAATCAAGCCCCGCCCCCACCGAGGCAAAGCCAACGCCCGGCGCAAGGGCCCGCCCGCGCAGCGCCAGCCGTTCCTGTCGGGGGGCGCCCAGTGCCAGGAAACACAGGCCGATACGCCGCGTGGCCAGTTCCTTCAGGATCGCCTCTGCCGCCGCGCCCTCGGGGTCGAACCCGTATTCGGGCGCATGGGTCCAGGCGATGTCCAGTCCCGGCGTCTCGGCCTCGAGCACGCGCTTGGCATCCCCCAGCGCCACCTCAGAACTACCCACAAGCGCCACTGGCACCCGCTCGGCCGCAGCCAGCGCGCAGAGCGGGCGCACCAGGTCCGAGCCCGGCATCAGTTCGACCGGGCGCTGCGCCAACCGCGCCAGCGCCACGATGGGCCGGCCATCGGCCACCACCAGATCCTGCCCGGCATAGGCGCGGGCAAAGACAGGGTCGCTGCCAAGCTTGACCAGATGATCGAGGTTGATCGTCGCCAGCGCAAACCCCTCGCCCGCGCGAAACCGGCGCCCCACCTCGCCCATCAGGGCGTCGCGGGTCGGCATGTTGACCGTCACCCTGTCCTCGCCAAAACTGAATTCCATCGACCTGCCTCCGACTGCCCCCGCCTTGACTAGCCGCCGACGCGTCCTCAGGCCAGCCCCTGCTGCGAAAGCGAACCGATCCTGCCACCGGATCGCCGCATTCGCGCGCTACCCCCGGGACAAGCGGGCCGAGCCCTGATAGGCTTGCCCATCCACATGCGACCCACAAGGCAGGAGCAGATGCCCAATCCCGTCGCCTATCTGATGCTGATGCTGTGGCCGATTGCCTGCGCGTTCCTGTTCACGCGCCTGCCGCTGCAACGCGCAATCATCTGGGGTATTCTGGGGGGCTATCTTATTCTGCCCCCGGTGGCCGAGTTCGACCTGCCCCTGGTGCCGTCGATGAACAAGGATTCCATCGCCTCGGTCGCCACCTTCCTCGCCTGTCTTTTTGTCGCGCGCAAACGGATACCGCTTCTGCCCGACAGTTGGCCGGTAAGGGTATTGCTTTTCAGCTTTGTCCTGTGTGCGGTGCCTACAGTGCTGACCAATCGCGAACCGCTGATCTTTGAGATGGCGCTGCAGGCCGGGCCGATACGGTTCTTTACCAACTACGTGCCAGGCATGGGGCTACGCGACATCTTGTCGATTATTCTAAGCCAGTTGATCATCTTGTTGCCGTTCTTCCTAGGACGCGCGCATCTGGCGGACGAGGCCGGGTTACGCAATCTCGTGCTGGCCATGGCGGCAGCAGGACTGGCCTATTCGCTACCGTCGATCTTCGAGATTATCTTCGCCCCGGTGCTGAACATCTACGTCTACGGCTTCTTCCAGCACGACTTTAACCAGATGATCCGCGAAGGTGGTTTCCGTCCAATCGTGTTCCTGCCCCACGGGCTTTGGTTGGCCTTCTTCATGACGACCGCCGTGCTATCTGCCACGGCACTGACACGGCACAGTCACGGCAAGAACCGCGAGCGCTGGACCGCCGCGCTGGTCTATTTGCTGCTGGTTCTCAACGCCTGCAAGAGCCTCGCGGCGCTGGGCTATGGTCTGGCGTTGTCGCCGGTCCTGCTGTTCCTACGTCCCAACACGGTGCTGCGCATCGCGCTAGGAATTGCCGCGCTGGCGATCGCCTATCCGGCGCTGCGCAATATCGGAGCGATACCGCTGGATGCCATTCTTGAACGCGCAGCCGCGATCAGCACCGAGCGCGCACAATCTCTGGAGTTCCGCTTCACCAACGAGGAGCAGTTGTTGGAGCGGGCGCATCTGAAACCTTGGTTCGGATGGGGAGGTTGGAATCGAAATCTGGTCCTGGATAGCCAGACCGGGCAGATAGTCAGCATTCCTGACGGCGCATGGATCATCGCCTTCGGGACCTTTGGCTGGGTCGGGTATATTGCAAAGATGGGCCTTCTTGCCGCACCAATTATCATGATGGCCAGGCAATCTCGCAAGACAAACTCTGCCGAGATCTCGGATTTCGCCGCACCGCTGGTCTTGATTCTAGCCGCCACGATGACCGACATGCTGCTGAATGACACTCTGACACCCTTCACTTGGCTCTGCGCTGGGGCGGTGCTGGGGTACGTAGAACAATTGCGGCGCCCGCTAAAGCGACCTTTGCCTAGCCCGAGAGAGAATGCGACGGTCTTTGGCGGGCATATGCCTGCTGATGAAGCTCGGCCCGTGTTGTGACCGACCCGATCGGTGGTTCCGCCTCAATTGATCAACAATCGTCCTCATTCAGGCCACAAAAACCAGAAAGAAACGGGTTTGTTCGCAAAGCTGCAGCAAACACATTCGAAACCCGTTAAAGTTTGTGTCACAAATACAGATGGTTAAGCATAACTCAGGTAAGAAAAGTAAAATTCGAGGCTTTCGACCCCAAACCGCTCTCTCTAAGTTGAGCGCGGGTAGGCGGGCTGAAATGAACGAACGGGATCGTTTGGTCTGGCCATGGCAACGCGTGAAGTAAAGTTCGAACAGGATGACATAGCCATTGTCGGCATGTCCGTCCATGTTCCCGGCGCCCAGTCGGCGGCAGAATTCTGGCGCAATCTTAGGGCGGGGATCGAGTCGATCCAACCGCTTGATGACGAGGCGCTGCTAGAAGCGGGCGAGCGCGCCGACCGGTTGGCTGACCCAAACTATGTCCGCGCCGCAGCCCTGCTGGACGGGTTTGACCGGTTCGACGCCGATTTCTTTGGCTTCTCACCGAAAGAGGCGGCCATCCTTGATCCCCAGCACCGGCAATTCCTGGAAACCGCCTGGGAGGCGATGGAGGATGCCGGCCACCCGCCCGAGACCATCGCCGGGCCGATCGGCGTCTATGCCGGCTGCGGCATGGGCAGCTATTTCTATTTCAACATCTGCTCGAACCCCGGCCTGGTCGACGATGTGGGCATGTTCCTGCTGCGCCACACCGGCAACGACAAGGATTTCCTGTCGACCCGCGTGAGCCATGTGTTCGACCTGCACGGGCCGAGCGTGAACGTGCAGACTGCCTGTTCCACCTCGCTGGTCGCGATCCACTATGCCTGCAAGGCGCTGCGCGAGGGCGAATGCGACATGGCGCTGGCGGGCGGGTCCACCATCGAACTGCCGCAGGGGCGCGGGTACCTTTACAAGGAAAACGAAATCCTCAGCCCCGATGGCCATTGCCACGCTTTCGACCACCGGGCGCAGGGCACCGTGTTCGGCTCGGGCGCGGGCGTGGTGGCGCTGCGACGGCTCAAGGACGCGCTGGCCGATGGCGACCATATCTGGGCAGTGATCAAGGGCAGCGCCATCAACAATGATGGCGCCGACAAGGCCGGATATCTGGCCCCCTCGGTCGGCGGTCAAGCGCAGGCGATCAGCGCCGCGCTGAAGGCGGCGGATGTGCCCGCCGAGACCATCGACTATGTCGAATGCCACGGCACCGGCACCTATCTGGGCGACCCGATCGAGGTGTCGGCCCTGACCCAGGCCTATCGCGAACAGACCGCCGAGAGCGGGTTTTGCAGGATCGGCTCGGTCAAGACCAATATCGGCCATCTCGACACCGCCGCCGGGGTTGCGGGCTTTGCCAAGACCGCGCTGGCGCTGCATCACAAACAGATCCCGCCGTCGCTGGGATATGAGGCGCCGAACCCGGCGATTGATTTCGACACCAGCCCGTTCCGCGTCAACGACCGGCTGACCGACTGGACCCCGCACAAGGGGCCGCGCCGGGGCGCGGTGAACAGTCTGGGCGTGGGCGGCACCAACGCACATGTCATCCTGGAGGAGGCGCCCGAGCGCGCCGCCTCGGACGAAAGCGAGTTTCCGTTCCAGATCCTGTGCCTGTCGGCCCGGTCACGCGCCGCGCTCGATGGCAATGCCAAGGCGCTGGCCGGTTGGCTGCGCGCCAACCCGGACGTCAATCTGGCCGATGTGGCCTATACGCTGAAAGAGGGCCGTCGCGGGTTCGAGAAACGCCGCGTGCTGGTGGCCGAAACCGCGCTTGAAGCCGCCGACCTGCTGGAGCAGGGCGATCCGCGCCGGGTGTTCACCCATGACGCGCTGGGGGCCGGGGCCGATGTGGTGTTCATGTTCCCCGGTGGCGGGGCGCAATATGCGGGCATGGCGCGCGACCTTTACGAGGTCGAGCCGGTCTTTGCCGAATGGATGGACCGGGGGCTGGAGCATCTGCAAAAGAGCCTCGACTACGATATCCGCGCCATCTGGCTGCCCGACGGCGATACCGCCGAAGCAGACGCCCGGCTGCAACAGCCCTCGGTGCAGCTGCCGCTGATCATGATCGTGGAATATGCGCTGGCGCAGCTGTGGCTCAGCTGGGGCGTGCGGCCCGCAGCCCTGGTCGGCCATTCGATGGGCGAGAATACCGCCGCCTGTCTGGCCGGTGTGATCGGGTTCGAGGATTGCATCGACCTGGTGCTGCTGCGCGGACGGCTGTTTGACACCGTGGCGCCGGGCGGCATGCTGTCGATCTCGCTGCCGCTGGACGAGGTACAGGCGCTGATCGGCGAGGATCTGGACATTGCCAGCGTCAATGCCCCGCGCCTGACCGCCGTCAGCGGCCCGCAAGCGGCGCTGGACGGGCTGGCCGAGGTATTGAAGGCCCGCGAGGTCGAGTATCAGCGCATCCAGATCGACATTGCCGCCCATTCGCGGATGCTGGAGCCGATCCTGAAGGAGTACGGCGATTTCCTGCGCGGCCTGACGCTGGGCGCGCCGCAAATCCCGATCCAGTCCAACCGCACCGGCGCGGTGCTGACAGGGGCCCAGGCCACCGACCCCGACTACTGGGTCGCACAGCTGCGCAACACCGTCCATTTCGCCGATTGCATCGACGCCCTGTCCGAGGGTCGCGACCAGGTGTTCCTGGAGGTGGGTCCCGGCAAGGCGCTGAGCTCGCTGGCACAGATGTCGCCCGGCGTGTCGCCCGGTCAGGTGCTAAGCAGCCTGCGCCACCCCGATCAGGACATTGCCGATGATGCCTATTTCCTGGGCGTGATCGGCCGGCTCTGGGCCTGCGGGGTCGAGGCCGATTGGCCCCAGATCTGGGGCGAGGCGCTTCGCCACCGCCTGCCCCTGCCGACCTATGCCTTTCAGCGCAGCCGCTATTTCATCGAGCCCGGCACCCGGCAGTCCGAGGCGCCGCGCGCCCTGCCCGCGCGCAGCGACGACCTTACCCAGTGGGGCTGGCGTCCGGTCTGGCGCCCGCGTCTGGCCGATTGCGACATCGACACCGCGACCGAGCTGGCCGAGGTCGCGCCGCGCAACTGGCTGTTCTTCATGGACGAGACCGGGCTGGCCGAGGCCGCCGCGCAAAGACTTGAGGGTGTCGGGCATCATGTCACCCGCATCCGCTCGGGCGACAGTTATGCCCGTCTAACCGATGGCAGCTATACGCTCGCGCCCGAACAGGGGCGGATGGGCTATGACCTGCTGTTGCGTGATCTGGCCGAGCAGCAGCGGCTGCCCGACCGGATCGGCCATTTCTGGCTGGTGACCGAGGATGAACGGTTCCGCCCCGGCTCCAGCTTTCATGACCGCAACATGGAGCACGGCTTCTTTGGTCTGACCTGGCTGGCGCAGGCACTGGGGCAGGTGGACCTGCCCGGACCGCTGCACATCACCGCCTTTACCTCGGGCGCGGCGCGGCTGCGCGACGAGGGGCTGGCCTATCCCGAAAAGGCCACCATCGCCGGGCCGATGGGGGTGCTGCCGCATGAAATGCCGGGACTGACCTGCGCGACCGTCGATATCGAACTGCCCGCCCGTCTGCGCCCACCGCTTTGGGCGCGACTGCGCGGTGCGGCACCCGAACAGGACGAGGACCTGACCCCGGCGGTGCTCGAAGAGTTGCTGGCTGAACCCGGCAACTCGATTGCCGCCCGGCGCGATGGTAAGCGGTTTGGCCGCAGTTACCGCCCGGCGCCGCTGACTGACGCAGGGCCTGCCTTCCGCGACGGTGGCACCTATCTGATCACCGGCGGTTTCGGCGGTATCGGCCTGACGCTGGCCCGTCACCTGATGGACCAGCACGGCGCCAACGTGATCCTGCTGGGGCGTGATCCGCTGCCCGCCGACCGCGCCACCTGGCTGTCCGGGCACAGCCCCGCCGACCGTACCAGCCGTCGCATCCGTGCCCTGGCCGAGCTGGAGGCGCTGGAACGTGGCGAGGTGATGGCGATTGCCGCCGATGTGGCCAATATCGACCAGATGCGCCGTGCCTTGGGCGAGGCCGAGGACCGGTTCGGCGCGCTTACCGGCGTGATCCATGCCGCGGGCCATATTGCGGACGGCCCCGCATTGGCCAAGACCGAGACCGATCTGCACCGTGTCCTGTCGCCCAAGATGACCGGGCTGCGGGTGCTGGACCAGCTCTTCCCCGACGGGGTGCTGGAACTGATGGTGCTCTGTGCCTCGTCCTCGACCGCCAGCCGCCCGGCGGGTCAGGTCGATTACGTGGCCGCCAACGAGTATCTCAACGCCTTTGCCGACAGCAGGCAGGGCGGCGCAACGCGGGTGGTCGCGGTCAACTGGGGGGTCTGGGCCGATGTCGGCATGGCCGCCGATGCCCGCGCCGCGCGGCTGGGCACCGGTCACGACACCAAACGCAGCCCGACCGGGCTGCCGCTGCTGCACGAGGCAGGGTTTGACGAGGCGGGCAACCGCCTGTTCGTCTCGCGGCTGAGCGCCGAGGATTGGGTATTCGACGAACACCGCACCGCCAATGGCACCGCGCTGCTACCGGGCACCGGCTATCTGGAACTGGCCGCGCAGGCGCTGCACGCGCAGGGCATCACCCATCCCTATGACATCCGCGATCTCTATTTCTTCCGCCCGCTCAGGGTGAACGGCACCCCGCGCGAGGTGGTGGTCCGGCTGGAGGACGCGCCGGACGGCGTCGCCTTTTCCGTCTGGAGCGCGCTGCCCGGTGGCGGCTACGCCCAGAACGCGCAGGCCCGGCTGGTGCCCGCGCCCGAGGCACAGGCCGAACCGCTCGACCTGGCCGCCATCGCCAGCCGCTGCCCCGAGGCAGAGAGTGCCGCGCCCGATACGGTGCTGCACAGTCCGCAGGAACGGCACCTGCAATTCGGCCCACGCTGGCAGGTGCTGCGCGCCACTGCGCGCGGTACGGGTGAGGGGCTGGCCCGGCTTGCCCTGCCCGAAGCCTATCGCGGCGATCTGGACAAAGGCTACCGGATGCATCCCGGCCTGCTCGACCTGGCCACCGGCTGGGCCATCGAGCTGGCCGCCGGCTATGATGGCGAAACGCTCTGGGTGCCGGTGTCCTACCGCGCGATCCGGGTTCATGCGCCACTGACGGCCGAAATCCGCAGCTGGATGCGCCTGACGCCCGATCAGGCCGCGGTGGCGGGGCATGCCTCCTTTGACATCACCCTGACCGATCCCTCGGGCGCCGTGCTGGTCGAGATCGAAGGGTTCCAGATGCAGCGCACGACGGGCACCATCGACCTGAGCGATCCCGAACGCGCCGATGCGGATGCCGCCACGCTGGGGCTGGAGCCCGCACGGAAATCGACGCCGCTCTCGCCCGAGGAACAGCGCCTGCACCACAACATCGCCCAGGGCATCCGCGCCGAGGAAGGCGCCGAGGCGCTGGTGCGCGCATTGGGCACCGGGCTGCCGCAACTGGTGGTCAGTTCGCTCGACCTGCCCCGGCTGATCGCCGAGGCCGATCAGGTCGCAGCCCCTGCGGAAACCGGGCAGAGCTTTGACCGACCCGAGTTGGACACCGATTATGTGGCGCCCGCGACCGAGACGGAAAAGACCTTGGCCGGGTTCTTCGAAACCCTTCTGGGGGTCAGCAAGGTCGGCACCCAGGACAGTTTCTTTGACCTTGGCGGCCATTCCCTGATCGCGGTGCGCCTCTTTGCCCAGATCAACCGCGCCTTTGCGGTGGAATTCCCGATTTCGCTGCTGTTCGAAGCACCCAGCGTCGTCGCCATTGCCGACCGGATCGACGCGCGACTGGGCCGCAGCGGCGCGGGCGATACCCCGGAAACAGCCGAGGCCGCCGCACCCGAGCTGACCCATGTGGTGCCCTTGCATCAGGCGGCGGCTGGCCATGCCAGCCCGTTCTTCGTGGTGGCCGGCATGTTCGGCAATGTGCTCAACCTGCGACACTTGGCGCTGATGCTGGGCCGCGACCGGACGGTCTATGGCCTTCAGGCGCGCGGGCTGGTGGGCGAGGATGCCCCGCATGAAACCATCCCCGAGGCGGCGCGCGACTATATCGCCGAGATGCGGCAGGTACAGCCGCATGGCCCCTATCTGCTGGGCGGTTTCTCGGGCGGCGGCATCATCGCCTATGAGATCGCGCAACAGCTGCGTGACGCGGGCGAAGAGGTGGCGCTGCTCGTACTGCTCGACACCCCGCTGCCGCAGCGCCCATCCCTTGGCCGCCGCGACAAGGCGTTGATCAAGCTGCAACAGTTCCGCCAGCGCGGACCACGCTACCTGGTCGATTGGGTCAAGGCGCGTTTTGCCTGGGAAGTGCAGCGCAGGCGCGGCCCGGTTCAGGACGGCGGCGCCGGTGCCTTCAACAACACGCGGATCGAGGCCGCCTTCCTGCGCTCGGCTGCGGGTTACGCACTGCGGCCATGGGAGGGTGCGACGGTACTGTTCCGGCCGCCGCTGGAACGGCTCTGGCAGGTGTCGGGCGGCAACTGGGTCAATCATGAGCGTCACTATGTCTATCCCGACAACGACTGGGGCCGCTGGATCGCGGAACTCGAGGTGATCGAGGTGCCCGGTGACCATGACAGCATGGTGCTGGTGCCCAATGTCTCGGTCCTGGCCGAGCATCTGCGCGGCCAGCTCAACGCCATCGACAGCGCCGGCGCCCTGCCGCATGCGGCGGAGTGATCCCATGACCAGCGCAACAGTCTTGACCGTCATCCTGAACTACCGCACGCCCGACCTGACGATCAGCGCCTGCGAAGCCGCCATGCGCGAGATGCAGGATCTGCCTGGCGAGATCGTGGTGGTCGACAATGCCTCGGGCGATGGCTCGTTCGAGAAGCTTTCCAAGGCCGCCACCGACTATGGTTGGCTCGCCAGCGGCAAGCTGCGGCTGGTGCAAAGCGGGCGCAATGGTGGCTTTGGCGCCGGGATGAACGTGGGCATGAACGCGGGTCTGTCGAACGGGGCCGCACCCGATTTCTATTACCTCTTGAATTCGGACGCATGGCCCGATCCGGGCTGCATCCGCGGCCTGCGCGATTTCCTGCTGGAAACCCCCGATGCCGGTCTGGCCGCCAGCGCCGTGCGCGGCATCGACGACGATCCGCACCGCACTGCCTTTCGCTTTCCCACCGCCGCGGGCGAGTTCGAGGCCGCCGCCCGCACCGGCCCGCTGAGCCGCCTGCTGCGCGACCATATCATCGCGCCCCCCCTGCCCGCGCGGCGCACAAGGGTCGACTGGGCCTCGGGCGCCAGCCTGATGATCCGGCGCGAGGTGATCGCGGCAACCGGTGGTTTCGACGAGCGATTCTTTCTTTATTTCGAGGAAACCGATCTTTGCCATCGCGCCCAGGCCGAGGGCTGGAGCACGCATTACCTGCCTGACGTGGGTGTGGTTCATATCGGCTCGGCCAGCACCGGCATGAAAAGCTGGAACCGGACCCCGCAATACTGGTTCGATTCCCGGCTTCACTATTACCACAAGACCCATGGGCGGGCCTATGCGGCGGGTGCCACGCTGGCGCTGGTGACCGGTGCCGCGATCTGGCGCCTGCGCCGTCTGGTACAGGCCAAGCCGCAGGCCGACCCCGACCGTTTCCTGACCGATCTGGTCAGCCATGCCTTGCGCGCCGCTTTGGGCCGGTCACGTACCGCCCCCGCCCCAGTTACCGCCATCCCGGAGGATAGCAGATGAGCCTGACCCATGTCGTGATCGGAAACGAATCCCTGTTGATCGGTTGCAGCGAGATGCTGCTCGACCGCGGGCACCAGATCGCCGCCGTCGTTTCCACCGATGCCGAAATCGCCACCTGGGCGCGGGGCAAGGGCCTCGCCCATATGCGCGAGATCTCGGAGCTGGAGCCGCATCTCGCGGGCGCCGGGTTCGACTGGTTGCTGTCGATCGCCAATCTCCGGGTGATCCCGCAGGCGGTGCTGGCCCTGCCGCGCCGGGGGGCCGTGAACTTTCACGACGGACCGCTGCCGCGCTATGCCGGGCTGAACACGCCGGCATGGGCGCTGATGGCGGGCGAAACCCGCTATGGCGTGACCTGGCATCTGATCGAAGGCGGCATCGACGAGGGCGACATCCTGGCGCAACAGATGTTCGACATCGTCGAGGATGACACTGCGTTTTCGCTGAACTCCAAGTGCTATGGCGCGGCGCTGGACAGTTTCGCACGGGTGGCCGACCAGCTGGAACAGGGGCTCGAACGGCAAGCGCAGGATCTGAGCCAGCGCAGCTATTTCGGACGCGACGCCCGGCCCGCCGCCGCCGGGCGGCTGGACTTCACCAAACCCGCCACGACGCTGGCCGCGCTGGTGCGCGCGCTTGATTTCGGCGACTATGCCAACCCGCTGACCTGCGCCAAGATCGTGGCTGGCGGGCGGGTGCTGGCTGTTGGTCAGGCCCGGGCCGAGGGACGTTCGGGCGCCCTGCCCGGAACCGTTCTTTCCACAACTGCCGACAGCCTCCACCTGGCCTGTGGCGAAGGCGATCTGATGCTGGGTGCACTGCGCGCTCTGGACGGCTTGCCGGTCGATCTGGCCGAACTTGCCCCCAAGGGGCAGCGCCTGCCCGCATTCTCTGCCACCGAGGGCGAGGCTCTGGGCCGCGCGCTGGCTGCCGCCCTGCCCGCCGAACGACACTGGCATGTCGCCCTCACTGCGATGCGGCCGCTGCCGGTGCCGCTGGCCATCGGTAACACGTCCGGCACACCCGCGCCGCACCGTCTTTCGGTTCCACACGGCCTGGGCGAAGCCGCTCTGATGGCCTCGGTCGTCGTCTGGGCCTTGCGGAGCAGCGGTGAGGACTACGGCGATCTGGCCTTGACCACCGGCGCCATGCAGCAGGCCGCCGCAAACGGCTATGTCAGCGGTTGGGTGCCTTTGCAGGCGGCGCTGACCTCGACCCGCGCCGACCTGATCGGCTGGGTCGAACATACGGCCGAAGCCGCCCGCGCCACGGGCGCGCCCCCCGCCGACCTGATGCTGCGCGACCCGCGCATTTCCCACAGGACCATACCACAAGTGGCGCTGGCGCTGGATGGCGCCGGGCCGGTTCCGGGGGCGGTACTGACCGTGGCGCTGGACCAGGGGCAGGCCACGCTTTTTGCCGATGCCGCGCGGCTCGACCCGCGCCAGACCGAGATCCTGGCCCGGCGGCTGGAAACCGCGATGCATGCGATGGGCTGCGCGCGCGACACCGATACCGTCTCCGCGTTGCCGGTTCTGCCGGCGTCGGAACGCTCGACCATGATCAGCGACTGGAACCGTAGCGCCCGCGATTACGACCGGGCGTTGACCATACACCATGCTTTCGAGGATCAGGCCGCCCGCACACCCGAGGCCCCGGCGCTGGTCTTTGAGCGGCAAACGCTCAGCTACGCCGCCCTCAATGCCCGCGCCAATGCGGTGGCCGCCCGCCTGTGTGAAATGGGCGCCGGTCCGGGCAGCCATATCGGCATCTATCTCGACCGCGGCCCCGAATTGCTGATTGCGGCGCTGGCCGCGCTCAAGGCGGGCGGCGCCTATGTGCCGCTCGACCCCGCCTATCCGGCCGACCGCATCGCCCATTATGTCAGCGACAGCCGCGCCGCGATCATCGTGACCAATGGCGCCCGCGCACAAAGCCTGCCCGACACGCAGGCGCAGATCCTCGACCTTGGCCCGCTGACAAATGCCAGACAACCCGAGAATGTCGATGGCGGTGCCAGCGCCGACGATCTGGCCTATGTGATCTACACGTCAGGTTCGACTGGCACGCCCAAGGGGGTGATGGTCGAACACCGCAATGTGGCCAATTTCTTTGCCGGGATGGACGACCGCATCGACCATGCCAATGGCGGCGTCTGGCTGGCGGTCACCTCGCTGAGCTTTGACATCTCGGTGCTGGAACTGTTCTGGACGCTGGCGCGCGGCTTCAAGGTGGTGCTGAGTTCCGACGAGAACCGCGCCGAAGTCTCGAAAGGCCCAATCGCGGTCAGTGACCGGCCGATCGACTTCAACCTGATGTATTGGGGCAATGACGACGGGCCGGGGCCGAAGAAATACGAACTGCTGCTCGAAGGCGCGAAATTCGCCGACGCGCACGGGTTCAACGCGGTCTGGACGCCGGAACGGCATTTCCACGCCTTTGGCGGCCCCTATCCGAACCCCTCGGTGACCGGCGCGGCGGTGGCTGCGGTGACAAAAAATCTCAGCGTGCGCGCCGGGTCCTGCGTGGCCCCGCTGCACCATCCCTCCCGCATCGCCGAGGAATGGGCAGTGATCGACAACCTGACCGGCGGGCGCGCGGCGCTTGGCATCGCCTCGGGCTGGCAGCCTGACGATTTCATCCTGCGCCCGGAAAACACCCCGCCGCGCAACAAGCCCGCCATGTTCGAAACCATCGAAACCCTGCGCAAGCTCTGGCGCGGCGAGGCGGTGGAGTTCGCCAAGGCCGATGGCACCATGCATTCGGTCGTCACCCAGCCGCGCCCGGTGTCGAAGGAACTGCCGCTCTGGGTCACCACGGCGGGCAACCCGGAGACCTGGCGCGAGGCCGGGGCCATCGGCGCCAACGTGCTGACCCACCTTCTGGGCCAGAGCATCGACGAGGTGGCCGACAAGATCCGCATCTATCACGCCGCCCTGCGCGAGGCGGGCCATGACCCGGCCGATTTCAAGGTGACGCTGATGCTGCACACCTATCTGGCCGACACCCGCGAAGAGGCCGCGCGCATCGCGCGCGAGCCGATGAAGGATTACCTGCGCTCGGCCGCCGGGCTGATCAAGCAATATGCCTGGGCCTTCCCCGCCTTCAAGAAACCCAAAGGGGTGACCAACGCCTTTGAAATGGATCTGGGCGTGCTGAGCGGCGACGAGCTGGAAGCGATCCTCGATTTCGCCTTCGAGCGGTATTTCGAGGACTCGGGGCTGTTCGGCACCATCAACGATGCCGTGGCCCGCGTCGAACAGCTCAAACGCATCGGCGTGGACGAGGTGGCTTGCCTCATCGACTATGGCATCGACCCCGCCGTGGTGCTCGAAGGGCTGAAACCCTTGGCCGAGGTGCTGAAACGGGTGCGCGCGCCCAGCGCGCTGGCCGAGGATGATTTCTCGCTGGCCGCCCAGATCGTGCGCCATGGGGTGACGCATATTCAATGCACGCCCTCGATGGCGCGGATGATCGCCATGAACGACGAGGCGCGCATGGCGCTTGGCCGGGTCAAACACCTGCTGCTGGGCGGCGAGGCGTTGCCGGGCGACTTGGTCGAGGATCTGCGCGAGGCGACCGGCGCCCGCATTCTCAACATGTACGGGCCGACCGAGACCACGATCTGGTCCACCTGTGCGCTGGTGCCGCCCCGGACCGAGGGCACGGTCGATATCGGCCAGCCCATCGCCAATACCACCGTTTATGTGCTGGACGGCAGCGGACAACCCTGCCCCATTGGCGTGCCCGGAGAGCTGCATATCGGCGGCGAGGGGGTGACACGCGGCTATTGGCAGCGCCCCGAACTGACCGCCGAGCGGTTCCCGCGCGATCCGTTTGCCGCCGAGGCCGGGCTCACGGTGACCGCCGCGCCGCAGATGTACCGCACCGGCGATCTGGTACGCTGGCGGGCCGACGGGCAGCTCGATTTCCTGGGGCGAAGCGACCATCAGGTCAAGATCCGCGGCCAGCGGATCGAGTTGGGCGAGATCGAGGCGGCGATGGCCTCTTATCCCGGTGTCACCGGCGCGGTGGTGATTGCGCGTGAGATGGGCGGCGACACAAGGCTGGTGGGCTATGTCACCACCGGCGGGCCGGTCTCGGATGTTGCCCTGCGCGCGCATCTGGCTGCGCGCCTGACCGAGGTGATGGTGCCCGCACATATCGTGACGCTCGACGCGTTTCCGCTGACGCCCAACAAGAAGATCGACCGCAAGGCCCTGCCCGAACCGGTGCAGCAGCGCGCCGCACCCAGCGCCCCCTCGGAACCCGTCAGCGGCGCCGCGGCGCAGATCGCAGCGATCTGGTCGCGCATCCTGGGCGTCGGTGACATCCGGGCCGATGACAACTTCTTTACCCTTGGCGGGCATTCCCTGCTGGCGGTGCAGGCCCATCGCGAGATCCGCGCGGCGCTGAACGTGCCGGCCCTGCCCATCACCGACATCTTCCGCTTCCCCACCCTGGGCGGGCTGGCCGCGCATTTGTCAAAAGGCGATGCTCCCGATGAACCGACGCCACCTGCCGTCGACAGCGAGGAACGCGCCAGCACCATGTCGCGCCGGCGGGCGATGCGGGCCAACCGGCAGGAACGGGTGCGGTGACAGGGGCGGCGGCCACCGGGGCGCTGATGCTGGCGGCGCCGCTGCTGGATACGCGCGTGGCGCTGGCCGCGACCGACCCCGCCGGGCCGCATCAGGCCTATCCCGAAGAACTGGCCGCCCTGTCCCGCGCCACCACCAAACGGCAGCGTGAATTTGCCGCCGGGCGCGCCGCCGCCCGCCTCTCGCTGCGCGAAC
This sequence comes from Ruegeria sp. BHSC223, assembly GCF_059613025.1. NCBI lineage: Bacteria > Pseudomonadati > Pseudomonadota > Alphaproteobacteria > Rhodobacterales > Roseobacteraceae > Ruegeria > Ruegeria sp. BHSC223. The sequence continues at coordinate 206,537 of NZ_JBXWRR010000005.1, forward strand.
TGGGCGCCCCGGCTTTGGCGATCCCGATGGGAACCGACCGGGCGCCGGTCTGGCCGCCGGGGCTGCTGGGCAGCATCACCCATACCGATACCGCCTGTCTGGCCGCCACCGCATGGGAGGGCGAGATTCGCCTCCTCGGCCTGGACATGGAACCCGACACGCCACTGGACACGGACCTGCTGGAGACCGTCTGCATCCCCGCCGAACGCGACTGGCTGGCCAGGCAGGACATGGCCGGGCACTGGGCCAAGCTGATCTTTTCGGCCAAGGAATGCGCCTACAAGGCGCAATACCGGCTGAGCCGCGCCCTGATCGGCTTCGACGCCATCGCGATCAGGCCCGATCCCGTCAGCCAGAGCTTTGCCGCCACCTTTCAGACCGACATACCGCCCTTTTCCAGGGGTGAAACACTGCACGGGCGTTTTGCGCGCGGGGGCGGGCTGATTATCACTGTGCTGGCCGTTGCCGCGTGAAATCTGAATGAGGTTACGCTAGAAAGCCCCCATGTTGCGCGCTGTTCTGCCCACCCTCCTGATCCTAGCGATTCTGATGGCCGGTCTCTGGTGGGGCTGGCTGCGCCCGCGCCTGCCCGACAGCGCCGTGGTGGATGCTGCCTATGCCCGACCGCTGCCACCGCCTGCGGGTGCGATGGCGGTGTTTCACCTCGGTCACAGCCTGGTGGGACAGGACATGCCGGCGATGCTGCAACAGTTGTCCCCAATCGGGCACGACTATGCCAGCCAGCTGGGATGGGGCACCACGCTCAAGGCGCATTGGGAGCCGGATGAGGGGATCAATGGCTTTGAGCAGATGAACGACCATCCCCGCTATCGCGCCGCCGACAGCGCCCTTCGATCGGGTGACTATGACGCTGTGATCCTGACCGAAATGGTCGAGCTAACCGACGCGATCAAGTATTTCGAAAGCGACCGCTATTTCAGCAAATGGGCCGAACTTGCACGTGAGGCACGGCCCGATACGCGGGTGTTCTTGTACGAAACCTGGCACTGGCTGGACGATCCCGATGGCTGGCTCAACCGGCTCGACCGTGATCTTGTCGCGCTTTGGGAAAACGAGATCCTGCTGCGCGACATGGCCCGTAACCCCGACAACCCCGCCCATGTGATCCCGGTGGGTCAGGTCCTGTCCCGCTTTGTCCGCGCTGTCGAAGCGCGTGGCGGTGTGCCTGGCATTGAAGGGCCCGAGGCGCTGTTCCACACCGACGACCAGGGACGACTCGACCCGATCCACATGGGTGATCTGGGCAACTATCTGATCGCGCTCACCCATTACGCGGTGCTCTATCAGGCATCCCCCGTCGGCCTTCCCCACCAGTTGAACCGGGCCGATGGCAGCCCCGCCCTTGCCCCCTCGCCAGAGGCCGCGCGACTGATGCAGGAGATCGTCTGGCAGACCGTCACCAGCTATCCCAAGACCGGAGTCCCGCAATGAGCTGGATCACCAACCTGATCGGCATCCTTTTCATTGGCCATTCGCTGTTTGGCCCGACCAACCCGCAAATGCTGTCACAGGTGCTGGAGGGGCGCGACGTGCGGGTCGCAGCTCAAATTATCAATGGCGCGCCGCTGTCATATCAATGGGACAATGGCGCCACGGCTGAAGGTGTGAACGCGCGCGAGGTGCTGCCCGGTGGTGGCTATGATGTGGTGATCCTGACCGAGGGGATCCCGCTGGCCAACCAGATGCAGTATAATGACAGCATCGGCTCGGCCCGGCGCTATTACGATCTGGCCCTGTCCGCCAATCCCGACACCCGGGTGTTCCTGCAAGAGACGTGGCACGATCTGCGCTCGGGCAGCGGCGTCGATATCCTCTATGACGAGGGCGACGACCTCCCCTGGCGCGAGCGGATCGAGGCGGATCTGCCCCGGTGGCAATCCATCGTCGACGGCGTCAACGCCACCCGCCCCGAGGGCGCGCCACCGATGCAGCTGTTGCCCGCCGGACAGGCGATGCTGGCGCTGACCGATGCCATAGCGGCCGGGACGGTGCCGGGGGTCGACCGCATCGCGCAACTCTTCTCCGACGATATCCATCCCAACGATCTGGGCTTCTATTTCCTGACCATGGTGCAATATGCCGCCGTGACCGGGGAAAGCCCGGTGGGTCTGCCACGGCGGCTTCAGGATCGGTGGGGCAAGGCCTATGCCACCCCCGGTCCGGCGCTGGCGCAGCGGTTGCAAGAGGTCGCCTGGACCGTGGCGCAGGGGTTCGAGGCGCCCGAGCCACCCGCGCCGCAACCTGTGGCCACCGCTGAGCCACAGTCTGTCTCCTCCGCCCCCGAGGAAGCGGATGAACCCGCCGAGCCACGACAGGGCTTTTTCCCGCCGCCCGCGCCCGAGGGGCCGGTGCCGGTGGCGATCGGGCTGGCTGGCGTCAATGACTGGTCGGTGCAGCAGCCCTTTCTCGACGTGTTCAAGACCGCCCGCCCCTGGATCGGCCACCTGCCCCGGCAATGGGGCGGCGTCGACCATGCCCAGCTGCAAGAGGCCGGTTATCTCGACCCGAATGGCTGGGTGATGGCGATCCCGCCCGAGCTGGGCTCGGTCGGGACGCTGATCCTGACCGACCTGCCCGAAGAGGCGGTCTCGACCGCCGGGCGCTATGTGCTGCGCTTTGCCGGCAAGGGCGTGGTCGAGGTGTCGGGCCGCGCCGAAAATGTGCGCTATGGCAAGAACAGCGTCAGTTTCGATTTCACCCCCGGCCCCGGATCGGTCGATATCCGCATCCAGCGCACCCATCGCGGCGGCGATTATGTGCGCGACATCTCGGTGGTGAAGGAGGAGCATCTGGACGCCCACCAGGCAGGTGGCCTGTTCAATCCGCTCTGGCTGGACCGGCTGATGGGCTTTCGCGCGCTGCGCTTCATGGACTGGATGCAGACCAACGACTCGCAGCAATCGGCCTGGGCGGATCGCCCCCGTCCCGAAGAGTTCACCTGGGCGATGAAGGGCGTACCGCTCGAGGTGATGATCGAGCTTTTGAACCGCACCGGCGCAGATGGCTGGTTCAACATGCCCCATCTGGCCGATGACGACTACATCCGCCGCTTTGCCGAGAGGGTGCGCGACGATCTGTGGATCGAACAGCGCGCCTATGTCGAATTGTCCAACGAGGTCTGGAACTGGCAATTCACCCAGGCGCAATGGGCCGAGGATCAGGCCCGCGCGCGCTGGAACAAGAAAGACCATTGGGTCAGCTACTATGCCGCCCGCGCAGTCGAGATGGCCGATATCTGGACAGATGTGTTCGGCGATCAGGCCGAGGCGCGGCTGATCCGGGTGATCTCGACCCAGACCGGCTGGCTGGGGCTGGAGGAAATGATCCTCGACGCCCCCATCTGGACCGCCGAGGAGTCGGGCCGCGCCCCCCCCGCCAGCCATTTCGACGCCTATGCGGTGACCGGCTATTTCGGTGGCACGCTGGGATGGGAGGACCGGCTGCCGCTGGTCCGGCAATGGCTGGCCGATAGCCGCGCCGCGGCCGAGGCTCAGGCCGACGCGCAGGGGCTGAGCGGTGCTGCGCGTGACGACTATGTCGCAAAGCACCGCTATGACCTGGCTAGTGCGCTGGCCTGGGCCGAGCTGCGCGACGGCGCCGCCAGCGGCAAGGTCGAGGACACGCTGCTGGGCAATCTGAAAGAGTACCTGCCCTATCACGCCGAGGTCGCGCGCCGACACGGCCTAGACCTGATCATGTACGAGGGCGGCAGCCATGTGGTGGGTAGCGGGCCGCTGGTGGATGATGCCGAACTGACCGCGTTCCTGACACATTTCAATTACACGCACGAGATGGGTGAGCTTTATACCGACCTGATCCGGGGCTGGCACGCGTTGGGCGGCGGGCTGTTCACAGCCTATGCCGATGTATACCGGCCCAACAAATGGGGCAGCTGGGGTCACCTGCGCCATCTCGACGACGACAACCCGCGCTGGGACGCGCTGGTGGAGTTTCTGAAGTGAGCCGCTGGCTGAGCGTCATCCTCCCCGCCCATGACGAGGCAGCGTGGATTGGCGATTGCGCCCGCGCGCTCCTGGCCTCGGACCCGCTGCCCGCAGGCTGGCGGTGCGAAGTGCTGGTGGTGGCCAATGGCTGCACCGACGACACCGCCTCACGCGCGCGCGGCTTTGCGGATCAGGCGGCGGCGCGCGGCTGGGACTGGCAGGTGCTGGAACTGGCCGAGGGTGGCAAACTGGGCGCGCTCACGGCCGGGGATGCGGCAGCGCGAGGCGAATTGCGCGCCTATCTGGATGCGGACGTGCGTCTGGATGCTGCATTGCTGGCACAACTGGTCGCCGCGCTCGACACCGAGGCGCCCCGCTATGCAAGTGGCGCCCCCCGCGTCGCCCCGGCAAAGAGCCAGATCACCCGTCTTTACGCGCGGTTCTGGCAACGCCTGCCCTTTGTCGCAACCGGCGTTCCCGGCTTCGGCCTGTTTGCGGTCAATGCCGCCGGGCGCGCGCGCTGGCGGAATTGGCCCGATATCATCTCTGACGACACCTTTGTACGGCTGAGTTTCACACCGCAAGAACGCCTGCGTGTGAAGGCTGGCTATGACTGGCCCATGGTCGAGGGTTTTGCCAATCTCGTGCGTGTACGGCGACGGCAGGATGCAGGCGTGGCCGAGGTTGCGCGGCTCTATCCGCATCTGCCGCAGAACGATGGTACACCCGGTCTGGGCATGGGCGGCCTGATCCGGCACCTGCTGCGCGACCCGCTGGGTTTCGCCGTCTATGCAACTGTGGCGATCACGGTGCGGACGCCGCTTTACCGGCCCCAGTCCCGCTGGGACCGGGGCCGGTAAGGCGGCGGGGCGCCAGAAAATTCGACGAATTTTCTGGCGCTACCCCTCGGAACCCGCGACCAGATCAGCCAGTTTGCGAGCCTGGTCGTCGATTGCGTGCCGCTTCAAAACACGCATGCGCCCTGCCTCGCCCATCCCTCGCAACCGCGCCACCGGTGTTTCGGCCAGCACGGCCAGCGCCTCGGCCAGCGCGGCATCGTCACCGGCGGGCACCAGCCAGCCGGTCTCGCCCGTCAGCACCAGTTCCGGCGTGCCCGCCACATAGGTTGCCACCACCGGCCGCGCCAGCGCCATCGCCTCCATCACCACCATGGGTAGTCCCTCGGCAAAACTGGGCATCACCAGCGCATGTGCCCGCTCAAGCGCGGCGCGCACGCCATCCTGATCCAGCCAGCCGGTCAGCGTGATATTGCGCTCAAGCCCGGCCCCGGCGATCGCCTTTTCCAGCGCCGGGCGCATCTCGCCATCGCCAACCAGGTCCAGATGTACCTGCGGATGCTCACGCACCAGACGCGCCATGGCCCGTACCAACACCATCTGCCCCTTTTGCTCGACAAAACGGCCGATCGAGACCAGGCGCAGCGGCCCCTCGGGCACCGGCTGCGGGTCGTCAAATGCGTCGGGCTCGATCCCGCAATGGACCACATGCAACCGGTCCCAGGTTTCGAACCCAGCCCAACGGCAGAGCTGGCTGCGTCCGAATTGGCTGACCCCAACGGCAAAGCGCGCGCGATCCAGCTTCTCCCCCAGGCTGAGCGCAACCGGCGCGTCGAATTCTTCTGGCCCGTGCACGGTAAGGGAATATCCCGGCCCTCCCAGCGCATGGGCCAGCATGGCAACGGTAGCGGAATTGGTGCCAAAATGGGCGTGGATATGACCGACCCCTTCCGCCTGGCAACGGTTCGCGACCTCGGCCGCCTCGGCCAGATAGATCAGATGGCGCGCCCAACCACTGGACGAGGCGCGCCCGCAGCTTAGCGCCAGTCGCAGCGCGGCAAGGCCACGCCCCGGCGCACGCAGGAACCGGCGCAACAGGGCGCCGCTTAGCCCCAACACGCCCCGGTCGAGCACATAACTCGTCTCTGCCGCCTCGGCCCTGTCACGCGCATCGACCAGCGGCGCCTCGGCCCGGCGCATCGCCAGCCGCACCACCTGATGCCTCTGCCGCTCGAGCGCCTGGATCTCGCGGCGAATGAAACTGTGCGAGGGTTGCGGATAGGTGTTCAGGACATAGGCGATGATCACGAGGGCGGATATCCGGCTAAGGAAGATTGCCCCAGTCCTAGCCTGCAGCGGCTCTGCTGCCTAGCGTGGGCCCTCATCGGGTACCCGGCAAGCCGCCGCCTGTGGACCCAAGGCCACAAGCATGGCCTGGCAAGGCGCGCTCTGATTGACCCAACCGGCGCCGGTCCCTAGCGTGACGAAAACCGGCCCAGACAGGCCGCCAGCAGAGATCCCACATGTCCCGCCTTCTCTCCGCCTTTCACGGTTCCGGCCTGATGGCCCGCGTCCTGCGCAGCGCCTCGTGGCTGATGGTGGGTTATGGCGGCAGTCAGGCGCTGAGACTGGCGGCAAACCTGCTGATGACCCGGCTTCTATACCCCGAGGCCTTTGGCCTGATGACGCTGGTCACGGTGGTGGTGGTCGGGCTCAATCTGTTTTCCGATGTGGGCATCGGCCCGGCCATCGCACAGAACCCGCGCGGCGACGACCCCGATTTCCTGAACACCGCCTGGACCATCCAGGTGGGGCGCGGCATCGGGCTGTTCGCGGTGGCCTGCCTGCTGGCCCTGCCGGTGTCGCGGATTTATGACGAGCCCGATCTGACCACCTATCTGCCGGTGGCGGCACTGGCGCTGCTGATCTCGGGCTTTTTCCCGACCCGGATCGAAACCGCGCACCGGCACCTGATTGTCGGGCGTCTCACCGTACTGGACCTGATCAGCCAGTTGATCGGCATCGGCGCGATGGCGGCGCTGGCGATCGCCACACGCTCGGTCATGGCGCTGGCGCTGGGGGGCGTGATCACGGCACTGGCCAAGCTGGTCCTGACCCATTTCCTGTTGCCGGGCGCTCCCAACCGGTTCCGCTGGGAGCCGGCGGCCCGGTCCGAGCTGATGCGGTTCGGAAAATGGATCTTCCTGTCCACCGCGCTGACCTTTGTGATCAGCCAGGGCGACCGGGCGATCCTGGGCCGCTACCTGACGATGGAGATGCTGGGCATCTACAATATCGGCTATTTTCTGGGCAGTTTCCCGATCATGCTGGGGATGGCCGTGGTCGGTCGCATCATGTTGCCGGTCTATCGCGATCATCCCCCCGATGCCGATCCGGCCAACTGGCGCCGGCTGGCACGGTTGCGGGCAGGTGTGACGCTGGGGGTCGGGCTGCCGCTGGTGGCGGTGGCGCTGGCCGGGCCGCAACTGGTCGACCTTCTTTATGACCCGCGCTACCAGCTGGCGGGGCCGATGGTGACGCTGATTTCGCTGGCCTTCATCCCGCAACTGATCGTGGTGACATATGACATCGTCGCGCTGGCCAGGGGCGACAGCCTGTCCTATTTCGCGTTGATGCTGGTGCGGGCGCTGATGCAGGTGGGCGCGATCCTGCTGGGGATCTGGGCCTTTGGCCTGCTGGGGGCGATCCTGTCGCTGGCGGCGGCGACACTCGCCACCTATCCCGCCGTGTTGTGGCTGACCGGCAAATACGGCGCCCGCGACCTGCGCCACGACATCATTGCGATTGTGCTGGGCGGGGTCGCAGCGGCCACCGTGATCCGGTTTCACTGGACCGAGATCGCGCCGCTGGCGGCGCTCTGAGGCGATGCCTATTCTGCCGGGGTCTGACGGCGCCGGAACAGGGACATTACCCGAGACCAGAGCGAGGGTGCCCGTCTTTCAGTATCTAGATATGGCACCGTCACCACCGGACGAAAGCCCAGTTCACGCTCCAGCTGTGCAGCGCTGCGCAGGACCGGGTGGCGCATCTCCATCAGCACGGCCAGCGCAAAGGCGACGACGAAACTGGCGGCCGCGCCAAGAATGGCCTTTTTCTTGCGGCTTTCGGTGACGGGATAATCGGGGATCGCGGCCTCTTCGATTACGGTAAGCCGCTCGGCCTGCCGCTCGGTCTCTATGAGAAAGCCCATCTCGGCCTCGCTGCGGCGGGTCGAGACCTGATTCAATTGGTCCTGCAACTGCTCCAGCCGGCGATCATAGGTGCCCAGCATGCGCTCGACCTCGGGGCTGGTCTCGATCTGGCTCTCCAACTCGCGCTTGCGGTTTTCCAGTAGGTCACGCTGCGCATCCAGGGTGGCCAGCTGTTCGCGATAATCCTTTTTCATCCGCTCGGCGGTTGCCGGGCGCTCGCTCTGCTCGGCCAGTTGAATCGCACGCTCGATCTCGATCCGCTCGCGCGCGATATCGAGCAGGCCGCCGTTGATGGTGGCAATCTCGTCGCGGCGGGAATCCAGTACGCCGGGTAGCGCAAGCTGGTTGTGGCTGCGGAAATCCTCGATCTCGTTTTCAAGCGCCTCGATATCGGACTCCAGCGCCGCCGCCTGCGCATCGAAGAAGGTCAGCGTGGCGCGGGCATTCTCGATACGGGTTCGTTTACTCAGCTCGACGGTACGCTGACCGAATTCATGCGCCACCTGCTGGGCCAGGAGCGCGGTCGGCATCCGGGCGGTGATCGTCAAGACCGAGATCGTTCCATCATCGGAAAACCCCTCGCGTGCGGCGGCCACGCCCTCGATCCGCACGGCAGTACGCAACATGTCCACCTTGGCCTGCGGCCTGAGCGCGGGCATATCGGCATAGATACCATATTTCTCGATAATCTCGAGCATGGTACCGCGGGTGGTTAAGACCTGCTGAATGAGTTGCAGGCGCCGTGCCGAGGACCCCTCGACCGTACTGCGCGCCAATTCGTCGGAAACCACCGGGCGTGCAATCTGAATGACCTCATATGCCTCGTATTCGTGCTTTTGCATCGATGCGAGAGCCACTGAAAGTACAGTCCCGATCACGATGACAGCCAGCATGAGCCGCGCCCGTCTGCGGATCATGTCTAGAATGTCGTCCAAAGAATAGATCGGCCCCATGCCTGTCACTCAACTCGCTGCTACGACCCATGCCTCTTCTTGCAAGGAAACAGACCATGTCATGCCGACGAAAATAAGGCCGTTCCGGGCAAAAACGAAGATCGGACTATCTAGTTTTTCACACCCTAGCCGCGCCCACGATTCAGGATCACGCCCAAGAGCGGTGTCGTCTCTCCGATCACCTGCTGGCAGCGCCGTACCTGGTCGGCGGTAGTCTGGGTGCCGTCGGCGACCAGCAACACTCCGTCCAGCCGAGGCATAAACGCCGCCAGATCATCATAAGCAAGGATCGCCGGAAGATCGCAAATCATCAAGTCCGGGTTCAGATCGGTCTGGATAAGGTCCAGAACCTCGGCGCTGACCGGTGCTTGCAGTATTTCCGAGGCATCGCGCGCGACACCGGCCCCAAGACCGACGGCCAGCGTCCCGCTGCACCGCACCAAATGGTCGAGATAAGAGGCATCCCCACGCAACAAGGCGCGCATATCACCTTGTGCAGGCAAACCAAGAGCCTTGGCCAGACCGGGATCACGCATGTTCATGTCTAGCAGCACGGTCCGGCTCTCAGGGACCCGCGCGATGCTCAGTGCCAGATTGACAGCGGTAAAGCTGGCGCCACAGCCCCGGGTCGGTGCCACAACACCGATCCGGTGCCAGCCGCGCGCCTTCAGTGTCTGCAAGAGACGGGTGCGCAGGACATCAAACGCCTTCGCAGCGGGGTCAGAACGATAAAGGTTTACCAGCGGCATCTGCGCAGACTGAGGGCACCCAAGCCCAAGAGGTATGGTCTGCAACCGTTCCCACGGTTCTGGCAAAGTGGCTGGCAGAGGCCCGGCGATTTGCGGCGCCGGCAGTGGCAGCGCTTTCGTCGAAGCCGCCGGATCAACCGTTTTCGCGCGCCGCTTTGCCGCCTCGGCCCGAAGCGCGGCCTTGCGCCGGAACGGGCGATCTGCGGCTTCGCGTTTACCGATACCGGAGGTCTGGTCGTTCATCAAAGCAGCCGTTTCGGTTTCCGGAGCCAGGTCTCTATCATGATATGCCATATTTTGACACCTAACCTATGAATCAACAAATAAACTCAACAGCCCGTCCGGCGAACCACCACCGATGTGGTCCGCAGCAGCAGCGAGAGATCTCCGATCAGACTGACAGTACGCGCATAGTCTGCATCGACTTTTGACCGGTAGTCGAAACGAGAGTTGTTCCGTTCGGAGACCTGCCACAGGCCCGTGATCCCTGGCCGCAGCGCAAAATAACTCTCGGCGGGGCCGTAAAGCGGCAGCTGGTCGGGCATCATTGGACGCGGACCGACCAGGCTCATATCGCCCGTGAGCACGTTCCAAAGCTGGGGCAGTTCATCCAGAGAGGTGCGCCGCAGGAAGTTTCCGACAGGAGTAATCCGCGGATCGTCCTTCAGCTTTTGCGTGGCGTCCCATTCGGCTCGCATTACCGGGTCCTCTGCCAGCATCTTTTCCAGCTGGGCATCGGCGTCCATAACCATCGTTCGCAACTTGAGAATGTAAAACAGCTTGCCGTCGCGCCCCAGCCTCGGCTGCCGATAAAAGGCATCTCCGCCTTCAAGCCGGAGCGCCAACGCGCAAAAGGCGATGATTAGCAAAGAAACCGGAAGCGAAAGGACAATGAAGGCTACATCTAGGAACCGCTTGCCAACGGCAGCGTAAATACCGTTTGCCGGAGAAACGTCACCCCCCAGCTTCTCCGGCGGCGCGATTGTATTTGCAGGCAACAACGCTGTTTCCAGCATGCCCTTTGCCTGATCGGCTTGGCCAGACGCCACTGGCACCGCCAGTGAAGCGGTATAGATGTAGTCCTTCATGTCCCCCCCTACGCGGGATACCTGAGGCTAAGCCTTGGCACTGACCCCCAGCACATTGGCCTCGCAATCACTCTTCACACACACAAGACCAAGCAGCCGGCCCTGCATCTTTCGGCGGTGCTTACCCTGGCGAACCGCGCCCTACACGCAGTCTTGCCGGGCATGAATGTGGCTAACTTCCGCCATAGTTCTGCCACGTTCGACCCTATCAGCTACCTAGAGAATTTTAAGAAATTCTGCGTCAACAGATTGTTTCCGTATGCAACCACTTAGAATTTCGCAAATTTCCAGAAAAAGCGTGAACCAAACCAATCAACTGAGCAGTGATTGTTTCCAAACCCGCAACCGTGCAAAACTGGGAATCGGGTAAACAGTCTGCTTGTTCCAACTCTATCAAATCCGCGAGAGATTGTGTCTAAAACATGGCGAGGAGTTGTCGCTCTCGTCTATCTCCCGGCTCATACCTGTATTCTGACCGTGTCGACGAACGCTGACTCAAAAACGCCGGTGATGTTTGCGATTTTTCTGCCGGCGAAATGACGTAGCCATCTTCTTAGCCTGCCTGTTCCATCCGCAGCAGCTGGTGGCAAGCAGCAATGGCAGCCTCCGTTTCGCCTGTTTCCACAAAATTCAGGAGGCGCTCCAGCACCTCTGGACGGCAAATTGGGTCGAGCACACCTAACGGACCCGGAAAGGCACGACGCCGAATCGAGAAAGAGGCAACTTTCTTCAGCTCTGCGCCTATGTCGAAATTTCCCAACTGGCGGGCATGGCAGAAATCATAGGTCTCATAGCCTTGGTCGATAGCCCAGCCGATTGCCTGGGAAGTCAGCAGCAGACCGACATCGTCGCTTGTCACCACCTGGCCCCTGCCCGCTACGATGAGATGAACACGCTTCATCCGCGGATCGAGGATATGACCAAGTGCGCCGATCACCTGCCCATCGTGCCGAACGACCGGCAGATAAAGCAGGCCGAGCCGACTGGCCGCCGTCAGGAGCCGCAGGGTATTCATCGCCAACTGGCGCGCAGTCGCCGCCCCCATGGTTGAAGCGTGTTCACGCATCCACAGCCGCAGCAGCACACCCATATCGGATTTGAGCGAGGCGCCAGCGGTATGACTCAACCTGTACAGGCCGTTGTTCAAATAGCGTCGGGTGACGCGGCGGATTCTCTGGCGGGTGTCCGTACTCGGACCGGTGGACAGCCAGGCTTCATATTCATCGGGTAAATCAATACGGGGGCAGATCAGTTTATCAGCCTCGCCCTTGTTGGCGCCACGCTCATCCGACCGCACCGAATAGGTGGCCTCGGGAAAGGCGGCCACAAACTTGGTCGCCCGGTAGCGCGAGCTCTCGGATTGCAAGGACAGTCGCACCCAAGGGATCTGCTTCAACGTCTCAGCCAGTGCTGCAATCACAAGATCCTCGTACCGCGGTTCGCAAAGGAACCCGGTATATTCACTCCATAGAAGACGGCCACCTGCCTCGATCTCGGTCTGGAATTCCTTCCGGTTTCGGCTCCAGTTTGCGTTGTGTTTCAATGGCAGAACACCGACCAGACGCGGCCCGTGATAGACCACGATCACCCGCCAGCGCCCCGGATTGACAGCAAATGCCTGCGCCAGCCAGTCCCATGACAGAAACACCGTGCCCTCAGGATCGCGCGCCTCGAGCGCGCGCCAGCTGTCACGCAGGGCGGAGAATGCCCCCCATGCCGAGACCGGCTCAACCCGGAGCCTGCCACTGGCCAAAACGCTGGCCTCGAAATCCGGTACTTCGCTCATGGTTACGCACTTTTGAGCGAGCGTCCGTCCCTGAGGATCGCTTCAAAGCTGTCGACAGCACCGTCGAAGTTGCGTGTCAGCGGCGCGGTGATCGGCGATTGGGCCGCAAAATAGGCCCCCACCCTGCAAATCTGCATCGCGAATTCAGGATGAACGCCGGCATCGTCGTATTTGCGTACGCGTTCCTTGGATAGCCAGCCGCGTTTCCTGGCCTCTTTCACGATCAACTTGAATCGCTGCACACAATGAAAGGTCAGGTAGACCGAGAGATAGTCTAGATAGTCGTCGATCCGGTAGCCACATCCGGGATCAAAGGCGTCGATCATCACATCGACCATTTTGTCGGGCGCGATTGGCCAAGCTTCGTCCCCAATGAGCCAAGCGAAGTCCTCGGCCCCGTGGCGCAGGCCGGAATACTCGAAATCGAACCATCTGAGACGGCCCGCTCGGTCCAGCGCTGCATTGCCAGACCGGCAATCCCATTTCACGAATTGGCGGCCCGGATTTGCCAGGCGTTCGGCGGCCGCTGCGCGGTCGAACCGGTTGTCGATCCCCATCGAATAGGGTTGCAGGGTGTCCACCCCCTCGACAAGGTTGGTCACCCAGGCGTTGCTGTCACCCAGAACAGGTAGCATATGCTGGAACTCGGTACGCCGCGCCGCGCTTTGCAAGCGAAAGATCGCAGCAACCGCCTGCGCGGCCAAATCCAGCTGGCTGCTGTCGACGTGACGCACGATCTCCTGGTTCAGACGTCGACGGCCCACATCCGACTGGAACAAGACCTCGCCGACCACGCCCAGGCATTTAGGCAGGTCATCGCTATGCAGGCGCAGCCGTTCCAGCACAAAAGCTTCAAGATGGGTGCGGCGAACAGTAGGGCGCAGGGTGGCGATGACATCCATGTCGCCGAAATGCAGCCGAAAGCTGGAGCGTCCCTCGCCACCGGGCGCGGTCACCTTCTGGACCGGGCGCCCAAAACGGGTCTGGGCAGCTTCAACAATACGGGTCAACCTGTCCCAATTGCCTCTGCCTGCCATAACCCTCGCTCCCGTTCCAAAATGCGATCGGTGCATCTTCGCGCCTCTCAAAGGCGCGTCAGCCCTCTCTGCTCGATAGCATGAAGAGCGATTCGCTCGCAGGGTACGACCGTTTGATTGCCGGATTGCACACCGGCCGAAGGTCAATCACAGGGCAATGCCGGCATTGTTCACTGACTGCGGCGAAAGGTGCGAAATCGACCCCGCACCGGCCCCCGCTAAGCCCGATCGCAAGTCGCTCTTTGCACTGACAGATATCGGGCCAACGAAGGCATTCAGTGTTTCAAACATTACGATGGTCATCGATCCGACCGGGATCGCGATCCGCGCTTGCCGGATGTCATGGATGAAGGCGAGAGGAACAAAGACATCTGAGCTCAGCGTCTTGAGAAACAAAGGAAACGAAGGGGCCGTGACCGGGATGACCGAAGGAAAAGCCCGAAGAGGCACGGTGCAGGGGCACAAGCAAAGGGCTAGTCCGTCCGGAACTCGTTATCCCGTTACCGTCGAATTCCCAGCGCCGCGCCGATGGCCGGGTGAGCCGGTATTGTCTCATGTTTCACCTGCATTCGGGCAAGCCGGGCCTGCGCCCAGTCAGGAAACGGCGCGCCGCGCCCGGTTTCCTGACTGACATTCATGATCAGTGCTTCCTGGCTGGCACAGAGCACGCCGTCTCGGTCGGCATACATCTCAGCGAAGTAGACAATCCTCTTCGCATCGTGGTCGAGCAGTCGAAAATGCAGGTGAAACCCCTCACCTTCCAGTATCTCGCGCCGGAACTGGACATGCGATTGCAGGATATAGGGGCCGGCCCCGGCGGTTTCGACATAGGTCTTGCCAAGCCCCAGTTGCTCTTCGAGCATCACGTCCAGCGCCTTGTCAAAGGCGACGCCGTAATAGCCCACATTCATGTGCCCGTTATAGTCGATCCATTCAGGACGCACCGTGAAACCACGCACTTCGACCGGGGCGGGATAGGGGCCGTCATGGCCGCTCTGCGGGGTCTTTTCCACCATCGCGCTCAATCCTCGAATATCGCCACCGCGCGGGTGAACCCCGCGCTTGCGCCTTTGATCTTGAACGGAAAACAGGAAATGGTGAAGCCCGTGGGCGGCAACTGGTCCAGGTTCGCCAGCTTTTCCATGTGGCAATAGCCGATCTCCATCGAGGCGCGGTGCCCCTCCCAGATGATCGCCGCATCGCCACTTTCGGCATAGACGCGCGCGGTCAGCGGAAAGGGCGCATCCCAGGACCAGGCATCTGTGCCGGTTACCCGCACGCCGCGTTCGGTCAGATAGAGCGTTGCCGCGCGCCCCATGCCGCAGCCCTTGATCAGGTAATCCGGCTGACCATAGCGCGCCCCGGCCGAGGTATTGACCACCACGATATCGAGCGGTTGAAGCACATGCCCGATGCGTTCCAGCTCGGCCTCGACATCTTCTGCGCTGACAACGTAACCATCCGGGAAATGGCGAAAATCCAGTTTCACGCCCGGATTGAAACACCACTCCAGCGGCACCTCGTCGATGGTGATCGCCCGTTCGCCGTTGTTCATCGTCGAATGGTGGTGATAGGGCGCGTCCAGATGGGTGCCGTTATGGGTCGCAACGCTGAGCCGCTCCACCGCCCAGCCCTCGCCACCCGGCAGATCCTCGCGCTTGAGCCCGGGGAAAAAGGACATCACCTGTTCGGCGGTCTGCTCATGCGTCAGATACTCGATCTCGGGC
The DNA here is from genome assembly GCF_059613025.1 of Ruegeria sp. BHSC223. Classification (NCBI taxonomy): domain Bacteria; kingdom Pseudomonadati; phylum Pseudomonadota; class Alphaproteobacteria; order Rhodobacterales; family Roseobacteraceae; genus Ruegeria; species Ruegeria sp. BHSC223. The sequence continues at coordinate 221,851 of NZ_JBXWRR010000005.1, forward strand.
AGCATGATCGGCGGGTCGGAGACGATCCCGGTTTCCAGCGGAACGGAAAGATCAACAAAACGGCGGGCCATGGGCATTCCTTTGCGCAACTTGCGCAGAGGTTAGAAGCGCCCGCCCAGCCCGGCAAGACGCAAAGGGGGCGCTGCCCCCTCAGCCCTGCGGGCCTCACCCTCGGAGGTATTTTTAACCAGAAAGAAGCATATCCGCGGTGCTGCTTCTTTCTGGTTCAAAATACTCCGGAGCGCGAGGCGGAGCCTCGCAAAGGCTTTATTCCGCCGCCAGCGCTTCGGCTTTCTCGACCCTTACTGCGGAGTATTTGAACTCTGGTATTTTTCCGTATGGGTCGAGAGCTGCGTTTGTGAGGATGTTTGCGGCGGCTTCGACATAGGCGAAGGGGAGGAAGACGTTGTCCTGTGCGATGGCGCGGTCGGCGCGGACCATGACCTGGACGCTGCCGCGC
>NZ_JBXWRR010000006.1:0-221426 GCF_059613025.1 Ruegeria sp. BHSC223
ACCGTCGGCGCCGGCGTCGTGTCGAAGATCATCGAGTAATCGGTGATCCCGAGACACGCCATCAGGAATGTGTCGAAGATCATCGAGTAATCGGTGATCCCGAGACACGCCTGGTTGCTCCAGGAGATTTTCCCCCGGAAAATCTGCCAAGTGCAAAAAGGGCGACAAACAGAAAAGGCCGCTCCCCCGGAGCGGCCTTTTTCATGTCCTCAAACGATCCGATAACCGAGATTATTCGACGAATAATCTCGAACCAAGCCGAGGGCCAAGGCAGCGAACGACCAGCGGTCTGCTTCATATGTGGGAAAAATCGGGAGAAGAGTGGTAGCGTGAGGCGGACTTGAACCGCCGACCCCAGCATTATGAGTGCTGTGCTCTAACCAACTGAGCTATCACGCCGCAACCACGCGCGGTGACTACCTAAGGCCCGCGGCGGTGTCAAACGGATTCCGGCCCTTTGTCGCCGTTTTTTTGCGGCCTCAAACGGGGGAGGGGGCGCTGCCCCTATCGCCGCGCGGGGCGACTCCCCTGGAGCGCTTCGGGCGGAATGAAAAGGGGCTCAAGCCTCTTTGTGGATCTCGACGCTGTGGGGATAGGGGATCGAGATGCCGCCGGCATCGAAGGCTTCCTTGACCCGGCGCGTCAGTTCGAATTTCAGCTCCCAGTAGTCCTCGGCCCGACACCATATCCGCGCGGTCAGATCGACCGAACTGTCGCCCAGATTGGTGACCCGAACCCAGGGGGCAGGATCGGCAAGAACACGTTTGTCTGAGTGGGCGGTTCTTTCGACGATCTCCATCGCTTTTCCCGCATCGTCGCCATAGTCGATGCCGAAGACCAGATCGACGCGGCGGGTGTCGTGGGCGGAGTAGTTAGTGATGATGCTGCCCCAGGCCTGACCGTTGGGTACGATGATCTGCACATTGTCCGGTGTCACCAACTCGGTGGTGAAGAGGTTGAGATCACGCACGGTTCCCGAGGTTCCGCCGATATCGACGAATTGACCGAGCTTGTAGGGCCGGAACACCACCAGCATTACCCCCGCTGCCAGATCGCTGAGCGTCCCCTGCAGCGCCAGACCGATGGCGAGCGAGGCGGCGCCCAATACGGCGACGATGCTGGTTGCCTCGATCCCGAAGATGCCCAGAACGGCGACCAGAACCATGGCGAGGATCGCCCATCTCACGAGGCTGGCAGTGAAGTTGCCGAGTGTCGGGTCGATTTGCGGGGTCGCGTTGATGCGTCGGCGGACCAGGCCGGCGATCATACCGGCAACGGTCCAACCCAGGATCAGCACAACCAGCGCTTTGCCCGCGCTTGCGATGAGCGGCCAGATGACCTCGGCCTGGTTCAGATAGTCCTGCATGGTCTTGTTAGCTCCTGTTGATGCGGGTTGCCTTGAATGAATGAACCGCCCCTGGCATTCCGGAGCGGTCGAAACGACAAGCGGGTTGCTCAGCGTTTCAGCGAGTCGCGGATTTCCAGCAGCACGTCGAGTTCCGACGGGCCTGCGGGCGCGGCCGGCTCGGCGGCGGCCTCTTCCCTTGCGGCGGACTCCTTGGCGCGATTAACCGCCTTTACCAGCATGAACACCACCCAGGCGATGATCAGGAAGTTGAACACCGCCATGATGAAGGCCCCATAGGCAAAGACAGAAGCGCCGGCCTCGCGGGCGGCGGCCAGCGAGTCAAATGTGGTGCCATCGCCGCCCAGGACGACGAAATTGTTGGTAAAGTCGACGCCACCGGTAAACAGGCCGACGATGGGATTGATCAGGTCGTCGACCAGCGATTTAACGATCGCGGTAAAGGCTGCGCCGATAATGATCCCCACCGCCATGTCCATCACGTTTCCCTTGGCAATGAAGGTCTTGAACTCTTTTAGCATGGTCAGTTCCGTGTCTGAGTTTGTGCCGTTGTTGTGTTGCCAGGCTTCGTGGCCGGCCCGGCGTAGGGTCAGAAATAACAGGGTGCGGTGTATCCGCACGGGGAAAAATAACGCGGAAATACGTGTTTTTGCAGCAATATGAGCGTGACCCGGCTTTCAGACGCCGGTTTAGGCCTGTTCGCTGCTACACAGCCAGTTGGACAGGGGCGCACAATGCGACCTCTTCTTTCGCCCGGCAGGGAGCATAGGTTGTGTCCGACACCGCAACCGGAGACACGCCATGTTCGATCTTGCCGAATTCCCGATCAGCCGCCGCTGGCCCGCCGCAAACCCCGATATCCTGCAACTCTATTCCTTTCCCACACCAAATGGGGTCAAGGTTACGATCCTGCTCGAGGAACTGGGCCTGCCTTATGAGGCACATACCGTGACGCTGTCGGATGCGGATGTAAAAAGCCCCGAGTTCCTGTCTCTGAACCCCAACAACAAGATCCCGGCGATCATCGACCCGGACGGGCCGGATGGGCAGCCGCTGGCGCTGTTCGAAAGCGGTGCGATCCTGCTGTACCTGGCGGAGAAGACCGGGCGTTTCATCGGTGAGACCGCCGCAGACAAGGCGCGCGTCGTGCAATGGCTGATGTTCCAGATGGGCGGGGTCGGGCCGATGTTCGGCCAGCTCGGGTTTTTCTACAAGTTTGCCGGAGCTGAGATCGAGGATCCGCGCCCGCGTGACCGCTATATCGCCGAGGCACGGCGGATTCTGGCGGTTCTTGACGGGCAGCTGGCGACACGGGACTGGATCGCGGGCGAATACTCGATCGCGGATATCGCCATCGCCCCCTGGCTGCGTGGGCTCGATTATTACGGCGCGCGCGAGGTTCTGGGCTGGGACGGTTTCCCAAATGTCGTGGCCTATCTCGACCGGTTCCTGGCGCGGCCTGCGGTGCAGCGCGGGCTGACGATCCCGGCGCGCGAGGGGTGATCCCAATCAGACCCGGCGCGACAGGGGTAGAAAGACAAATACGCCCAGTATCGCCAGCACGATGACAAAGGCGGCAAATTCGAAAGCGGCGGACACAGTTCCGGCGCTTTCGGCCCATTTGCCGCCCAGACCGGGCAGGATCGCGAAACAGGCGTAATAGACGGTGTAGAACAGGCCCATGCCGATGGCCCGCTGTTCGGGTTTCAGAACGCGGGCGGGCAGGCTGATCAATCCCGCGACCGGGATGCCCGACAAGAGACCGATCAAGGCCATGGTGATCAGCATCGGCGGGACGCGGGGAAACAGGAACAGGGCGAGGCCAAAGAGGCTGAGGCCGGTCAACAACACCATCGCGGGCCGCCCGGTGCGATCTGTCAGCCAGCCGCCAAATGTACCGGTCACGACAACGGTCCAGGACACGATGCTGATCGACAGGCCCGCCAGTTCCAGCGACATCCCCCTGTCGACAAGCGATGTGGGACCAAAAGACAGCAAGGCGGCAAGGCTGGCGTTGAACGCGCCCCAAGAGAACCCGGCAACAAGCACCGCGCCAAGAATCGCGCCCTGCGGCACGGCCCGGGCAGGCGTGCCTGTGGTGACGGGCGCTGTGTCGGGGCGGCGATAGAACAGGAAAAAGGCGGCCAGGGCCGTCGCGATCAGGCCGGTTTCGACCGCGAACGGCAGGGCAACGCCACCCTGGGCCGCCAGCCAGGGCTGTACCACAAGCGACAGGCCGATACCGGCAGGCCAGGAGTTAATGAAGATCACCATGGCGGTTGCGATCTGGCGATTGGCGAACCAGTCGAGCACCAGCTTGCTCATCAGGACGTTCATCAGGATGCCGCCGATACCGGCCATCAGCCGGGCGGCACTGAACATGCTCAACGGCGGTTGCAGCGCCATGATCAACGACCCCGCCATCATCAGCGCCAGGCCGAAAAGGATCACCCTTTCATCACCGAACCGGCGGGCGATGCCGCCGCCCGGCAAGGCGACCACCACGCCCGGCAGGAAATAGAGCCCCACGATCCAGCCGAGCCCGGCGATATCCAGCGTGTAGGAGTCAGACAACACCGGACCGATGCCGCCGATGGTCGCGAACTGAAAGGCCATGGTGCAGCGCACCAGAAACAGCAGGATAAGAATACGCCAGTGCAACGCCATCGTTCCCCCTCCGACAGCAAATGCAACTAGCATCAGTATAATCCGTTGTCCGTCAACGAAAATCGCGTGAGGGTCAGGCGGGCAAGGTCCCGGTCAGCACATACCGCAAGACGGCGACCACCTGCGCGGGCGTCTCGGTGACGGCGAGCGCAGCAGCGTGCACCTCTTTCAGCGCGTGCTGGTGTTCGGGCGGGCTGAGCACGATGATCGACTTGCCCAGCGCGGCGGCATAGCCCGCGTCAAAAGCGGCGTTCCACTGCTTGTACTTGTCGCCAAAGCGGACCACGACAACATCCGCATCGGATATGCCCTTGCGGGTACGGATCGCGTTCACCATGGCGCCCTTGTGGTCGTGCCAGTACTTGTCAGGTTCGGCGCCCAGGATCGCCACGCCACAATCGTCGCTGGCGGCATGGTCGGTGACCGGGCCCGAGAAACTTACATCCAAACCCTGCGCTCCGGTCACGATCTGTTCGCGCCAGTCGGTGTGAATCTCTCCGGACAGATAGACGTTCAGGGTCATGCCGCTCTCCTTGCCTTGTTCCGGGTGGAGCCTAAGGCGCGGGAGAGCGGGGAGCAACCCGACGCTTCAGCGACGGCGGGCAACGAGAAAGCGGCGCGGGTCCTTGGCGGGAAAGCTCTCTTGCTCGACCAGGTCAAAGCCCGCGCAGGTGATGGCGCGTTCCAGTTGCGCCTCTGTCGAAAAGGTAACCGGGGGTGCCTTGCCCAGCAGTTGCATCACCGGCAGGGCCAGGCGGATCAGGGTCAGCTTCAGGCTGTTGCGGCTCTTGCTCAAGTAGAAAGTCTTGGAGATGAACAGCCCGCCAGGTTTTAGTCGGTCATGGATCGCGGCCAGGCTGGCATCGAGATCATCGACCAGATGCAGCAGGTTGAAGGCCAGTACCGCATCGAACGTCCCTTCGGGCGGGGTCTCGGCCCGGGCTTCTACAATCTCGACGTTCTCCACCCCCTGCTCCGCCGCCTTGCGCCGCCCCACGGCCAGCATTGCAGGCGCTATGTCGGTGGCGACGATCCCAGCCACCTTCGGCGCCAGCCGCAAGGCGGTGGTGCCGGTGCCGCAGCCCAGTTCCAGAACCCGGTCGCCGGGCTTCAGGTGGGCGGCGGTGCGTTCGAGTGTATAGTCATAGGATGCCATGTCCGCGATCGGGGTGCGGGCGTATTTCTCGGCGATCCGGTTCCAGAATGTGACGCTGTCAACCATGGGTGTCTCCTTTTGGCGGCAGAATAGATATGCGCAGAGCCATTAGTAATTGCCGAAATTCGCAGTTTGCTTATACAGAAATGCATGAACGATCTGACCAGGCTGGACTGGAACCACATCCGCGCCTTTCTGAAAACCGCCGAGGCGGGATCGCTGTCGGCGGCAGCGCGGCGATTGAACCTGACACAGCCGACGCTCAGTCGCCAGGTCGCCGCGCTGGAGCAGGATCTGGGCGTCTTGCTGTTCGAGCGGATCGGGCGGGCGCTGGTGCTGACCGAGGCCGGGGCCGACCTGCTGGAACATACCCGCGCCATGGGGGCGGCGGCGGAGCGGGTGGCGCTGGCAGCTTCGGGCCAGGCGCAATCCATCGAGGGGCGCGTCAGGATCACCGCCAGCGACGTGATGTCGGCCTATGTGCTGCCCGAGGCGCTGCGCCGCATCCATGCGCAGGCGCCCCGGCTGGAGATCGAGGTGATTGCCGCCAACGATATCCGCGATCTGATGCGGCGCGAGGCGGATATCGCAATCCGCCATGTGCGCCCCGAACAGCCCGATCTGATCGCCCGATTGGTGCGCGAAGCGACGGCGCATTTCTACGCTGCCTCCGCCTATCTCGACCGGCGCGGGCGTCCGGTGACCAAGGCTGATCTGGCGACGCATGACTTCATCGCCTTTGGCGATGTCACCGAGATGCTCGGCCATCTGACACCGCTGGGATTGCCGTTGACCCGCGCCAACTTTCGCCTCGGCTCGCAAAGCGGGGTGGTGGCCTGGGATTACGTGCGGCAGGGGTTCGGTATCGCGCCGATGGGCGATGATGTGGCCGCGTTGACCGAAGGTGTGGAGCGGTTATTGCCAGAGATGGAGCCGCTGCTGTTCCCGGTCTGGCTGACTGCGCATCGCGAGGTGCACACCAGCCGGCGCATCCGTCTGGTGTTCGACATATTGGCCGATTTCCTGGCCGCTTGAGATGCAAAAGGGCACGCCAGGAGGCGCGCCCTTGTACCGTGAGACGAGAGCCGGATCAGCCGCGCAGGGTGCCGCCGGTGGCCTTGGCGACCTTCTGGACGATCCTGGCGCTGACGGCCTCGATATCCTTTTCCTTGAGCGTGGTCTCGGTTGGTTGCAGGCGCACGGTGATGGCCAGCGATTTCTTGCCCTCGCCCAGCGAACCGCCGATGAACTCGTCAAAGACGCGCACATCCTCGATCAGCGCCTTGTCGGCCCCGGCGGCGGCATTGACCAGCGTCAGCGCCTCGACATTCGCATCAACGACAAAGGCGAAATCGCGCTCGACCGCTTGCAGGTCGCGCAGCGCCAGCGCCTCGCGCGTGGTGCCCGATTTACGGGGCAGCGGCACTTCTTCGGGCCAGAGCACGAAGGCGACCGCAGGTCCCTTGACATCCATCGCCTGGAGCACGCGGGGATGCAACTCGCCAAACACGCCCAGCACCTTTTTCGGGCCCAGACAGATGCGGCCATGGCGGCCCGGATGCCACCAGCCGTCGGCCCCACGCAGGATCTGCACCTTGGCAGGAGCGCCCATGGCGGCCAGCACCGCCTCGGCATCGGCCTTGGCATCGTAGAGGTCGACAGCGCGCGCGGCGCCATGAACGTCCTTGGGGCCGGTGCGGCCCACCAACAGGCCCGCGATCTGCGCCCGCTGTTCGCCCGGTTCGCCGCCGTGGAACACCGGCCCCGCCTCGAACAGGGCGAGATCGGCATATCCGCGCGCCTGGTTGCGGGCAGCGGCGGCCAAGAGGCCCGGCAGCAGGTCGGGGCGCATATGGCTCATTTCCGACGAGATCGGGTTTTCCAGCATGGTGGCGTCGGTGCCACCGCCGAACAGGGCCGCGGCGGCCTGGTCGATGAAGGTGTAGCTGACGCATTCGTTGTAACCCAGCGAGGCCGCCGTGCGGCGGGCCATCGACAGGCGGCGCTGTTGCGGGGTCATCACCGGTTTCGGCACGCCAGAGGTCAGACGTGGCAGGGGTTTGCCCACCAGCTTGGTCAGCGAGGCGATGCGGGCCACTTCCTCGACCAGATCGGCCTCGCCCTGCAAATCGGGGCGCCAGCTGGGCACATGCGCCATGTTGCCTTCGAGCCGGAAGCCGAGGCGCGTCAGCGTCTGGCGCTGCTCGCTTTCGGGGATGTCCATGCCGACCAGCGACCGCACGCGTTCGGCGTCCAGCTTATAAGCGCGGGAATGGTCGGGAACCGCGCCCGCGATCACCACGTTAGAGGCCTCGCCGCCGCAGATATCGAGGATCATCTGGGTCGCGTGTTCCAGCCCTTCGAGCGTGTATTCCGGATCGACCCCGCGCTCGAAACGATAGCGTGCGTCCGAGTTGATTTTCAGCGCGCGGCCCGCAAGTGCGATCTGCACATTGTCCCAATAGGCGCTTTCGAGGAAGACATTCACCGTCTCTTCGGTGCAGCCGGTGGCCTCGCCGCCCATGATACCGGCGATGCTTTCGGGCCCTTCGTCGTCCGAGATCACCATCATGCCGGGCTGGAAGGTGTATTCCTTCTCGTCCAGCGCCTTGAGCGTTTCGCCCCCTGCCGCGCGGTGGACGCGCAGGTTGCCCTTGACCTTGTCGGCGTCAAAGACGTGCAGCGGGCGGTTGTGGTCATAGGTCATGTAGTTGGTGATATCGACCAGCGCCGAGATCGGGCGCAGGCCGATGGCGCGCAGCTGGTCCTGCAACCATTGCGGGCTGGGGCCATTGCGCACGTCGCGGATCAGGCGGCCGGTGAACAGCGGGCAGCCATCGCGCGTATCCTCGTCGATGGTCACCTTGATCGGGCAGTCGAAATCGCCCGGCACCGGCGCATAGGCGCGGGTTTTCAGCGTGCCAAGGCCACGCGCGGCCAGGTCGCGGGCGATCCCCGCCACGCCCAGCGCATCGGGACGGTTGGGGGTGATCGCGATCTCGATCACCGGATCGACCTTGGCCGGGTCGTTCTCGGCCAGCCAGTCGATGAACAGCTCGCCCACCTCGCCCGAGGGCAGTTCGATGATGCCGTCATGTTCCTCGGACAGTTCCAGCTCGCGTTCGGAACACATCATGCCGTGGCTTTCGACGCCCCGGATGTTGCCGACCGACAGGGTCACGTCGATACCCGGCACATAATCGCCCGGTTTTGCCAAAACCACGGTGATGCCTTCGCGCGCATTGGGGGCGCCGCAGACGATCTGTTTCTCGCCCTCGTTGGTTTCCACCACGCAGACGCGCAGGCGGTCGGCATCGGGGTGTTGGCTGGCTGATTTGACATGGGCCAGAGTGAACCCGGCCAGACGCGCGGCGGGGTTCTCGATGCCTTCGACTTCGAGCCCTAGATCGGTCAGCGCCTCGGCGATCTCGTCCACGCTGGCGGTGGTGTCGAGGTGGTCCTTCAGCCAGGAGAGGGTGAATTTCATGTCGTCGTCCTGTCCTTGATGCGGGTCAGCCCGTCGCCGGTTCCGGTACGCTGCTGCCAAGGTTCGTTTTGGTCAGACCGGCTTTAGCGGATTAGGTCAGGATGGAAAAGAGTGGACCGCATATGTGCGGGCTGTCAGCTTGCGTTGCGCAGCCGTTCCAGCACCCGCAACGAGGCATAGCCGTCAGGCGCCAGGCCCTGATCCAGCTGATAGTCGCGCACCGCGTTGATGGTCAACGGTCCGATCTTGCCGTCGATCTTTTGCGTATCGAACCCGGCGGCGGTCAGGCGCTCTTGCAACTCGATCCGCTCGTCCAGGGTCAGCGCCCGGTCAGCGCGCGGCCAGTTGCCCCGGATCGGCCCTCCACCCGCGATGCGGTCGGCCAGATGGCCGACCCCGATCACATAGGCATCGGCGGTGTTATAGGTCTCGATCACCGCGAAATTGTCAAAGATCATGAAGGCCGCGCCGCTGTGTCCGGCGGGCAGCAATATGCTGGCGGGGCCATGGTCGGGCACTGCGTGGCCCTGAACGCCGTGCACGCCCAGAGCGGCCCAGTCCGACGGCATCCGCGTCAACTCGCGCCGGGCGCTGGTCAGGTCGAACCCCTTGGGCAGCTGCACCTCGACCCCCCAGGGCTGGCCGGTCACCCAGCCATTGGCCTTGAGATAGGCGGCGGTCGAGGCCAGCGCGTCGCTGGGGTCGTCGGACCAGATGTCGCGGCGCCCGTCGCCGGTGAAATCCACCGCGTGCTCCTGATACGAGGTCGGCATGAACTGGGTATGGCCCATGGCGCCCGCCCAGCTGCCGCGCAGGTCGCGCAGCCGTGCGTCGCCGCTGTCAAGGATGCGAAGGGCGGCGATCAGCTGGTCTTCGAAGAACGCGGCGCGGCGGGTGTCAAAGGCCAGCGAAGCCAGCGAACGCAGGGTGCTGTCGCCCCCACGCACCGCGCCATAGGCACTTTCCAGCCCCCAGATGGCGGCGACCACATGGCGGTCGACGCCCCATTGCGCCTCGACCCGGGTCAGCAGGTCGGCGTGGCGCGCGACGGCCTTGCGGCCATTGGCGATGCGGGCCTCGGACACGGCGGTGTCGAGATAGTCCCAGATCGTCTTGGTGAATTCCGCCTGGTTGCGGTCACGCCGGACCACTTCGGCGTCATAGCTGAGGCCGGGCAGGGCGGCATCCAGCGTGGCCGGGGTGATGCCGAGGGTCAGCGCACGGTTCCGAAACCCGGCCAACCAGGTTTGAAACTGCGCTTCGAGATCCTGAGAGGCAGGCGTGAGTGTAAACGGCCGCAATACCGGACGCAGCGATTGCGCCACCGCGGGAATCAGCGTGGCGGGGGTCTCTGCCAGAACGCTGCCGCCCAGGCAAATCGCCAGACATGTCAGATACCGGATCATGGGTCGCGCCCTGTTTTGCTGCTCGGCCTCAGAGTAGCGCGAAAGCGGCGGTGGACAAAGCACTCACACCTGTTGCGCGCGGATCTGTGCCAGCGCATCGCGTAGCATCGGCACCCGGCGCGGGCGAAAGCTCTGCCCGGTAACCACCAGATCGCGCATCCGATCAAGCCGGAACACCCGCACATCCATCCGCAACAGGCACCAGGCGATCAGCACGCTTGAGCGATCCATATAGACGATGGACAGCGGATAGACGGTGCGCGAGGTGGCCGCGCCATGCATGTCGGTATAGTCGAAACTGACCGCCATTTCGTCCCAGGCGGCGGCGCGCAGCTGGGCCACCGGGATCGTCGGCGGCTGGGGGCGGTCAAACCGCGTCGCGGTCAGCACCGCATGGGACAGGCGGTGCGACTGGCGCGGCGGCAGGCGGCCCTGAAGCTTGCGCAAGGCGGCGCTGGCGGCCTGGCTCAGTGCCGGGTCGCCGATCAGTTCCGCCTCGCGCAGACCCAGAACCAGCGCCTCCAACTCGTCATCGGTAAAGCCGAGCGGGGGCAGGGTGGCGTCTTCGATCAGGGTAAAGCCAAACCCCGCCTCGCCGTCGATCACGGCACCAAGACCGCGCAGCGCATCGATGTCGCGATGAATGGTGCGCGGCGAGACACCCAGATCCTGCGCCAGCGCCGTCGAGGTATGCGGCGCCGGGCCCGAGCGCAGGGCCTGCATCAGTTGGAACAATCTTGCAGTTTTCGACATGGTGCAGGGTAACCCGGGCCTGATGACAGGAATTGACATCATGCTGCCCTATCCAGTCGGCAGTTGAAACCAAGGACCGGACAGATGTTGACCCTGATGATGTTTCCCAAGGCCTTCGGGCTTTATTCTGCCAGCCCGTTCTGCGTGAAAGCGGCCTATCTTATGCAGTTGGCCGGACAGCCTTGGCGGCGGCAGGACCTGAACGATCCGCGCCAGATGCCCCATCGCAAACTGCCGGTCCTGCGGACCCCGGAACGGCTTGTGCCCGACAGTGAGGGTATCCGGGCCTGGCTCGAGGCGCAGGGCGCGGATTTCGACCGGGGCCTCTCAGATGCGCAACGCGCCCATGCCTGCGCGCTGGTCCACATGGCCGAAGATCACCTCTATCCCTTTCTGGTTCTGGACCGTTGGGAGAATGATGCAGTCTGGCCCGTCATACGCGAAACGTTCTTTGCCGATATCCCGCGCCTGTTGCGCAAGCCGGTCACCAAACGGATCCGGGCGCAGGTGCTGCGCGGGCTCGACTTTCAGGGCGCCGCCCGGTTCTCTGATGTCGAAAGGCGGGATCGGGTCGAGCGGAGCTTGGAGGCGCTGACTGCGCTCTTGTGGCAGAAACCTTATCTGTTTGGCGAGTATCCGACCACCGCAGACCTGTCGGTGGCGCCGATGCTGGCCGCGATGCGGGCAACACCCGTTGCCACGCCTTTGCAGTGCCGCATTGCCGAGGATCGTATTCTGTCCGAGTATATCGACAGGATGGACGAGACCCTGCTCCTGACATGACCGACCCAATGGATTCAACGGTTGTTTCGGTTTGCGGCCTGTCCGAGCGCACAGCGCGGGTCTGGTCAACCTGCGCGCGCTGGCTGGCCATCTGTTGCGCCGACCCCGGATCACTGCTCGAAACGAACGGCGCGCCCCATGCCTGGAGGAACATGAGGCGCGCACTGGGTGCGACAACCGAGGGAGGTCCGGTTTATCGCGAATGACCCACGCGCCCATCAAACCGCAAGGACGCGCGGATCTGAGGTTAGTTGACCGACTTTGCCTCGATCCGTTCGGGCATGTCGGCAGGTTGCGCCGACGCGATCTCGATACGGCGCGGTTTCAGCGCCTCGGGAATCTCGCGTTTCAGGTCGATATGCAGCATGCCGTTTTCGTGGCTGGCGCCAGTGACGCGCACGTGATCGGCCAGCGTAAAGCGGCGCTCGAACGCGCGGGTGGCGATGCCGCGATGCAGATAGGTCCGCTCGGCCTCGTCTGCAGCCTTGCGGGCGGAAACCACCAGGGCATTTTCCTTGACCTCGACCGACAGGTCGCTATCGGCGAAACCGGCCACGGCGATCGAGATGCGATAGGCGTCTGCGGCGGTTTTCTCGATGTTATATGGCGGATAGCTGGGCTGCCCCACGTCGCTGGACATGACCCTGTCCATCAGATCGGCGATCTGGTCGAAACCGATGCTGGCGCGGTGCAGCGGGGCGAAATCGAAACTGCGCATATGTCGTAATCCTCTTTTTCGAGCGATTGATGTCAAAGCCCTCCGTCACGGACGGGCGGTTGCAGGCCCGGACCCCGCATTGCGGCGGCCCGGTCAAACTGAAATGGGAAAGCGCAGAACTGTTTTCAAGAGCCGCCGGGGCGCAGGAACTTGGCCCCCGAGGCACCCGACGACAGGCCGCCGCCCACTTGCAGACGGCGGATGTTCGCTGTTGGCGCCGGAGCATTGGCGCGCAGCTTCTGTTTCAGGGCGGCGACGGTATCGGCCAGCTCCATGCCATAGCCGATAGAGCGGCCCTCGATCACGGCACCGGCGGAAACCAGCGACAGCACCCGGCCCCGGCTGCCTTCGCGCGCAAGGATGGCGGCGCCGGACGAGCCAAAGGTCACGTCGCAATCAAAGGCGATGAGGCCCTGTTGTCGCCAGAGCATCTGGCAGGCGCGCTGGCGCGATATCGCCTCGGCCCGACCACGCCCGTAGGACGAGACGCTGATTTCGCTGCCGGTCACGTCGCCCGAATGGAGGGCGAAGGGGTCAGCCAGCGCGGTCGGCACCGGATTGTCCAGCCGCATCAGCGCCACATCGACCCGTATACGCTCGGCCGAGACAGCGCCCGCGGGCTGGAACTCGGAAGGTGTCACGATCTGCACGACGCGGCGGTCGGCCACCGAGGTGCCATCGCGGAACCCGGCGCGAAAGGTGATCTCGCCCGCGCGGTAATGCGCGCCGGTGCGCCCGTCAAAGGCGCAATGGGCGGCGGTCAGAACCAGATCGGGGGCGATCAGGGTACCGGTGCAAAAGCCCTGTTCGGCTATATCAAGGCGTCCGACCGCCTCCCACCCGAACAGGTCGTCGCGGTCGGTCAGGCGGCGGAGCCCGGAATTCTGTGCCAGGGCAGGCAGGGCCAGCAGGGCCGAGAGTGCAAGGACGCACAGTGCCTTCATGGTTTGACAAACTTGGCGCCCGATGCGCTGCCCCGATTGCTGACGGACAGGCGGTTGACGCGCGGTACCGTCGGATTGGCAGCCCGTTTGCGACTGTCCAGCTCTCCCATCAGATAGGTCAGGGTGTCATCGAGCGAGGTGCCAAGCGCCACGCGCGCGCCATCGACCTCGGCCTTGGCCGAAACCACCGAGACGATGCGCGGGGTGCTGTCCGACAGGCTGAAGACCGGCGAGCCCGAGGCGCCGAAGTCCACATCGCAGGTCATGACCAGCACGCCCTGCTGCCGGGCCATGACGGCGCAGGCCCTTTGCAGCGAGGGCGCCTCGGCCCGGTCATGGGCATAGGAGACCACCTGAACCGCATCGCCCCGCATCGGGTGGCTACCGGTCTCAAACGGGATGACGGTGGTGTTGCGGATCGGCTGGCTCAGCTTCAAGAGCGCCAGGTCGTTGCGTACCCGGTCGGCGGTGACCGTCCCCTCGTAGAGATAGTCGGGGTGATGAACCGCCCGCGCAACCCGGCGATAGGCCGAGGCGCGCCCGCGCCGCCAACCTGCCAGGAACTCGATCCGGGCCGGGTCGATCCGCTGTCCGGTGGTTTTGTCGTAAAGACAATGGGCGGCGGTCAGCACCAGATCGGGTGCGATCAGGGCACCGGTACAGAACCCGGTCCCGTCGATATCCAGCCGCCCGACTGCAAGCCAGCTGCGCCCGGCATCGGTGGTCTCTAGGCTGGTCAGCCCGCTGTCCTGCGCGCCCGCGATGGTCGCCGCGGTGGCAAGAACGAATGCCAGTATGGATTTGCGCACGCGGTCCTCCGCACCTGTTGTCGGGGACAGAGGTAGGGGGCGCATTGGGCGAAAATGGGGCGCGGTCGGGGCTTCTTGGCGAACCTATGCCATGCAGCGGCTTGCGCCAAAGCGGTAGGCTTGGCAGGGTCGCGTCAGTTGTCGCGCGGCTGACGCACCGACATAACGAGGGTTCCGAATTGTCTCTGCATCTATCGGTCGAGCAATGACATTATCTGCTACACGGTCGTGGCTGGTGCTGGCAGGGCTCGCGCTGGGCGTGACGGTGACCAACGGGTTTGCCCGTTTTGCCTATGGTCTGTTGCTGCCGGCGATGAAATCGGAAATGCAGTGGAACTATGCGCAGGCGGGCTGGCTGAATACGGCCAATGCGCTGGGCTATATCGCGGGTGCGGTGCTGACCATGGCGACAATCCGCAGCATCGGCCCGGTGCGCCTGTTCATCACTGGGCTGATTGCCACAACGCTGGCGCTGCTGGCTACCGGAGCGAATGCCGAGCTGTGGTGGCAGACCTCATGGCGCTTTCTGGCCGGGTTCTTTGGCGCGATGTCCTTTTCCACCGCCGGAACGCTGACGGCCGGGTTGTTTCGCGACGATCCGCGGCGCAATGCGCTGGCCATTGCGATCCTTTTCGGGTCGGGCGGGGGCTTGGGCATCGTGCTGGCCGGCGCCGCGCTGCCGCTGTTTCTGGAGGCCTATGGCCCGGCGGCCTGGCCTATCGCCTGGTATCTGATCGGTGGGGCCAGCCTGACCTTCCTGCCGCTGGCCCTGTGGGCGGCGGTGCAACAACGCGCACCTGTCCAGTCGCAGGCCGGGCATGCCCCCTTGCCGCTGCGCCGGATGTTGCCGGAACTGGCGGGTTATGCCGGGTTCGGTCTGGGCTATATCGTCTATCTGACCTTTCTGTCCGCCTGGATGACCGAGCAGGCGGCCAGCGCGCCCTTCATTGCGCTGGTCTGGGTGATCCTGGGGCTATGCATTTCGGTCTCGCCGCTGGTGTGGCGGCCGGTGCTGGCACGCCATGCCTCGGGCTTGCCGCTGGCGATGATCCTGACCGGCATCGCCGTCGGCTCGGCGCTACCGGTGGTGTTGCCCAATGGCCCGGCCCTGCTGGTCTCGGCGGTGGTCTTTGGCTTGTCGGTCTTCATGGCACCGGGCGCGGTGACCAATTTCGCGCGCCAGAACCTGCCGCCGGAAAGCTGGGGCCGGGCGATCAGCCTGTTCACGGTGGTGTTTGCAGTGGCCCAGACCTTGGGCCCCTATGGCGCGGGACTGGTCGGCGATCTGGTCGGCGATATCGGCATCAGCCTGCTGGTCGCCGCCGGCCTGTTGCTGGCCGGGGCGGCGATTGCGTCGCGGCAGCGGCCGCTCTAACGCAGGATCGGCACCTCGGGTGCGCGTTTCCCCGGTGCCGTCATTGCCGGTGGCTGCGGCCCGCCCGTGGCCCAATCCAAGAGTTCGACCGTGTGCATGATGGGCAGTTCGGTCCCCGACCCGATCTGCATCAAACAGCCGATATTGCCCGCCGCGATCAGGTCGGGTTTCTTGGCCTCAAGCGTACGGATCTTGCGTGCCTTGAGCTTGCCCGAGATCTCGGGTTGCATCAGGTTATAGGTCCCGGCCGAGCCGCAGCACAGATGGCTGTCGGCAGGTTCGACCACCGTAAAACCCGCCCGTTTCAGCAGGTCCTTGGGATAAGTCTTGATCTTTTGCCCGTGTTGCAGCGAACAGGCGGCGTGATAGGCCACGGTCAGCCCCTTGTCGGTGCCTTCGGGCAGGTCGAGCCGCATCAACAGCTCGCTTATGTCCATGGCGATGGCCGACGCGCGGGCGGCCTCGGCCGCCAGCGGCTCGTTACGGAACGTGTGGCCGTAATCCTTGACCGTTGTGCCGCAGCCGCTGGTGTTGATCACGATGGCATCCAGCCCGTCGCCATCCATTTCGCGCACCCAGGCACGGATGTTCTTGGCCGCCGCCGCATGGCTCTCGCCCGTGCGCCCCATGTGATGGGTCAGCGCGCCGCAGCAGCCCGCGCCCTCGGCCACCACGACCTCGCAACCCAGCCGGGTCAGCAGGCGGATGGTGGCGTCGTTGATATCGGTGTTCAGCGCCTTTTGCGCGCAGCCGGTCATCAGGGCGACCCGCTTCTTGCGCGCGCCAGCCGGGGCAAAGCTCTGCGGATCGTCGTTGCGGCTGACCGGCGGAATGTGCTTTGGCGCCATGTCGAGCATCGCGCGCAGCCGCGCATCGGGCATCAGCCCCCGGAACGGACGGCCGATCTTGGCCCCCAGCAGTGCCAGCCGGAACCGCGTGGGATAGGGCAGGATGCGCGCCAGAATCCAGCGCAGCGCCCGGTCGCTGAACGGGCGGCGATATTTCTGCTCGATATATTCGCGCGCCTGATCGACCAGATGCATGTAATGCACGCCCGAGGGGCAGGTGGTCATGCAGGCCAGACAGCTGAGGCAACGGTCGATGTGTTTGACCGTCTTTGCATCGGGCACCCGGCTGTTTTCCAGCATGTCCTTGATCAGGTAGATGCGCCCGCGCGGGCTGTCGAGCTCGTCGCCCAGCACCTGATAGGTCGGGCAGGTGGCGGTACAGAATCCGCAATGCACGCAGGAACGCAGGATCTCGTTGGCGCGCTGGATGCCGGGATCGGTCAGCTGTTCGGTGGTGAAATTCGTCTGCATCGCTTACCCCATCAGTCCCGGATTGAAGAGCCCTTTCGGGTCGAACCGCTGCCGCAACCCGCGCGACAGGGCGGCGAGCGGGGCCGGTTCCGGCTGGAACATGGCGTGCTGCGTCCGATCCCCCCGGATCAGGGTCGCATGGCCCGCAAATTCGCCCAGCCGCGCGCGCAGGTCGGTGCCTGTGGGCATCAGCGCCCAGATCAACCCGCCACCCCAGTCGAACAGCAGCGCCTCGGCCTTGCAGCGCGCGGCCAGCTCTGGCGCGTCGCCCGGTTTCACCGAGATCCGCCAGACATCGCCTTCGCGCCCGTGAAATGGCGCCACATCGCGAATGCCGGGCCAGGGATCGTCCTCCACCTGCGCCACCGTTCCGAATGGCGCAAACAGCCGGATCAGCGCCTCTGCCCGATAGGCGACGGAGGCCTCGAACCCCTCGATCCGAACCAGCGCCTGGCCTGAGGCCGGATCATAGGCCGCGCCGGTCACCTCATAGGGCGAGCCCAGACCCGCCGACAGCGCGCGCACTGCGGTTGCCGCATCGGGCACGGAAATCGTCAGCGTGGTTTGCGTCTCGGCCTTTGGCAGCACCTTCAGAGAGACCTCGCTCAGCACCCCCAAAGTGCCCCAGGACCCGGCCATCAGCTTGACCAGATCATAGCCGGTAACATTCTTCATCACCCGGCCGCCATTGCTGATCACTTGACCCAGGCCATCGACATAGCGCACGCCCAGCAGGAAATCGCGCGCTGCGCCCGTCTGTATCCGGCGGGGGCCCGAGATATTGCCAGCCACCACGCCACCGATGGTGGGCGTGCCCTCGGTCCCCATCAACCCGCGATGATCCATCGGCTCAAAGGCCAGCCGTTGCCCCTCAGCCGCCAGTGCAGCCTCAATCTCGGCCACCGGCGTTCCGGCTTTGGCGACCAGCGTCAGCGCGCCGGGCTCATAGAGCGTGATGCCGCTCAGCCCCGAGATATCCAACTCGGCCTCCGGCCCCGGCACGCCCCGCGTCCCGCCGCCCCGTATCCGAACCGGTGCAGTCAGCCCGGCCACGATCTGGGCCAGTTCGGCCTCTGTCTGAGGTCTCATCTCTTCACTTTGCTCCAAATACTCCGGGGGGAATTGGCCGCAGGCCAAGGGGGGCAGCGCCCCCGGCTACTCTGCCGCCACCTGTACCGCGCGTCGGCTTTCCGAGACCGAAAGCGGAAACACCTTGGCGGGGTTCAGCAGCCACTGCGGGTCGAACACGTCCTTGACCGCCATCTGCGCCTCAAGATCGACGGCTGCGTATTGGTGCAGCATCAGGTCGCGCTTCTCGATCCCTACCCCGTGTTCGCCGGTCAGGCAGCCGCCCGCATCGACGCAGAGTTTCAGGATATCGGCGCCAAAGGACTCGCATTTTTCCAGATCACCGGGCTTGTTGGCATCGAACAGGATCAGCGGGTGCATGTTGCCATCGCCGGCGTGGAACACGTTGCCCACCTTCAACCCATACTCTTGGCTCAGCTCGCCAATCCGGCGCAGAACCATCGGCAGGGCGGAGACAGGGATGGTGCCGTCGAGGCACATGTAATCGTTGATCTGCCCCATGGCGCCAAAGGCCGATTTACGGCCCAGCCAGATCTTGGCACTCTCCTCGGCTGACTGGCTTTCGCGCAGTTCCAGCGGGTCGTGCCTGCGGGCGATTTCCAGGATGCGGGTCAATTGGTCGTCGATTTCGGCCTCGGACCCCTCGACCTCAACAATCAATAACGCCTCGCATTGCGGATAGCCCGCCTTCGCAAAGGCTTCGCAGGCCTCGATACAGAGCCGGTCCATGAACTCGATCGCCACTGGCAGAACGCCCGCCTTGATGATGTCGCTGACGCAGGCGCCCGCGACCTCGTTGCTGTCGAACGCCATCAGCACCGGACGCGCGCCCTCGGGCTTGCGCAGGATGCGCAGTGTGGCTTCGGTGACTACGCCCAATTGCCCCTCGCTGCCGCAGATGACGCCCAGCAGGTCCAGCCCGCCCGCATCCAGATGGGCGCCGCCGATCTCGACCACGGTGCCGTCCATCAGCACCATGGTGACACCCAGCAGGTTGTTGGTGGTCACCCCGTATTTCAGGCAATGCGCCCCGCCCGAGTTCATCGCGATATTGCCCGCGATGGCGCAGGCCAGCTGCGACGAGGGGTCGGGGGCGTAAAAGAAATCCTCGGCCTCGACCGCGCCGGTGACGCTCAGGTTGGTGCGGCCCGATTGCACCCGGATGATGCGGTTGTCATAGTCGGTCTCCAAAACCTCGTTCATCCGAGCGACGCCCAGGATCAAGCTGTCGGCGGTGGGCAAAGCGCCCCCGGCCAGCGAGGTGCCCGAACCGCGCGGGACCACCGGCACGCCCTCTTCATGGCAGATGCGCAGCACGTCCGAGACTTCCTGTGTCGAGGCGGGCAGGACGGCCAGCAGCGGCGGGCAGCGATAGGCGGTCAGCGCGTCGCATTCATAGGCGCGGGTCTCGGACAGGTCGTCGATCACCGCGTCGGCGGGCAAGACCTGCCGTAGTCGCTGCACAAGGCGCGGCTTCTTGGCCAGAACGGTTGGATTCGGGGCGGGCATATCCATCGGGGAACCTCCATCTGGTAAATTAATATTACCAATTTTGCGATCTGGCAAGGCAAAGCGGTAAGACGTACTGTCGCGCCCATGACCTGGATCGACCGTGCCCTTGCTTTTGCCCCGATGGATTACCTTGCCGTTGCCGTCTTGCTGGCGGGGTGGTTATGGATCGGCTGGCGTATCGAGAACCCGGCACCGGGCAAGCCTTCGGTCTCGGCTTTGATGGCAGATTTCCGGCGCGACTGGATGCGCCAGATGGTGACCCGTCAACCGCGCGTCTTCGATGCGCAGCTGATCTCGATCATGCGGCAGGGCACATCCTTCTTTGCCTCGACGGCGGTGATCGCGGTGGGCGGTGGGTTGGCGCTGATCGGCAATACCGACCGGTTGTCAGGCATTGCGCAGGATCTGGCGCTGACCAGCGCGCCCGCGCTGGTGTGGGAGGTCAAGATCCTAATCGTGCTGCTGTTCCTGTCCAATGCCTTCCTGAAATTCGTCTGGGCCAATCGGCTGTTCGGGTACTGCGCGGTGCTGATGGCCGCGGTTCCGAACGAGCCCGAGGACGCGCGCTGTCTGCCGCGCGCGGCCCAGGCGGCCGAGATCTGCATCACCGCTGCGCGCAGCTTCAACAAGGGGCTGCGCTCGACCTATTTCGCGCTCGCTTCGGTGGCCTGGTTGGTCGGGCCACTGGCGCTGATCGGGGCAGGGGTGCTGACGGTTGCGGTGCTCTACCGACGCGAATTCGCCTCCCACTCGCGGACGGTTCTGCTGTCCCTACCCGCCGAAGGCGGGCTGGACACGGCATCGTGAGCCCATCGACTGTCGGGCCGGGCTAGGCTGATCGCATGCGATACCTGATTCCGTTTCTTTTCTTGGCGACGCCGATCCTTGCTGACCCGCCCGCTATAGAGAAAGTCACCGTGCATCGAAGCGGCGATGGCTGGCGATTCGATGTCACCCTGCGCCACCCCGATACCGGGTGGGACCACTATGCCGATGGCTGGCGGGTGCTGGACATGCAGGGGCGGGAACTAGGGATGCGTACCTTGTTCCATCCGCATGAGACCGAGCAGCCCTTTACCCGCTCGCTGGGTGGGGTCGCCATCCCAGAGGGCACGACGCAGGTACAGATCGAGGCGCGTTGCAACGTGGATGGCTGGGCGTCGCAGCGGCTGGTGGTCGACCTGCCTTGACCTGAAATGCCGCCGCGGAAATGCAAAGGGGCCGGTTGCCCGGCCCCTCGTGTTGCTTTGAGAATCGAGTGTCGTCTCAGCCCGGAGACATGCCGCGCAGCTTTTCGGAGCGGCGACGCAGCAGTTCCACCACGGTCAGCAGCGCGATCGAGATCACCACGAGGATCGTGGCCACCGACAGGATTGCCGGGCTGATCTGTTCGCGGATACCGTTCCACATCTGGCGCGGGATGGTCTGTTCGTCCAGACCGCCGACAAAGAGCACCACCACAACCTCGTCAAACGAGGTGACAAAGGCAAAGAGCGCGCCCGAGATCACACCGGGCAGGATCAGCGGCATCTGCACTTTGAAGAAGGTGGTGACGGGATCAGCGCCCATATTCGCCGCCGCCCGTGTCAGCGAGTGGTCGAACCCCACCAGCGTTGCCGTCACGGTGATGATCACGAAGGGGATGCCAAGCGTCGCATGGGCGAGGATGATGCCCAGATAGGGTATGCCCCAGTCCTGAATGCCGATCGACGAGTAGAAGAAGAACAGACCCGTCGCGGTGATGATGATCGGCACGATCATCGGAGAGATCAGGATCGCCATGACCGCGCGCCGTCCGGGCATCTCGGGCCGGGACAGGCCCAGCGCCGCGATGGTGCCCAGCGTGGTGGCCAGGATGGTCGAGAAGAAACCGATGATGATCGAGTTCTTGGTGGCCTGGATCCACTGTGCGTTCGCCCATGCGTCAGCCCACCATGAACTGTCGCGCGGTGCCTCGGGCTCCAGCATGCCAAAGGTCAGCAGTAGATCATACCAGCGGGTCGAAAACCCCTCGGCGTCAAAGGAGAGCATCTTCTCGGTAAAGGTGAAATAGGGCTCGGCGTTGAAGCTGAGCGGGATGATCACCAGGATCGGCGCGATGAGGAACAGAAAGATCAGCGCGCAGATCACGAGATAGGCATAATGCCAGACCCGTTCCAGGGGCGATGCGTGTTTGGGAAGTGCCATGTCCGATTACCCCAGTTTCAGATTGTCGATGCCGATCAGGCGATCGTACAGCCAGTAGAGAAGCAGGACCCCCGCCAGCAGCAGCGCGGCCAAGGCGGCGGCGAGCGACCAGTTCAGCGATTTCTGCATGTGGAATGCGATCAGGTTCGAGATCAGCTGACCATCCGCACCACCGACCAGTGCGGGCGTGATGTAATACCCGACCGCCAGGATAAAGACGAGCAGCGCCCCGGCGCCGATCCCCGGCACGGTCTGCGGAAAGTAGATGCGGCGGAACGCGGTCCAGCTGGTGGCGCCCAGCGAGCGCGCGGCGCGCACATAGGACGGGTTGATCATCCGCATCACTGAATAAAGCGGCAGAACCATGAAGGGCAGCAGGATATGCGTCATCGAGATCACGGTGCCTGCCCGGTTATACATCAGCTGCAAGCGGCCATCGTCGCCAAGGATGCCCAGGCCGACCAGCGTGTCGTTCAGCACACCCTGACTTTGCAGCAGCACCATCCAACTGGTGGTCCGCACCAGCAGCGAGGTCCAGAAGGGCAGCAGAACCAGGATCATCAGCAGGTTGGAATGGCGCAGCGGAAGCGTCGCCAGCAGATGTGCGATCGGATAAGCCAATATGAAGGTCAGGAAAGTGATCAGCAGCGACAAGCTAAGCGTGCGGGTGAAAAGCTTGACATAGACCTGCCGGTTTTCCGGTACCATCGTCACTGAGCCACTTGCATCGCGTTCGCGGTCGATGGCGGCAAGGTAGAAGTTCGTCGTGTACGAGGACGAGGCCCCGCGCATCGCCTGCCAAAGTTCGGGATTACCCCAATCCTTGTCCAGCTCAAGAATCGCCTCCTTGTAGGGCGGTTCCAGCTTTTTGGCGCTACGGGCGGCCTTGGTGAACATCGAACGCGAGCCCGACAGTTCATAATTGATCCGGGTTCCGGCCTGACCGGGTGCTTTCAGATCGCGCAGCGTCACCAGATCGGCGGCCAGCGCGGCAAAGGCGGCCTCGTCGGGCTCGGTGCCCGGCGGGTTGGCCTCGAACCAGGTGGCAAGGTTGGTCATGATCGGGGTGCGGTCGCCCGAAGTCACGTCCTCGTGCCAGGTGAACCCGTCGTTATAGACCGAGCGATAGAGCATCTGTCCGATCGGGAACACGAAGGTGATCAGGATGAAGGCCAGAAGCGGCAGAACAAGAAGAAAGGCGCGGCGCCGCGCACGGGCCTGCGCCCTGAGCAGCGCGCCCTTGAGCGGTTTGCCGTCCGCAGTGGTCAGCGGCTGAGCGATATCGGTCATCGGGGCTTCGTCCTGGGAAACTTGTGTGGGAAAGAGCCGCCCCGGAAAGGGGCGGCCCGGTAGTGTCAGATCAGTTCGCCAGCCAGGCGTTGAAGCGCTCGTTCAGCTCGGCGTCCTTGTCGACCCAGAACTCGAAGTTGTTGACCAGCGCGTTCTTCAGGGCTGCTTCCGAGGTCGGCATGTGCGGTGCCATCTCGGTCTTGCCGTCCTGGTAGAGGCCGACCAGCGCGCCCGAGGACTTACGTGCCGGGCCATAGCTGATCCACTTGGCCTGATCCGCCAGCGCCTGGGTGCTGGTCGAGAAGGCGATGAACTGCATGGCGGCGTCCTTGTTCGGTGCGCCTTTGGGGACCACGAACAGGTCGAAGTCGAGGATCTGGCCGTCCCACATGATCTCGAAGGGCTGGCCTTCGGCCACGGCGGCGTTGAAGATACGGCCGTTATAGGCGGTCGACATCACGACTTCGCCGTCTGCCAGCAGCTGCGGCGGCTGTGCACCAGCTTCCCACCAGACGATGTCGTCCTTGATCCGATCCAGAACCGCGAATGCGCGATCAACGCCTTCATCGGTTTCCAGCATCTCATAGACCTCGCCGGCCGGCACGCCGTCACCCATCAGCGCCATTTCCAGCGTGGCCTTGGCGGATTTGCGCAGGCCGCGCTTGCCGGGGATCTTGTCGGTGTTGAAGAAATCGGCGATCGAGCTGGGGGCCATCGACACGTTTGCGGTGTTGTAGGCAACCGAGGTCGACCAGACGATGTTCGCGACGGCACAATCCTGCAGCGCGCCATCGATGAAGTCGTCGGTCGCGGCGGTGCCATCGGGCGCCGCGGACAGGATCGACGGGTCGATCTCTTCCAGCAGGCCCTCGTCGCACAGGCGCACGGCGTCCGAGAATTCGACGTCGGCGACGTCAACCGACACGTTGCCGGCCTCGACCTGGGCCTTGATCGGGGTTGCCGGGTTGTCGGCGTCGACCGAATTCACCTTGATGCCGGTCTCGGCGGTGAAGGGCTTGTGATAGGCTTCTACCTGGCTCTTGGTATAGGCGCCGCCCCAGGACATCACGGTGACTTCCTGCGCGGAAACGGCAAAGGCTGCCGAGGTCAGCGCGGTTGCCAGCAAAGCTGTCTTAAGTTTCATGGATTGCTCCCTTGTTGACCCGTTTGGTTTTTTCACGGGACCGGCCGCGACGGGCGCTGCGGCCAGGTCCGGTTGCATCCGCCCCGGTTCACGAGGCGAGCGTTTCCGGCGCTGGATCAGGCGTCCAGCGCGCGGCAATCTTCGGGCAGCCAGCCGATTTCGATCTGGGCGCCGGGTTCCAGTCGCACCTGATCGGGCGCGTTCCGTGTCTTGATGATGAATTCATCGTTGCCGGCAACGCGGACACGGGTGCGGAAGATGTCACCCATGTAGATGAATTCCATCACCTCGGCCTTGAGCGTGTGCGCACCCGCTTTCAGGCGGCTCTTGTTGAACTCGACACGCTCGGGGCGGATCGAGACACGGGTACGCTCGCCCGGGCGGCTGACATTGACCGGTTTGCAGTCGATCAACTCGCCGTCGTCGAGACGGACCACCGCGATACCGTCGCGAATTTCCTGCACTTCGCCCTCGAGCGTGTTGTTCTCACCGATGAACTGGGCAACGAAGCTGTTGGCAGGCTGCTCATAGAGCTCGTCGGGCGGCGCCAGCTGCTGGATCACACCGTCGTTGAACACCGCGACGCGGTCGGACATGGTCAGCGCCTCGGTCTGGTCGTGGGTCACATAGACCACGGTGATTCCCAGATCATGGGCAAGGCGGGTGATTTCGAACTGCATCTTTTCGCGCAACTGCTTGTCCAGCGCGCCCAGCGGTTCGTCCATCAACACCAGCTCCGGTTCGAAGACCAGTGCGCGGGCCAAGGCGACGCGCTGCTGCTGGCCGCCCGAAAGCTGTGCCGGACGACGGCCGCCAAAGGCGCCCATCTCGACCATGTCGAGCGCGCGCTTGATCTTGGCCTCGCGGTCGGATTTGCCGATATTGCGCACTTCCAGCGGAAACGACAGGTTTTCGGCAATCGTCATATGCGGGAACAGGGCATAGTTCTGGAACACCATGCCGATGCCGCGCTTGTGCGGTGGGATATTGTTGATCGGACGCCCATCCAGCTTGATTTCGCCATGTGTGGCGGTTTCAAACCCGGCCAACATCATCAGGCAGGTTGTCTTGCCGGAACCCGACGGGCCGAGCATCGTCAGAAACTCTCCCTTGGGCATGGTCAGATTGAGATCTTTTACGACAAGCGTTTCGCCGTCATAGCTCTTCTGGACGCGTTCGAATTCAACGAACGCATCGTTGCTGGTGCGTGTGGTCAATGCCAGCTCCCCGTACACTTACACTGCGATCTTGGCCGCTATTGCCCTGAGGTTAAGCGCGCACTGGGGTGAGTTGCAACCGATTTGCGACAGTTTAGCGACGGATGCGACGCATTGCTAAGCTGTGACCGCTAATGCTGTCGGAATAAGCAAAGCCGGCCCCATCGGGACCGGCTTGAGATTCTGTACCGATTGTCCGCCGATCAGGAAGCGGATTTCATCAGGCCCTGTTTCTCGATTTCAGCCTGCGCCTCGTCGAGCGATTTACGGATGCGCACGAACATCTCGTCGATCTCGGCCGGCGTGATCACCAGCGGCGGCGAGATGATCATCCGGTCGCCCACGTGGCGCATGATCAGGTTGTTGCGGAAGCACCGTTCGCGGCAGATATAACCGATAGTGCCGGGTTCCGACGCGAACTTGGCGCGGCTGGCCTTGTCCGGGGTCAGCGCGATCGAGGCCATCATGCCGACGATCTTGGCTTCGCCCACCAGCGGATGGTCGGTTAGCGCTTCCCATTTTTCCTTGAGATAGGGCGCGGCCACGTTGCGGACGTGGTCGATGATGTTCTCTTCTTCAAGGATGCGCAGGTTCTCAAGCGCGACGGCGGCGGCGACCGGGTGACCGGAATAGGTGTAGCCGTGATTGAACTCGTCCATACCGATCACATGGGCGACCTCGTCACAGACGATCGAGCCTCCGATGGGTGCATAGCCTGAGCTGAGCCCCTTGGCGATGGTCATGATATGGGGGCGGATACCCAGGGTCTGGATCCCGAACCAGTTGCCGGTCCGGCCAAAGCCGCAGATCACCTCGTCCGCGATCAGCAGGATATCGTATTTGTCGCAGATCCGCTGAATTTCGGGCCAGTAGCTGTCGGGGGCGACAATAACGCCGCCAGCCCCTTGAACCGGCTCGGCGATAAAGGCCGCGACGCGGTCCTCACCCAGTTCCTGAATGGCTTCTTCCAACTCGCGGGCGCGGGCCAGGCCGAATTCCTCGGGGTCCATGTCGCCGCCTTCGGCCCACCAGTTGGGCTGATTGATATGGTGGACACCTGGGATCATGCCGCTTTGCGCATGCATGCCAGCCATGCCGCCCAGTGCCGACGACCCCACGGTCGAGCCGTGGTAGGCATTCTTGCGGCTGATGATGACGTTCTTCTCGGGCTTGCCCTTGTTCTGCCAATAGGTGCGGACCATGCGAATATTGGTGTCGTTGGCCTCGGACCCGCCACCGGCAAAGAAGACGTGGTTCAGGTCGCCGGGGGCCAGTTCGGCCAGTTTCTGTGCCAGCGCGATGGCCGGCACATGGGTGGTCTTGAAGAAGGTGTTGTAATAGGGCAGCTCGCGCATCTGGCGGGCCGCGACCTCGGCCAGTTCGTCACGGCCATAGCCGATATTGACGCACCACAGCCCGGCCATCGCATCGAGGATCTCTTCGCCCTCGCTGTCGTTCAGCCAGACGCCGCGGGCGCGGGTGATGACACGGGTGCCTTCTTCGCCCAGCGCGTTGTTTGCCGAGAACGGATGCAGGTGATGGGCCGCATCCAGCGCCTGCAACTCGGCGGTGGGCATGTGATTTGTGATGGTCGCCATCGGGTGAGTCTCCTGCAAAAACGGTCTTGATGGCAGAATATGATCAAATTTGATCGTGTCAAATCGAATCGTGATCTCAGGCGTTTTCCGCCAGTACTCCGGCCATCTGTTCCATGCCCTGTTCGACGTCCTGTTCCATGGCAAGAGCGACCCCGTCGACATCGCCTGCGCGCAAGGCATCGAGCATTTCCTTGTGCCGGTCCGGAAGGTTCTGGGTGCCGAACCGACCGCAGACCACCCTGAGCGACGGGCCGAATCGCAGCCATAGCCGTTCTGCCATTTCGGAGAGGATCGGCGCGTCCGCTACCTGATAGAGCAGAGCGTGAAAATCATAGTTCGAGCGCAGATATCCGCCCACATCGCCACTCTCGATCGCCTGATCAAGCGCCGAATCCAACTCCACCAGCCGAGCAACGGCTTCGGGTGTCATCCTCTCGGCCGCGCGGCGGGCGAGTTCGGCCTCGATTGATTTTCTTACGAAAATAACCTGCTGCAAATCGTTCTGGGTCAGCACCGGTACGCTAACCCGCCGGTTGCCCTGAAATGACAGCGCGCCTTCGGACATCAGGCGGCGGATCGCCTCGCGCACCGGAGTCATCCCGACACCCAGCGAATCAGTCAGCCCCTGGATGGTCACGGCCTGCCCCGGAGCCAGCTCTCCGAACAGGATTCGGGCCCGCAACATCTGATAAACCTGTTCGTGAACAGGCTGTTTTCCTTCACTCGGAGTGGGCCCAGATGCAGCTTTTTTGATCATATTCAAAGGAGTTGCCCCTATTTCGTCATGACGACTTGTCAGACCATCGACTAGGTGAAAACATAAACACTGTTGCCGCAGAAGGCAAAACTTGATCAAATCTACCGAGGTGGGAAAATACCCGCCACCTTGCAGGGAGACACTCAATGACATTCAAATCGCTGACACTCACGGCGGTGGTTGCGCTGGCAAGCTCGACGGCCTTTGCGGACGAAGTGCGCGTCTACAACTGGTCGGACTATATCGACGAGGAGTTGCTGGCCAAGTTCGAGGCCGAGACCGGCATCACGCTGATCTATGACGTGTTCGACAGCAACGAGGTGCTGGAGACCAAGATGCTCGCCGGCGGGTCCGGCTATGACGTGGTGGTGCCGACCGGAACTTTCCTGCAACGTCAGATTCAGGCAGGCGCCTTCCAGAAGCTGGACATGTCCAAGCTGCCCAACCACGCAAACATGTGGGACCAGATCGAATCCCGTACCGCGCAATACGATCCGGGCAACGAGTATTCGATCAACTACATGTGGGGCACCACCGGCCTGGGTGTGAACGTCGGCAAGGTCAAGGAAGTGCTGGGCGAAGACGCGCCGATGAACAGCATGGATCTGGTGTTCAAGCCCGAGAACATGGAAAAGCTGGCCGCCTGCGGCGTGCATTTCCTGGATGCACCGACCGAGATCATCCCGGCGACACTGAAATATCTGGGTGAGAACCCCGACAGCCACGACGCCGATGTGATCGCCAAGACCGAACCGGTGCTGATGGCGGTGCGCCCCTACATCCAGAAGTTCCACAGCTCGGAATATATCAACGCGCTGGCCAATGGCGACATCTGCGTGGCGATCGGCTGGTCGGGCGATATCCTTCAGGCGCGTGACCGCGCGGCCGAGGCCGACAATGGCGTCGAGATCGAGTATCACGCCTTCAAGCAGGGCTCGCTGATGTGGTTCGACCAGATGGCCATTCCGGTCGACGCACCGAACCCGGATGCGGCGCATGTGTTCCTGAACTTCATCATGGACGCCCAGAACATGGCCGCTGCGTCGAACTATGTCTATTACGCCAATGGCAACAAGGCGAGCCAGGAGTTCCTGGTCGAGGACGTGATCGGCGACACCGCGATCTATCCGGACGCGGAAACCATGGACAACCTCTATACCACCACGCCTTATCCGGCGAAAATCCAGCGGACGGTCACCCGTCTGTGGACCAAGGTCAAATCGGGCACCTGATCCGGTCCGGACCTTATGAGGGGCGGGCCTGACGGCCTGCCCCAGTCTCAACCCCATTTAGCCGAATACGGGGGCCAGCCTTGCAATCATCGACCTTCGCGCCTTGGGAAGACCCCGATGCGAAACCGCTGATCCGTTTCAAGAACGTGACCAAGCGGTTTGGCGAATTCACCGCCATCGACAACCTGACGCTGGATATTTTCGAGCGCGAGTTCTTTGCCCTGCTTGGCCCGTCCGGCTGTGGCAAGACCACGATGATGCGCATGCTGGCCGGATTTGAAACCGCCACCGAGGGCGTCATCGAACTGGCCGGTCAGGACATCGCGCCGGTGCCGCCGAACAAGCGCGCGGTGAACATGATGTTCCAGTCCTACGCGCTGTTTCCGCATCTCAGCGTCTGGGACAACATAGCCTTTGGCCTGCGTCGCGACAGCAAGTCCAAGGACGAGATCAAGGCCCGCGTCGAAGAGATGCTGCGTCTGGTCCGGCTGGAGAAATTCGCCCATCGCAAACCGCACCAGATCTCGGGCGGTCAACGGCAGCGGGTGGCACTGGCCCGATCGCTGGCCAAGGCACCGAAACTGTTGCTGTTGGACGAGCCGCTGGGCGCGCTGGACAAGAAACTGCGCCAGGATACCCAGTTCGAACTGATGGATATCCAGGAGAAGACGGGCACCACATTCGTGATCGTGACCCACGATCAGGAAGAGGCAATGACCGTGGCCAGCCGTGTCGCGGTCATGGATCAGGGCCAGCTGATGCAGGTCGCCACGCCTGACCGCATCTATGAAACCCCCAATTCCGTCTATGTGGCCGACTTCATCGGCGACGTGAACATCATCGAGGGCCGCGCCACGCCCGAGGGCGAAGACGGCTATCACATCGACTGGGCCGAGGGGCAGCCGGCGCTGACCGCGAAATCCTCTGCCAAGTTCGACAAGGGGCAGAAATGCCATCTGGCCATCCGCCCCGAAAAAGTGGCGATCAGCGCCGAACGCCCCGCCGATGCCGCCAATGCGGTGCAGGGAAGGGTGCATGACATTGCCTATCTGGGCAATCTGTCCACATATTACGTCGAACTTGCGGACGGTTCGATCATCAAGGCGCAGACCTCGAACACGCGCCGCATCTCGCGCCGCAGCTTTACCTGGGAAGACACCGTCTGGCTGTCATGGACAGCCACGGCGGGTGTGCTGCTGGCAAACTGATGCGCCGGTTCCTTCTGATCGCCATTCCCTATGCCTGGCTGCTGGTGCTGTTCCTGGTGCCCTTCGCCATCGTGCTGAAAATCTCGCTGTCGGATGCGGCCATCGCCCGGCCGCCCTATTTCCCGCAATTCGACTGGGCCGAAGGCATCATGGCCTTTGTCCGGGAATTGGATTTCGAGAATTTCATCTTTCTGACCGAAGATGACCTGTATTGGAAAGCCTATCTGAGCAGTCTCAAGATCGCGCTTACAGCGACGGTGCTGACATTGGTGGCGGGCTATCCCATTGCCTATGCCATGGCGCGCGCGCCCGAGGAATGGCGCCCGACCCTGATGATGCTGGTGATCCTGCCGTTCTGGACGTCGTTCCTGATCCGCGTCTATGCGTGGATGGGTATCCTGTCGAACGAAGGTTACCTGAACCAGATCCTGCTCTGGACCGGGATCATCTCAGAGCCGCTGACCATTCTGAACACCAATACGGCGGTCTATATTGGTATCGTCTATACCTATCTGCCCTTCATGATCCTGCCAATCTATTCGGCGCTTGACCGGCTGGACGGGTCGCTGATCGAGGCCGCCGAGGATCTGGGCTGTTCGCGGGCGCAGGCCTTTTGGCTGGTCACCATCCCGCTGTCCCGGCCTGGTATCATCGCGGGCTGTTTTCTGGTCTTCATTCCGGTTTTGGGTGAGTTTGTGATCCCCTCGCTGTTGGGCGGGTCCGGCACGCTGATGATCGGCAAGGTTCTGTGGGAAGAGTTCTTCTCGAACCGCGACTGGCCGGTTGCCTCGGCGGTGGCCGTGGTGCTGCTGTTGATCCTCGTGGTGCCCATCGTGCTGTTCCAGCGTAACCAGCAGAAACAGGCGGAGGCCGAGAAATGAGCAGGATGAGCTGGTTCAACACCGTGTCGCTGACGCTGGGGTTTGCGTTTCTCTATATCCCGATGCTGATCCTGATCGTCTACAGCTTCAACGAGAGCAAGCTGGTGACGGTCTGGGCCGGGTTCTCGACCAAATGGTATGGCGAGCTGTTCCAGAATGATGCGTTCCTGAACGCGGCCTGGGTCACACTCAAGGTTGCCGTGATGTCCTCGACCCTGGCCACCATCCTGGGCACGATGGCGGCGCTGGTGCTGGTGCGGGCAGGACGGTTCATGGGCCGTACCCTGTTCTCGGGCATGATCTATGCGCCGCTGGTGATGCCCGAGGTGATCACCGGCCTGTCGCTCTTGCTGCTCTTCATCGGGATCGGTCTGGATCGCGGCGTGATGACCATCGTATTGGCGCATACGACCTTTGCCATGTGTTATGTCTCGGTGGTGGTGTCCTCGCGGCTGGTTACTTTCGACCGTTCGCTGGAAGAGGCGGCGCTGGATTTGGGCTGCTCCCCGGCCGAGGCCTTTCGGTTGGTTACCCTGCCCATCATCGCGCCTGCGGTGATCTCGGGCTGGCTTTTGGCCTTTACCCTGTCGCTGGACGATCTGGTGATCGCCTCCTTTACCTCGGGTCCTGCGGCGACCACCCTGCCGATCAAGATCTTTTCGGCGGTGCGTCTGGGGGTCAGCCCCGAGATCAACGCGCTCAGCACGATCATGATTGGCATCGTCACCGTTGGCGTGATCAGCGCCTCGTTGATCTCGAAACAGGCGTTGGTGCGCCAGAAACGGGATGAACAGGCGGCGGCCCGCGGCTGATGCGTCGGATCTTTTCCGAGTATGCCTATGGTGACGGGCCGCGCGCGGGCTGCTGGTGGGACGAGACCATCGCCGCGCCGGACTGGCCCGTTGCGGCGGGCGACATTCGAGCGGACGTCGCGATTATCGGCGGTGGTTTCACCGGCATGTCGGCCGCGTTGCACCTTGCCGAAAGCGGGGTATCGGTTGCGATGTTCGAGGCCAAGGCCCCCGGTTGGGGCGCTTCGGGCCGCAATGGCGGGTTCTGCTGTCTGGGCGGTTCCAAGCTGAGCGATGCCCAGAAACGCAGACGTTATGGCGCCGAGGGCGCGCGCGCGTTCGATGACGCCGAGAGAGAGGCGGTTGCTCTTGTCGCCAGCCTGATTGAACGGCACCTGATCAGTGCTGACACCCATTCGCATGGCGAAACACAATTGGCGCATAACGCCCGCGCCATGGACGCGCTGCGCCGTCAGGCAGACGCGGGGCATGGTCGTCTTCACGAGAAACACGAGCTGGCGACCGAAGGTCTGAACGGAGAGTTCCTTGGCGGGCTGACCAGCGATGTCGGTTTTGCCTTGAACCCGCGCAAATACCTGTTCGGCCTGGCCGCTGCTGCTGCGGCGTCGGGTGCGCGCCTGTTCCAAAACAGCCCTGTCAACCGGATCGAGCAGGGCGCGCGGGGCCATATCCTGCATACGCCAAAGGCCCGGATCAAGGCAGAGACCGTACTGATCTGCACAAACGGCTATTCCAGCGAGGACATGCCGCCGTGGCTCGCTGGCCGTTACATGCCCGCGCAGTCGAGCGTCATGGTCACCCGCCCCCTGTCCGAAGCAGAACTGCAAGCGCAGGGTTGGACCTCGGACCAGATGGCCTATGACACGCGCAACCTGCTCCACTATTTTCGCCTGATGCCGGACCGGAGGTTTCTGTTCGGTATGCGTGGTGGGCTGCTTTCCTCTCCCCGTGCCGAGGCCAGTATCCACGCCCGGTTGCGTCGGCATTTCAATGCGATGTTCCCGGCATGGACGGGGGTCGAGGCAACCAACTTGTGGTCCGGGATGGTCTGTCTGACCCGGGGGTTGATGCCCTATGTCGGCCCGGTGCCGGGGACGCCGGGCCTGTTTGCCGGGCTTGCCTATCACGGTAACGGGGTGGCGATGGGAACCTATTCTGGGCGCGCACTGGCGCGGCTGGCGCTGGGCTCGGACCCTGGTTTGCCGCACGCGATGAAAACACCCTTGGCGCGTTTTCCCCTTGGCCGGTTCCGCCGTGCGATCATGCCGCCGGTCTATCTGGCGCTTGGGCTGGGCGATCTTTGATCGCTCAGCAGGCTGCCAGTGCCGCGCTCTCAAGCTCAAAGGCCGGGGCATAATCGGGCGCCCCATTCCGGGTCCGCCAAAGGCAATAGGCCGCCATGCGCCAGTGAAACCACGGCTTCAGCGACAGGTAACGCGCCACCGTGCCGGTGTCTTCATAGGCGCCAAGAAACTGCTGCTCCTCTGCTGCTGTCAGAGGAGCGCCCCGATAGACCTGCTGCATGGCCGGCGACAGGAACATCGCCAGATCCTCGGCCGGGTCGCCGATGGCAGGGCATTGCCAGTCGATCAGGATCGCCTGGTTGCCGGAAACCAACAGGTTTCCAGCAACCGGGTCGCCATGGATCAGACAGGTAGGCCCCGGATCGATCGTCGCTGCCTGCGGCCGCGCTTTCTGGAGCAATTCGCGGTCGGCGTGAGTGCAGCGCGCCAGAATGGCCTCGGCATGCGCACCTATGGCGGCGCTGCCGTTGCAGCCCACTGGCGCCGGGATGTCGAGCGCCCGCCGGTGCAGATTAGCCAGAATTCGGGCAGCGACCGTCGGGTCAGATTGCCATGGGTCGCCTGGGGCATGGTCGTAGACGACCCATGCCTCTTGCGCCAGCGTGCCCGAAGCCCGCAGTTGCGGAGCCAGCCCGGTGCCCTGCAGCTGGTTCAGGCAGAGCGCCTCAAGCTGTGCATCGTTGCCGAACAGAGGGTTATCGAAATTCCTGCGATAGAGCTTCACCACCAGATCGTCGGCCGGGCCAAGCAACCGCCAGACCCTGTTGGTGCGCCCGCCATAAAGCGTTTCGAACCGGTCACCATTCTGCAACAGGCCACGTTCGCGCAGCTGCGCGACAAGACCCGGGGGCGGGATATGCTTTGTCTGTTCCAACTCGGCCTCAGGTTCTTGGCGCGGGCAGTCCCGCCCGCCTTGGCAACCCGGGGCGACGAGCGGATCAGCCGTTCGCGCGCACGCCGGTTACCATATTGGCCAAAATCGCCTGACCGCCCTCAAGGATCAAGATCACTTCGCCATTCTCGATCTGGGCTTCGGTCACCGGGTGATAAACGGAGGCGGCCTCGTCCAGCAGCAATTCGTCTGACTTGTAGCTTTGGATCGCAATACTATAAAGACCGTGGGCTCGTTGCGACCCGTCGCTTTCCAACCCGGACCAGGTAACAGGCTCTGCGGAAACCGGTATCTCGTAGCGGTCTATGATTTCGCCCTGTGCGTCGCGCACAACCAGGTAGGCTTTGTCGGCAGCAGCGAGTGGAGCGGGCGATACGGTAACGGGAGAACCACTGAAGTGTACCGGGGCAATTGCGCGGGCGTCTTTGCCGATCCAGTTTGACAATTCCGCCATATTGGTGGCACCCATCTTCTCCACCAAGGCGGCTAGGGTGTCGTTGGTTTTTGTCTGTTGTTCGACCATCGAGAATTGCGCCAGCTGAGCGGCGTATTCTGAAGAATCAAGAGGTTCGAGCGGGTTCTGGTATTTTGCTTGGGTTGTAAGCATTCGAATGAATGTGTTGAAATCAGAACTAAGAACGCGCGAATCCTGGGCGTTGGAGGGCGACGATTTCTGTTGAGTTGCCGCCGTGACAGGGTTTACCGCTGTGACCATGGTTCAAAGCCTTATGTCTAAGCCGCTGGTAGCGATACGTAGTCTGTTGTCAGGTTCGATTGATGGGAGTGATTCGGGCGTATGCATCTTCGGTTCCCCGCCGTTTGATCTTTGCTCGGTATCGTCGCCTGTTTCGCTTTGCGACCCACCGAAACTGAAGGAGACATCGGCGAATCCCATATCGCGGAAATCCGCGGATAACTCGTCGATATGGCGCCGCATTAGGTCGAGCGTTTCGGGCCTGTCCGCAAAGATCGTCAGTGTCAGAATGTCACCGCGGGTTTTTAGAGTCATCTGCACGCGTCCCAGCTCTTCGGGATCAAGCGCGATTTCGACGCTGCCCGCATCGGGTCGGTTGGCGACCGCAGCAGCTAGTTGCCCACCAATATTTCGCACCGCCTCTGCGGTGATTGCTGTCGTGTGAACTAAGGATTGAGTGCCGGAAGCGGCGGGCGTGGCAAATGACATGTCCAAGAGTCGCTCGCCCCCATGCTCCATCAACAAGTCGGCGCTGATCGGAAACCGGGCCGTGGATAAGTTCGTAAACGGTTGGAGGGGAGTTGATGCGAACTCTTGAGCTTTGGCGGCGCTCACCGCGACCCGTTGTTTTATCATGGCCCGATCGGCTCGAGGCAGGTCAGTTTCCGGAACGGTACTTTCCAGTGCGCCAGTTACCCGCACCTTTTCCTGTGTAGGGCGCTGGGTTGCTTCTTCGCCCCCTTTCATGTTGGCCGAGATCTCGATGGCCGAAGCGATCCGCTCTTTGTCAACCGATTTGGCCGTATGGTCGTTCGCGGCGGAAACCGTTTCCGAGTCGCTTGTTGCCGAATGTAATACGCGCGGTTGTGAAAGCAGTCCGTCCCTGGACAAGGCGGAATACGGAGATATCCGAAGCTGCTTTTCTACTTGGATGGGTTTTGCCGGAGGCTCCCAGATCAGGCGGGTGGAACCGGCTGTCTCGACCTCTCCGACTTTGAAGGAAGGTGTTCCAACCCGATTCAGGTATTGTTGTTGCCTCGTACTCTGGGTTGGGCGGTTGGTTTCGATAGTAGGCGAAGTAAAGGATGAGAGCCTGAAATCTGATAGCTTCTGTCGGTCATCCGTGCGTTGGACGGCTGCACTCAGTCGCGCCGAATTGATGGTCAGGCCATTTTCGCCAGAGCGCGTCTCTCTGAGAGCGCTGCCAATTTGTTGCGCTTCATCCGGACCATCCGACAAGACGGGCTTGTCGCCAGCGGTACCTATCTCATCCTGGGTGGTGATTTCCTGAACGCCGGATTCTCGAATAGGCGAGTCTTTTGGCTGTTGATCAAATCGGTTCGTTCCGATCTGCGCGGTTGCCTCTTCAATCTCGTCAGCTTGTTCGACAGCCAAAGCTTCGTCATCTGTCGGCGTGGGTTCGTTTTCTTCCAACGGGACGCGCCCCTGCTTTGCTGTTGAGCCGGTCCATGCATGAAACACGTCACCAAAATCGGAGCGAGTGCTGCCGGTGTGCTGGCCAGGAGCAAGGGTTTCTATGCGCGAATTTGTTGTCTGGCCGGCAAGCGGCAGGTTGTTGGGGCTGGTCAGTCCGGTCATGCGAATTTCTTTCGTTGTGAGACCAAGCATTGTCGCAAACCGGTTACGGTTTTTTTAACCGCTTATCTGTCTGATCGGAAAAGTTCGAAACAATTTCGAGGCGATCAATGGACGTATCTCAGACATATCTGGCCACTACTCTATCGGGCGAAAGGCAAACGGCAGACAGCGCTTTGCAAAAAGTCGCGGTTGAACTGGAAGCGACTTTTCTTGCTGAAATGCTGAAATCTGCGGGTCTTGGTAAGGCTCGCAGCGCCTTTGGTGGCGGTGCCGGCGAAGAACAGTTCAATTCATTTTTGGTTCGTCAACAGGCGGATCAGCTGGCCCGATCCGGTGGAATTGGATTGGCCGAATCACTCTTCAACGCATTGAAGGACTCCCGAGATGGACAATACTGATCTTGATGATCTGCTCTCGTCGCTTGATGAACTGCTGGAGATGGAGCGCGCCGCGCTGGTGCGGGGCGAACTGGAACAACTCGGGCGGATGACCGACGAAAAGGAAAGACTGGTTCAGCGTATCAACGCGACTCCCGATCTTCTACATGAGCAGCTTAGGCCGCTGCACCAGAAAGTGACCCGCAACCAGGTCTTGTTGAACAGCGCGCTTGAGGGGATTCGGGCAGTGTCCAACCGTATGTCCGAACTTCGCAAGGTGCGACAGGGGCTCGAAACCTATGACCGTGATGGTCACAAGCATCGGTACGCAGCATTCGGAAAGACTCAGCTAGAGAAACGGGCATGAAAGAACAGTTGAGTCAAATTTGTGGAATGCAGCGGGCCCGCTTTAGCAAACCGTTAGGAGATCGGGGGCAAATCTAGCGTCGCACCTCGGAATGAGTGTGGCGCGAGACCGGTTCTCGGACTTTCGCATTCGTCAGAAAGACGTTTCCGAACGCCTGAAGGGGCGGATGCAAACCCGGGCCAAAGGCCCACAAGATCAAAGGATGATGTTATGTCCAGCATTCTGACGAACAATGGCGCAATGGTGGCGCTGCAGACCCTCAAGTCGGTGAATATGAACCTGGGTCAGACCCAAAACGCCATTTCGACCGGTAAGAACGTGGCCACCGCAAAGGACAACTCGGCCATCTGGGCCATTTCGAAAGTGATGGAATCCGACGTTAAGGGGTTCAAGGCGATCAAGGACAGCCTGAGCCTGGGTGAATCGACGGTCGCCGTTGCCCGCAACGCGGCTGAAACCGTGACCGATCTTCTGACCCAGATGAAGGGCAAGATCGTTGCCGCACAAGAGGACAACGTTGACCGCACCAAGATCAACGCCGACGTCACTGCGCTGAAAGACCAGATCGCGGCCGTTGTTGGCGCGGCCCAGTTCAACGGGCTGAACCTGGTCAATGGCTCCGCGGGTTCCGCTTCGATCCTGGCATCGCTTGACCGTGACAATGCCGGCAACGTGACCGCGTCCTCGATCACGGTGACGGGGCAGGATCTGTCTACTGGCGGTTACACTGCCAACGACATCTTCTCGGGCAGCTCGGCGGGTGCATCGACAAATGGCGACACCGTGGCCATCGCGCTCGACAATGGTGGCGGCAACGAGCAGATCGAGATTGCCGAGAATGGCGCGGCTTTTGTGGCCGGTGACAAGGTCAGCATCACCGTTGGTGACGAGACCGTGTCGTATACGGTGACCGCCGACGATGCGGCAGCGACCACCACGGCAGACATCGTCGCTGTGGCCCTGAAGGCCAAGATCGACGATCTGGGTGTCGCCGGACTTGTCGTCGATTACGACAGCGGTACGCCGGGTACGCTCGACTTTACCAATGGTGGCGCGAACGACCTGACCGTAAGTGGCCAGTTCACGAATGCCGGTTCGGGCGGATTGGGCGCACTGAGCACGATCGACGTATCGACCGGTGTTGGTGCGACGGCCGCGCTTGCCACGGTCGAGACCCTGATCGACACATCGATTGATGCCGCGGCAGCCTTTGGTTCGGTTCAGGGGCGGATCGAGACGCAAAAGACCTTCATCTCGAACCTCACCGACTCGCTGAAGTCGGGCATCGGTTCGATGGTGGATGCGGATATGGAAGAGACCTCGGCCCGCCTGCAAGCGCTGCAAGTGCAGCAGCAGCTGGCGGTTCAGTCGCTGTCCATCGCCAACCAAGCGCCGCAGTCGATCCTGTCGCTGTTCCGCTAAGCAGTATGGCCGGGGCGTTCGCGCCCCGGTCCCTCCTGCCGACATTTCCCAACAGTAAGGACATCACGTGAACGCGCTTCTTCAGGCACGACAGGCCTATTCGGCCGCTTCGGCTCCGACCAGGACGCCACGGAACATGGAATACGAAGTCCTGTCCCGGATCACTCACCGCATGCACAGCGCCGCCAAGCGGGGGCGCGCGGGGTTCGGGGAACTGGTCGAGGCGTTGCACGAAAACAACCGGTTGTGGGGGGTCCTGGCGACCAATGTGGCTGAGGCTGACAACGCTCTGCCACCCGATCTGCGAGCCCGGCTGTTCTATCTGGCCGAGTTCACTCAGGTGCATACCAGCAAGGTGTTGCGACGCGAGGCTTCCCCGCGCCCCTTGCTTGAAATCAACACGGCCGTCCTGCGCGGTCTGCGTCAAGGGAGCGCAACGGAATGAGCGGTTTGGTCCTGAAACTGGCACCCAAAGAACGAGTTCTGATCAATGGCGCGGTGATCGAGAATGGTGACCGCCGCGGCAGGCTGTCGATCATGACCCCCGATGCCAATATCCTGCGTCTGCGCGATGCGATTCATCCCGAAGAAGCAACGACTCCGGTGCGTCGGGTCTGCTATGCCGCACAACTGGTTTTGTCCGGCGACAGCGACCCCGAGCAGGCCAGAATGTCGCTGTTGCGCCGGATCGAGGAACTCAGCCAAGTTTTCACCGATCCCGACAGCCGCAAGGCGCTGGCGCAAGCGACCGAGGCACTGGTCGCGGATCATCCCTATAAATGCCTCAAGGCGCTGCGTACTCTTCTTCCTCGCGAGGAGCGCATTCTGGCGCTGCGACCGCAATGAGTTACCAGCCGGTTCTGATATCGGGCGGCATTGCCGGCTGGCGGTTCCTGCAGCGCACCTATGACGCTCAGGCGCAAAGCTTCTCCAATTCCGCTGTTCGCAATCGCGAAAGCTCTTACTTCATGGAGAAGATCGGCCAGGTGAAAAACGCCAAGGACCTGGTGTCGGACCGGCGGCTTTTGCAGGTGGCTTTGGGGGCGTTCGGCCTCGAGAATGATCTGAACAATACTTACTTTGTTCGCAAAATCCTCGAAGACGGGACAACCGCGTCCGATGCTCTGGCCAACAAGCTTTCGGACAAACGCTATCGCGAGTTCTCCAAGGCGTTCGGACTGGGGCCGGGTGAGGTGCGGACAACCGGTCTGGTCACCTTCATGGAGGATATCGTCGCCAAGAACGAGGCGGCAGGGTTCGAACAGGCGATCGGCGAACAGGACGAAACCATGCGGATCGCTCTCTATGCGCAGCACGAGTTGAAGGCCCTTGCCGAAGACCGCTCAAGCGACAATGCCAAATGGTTCAGCCTGATGGGAGTTCCGCCGCTGCGCAAGATGATGGAAACCGCGCTGGGCCTGCCGTCGGGCCTTGGGCGTATCGACATCGACCAACAACTGGAGATATTCGAAGACAAATTGCAGGCGCTGACCGGCTCGTCCAAAGTGTCTCAGTTCACCGATCCGGAAATGCTGGACAAGGTGACCATTGCCTATCTGGCGCGATCACAGATCAACAGCCAATCGCAGGGAGCGTCAGCGGCCCAGAATGCTTTGACGCTGTTGGGCAATCTGCGGTGATCGGTGGGGCGGTCAGCTCTCTGGCTGTTGCGCCCGAAACACTGTCCGGTCGATCTCGACCGCATAACAGGTCACGGGGTGCGAGACATTGTGCAACGCGACTTCACCCAGCGGCAGGCAATTGCCGCAGGCGCTTTCGACCTCTTCCGAGACGACAATTCTGTGTCCGGTGGCCTTGCCATAGTCGCCCAACCGCGCCGCGATATTCGCAGCCTGACCGATCACGGTAAAATCGAGACGTTCCTTTGATCCGACATTGCCATAGGTGACCCGGCCATAGGCCAGCCCGATGGCGCAATCCAGCGCCACGTCCCCCTCGGGTGTTTCGGCCAGCTTCGTAACGATCTCGGTTGCCGAGGTCATGGCCTGACGATGGGCGGTCTGGGCATCGGCACCGGCAGGAAATACCGCAAGCACCGCGTCGCCGATGAACTTCAGGACCTCGCCCTCATTGGCATGCACGATTTCGGACACCGTCTCGAAGAACCGGTTCAACGTGCCGATATAGCTGGCGCGCCCCAACTCCTCTTCTAGCCGGGTCGATCCGCGCAGATCGCAGAACATGATCGCGGCGTCGATCTCGTCGCCGTCACCACGGCGGATTTCGCCACCCAGAACCCGGGCCCCGCTGCGCTTGCCGACATAGGTCTCCAGCAGTGACTGCGCATTCTCGCGCTGCATGAACACCTCGTAATAGCGGCCGATCACGGCGGAGCATTCAAAGATCAGGCCCAGGTTGGCGGTGGTGAACCCGTCCGGGTGATCGCAGCTCATGGTCAAGACGTTGATGCGCCCATCGGAAAACGGCATCGGCATCGCGACATAGTCGGTGGCGCCCTGCGCGCGCAACTCCTGCATGATCGGGAATTCTGTATCGGTCGGCCCGTCTGTCAACCGCTGACGGATGCCGCCCAGGCCGTTTGATACATGCCGCAGCGGGCTGTTGTTGAAGGCCGGATGATCGTGGATCTCATAGGTCGGCGCATAGGTCGAGATCTCGGCCTTCCCCTTTTCCCAGATGTAATGTTTGCCTGCGATCAGCGGATGCAGCGACCAGGCCAGAACGCTCAGCCGCGAGACCGCGATCCCGTGATCCAGCATCTTTTCGGCCAGCGCGCGGGTGAATTCCTCGGCCGTACGGAACGAAGCCGCACCGCGCAACAGCCAGTCGACAAGCGGGCCGCTGACATGGCCATCCGCCCCCTCGTTCAGGCTGTTGTCGCCCAGTTCGATCCGCGTATGCGCCTGCGGCATGAATCCGACATAACCGCGTATGCCGGCGCTCTCGGGCAAAGGCGTGTCGTAGGACCAGACCGCATTGGCCACCTTCTCCTCGCCGACATACATGTCGCGGTAACTGGCCGTTCCCTTGAACGGGCAAAAGGTCTGAAGCTCGGTCGGATCTCCCAGCGGCACCAGTACGTCGTCGCGCGGGATGTAGATTGCCGGCGCCAGGCGGGTTTCGTACATCACCAATGCGCGGGTCGTTGCCGCCAGCAGCACATCGTTGCGATACACCTCGACCTTTCCGTCGAGCGGCTCGATACTGATGCCATAGCTCTGGGCCCGTGGGGTGGCATGGACGTTCATCGACAACCTCCTTTTTGCCCGTCAGGTCATAGGATGGGGGCAGGGGGGGTGAATGCCAAGGGCACGAAACTGAAATTATCGGTGAGGCAGCTGATGCGATCTCTTCTGATGACAGCTCTTGTCATTGCCCCAATTGCACCGCTAGAGGCGCAGCACAGCCGGATACCCCAGCCGACGCGCGATCAATGCATCTGTATCGCCGTCTGTCAGGCGACCAACCGTCCTGCCTGGGTCTCGGGGCCGCCGCCGACATGCCCGCATATCCGGGATGAGCTGATTATCGACAATCGCGCCACCTGCGCCTGCCCGGCCTGGCCGCCCGCGCAAGCGCAGTCGCGACCCGCGCCGGGACGCGAGTCGCCCAATCACTGATGCATCAGACCATCTGGATCACGCTTTTCTCGATCGCCAGCATATAACCGCGTTTGGCGATGTTCTTGACCAGCAGGGCGCTGATCATCTGGTTGCCCAGCGTGTCGCGCAGCCGCTTGATCCGGGTGGCCCCAGCGGCCTCGTCACAATCGGCGGCAGCCCGGCCCGAGATCACGGATTCGATCTGCGACCCCGATAGCACCTCGTCATCCATCCGCGCCTCGGCCAGCACGGCGAGGGTCTCGATGGCGGCGGGGGTCAGCTGGAACTCCATGTTGTTGAGGTAGACGGTGTTCTCCTCGCGGCTGATCAGCAGCGAGGTCACCTGAATGCCGGTGCGCTCGATCTGGGCCATGCGACGGTTGAGCAGCACCAGCATCGCCAGAAAGGCCAGTGCTGCGATCATCATGGCACTGGCAAAGACCAGCAGCACGAAAATTACCATGCGATAGCTCGACAGGGTGTCGGCAAAGGCGGTGCCGGATTGGGCCAGGATTTCCAGCAGCCGGATCTCGGCCTGGGTGGTCAGATCGTTTTCGATGAACACCCGCTCGACCCGCGCGTTGAACGCGTTGGCGTCGGGCAGGGTCAGCAGCAGAAAGGTGGCCGCCGTCGCCAGGATGACGACGATGGCGCCGATGCCGAACCCGATCAGCCGGGTACCTGACCGGCGTGCCTCAGAAACGGAGAAAATAGGGTCCGGCATCGGCCTTCCTCTGGTCCAGTCCCTCGGGTCCAAAGACCGAAAGCACGTTGAGCAGGGTCCAGCCGGCGGCTTGCAGGCGGGCGGCGACCTCGGGTGTGGCCTGTCCGGCGGAACAGCCGGAGACCTGCATGACACCGTAATGCAGCCGCAACGGCTGTTCCTGCTTGGCCTTGTAATCGGCATAGCATTCCGCGGCGCCGGCGCTGGCGGGGGCCGCGATCAGGGCCAGAAGGGCCAGGATTTGGGAGAACTGTTTCATGGCCATTATCCTGCGCCCTGAGGCGAGGATATTCAATAACCGCAGGGCGATAGCGGGGCTGATATCGGATAACAGAGGGGCGATATTGCTTGTCCGGACGGGGCGGGCGCAAGTTTGGCACATCACCACCGCCCGTGACGATGCGGGCCAGAGAACAGACAACCGAAAGGATCCCTCTCATGCACCGCAAGTTCATCGCTCTTGTCCTGTCCACCGCCATCGCCGTCACCGGTGTCTCTGTCAGCCAGGCGCGTGCCGCCGATGCGCATGACATTCTGGGTGGTCTGGCGGCCATCGCCATCCTGGGTGCCGCCGTTCATCACTATGACAAGAAGAAGGACCGCCGCCGCCAGCAAGAGCACGCCACCCGCAACCAACACAACCCGTATCCGACGCATGACCCGCATCGCCGCGCCAAGCCGCTGCCGACCGATGTGGCACGTTATAATCTTCCGTCGCGCTGCTTGCGCGAGGCGGATGGCTATCGCGGTCATGGTCCGGTGCTGGGTGCACGTTGCCTGACGCGGCATTATGGCCATGCCAACAGCCTGCCGCAGCAATGCAAGGTATCCTATTGGAATGGCGAGCGGACCCGCAACGCTTACGAGCCCAACTGCCTGCGCCAGTTCGGCTATCGCGTCGCCTATTCCAACTGAGGTCGAGCAGGAGGCCCGTAAGGGGCCGTGGGGCAGGGGGCATGGCTCCCTGCCTTTTTGCTTGTCCCGAGACGTGAATTCAGGTCAACCAAGGGGCATGACACAGCCTGATTACCAGCTCGAAGCGGCCCTGACAGAGCAAGGCCGCATTCGTATCGCCGGCGTTGACGAGGTCGGGCGCGGCCCATTGGCCGGCCCGGTGGTTGCAGCAGCGGTGGTGCTGGACCCTGCGGCCATTCCCGCGGGGCTAAACGATTCCAAGAAACTGACGGCCGCCCGGCGCGAGCGGTTGTACGATATCCTGCATGCCAGTGCCCAGGTGAGCATCGCCGAAGCCAGTGTCGAGGAGATCGACGCCCTCAACATCCTGCGCGCCTCGCATCTGGCTATGGAGCGTGCTGTGGCCGCTCTGGACCCCGCACCCGATTTCCTGCTGATCGACGGAAACCTGATTCCCGCCGGGCTCAGCATCCCGTCGCAGGCGGTGATCAAAG
Organism: Ruegeria sp. BHSC223; assembly: GCF_059613025.1. NCBI lineage: Bacteria > Pseudomonadati > Pseudomonadota > Alphaproteobacteria > Rhodobacterales > Roseobacteraceae > Ruegeria > Ruegeria sp. BHSC223. The sequence continues at coordinate 44,083 of NZ_JBXWRR010000006.1, forward strand.
GCGACGGGCGGTCGGTGTCGATTGCGGCGGCCTCGATTGTGGCAAAAACATGGCGCGATCGGCTGATGGTGGATTTGGCGCAACAGCATCCCGGCTATGGTTGGGAACGCAACGCCGGATACCCGACAAAAGAGCATCGTGCCGCTTTGCAAGATCTTGGTGCAACCCCACACCATAGGCGTTCTTTCAAGACAGTGCACAAGATATTGTATCAAGAGTAAATCGTAACTCGCTGATTCAAAAAAGAAATTGACCGCGAATCCGGTTTGACTCATCCTGTCATCAACCAAATGAGCGCAAAAAGCGCCGTGGAATTTGAGGCAGACTATGACGACGACCAAGACAAAGGGCGCAACAGCGCTCCCTTTAAACACGATTATAGCCGGCGACTGCATCGACGTGATGAACGCGATGCCAGAGGCGTCGGTGGATCTGATCTTTGCCGATCCGCCATATAACCTGCAACTCAAGGGCCAGCTGCATCGTCCCGACAACAGCCAGGTGGACGCGGTCGATGACCACTGGGACCAGTTTTCCAGCTTTGCCGCCTATGACCAGTTCACGCGCGACTGGCTGAAGGCCGCACGGCGACTGTTGAAGCCCAATGGCGCGATCTGGGTGATCGGGTCCTATCACAACATCTTCCGGGTCGGCTCGGCGTTGCAGGATGCGGGGTACTGGATCCTCAATGACGTGGTTTGGCGCAAGTCGAACCCGATGCCGAATTTCCGTGGCAAGCGGTTCACCAACGCGCATGAGACGATGATCTGGGCGTCCAAGGCCGAAGGCGCCAAGTACACGTTCAACTATGAGGCGCTCAAGGCGCTGAACGAAGGTGTGCAGATGCGCAGCGACTGGGTCATGCCGATCTGCACCGGGCATGAGCGGCTCAAGGACGAAAACGGCGACAAGGCGCATCCGACACAAAAGCCCGAGGCACTGCTGCACCGGGTTCTGGTCAGCTCGACCAATCCGGGCGACGTGGTGCTGGACCCGTTCTTTGGCACCGGCACCACCGGCGCGGTGGCCAAGATGCTGGGCCGCGAGTTCATCGGTATCGAGCGTGAGGAAGCCTATCGCAAAGTTGCCGAGAAACGCATCGCCAAGGTGCGCAAGTTCGATCGCGAGGCGCTGGAAGTCAGCGCCAGCAAACGGGCCGAACCGCGCATTCCCTTTGGCCAACTGGTCGAGCGCGGCATGCTGCGTCCGGGCGAAGAGCTGTACAGCATGAACCAGCGGCACAAGGCCAAGGTGCGCGCCGACGGCACGCTGATCGGCCAGAACATCAAGGGGTCCATTCACCAGGTCGGCGCGCATCTGGAAAATGCGCCGTCGTGCAATGGCTGGACCTATTGGTGCTTCAAACGTGACGGCAAGACGGTGCCGATTGATGTTCTGCGCCAGCAAATCCGGGCAGAACTGGAAAACTGACCTCATAAAATCCCAAGAATACCGCCGGTGCCTGTGGCCTGACACATGGCACTACACCTTGCCCCGCCGCATTTCGGCGGGGTTTTTTCTTTGTCGCACCCGGTACCCGCCCCGGCCTATTGTGACTATCTGATAGGGCAGGAACGAAGGAAACTACCCATGACCGACAGCACAGCAGCGCCTCCGCGCCGTGAGCGGTTCTTTTTTACCCAGCCCGACGAGTTCGATTTCGACAACCGGTTTACTCAGGCGGCGCTGAGCAAGCACAAGCGCGAAGGGCTGGAACTGGCGGTGCGCGCGCGCTGGGTCGCGATGGCAGTGATCTCGGTGCTGCTCATCTTTGTGAACCCGCATTGGGACGTGATCTATTACCACGGCATTCTGGCGCTGCTCGCTGTCAATGGCTGGTTCATCCGGCGGGCGGGGCGTGTCGGGCAATCGCGGCTGGAGCTCTTGCTGATCCTCGCCGATCTGCTGATCATGACGTTGGGCATGGTGATACCCAACCCGCTGTCCGACGACGTGCGACCGCTGGCGATGCAGTACCGGTTCGACAATTTCCAGTACTTCTTTGTCATCCTGGCGGCGGGGACGCTGGCCTATTCCTGGCGTACGGTGATTACAATCGGCACATGGACCGCGATCCTGTGGACGCTTGGCTGGGTTGTCGCCCGGTGGCAGTCCGAACCTATTGCCGAGCTAAGCGCCCGCGCGAAGGCGGCATTCGCGGGTTTCCCCGACGTGGCCGAAGTGATGGAGCCCAACAGCTTCATGGTTCAACTCCGCGTGCAAGAGGTGGTGGTGTTCCTGATCGTTGCGGTCACGCTCGGGGTGACTGTGCGGCGTTTCAACCGGCTCTTGACCACCAATGCCGGGCTGGAACGCGAACGCGCCAACCTGTCGCGCTATTTCTCGCCCAATGTGGTCGATGCGCTCAGCCAGAATGACGAGCCGCTGAAACAGGTGCGGCAACAGGATATCGCCGTTTTGTTCATCGACATAATCGGCTTTACCCGTTTTGCCGCAGGGCGCGACCCCTATGAGGTGATCGAGGTGCTGCGTGGTTTTCACGCCCGGATGGAGGGTGAAGTGTTCCGCCATAACGGCACACTCGACAAATACCTGGGGGACGGGCTGATGGCGACATTCGGCACCCCGGTGGCCGGCGAGACCGATGGCAGCAACGCGCTGGCCTGCGCCCGCGCCATGGCCAAGGTGATCGGTGATTGGAACCGCGAGCGCCGCCGCCAGGGCGAGCCCGAGATCCGGGCCGGGATCGGTGTGCATTTCGGCCCTGCGGTTCTGGGTGATATCGGTGCCAATCGGCTGGAATTCGCCGTGATCGGAAACACGGTGAACGTTGCCGCCAAGCTGGAAGCCCAGTCGCGGGTCTATGACGCCGGCATTGTGATCAGCGACGATCTGCGCCGCCAGGTGGAGGCAGAGGGTGGGGCGATCCTGATGGATGGGTTCGACGAACGCCGGGACGAGATGATCCCGGGCATGGCGGATCCGATGGCGGTCTGGGTTCTGTAACAGAACTCAACGCGGGGTCGGGTTCAGCGCCTTGTTATAGGGCTTCCAGTCGGTGATCTCGGGGTAATACCGGTGCCGCCAAGCCCGCACACGCGGGTTCATCACCCGGCGCCAAAGTGGCGGGATCATCGCCGCCACCGTCATCACCGGATAGCCATAGGGCAGCTGCGGCGCATCCGCCTCGGTATGGTTTTGCAACAGGGGAAACCGCCGGTCGGGCTTGTAGTGATGGTCCGAATGGCGTTGCAGGTTGATCAGCAGCCAGTTCGAGGCCTTTTGCGCCGCGTTCCAGGAATGGCGCGGCATCACATGTTCGTATTTGCCGTCGCCCAGGTATTTGCGGGTCAGGCCGTAATGCTCGACATAGTTCACCAGTTCCAACTGCCAGATCGCGGTGCCTGCCTGCACCAGGAACAGGCCGATCCCGGCCCAACCGCCCAGCAGCCCGGCCAGCGCCAGCATCAACCCCTGCAAGGCCCAATAGCGCCAGAACGGATTGGCCGGATCGGTCCAGCGCCGGTCCTTGCGGGCCAGCATCTCGCGTTCGGCGCGAAAGGCCGAGCGCAGGCATTGCACCAGGACGCGCGGATAGAAGCGATGGAACCCTTCGTTGTAACGCGCGGTGACAGGGTCGCGCGGGGTGCCCACATGGCGGTGATGCACCAGAAGGTGCTCGGACCGGAAATGCGAGTAAAGCACCATGGCCAGCAGGATATCGCCCAGCCAGCGCTCGAACCGGTTCTTCTGATGCATCAATTCGTGGGAATAGTTGATGCCGATGGTCCCGGTAATCACCCCGACCCCAAAGAACAGCGCGATCTTTTCACCGGTCGACAGGTGATCGGCGCGGGTGGCGTACCAGATCAGCCCGTAAAGCGTGACGAATTGCAGCGGCACCCAAAGCTTCGGCAGCAGGATGTACCAGCCCAACGCCTCGTCACCGGTCTGGGGGTCGGCGTTTTCCTCGTTGAGGCCCGTTACCTGATCGTAAATCGCAAACGCCCACCAGGTCGACAGCGGCACCGCCAACAGCCACCATCCGCCCTGGCTGGCCACGATCCAGACCAGCGGGATCAGAAGGAAGGACAGCCAGAACGGCAAGGCACTTTGCCAACGGGCCAGGGTTTGTGTGGGGATCATTGCAGGCTCCACATCCGAATGCCTGAAACATAACCGTTTTTTCGGGGTCTGCCCATGACGCTATTGGCCGCGCCAGAGGTCGAAGGCCTTGCGCATCACCGTGGGCAGGTCTGATGGGCGAAAGGCGTGTTTGTCGATGATGACCAGCCCCTCGGGCGCGGTGTCGACCTCCAGCGGCGCCGTATGAATGCGCAGGATCAGGTGGAAATGGGTAAAGGTGTGGCGCACCTCTGCGGGCAGTTCGCGCCATTGGGCCTCGAACGGGGGCGAGGGGGCAGGCGCCTCGGACCAGTCCGAGCCGGGCCAGCCCAGCATGCCCCCCAACAGGCCCTTGTCCGGGCGACGCTCCATCAGCCAGCCACCGTCGGAATGCTGCGCCAGATAAACATGCCCATGGCGGATCGGCTTGGGCTTTTTGGGGCTTTTGCGGGGCAGGTCGGCGGCGGTGCCGCGCTGGCGGGCCAGGCAGGGGGGGCGCAGCGGACAGATACCGCAGGCGGGCGAGCGCGGGGTGCAGATCGTCGCGCCCAGATCCATCACCGCCTGGGCGTGATCGCCGGGCCGCTTGGCCGGGGTTATCGCGGCGGCGTGCTCCTTCAGCACCGGCTTCACGCCCGGAAGCGGCTCTTGCACGTCGTGTAGCCGCGCCATCACCCGTTCCACATTGCCGTCCAGCACCGTCTCGGCCCGGTCAAAGGCGATGGCGGCGATGGCAGCGGCGGTATAGGGGCCGATGCCGGGCAGGGCGATCAACCCCTCGTAGCTGTCGGGGAACTGGCCGCCGTGCTCCTCACTTACCGCGCGGGCGCATTTCAGCAGATTGCGGGCGCGGGCGTAATAGCCAAGGCCCGCCCATTCTCCCATTACCGCCTCGTCCGGTGCGGCGGCCAGCGCCGCAACCGTTGGCCAGCGGGTGGTGAAGCGGTGGAAATAGTCGCGCACTGCCGCCACGGTGGTCTGTTGCAGCATCACTTCTGACAGCCAGACGCGATAGGGGTCGGGGCGCGTGCCTGCCGCGCGCGCCGCTGGCCCCACCCGCCACGGCATTTCGCGCGCGTGGCGGTCGTACCAGTCGAGCAGCGCACCGCTCACGTCAAAGTGTTGGAGGTCGCGCACGAAAATTCCCTTGCTTCTATCGGTTTCACTGGTGCCGCTGTGCGTGGGCTTTAGAATAGCGGCAACAGAGTCGGATTCCAGATGGCAAGCAGACGTTCCTCGACCCGTGGCTTCAAGCGCACCGCCAGCGTGCTGGGCGATCAGATTCGCCGCGCTGGCGAAACACGCGGCTTTGCCGTGGGCCGGGTGCTGACCCACTGGGCCGAGATCGTCGGACAGGATCTGGCCGCCATCGCCCGCCCGGTCAACATCGGCTATGGCAAGGGTGGCTTTGGCGCGACGCTGACGGTGCTGACCACCGGGGCCCAGGCGCCGATGCTGGAAATGCAGAAGGAACAGCTGCGCGAACGGGTGAACGCCGCCTATGGCTATAACGCCATCAGCAGGGTCCGCATCACCCAGACCGCGCCCGTCGGCTTTGCCGAAGGTCAGGCCACATTCGAGCATCGCCCCAAGACCGCTACCAGCGTCCCGCGCCCCGAGATCGTGGCCGAAGCGGTGCGGGTGGCCGACGGCGCCAAAGATGAAGATTTGCGCGCGGCCCTTGAAAGGCTGGCGCAGAACGTTTTATCGAGACAGAAATCTTGAGGAAGGGCAGAAAGATGAACCGTTTGGGAACCCTGGTGTTTGCCGGTGTGGCTGTCGTGGCGGGGGCCTACTGGCTGACCCTGCCGTCACAGGGCAACCTGCCCGCCAACCCGTTTATCGGCGGTGCCGAGGCGCAGCAGGCCGAAATCGACACCTCGACCATTGTCGAGATGGTGCAAGGGGCCGAGGACGCGCCTGTCGAAATCATCGAATATGCCTCGTATACCTGCCCGCATTGCGCAGCGTTTCACCAGGGCCCCTACAAGCAGCTCAAGGCCGATTTCATCGACACCGGCAAGGTGCGCTTTGTCTATCGCGAGGTGTATTTCGACCGTTACGGTCTCTGGGCCTCGATGGTGGCGCGCTGTGCGGGTCCCGAGAAGTTCTTTGGCATTTCCGACCTGATCTACAAGGGGCAAGCCGAATGGTCGCGCGCCGGTGGCCCGGCCGAGATCGCCGAGGAGCTGCGCAAGATAGGTCGACTGGCCGGGATCGAGAATGACAAGCTGGAGGCGTGTCTGGGCGATGCCACCATGGCACAGACGCTGGTGGCCTGGTATCAGGAGCACGCGACCCGGGACGAGATCAACTCGACCCCCAGCTTCATGATCAATGGCAAGAAGGTCGAGAACCAGGCTTATGAAGGGTTCAAGGCCCTGATCGAGGCCGAACTGGGTAGCTGACCTCAGGGCGGGGGCGGCGCGGCGGCCAGCAGGATGCTGCGCAATCTGTCCTCGTCCGTGACCTCCAGCCGCACCGGCAGGGTGATGACCTTGGACCGGAACGCGGGTGGCAGCCGCACGGCATCCTTCTCGGTCGTCACCATCTGGGCGCCCAAAAGCCGCGCTTCGTTTTCCAGCCGGGTCATCAGGGCCGGTGTCAGCGGCTGGTGATCGTCCAGCGCCTCGGCCCGGCGCAGATCGGCACCTTCGGCCCGAAGCGTGCGAAAGAACTTGGCCGGGTTGCCGATCCCGGCAAAGGCCAGCACCGGGGTCGCGGTCCAGTCCATCCCGGTGCGCAGCGGCTTCAGCTCGGCAGTGATCAATGGCACGGTCAGCGCGGCGCCCCAGGTGTCGCGAAACTGGTCCTGTGCCTGCGCATCTCCCAGGGCCAGAACAAGGTCGGCACGGGCAAGACCTGTTGCCACCGGTTCCCGCAATGGGCCGGCGGGAATGCAGCGCCCGTTGCCAAACCCCTGGGCCGCATCCACAACGACGATCGAAAGATCCTTGGCCACTGCGGGATTCTGGAACCCGTCATCCAGGATGATCACGCTGGCCCCCGCCGCTGCCGCCGCGCGGGCGCCTGCGGCGCGGTCCTTGGCCACCCAGACCTCGGCAAAGGCAGCCAGCAGCAATGGCTCGTCACCCACCTGCTCGGCGCGGTGGCGGCGTGGATCGACCTGCACCGGGCCTTCGAGCGTGCCGCCATAGCCACGCGTGACCACATGCGGTTCGTGCCCGGCATCGCGCAGCCGCTCGGCCACCCAAATCGCGCTGGGGGTCTTGCCGGTGCCGCCCGCGTTCAGGTTGCCGATGCAGATCACCGGTACTGGCACCTTGATCGGATCACCGCCCGCCAGTCGCCGTGCGGTGGCGCGGGCATAGAGCGCGCCCAGCGGCGCCAGCAGCCGCGACTGCCAGCCCGGATGTGCCGGATCGTTCTGCCAGAATTCAGGTGCTCGCATGAACCGCCTTTCGCCGGTCCAGCCGGTCCTGCACCATGTCGATCAATTCGTCGGTCAGATGGGCGGTTTCCGTGGCAACCTGCCAGCCCGCAAGGGCCATGCGGGCCGCCGCGTCCGGGGCCAGCAGGTCGACGACCTCGCGCCCCAGCGCCTCGGCATCGCGCACCGAGCGCGCGGCACCGGCCGAGGCCAGCCGTATATATGTCTCCATGTGAGCACGCACATTCGGACCGTAAAGCAGCGCCGAACCCAGCGCCACCGCGGTCAGCGGATCGCGCCCGCCAGTGCCGAATTCCAGAGAGCTGCCCATGAAGGTCAGCGGTGAAATCCGGTACCAAAGGCCCAGATCCTCGGCATGGGCGCTGATCACAACCTGAGTTGAATCCTCGATCCGGTCGCCCGCATCCCAGTCGGCGCAACGCAAATCCATCGCCTCGAGCCGTGTGCGCAGCGGTCCAGCCTCGCTCGGGTCGACTACATGCACGATTAGCAAGAGCCGGTGCAACAGCCGCAGCGCGTGGCGATGCGCGGTCAAAACCGAGATGAACTCTTTGGGCTGGGTCCAGGCCGACAGCCAGACCGGCCTGCCACCCAGGGTTGCGTTGGTCTCGACCAGTTCCTCTTCGGGCCAAGGCGTGGGGTTTGCGCTGATTTGCAGCGGGCTCGATGCGCGGACCTTGGTTGGCGAGATGCCGGCCCGTCGCACATAGCGCGCGGTTGCCTCGCCATCGGTCAGGATCATGTCGAAACAATCCAACATGGTGCGTGTCAGATCTGGCAGCCAGCGGTGGCGGCGGGCCTGTAGCTCGCGTTCAGAGACGTCGATCAGCAGCATCGGAATGCCGGCGCTGTCTGTCTCGTCGATCAGGTTGGGTTTCAGTGCGCCACCCGACCACAGGCACAGATCCGGACGCCAGTGATCCAGAAACCGGCGCGCCGGGGCGGGGTGATCCTCGGGCAGGACCGAGATATGACCACGGGGCGCGGTCCAGTCATCGATCCGCATATCCGCCGGGATTGTGAACAGCAGGCTTAGCTCGGGGCGCAGGGCGACCAGCCGCTGCGACAGATCGCAAAGCGCGGGGAACCGGCTGCGGTTGTTCACATGTATCCAGACCAGTTCGCCCTCGGGGCGATCCGGCATGTCCCGGCCCGGGGGGGTCACACCCCGCCAATTGAGCACGCGATAGGCCGCAAGGCTGAGAGACCGTGCCATGGCTTAGTCCTGCCCTCGTGGCGCAATGCCTTCAGGGGCGCCGGATCGCCGGTCGGTCTGGGCAGTGGATGCCATGCGGCGCTCCTGACGGAGAGGGGTTGAAATCGGCGGCACCCTACGGGTTTGGCGGCCCGGGTCAAGTCATCGGGCGCCAAGGACCGCCGCGGTCAATGCGCCGTAATGCCCGTACCGGCGGGATCGAGGGCGCCGAACAGGCCGCGATGCACGATATCCCCACCGGCGATGACCCCGTCCAGCCGGGGTTTGGGATTGTTGAAGCGCAAGGCCGCACCGCTCCGGTCGGTGCAAAGCCCGCCCGCCTCGCGCAGGATCAACTCGCCAGCCGCGATATCCCATTCCCAGCTGGGACGCAGGGTCAGCATCCCGTCGAATCTCCCCTGCGCCACCAGCGCCAGACGATAGGCAAGCGAAGGACGATAGTCGCGGTGGAACTCAGGCGCCTGTCCCCCGGTCCAGTGTTCGGGGCGCAGATTTGGTCGCGCGGCCAGAATATGCGCCTGCGCCAGGTCGGTGGGCGCCGAGACCCGGATCGGTTCGCCGTTCAGAAAGGCGCCACCGCCCGCCTCGGCGGTGAACAGCAGGTCGCGCTGGGGCAGATAAACGGCGGCGGCGGTAACCACGCCCCGATCCGCGACCGCCAGCGCATGCGCCCAGGTGCGCGACCCTTCGGCAAAGCTGCGGGTGCCGTCGATCGGGTCGATGATGAACACACGGTCGTGATCCAGCCGCGCGGCGGTGTCCTCGGTCTCTTCGCTGAGCCAGCCATAGCCGGGGCGGGCAGCGGGCAGCATCTGGGCCAGCATCGCGTTCACCGCCAGATCGGCCTCGGTCACCGGGCCGGCGCCATCGGGCTTGTCCCAGCTCTGGGCATCGCGGCCTGAGTAGCGGGTGGCGATGCGCCCGGCCTCGCGTGCGGCGCGGATCAACAGGTCGAGGTCAGTTTCCGGCAAGCGTCATCCCCTCGATCAGGATCGACGGTACCACCCGCGACAGCCAGGGGCGGGCATCGTTTGCCGGGATCATCCGCAGCAACATGTCGCGCAGATTGCCCGCGATGGTGCATTCGTTGACCGGATAGGCGATCTGGCCGTTTTCGATCCAGAAGCCCGAGGCCCCTCGCGAATAGTCGCCCGTGTTGGGGTTGATCGTCGACCCGATCAGCGAGGTCACCAGCAGCCCTGTCCCCATATCGCGCATCAGATCGTCACGCGACGCCGTGCCGGGTGTCAGCGTCAGGTTCCAGTTGCTGGGCGAGGGTGGGCCCGATACGCCGCGCGTGGCATTGCCGGTCGAAGCCAACCCCAGCTTGCGCGCGCTGGCCAGATCCAGCGTCCAGCCGGTCAGCACTCCGTCTTGCACGATGGCGCGCGCCCGTGTGGGCAATCCTTCGGCATCGAAAGGGCGCGAACCCGAGACACGCGGGCGATGCGGATCCTCGACCAGTGACAGGGCGGCAGGCAGCACCTGCTCGCCCAGATTGTCCTTGAGCCAGGACGAGCCGCGCGCAACCGAGGCGCCATTGGCCGCTGCCAGCAGATGCCCGATCAGCGAAGAGGAGATGCGTTCATCGAACAGTACCGGATAGCTGCCGGTTGCCGGTTTGCGCGCGCCTTGCAGGGCAACCGCCCGTTCGCCGGCACTGCGGCCGATCTCTTCGGGGCTGCGCAGGTCGGACTGATAGGTGCGGCTGTCGCCATCGGCGTCCCGCTCCATCCCTGTCCCGCTGCCCGAAATCGCAACGCAGGACAACGAGCGCACGCTGCGCCCATATCCGCCGGAAAACCCGTTGCTGGCGGCCAGATGAACATGATGCTGTCCATAAGACGCGGCGGCATCCGACACCTGGGTCACGCCGGTTACCGCCGCGGCGGCGGCCTCGGCGGCCAACGCGTCCTGCATCAGCGCTTCGGGATCGGGTTCGGCGGCAGGGTCACGCAGGTCGAGCGCTGCAAGGTCCCAGTCGCGGGCCAGCTGATCAGGGTCGGCCAGCCCGGCGTAAGGGTCCTCGGGCGCTTCACGCGCCATCGCCACCGCGCGTTCGGCCATCGCGGCCATCGCCTCGGGGCGGCTGTCCGAACTGGACACGATCGCCTGCCGTTTGCCGACAAACACCCGCAGGCCCAGATCGGTCCCTTCGGAACGTTCGGCATGTTCCAGGGCACCGCCGCGCACCTCGACCGAGACCGAGGTACCCTCGACCACCAACGCATCGGCGGCTTCGGCGCCAGCCTGACGGGCGGCGTGCAAGAGAGCGTGGCTGAGGTCTTCGGCCTTGTGCGGCATGGGCTGTCCTTTGGCTGTTGTCAGGGAGGTAGCCCCCGCCGCCGCCCGCTGCAAGCCCCGCAGGGCGCGGTTCGGGTGACCAAGGTGTCAGCAGGGCGCGCAGCCGATGCGCGCACCCCGCTGGAGCCGTTACTTGATACGCTGACCGTTTGCGAGGATATGGCCCTGTTCGTTGATCTCGATCTTCGAGTTCAGCGTGTCGGGCGCATCGCCGGGTACGGCCAGCATGCCCATCATCATCCGTGCGCCCATGGCGTCATCCTCGGACACGAAACCCATGGCGATCAGCTTGTCGAGCAGCGCATTTGCCCCGGACAGGGTCAGGTTGGCCACGCCCGAAGGCGCCGGAATGCCGTCAAAGGATTCGTAGTCGGAATTGTCAAAGGTGAAGGCGCCAGTACCGGTCAGCTTGGCCCCCACCAGCGAGACCAGCAGCTGGTTGATGGTCAACTCGTTCAACTCGCCCGGCGCACCGCCGGTCGCTTCGAGCGTTTCTGCCACGGTCGGGTCGAGAAAATCGACCAGAACCGTCGCCAGGCCCGACAGGTCAAGCGCCACGGTCGCCGGATCGCGCGGCAGGGCACCGGCGGGGTCGAACATGCCCCAGATCATGTCCGACATGGTGAAATCGGTCAGGTTCATGCCAAAGCTGAAGGGTTGCGGATCGTCGCCCGCCTGGGTGGGGATATCCAGCTTGAACCCCGATTCCGCCATCGCCAGATCAATGGGAAAGGGCAGGTCCTGTGTCGTCATGGAAATCTGCGACTGGCGGCCCTTGAGATCGTAGACCACATGGCTGGCATCCATGGCGATCCGGAAATCACCACCCTGTGACGAGGATGTCATGGCAAAATCGTCGCCATCACCCTTGGCCGCCATATTGCCGCTGCCAGCGCCATAGCTCATCAGCGCGTCAAAGGCGAAACCCGATTTCAGCATGTCCGAGAAGTTGGTCGCGTCAAAACTGGTCGGCAGGCTGCCGGTGCCGGAATAGTGTACATCCGAAAGCGTGCCCGAGAAGTTCCCCGCATCGTCCGAGTCGGGATCGTCGAAAGACAGCGCATATGTCAGGCCGGAGGCGGTGAAGCTTTGCACTAGGTCGCGCATCTCGCCCAGTTTCATTTCCGAGGTGCCGGAGATGGCCGTCATCTCCAGCAGGAAACTCAGCGCATCGGCGGGCATCGTCTCGCCATCGGCCTCCAGCGAGGCGAGCCGCAGGCTGACCTGATCGGCGCTGTAATCATAGGTCATGTCATCCGGGTCGCCGGTCGCGACCATGGACATGTTGCGGTTGGTATAGGTGAGAGTACCGGTTACCGGTGCCTCGTCCTCGACAGAGAAAACGAAGGTCAGCGGGAATTCTTCGGGCAGGCCGATCCGCACCGATCCGTCGCCCTGATCGGTCATGGTGATCTGTGGCATCGAGAACGACATCGCGCTGTCCTGCTCGGGAATGCCCATGGACATGCTGAAATCGGTGATCGTCAGCGTGTTGCCCGATCGGCTTTCCGTGCCTGCGACGTCATAGCCCATGCCGCCCAGATAGGCGCTCCAGTCGGCCCAGACCTGCTCGGCGGTCAGATCGGCCCAGGCGCCCTGGGTTGCAATGGCATAGGCGAGTACGGCGCCGGACGTGCGGCGGAGGAAAACGGGCATCACAAGAACCTCTCTGGATCAATTTCGTCCCTATCGTGTTTCGGTGGGCAACGGGCGTCAAGGGGGGTGGTACTGGACCCTTCCCGAGTCACGGCGTAGGACTTGGCAGAGCAGACACGGGAGGAAGGTGGATGACCGGAATGCAGGGAAAAACCGTTATGATCACTGGCGCAAGCCGGGGGATCGGGGCCGAGGCCGGGCGCGTCTTTGCCGCGGCCGGGGCCAATGTCGTCTTGTTGGCACGCAGCGCCGAGGCGCTGGCCGAGCAGGCATCCGAGATCGGCGAGACCGCGCTGGCACTGGCTTGCGACGTGGCCGACGCGGCGCAGGTGGCGGGTGCGGTGAACGCGGCGGTGTCGCGGTTCGGCGGGCTCGACGTGCTGATCAATAACGCAGGTGTGATCGAGCCGATCTCGCATCTGGCCAGCTCGGACCCGGCTGGATGGGGCCACGCCATCGATATCAACCTCAAGGGTGTCTATTACGGCATGCGCGCGGCACTGCCGGTGATGCGTAGAGCGGGGGGCGGAACCATCTTGACCGTCAGTTCAGGCGCCGCCCATAACCCGGTCGAGGCCTGGAGCCACTATTGCGCGTCCAAGGCCGGCGCAGCGATGCTGACCGCCTGCCTGCATCTGGAAGAGGGCCATCACGGCATCCGCGCCATGGGCCTGTCGCCGGGTACGGTTGCCACCCAGATGCAGCGCGAGATCAAGGGGTCGGGCATCAACCCGGTCAGCCAGCTCGATTGGTCGGCGCATATCCCGGCCGACTGGCCGGCGCGGGCGCTGTTGTGGATGTGCGGGCCCGAGTCAGACGCGTTTCTGGGCACCGAGATCTCGCTCAGGGACGAAGAAATTCGCAAGCGTGTGGGGCTGGCATGATCGAACTCGAAAAGGAGGGCGGTCTGTGGACCGTCACCCTGAACCGCCCCGACAAGGCCAATTCGCTGACGGCGGCCATGCTGGAACGGCTGGTCGAGATCGCCGAGACGGCGGGCGAGGCGCGGGCGTTGATCCTGACCGGGCGTGGCAAGGTGTTCAGCGCCGGCGCCGATCTCGAGGCCGCGCGGGCGGGGCTGGCGACCTCGGACCTGTGGGAGCGGCTGTCAGGCGCGATCGCGGCGCTGCCTTGCCTGACGGTCGCGGCCCTGAACGGCACACTGGCGGGTGGCGCCAACGGCATGGCACTGGCCTGCGACCTGCGCATCGCGGTGCCCGAGGCCAAGGTGTTCTATCCGGTGATGAAGCTTGGCTTTCTGCCGCAACCTTCCGATCCGGCCCGCATGGCGGCGCTGATCGGCCCGGCGCGGACCCGGCTGATCCTGATGGCGGGGCAAAAAATCTCTGCGCAGGAGGCCTATGACTTCGGCCTGATCGACCGGATCGTAGCCGCCGAACAGCTGATGGAGACCGCCCGCGCGCTGGTGGCCGATTCCCTGGCCGCCGATCCGGCGGTTGCGGCAGGTATTTCCCGGCTCTGTTCCTGACCAGCCCTTCAGGACAGCGCCGGTTTCGTGCACCGAAACCGGGCCGGAAACCTTGCAGGTTTCCGGTCGCCGTCGCGCGTCAAGGCTCTGAGTTGCTAGCGTTTGCGCCGCCCGCCCGGCACTTTCGAGCGAAACCCGGGGGGTCGTTTGCGCACCCAGGCGAGAAACTTCGCCAACCGGGGATGGGCGCGCAGAGCCTCTACCGTGTGAAAGCTGCGCGCCAGTTCCGCCTCGGTCAGGGTGGCATGGACCTCCTTGTGGCAGATGACATGCAACAGGACCGTCGGTCCTCCCTTGCCACCCTTCAGCCGGGGGATCAGGTGGTGCTGGCTGCCGTCGCCTTCGGGTATCGGCCGTTCGCATAACGGGCAGACCCCTTCGGGTGGGGGGAGATCCGAGCACTTGTTTTCCTTGTCTGTCATGGGCAAGAGGATGCACCACCGTGCAAACGGCGCAAGTGGAGAGACCCATGGAATTCGGAACACAGGCCCAGACCGAGCTGCTGAACAGCCTGATCGAACAGGGCGAGCGTCTCTGGACAATTGCGCTGGGCTGGCTGTCGAGCGCGGCCGCCTGGTCGCAATTCGCCCTGTTGATGGTGGCCTATCTGGTGGCGCTCTATGCCGCGCGCCGGTTGCGTGGGCCACTGTCGCGCCTGCTGACCCCACCATCGGGACAGATGGATCCGCTGTCGCGGACCCGCCGTTTCGTGTTGGTCTTTGTGCCGCTTCTGCTGCCGCTCCTGGCCTATGTCTTTACCGGCATCGGCGAGAGTGTCACCCGCTCGCTGTTCGGCTCGGGCGCGGTGATTGCCTTTGGCAAGCGGGTGTTCCTGTTCCTGGCCGCCCGCATTCTGGTGCGCGAAATCCTCGACGATCCGCTGATGAAGCTGCTGGGCCGTTACGTGTTGATCCCGGTGGCGGCGCTCTATGCGCTGGGCCTTCTGGAACCGGCCATGGCCAGGCTGGACGAGACCGTGGTGCCGCTGGGCAACCTGTCCTTTTCGCTGCTCTTCGCGTTGCGTTTCCTTGTCGTGGGCGGCGCCATTTTCTGGCTCGGGCGCTGGTCCAACGACCAGTCGGCGCAATTCATCAAGCAACAGCGTGAAATGCGCCCGGCGATGCGCGAACTGACCGTCAAGGCGGTCGAGATCGGTATCTTCGGCATCGCCTTCCTGCTGGTGATGAACATCATGGGGATCAGCCTGACCTCGCTGGCCGTTCTGGGTGGTGTCATCGGCGTCGGCCTCGGCTTTGGCCTGCAAAAGATCGCGTCGAATTTCATCTCGGGCGTCATCCTGCTGCTCGAAGGGCAGGCAACCGTCGGCGATTACGTTGAACTCGACGGGGGAGAGGCCGGCACCATCGTCAAGATGACCGCGCGCGCAACCATCCTCGAGACATTCGACGGGCGCTGGATCGTGGTCCCGAACGAGGATTTCATCACCACGCGGGTAGTGAACTTCTCGGATCAGGGAAGCGCCAACCGGTACGAGGCACCGTTTTCGGTGAGCTATGACACGGATATCAACCGGGTGCCCGCGATCATCGAAGCGGCGGTGGCGACACATCCCGGTGTGCTGGCAAGCCCCTTTCCACCCGATTGCGAGCTGCGCGGTTTCGGCGATAGCGGGGTCGATTTCGCGGTCGAATTCTGGGTCGAGGGGATCGATGACGGCAAGAACAAGTTCATGTCCGATGTGCTGTTCCTGATCTGGAACGCGCTCAAGGAGAACGGCATCGAAATCCCCTATCCGCATCGGGTGGTGGAACTTTCCGGCAGTATCGAGACGCGGCAGGCATGAAACCGGCGGTCGTCATAGGGGCAGGACCCGCGGGTCTGATGGCCGCTGGCGAGTTGGCCCGCGCCGGCCTGCCGGTGCTGGTGGCCGAGGCCAAGCCCTCGGTTGCGCGCAAGTTCCTGATGGCGGGCAAGTCGGGTCTGAACCTGACCAAGGACGAACCTCTTGAGCGGCTGCTTGCCGCCTATGGCGATGCGGCTGGCTGGCTGCGCCCGATGCTGGCGGCCTTTGATGCCCATGCGGTTCAGGATTGGGCGCGCGACCTGGGGCAGGACCTGTTTACCGGTTCGACGGGGCGGGTGTTTCCGACCGCGATGAAGGCCTCTCCGCTGTTGCGGTCCTGGTTGGCGGAACTGGCGGGACACGGGGTCGAGATTCGTACCCGCTGGCGCTGGACCGGTTGGCAGGGTGGTGCGCTCTGTTTCGACACGCCCGAGGGGGCGCAACGGATCGAACCTTTGGTCACCGTGCTTGCGCTGGGCGGGGCCAGCTGGGCCCGGCTCGGCTCGGACGGGGCCTGGGCCGGGGTGCTGGGCGCGCGCGGGGTCGAGCTGACACCCTTTGCACCCGCCAATGCCGGGCTGCTGGTCGATTGGTCCGCGCATATGGCGCCGCTGGCCGGTCACCCGGTCAAGGGCGTGGCCTGGCAGGCGGGCGCGCTGAGCAGCCGGGGCGAGGCGGTGATTTCTGCCCGTGGGCTTGAGGGCGGCGGCATTTATGCGGTCTCGGCGGCGGTCCGGCAGGGCGTTCCCCTGTTTGTCGATCTGTTGCCCGACCTGCCGCTGGAAGAGGTGGCCGCTCGATTGGCGCGTCCGCGGGGCAAGGCCAGCCTGTCGTCGCATCTGCGCAAGGTGCTGAAACTGGCTCCGGAATGTCGGGCATTGCTGATGGAATTCGGCCGCCCGTTGCCGCAGGCGCCCGAGGCATTGGCAGCGCTGCTCAAGCGATTGCCGGTGCACCATGCTGGCCTGCGCCCGATGGACGAGGCGATTTCGACCGCAGGCGGGGTGCCGCGCACGACGCTGGATGAGGGACTGATGCTAAAGCAGATGCCCGGCACGTTCTGCGCGGGCGAGATGCTGGATTGGGAGGCGCCGACTGGCGGCTACCTCCTGACCGGATGCCTGGCGACCGGCCGCTGGGCCGGCCGCGCGGCGGCGGCTTGGGTTCAGGCCGGGGTCAATGCACCCATGCGCTGAAACGCGGGGCGCGCGCGTACCGCCTTGCCATAGGCCTTGATCCGGTCCGAAGTGATCGGGAAACCGGCACCAAAGGCCCAGTTGAGGCAATGTACCAACAGGATATCGACGATCGTCATCTTGTCTCCCATTGCGAACGGGTCGCCCAGACGGGATTCCAGACGCGCCAGATTGCGCTCGAACTCCCATTTGGCACAGTCGATGACGGCAGGCACGCGCTTGTCCTCGGGCAGGATGAACCCGTGGCGGGCGGCGACCCACAGCACCCCGTCGATCTCGTCAAGGATCGTGTGGAACAAGGCGTCCTGCTTGGCGCGTTCGGGCGTTCCGGCGGGGTAGGTCAGGTCGCCATGCTTGTCGGTAAGATAGGTCATGATGGCAGAGCTGTCGGTGATCACGTGCTCTCCATCGACCAGCACCGGGATCTTGCCGCTGCCGTTCAGGGCCTTGACCTGTGGGTCATGCGGGCCGACATCGACGAATTCGTAGGGTTGCCCCAACTCTTCGAGCAGCCACAAAACACGCGAAGCACGGCTTTTGACCCGCCCATAGACCTTGTACATGATCCTCTCCCATTCTGATGATCCCGTTGCAGGATGGTGTCGGCGCGCGCGGGGTCAAGCCCTGCGTGCGAGGCCGTAACGTCACCGTGACCGGGACAGCCACGCCAGCCGGATCATCGCCCGCTCGACCAGCGCCATCTGGGGCGCCGATTGCCCGGCCGAGCGCAAGGCGAGGTCGGTATCAGTCAGCACCGTCAGGGCCGCTTCCAGTCGCCTTGCGCCCCAACGCTTGGCCTGGCTCAGGATGCGGTCGCGGCGTGGGCCAAAGACCGGCGGGCGCAATGTGCCGATGCCCTGCGCCGGGCCACCGGGGGCCGAGGCACAGGCATAGAGCGTGCGGAAATGTCGGGTTGCCCCGATACACAGGCTGACCGGCGTCGTGCCCTGGGCTTGCAGACGACGGATCAATGGTCCGATCTCGCCCTCCTTGCCCTCGGCCACCACGTTCAGAACATCGTCCAGCGCCGCCTCGGTCGAGCGGGGGGCACAGGCCGCAATGTCCTCGAGCCCCAAAGGTGCCGCGTCTCCCAGCTTGTAAAGCGCCAGCTTTTCCATCGTCTGCGCGAAATCGCCCGGCCCCAGATCGCGCGCCAGATCGGACAGAACCGTCATCGGCTCGGGCGGGACGTCGCGGATGCCGGCGGCGGTCAGCATCCGTTCGATTTCGGCCCGCGAGGGCGGGTCGTCATAGATGCCGGCGGCATAGGCGTTGGGATGGGTTTCGAAGGCCTTGCGGATCTTGGAACTCGGCTTCAACTGACCGGCGGTCACCACGATCTGCGCATCGCCCGGCTGCCAGTCCTCAAGCGCTGCCAGAACTGCGGGGGCCGAGGTTTCGGGGCAATCCTCGACAAAGACAACGCGCGGGCCGGGAAAGAACCCAACCGCCTTGACCGCGTCCAAAAGCTGGGCCGCGTCCTTGCGCAATTCAGCCCCCGGCATTCGGGTCAGGCGCATCTCTTCCTCGCCCCCCGGACCAATCAGTGCCGCGATGATCTGCTGGCGTTTCAGCGCGATGCGCATGGCATCGGCCCCGTGGATCAGGATGCCCGTCTTGCCCGCGTCGGGTCGGGCGAAATAGCCATCCGCCTCGCGCGGGGACAGCTTCATGCCGGTTGGTCCAGCGTTGCGTAAAGCTGGGTGACCAGTTGATCCGAGAGAATCACCATCAGGCGCTGGCGCGCGTCCCGTTCCCCCGCCAGCGTGTCGACGGTCGATCCGGTGGCGGAATAGCCGGTGAAATTGCGGACCTCGCCCGAGGCCATCACTGCGCCGCTTTCCTTGTCGGTCAAGGTATAGGCGGCGGTGCCGACGATGGAATAGCGGGTGGTGTCGTTCGAGGCGGTGATTGCCTGCCCCTGCGAGGCGGTGCGCACCTTGACGTCCAGCAGATAGTCGGTGCCGGCGGCAGCGGTCCGGCCCAGGCTCTGTTCCAGATTCTGCACCAGCCAATAGCTTTCGACATCATCGGGGGCCGAAACCTCGACCCGGCCGCGCAGCGCATCGCCCGCTCCGCCAGGGCCATAGACCGGCTGAAAGCCGCAGGCGGCCAGCGCCAGCGGCAGCATCAGCAGGGTTCTGCGATTAAACGACCACATTGACGATCCGGCCCGGCACGACGATCACCTTTTTCGGTGCGGCGCCATCCAGCGCCTTTTGCACAGCATCGGTGGAGAGTGCCAGTTTTTCAACCTCGGTCTTGTCCATATCGGCGGGCACGCTGATTTCCGCGCGGCGCTTGCCGTTGATCTGCACCGGCAGGGTAACCAGCGCATCGACCAGCATCGCCTCGTCCGCGACTGGCCAAGGGGCTGCCGCGATCAGGCCTTTGCCGCCCTGATGGGCCCAGATGTCCTCGGCCAGGTGCGGGGTCATCGGCGACATCAGTTGTGCCAGCGTCATGATCGCCTGTTTCTGTGCCGCCGCCCCGGCCTTGGATTTCGCCAGGGTGTTGGTAAAGGCATAGAGCTTGGCGATCGAGGCGTTGAAGCCAAAGCTTTCGATCCCGTTGGTCACGTCGCGGATGCATTTGTGCATCTCGCGCAACAGGTCGTCGTCACCTTCGCCGGGGGTGGCGGGGTCCATCGCGGCGATCCTGTCGCACAGGTTCCAGACCCGGTTCAGGTGCTTGTGCGCGGCTTCGGCGCCGGCATCGGTCCATTCCACGTCGCGTTCCGGCGGGCTGTCGGACAGTACGAACCAGCGCGCGGTGTCGGCGCCGAAACGGTCGATGATGGCCACCGGGTCCACCACGTTGTTCTTGGATTTCGACATCTTGGCCGAGGGGATGATCTCGACCTCGGTGCCATCCTCCAGATAGCCCTTGCCGCCTTCGAGACGCACAGCCTCGGGGTAGTGATAGACCGGGCGGCCATCGGCGCCGGTGGTCTTGTAGATCGCATGGGTCACCATGCCCTGCGTAAAGAGCGCGTTGAACGGCTCTTTCGACTTCTCGGGCAGGTGGCCACAAATATGCATCGCGCGGGCGAAGAAGCGCGAATAGAGCAGGTGCAGGATCGCGTGTTCGATGCCGCCGATATACTGGTCGACATTCATCCAGTATTCGGCCTCGGCCATATCGGTGGGCGTTTCGGCGCGCGGGGCGGTGAAGCGCGCGAAATACCAAGACGAATCGACAAACGTGTCCATCGTGTCTGTTTCACGCCGGGCGGGCTGACCGCAGGACGGGCAGGCGCAGTTGCGCCAGGTCGGGTGCCGGTCCAGCGGATTGCCGGGCACGTCAAAGGTGACATCGTCGGGCAGCCGGATGGGCAGGTTTTCCTTTTTCTCGGGCACCACGCCGCAGCTATCGCAGTGGACCACGGGAATCGGGCAGCCCCAATAGCGCTGTCGCGACAGGCCCCAGTCGCGCAGGCGGAACTTGGTCACGCCAGTGCCCAGGCCCTTTGCCTCCATCCAGTCGATGGTGGCGTCGATCGCCTCTTGTCCGGTGGCCACATCCAGCCCGGCGAAATGGTCGATCCATTTCACCTTTTCGGTCTTCAGGGGCACAAAGGCCTCGGTCTCGACCGGCTTTGGATCGTCGAGCGCCACAAAGGTGTCGATCACCGGCAGGTCGTATTTGCGGCAGAAATCAAGGTCGCGCTGGTCATGCGCAGGGCAGGCAAAGATCGCGCCGGTGCCGTAATCCATCAGGATGAAGTTGGCGACCCAGACCGGCAGCTCCCAGTCAGGGTTCAGCGGATGGCGCACGCGCAGCCCGGTATCGGCCCCCAGCTTCTCGGCCTTTTCGATGGCTTCCTCGGTGGTGCCGCCCTTGCGCATCTCGGCCACCTTGGCGGCGAGTTCCGGGTTCTCGGCCTCCAATGCCTTGGTTAGCGGGTGGTCGGGCGAGATGCCGAGGAAGCTGGCCCCCATCAGCGTGTCGGGCCGCGTGGTATAGACGTCGAGCGCCTCGATGCCATGGGCGGGTGCGGTCAGCGCCCAGGAGAATTGCAGCCCGCGCGACTTGCCGATCCAGTTGGCCTGCATCAGCTTCACCTTGGCGGGCCAGTCATCCAGCGTGTCGAGCGCATCCAGCAACTCGCCCGACATGTCCGAGATCTTGAAGAACCATTGCGTCAGTTCGCGCCGCTCGACCAGCGCGCCAGACCGCCAGCCGCGCCCGTCCTCGACCTGCTCATTGGCCAGAACGGTCATGTCGACGGGGTCCCAGTTCACCACCGCGTTCTTGCGATAAACCAGCCCCTTTTCGAGGAAATCGAGGAACAGTGCCTGTTGCTGACCGTAATATTCCGGGTCACAGGTGGCGAACATCCGCGACCAGTCGAGGCCAAAGCCCAACGGCTTCATCTGCGCGACCATCGTGTCGATGTTGGTGTAGGTCCAGTCCTTGGGGTGGCCGCCGCTGGCCATGGCGGCGTTTTCGGCTGGCATGCCAAAGGCGTCGAACCCCATCGGGTGCAGCACATTGAACCCGTTCGACAGTTTGTAACGCGCGATCACGTCACCCATCGTGTAGTTGCGCACATGGCCGATATGGATGCGCCCCGAGGGATAGGGGAACATCTCGAGCACATAGTATTTCGGCTTGTCCGCCGTGCGCGCGGCCCTGAAGATACCGGCCTTGTCCCAGGCCTCTTGCCATTTGGCTTCGATTTCGGTGGCGGAATAGCGCGACATGGCGGTTCTGGTCCTTGATGAATGCAAACGCCGGGCGTGAACCCGGCGTGGTGATAAAGCGAATTGGCGCGAGGTTCTAGAGTTTGTCGTCGCCGATGCGCAGCTGGCGCGCGCGCGATAGAATCGCGTCCTCGACCGCGCGGGCGGTGGCGGCATTGACCGGAGCGCCGCCGCTGGTTTGCAGCGACACTTTCAGCGCGCGGGCTTCAAGCGCCGGATCCTTGATGTGCACGGTGGCCCTGTACGAGCGTCCGCCACCCGGCGGGGTGCCGTAGCCGGTTACGATCACGCCAGTGAACGGATCGACCGACTGGATCGGCAGAAAGCTGAGCACATCCAGCGAGGCCGCCCAGAGATAACGGTTCACCTGGACGGTCTGTTCAGCCTTGGACGGGCCGAAAACGTCCCAGATCGATGATTTCTCGTAGTTGGTGGGCGCGCTTTCGCGGTTGTTGGTGATATAGGAATCGTCCGCCGGAGGCGCATCGGCGATGCGCACGCCACCACCACGGTTGCCGCAAGCGGCCAGGCCCAGGCCCAAGGCAAGCACGAGGGTGGTTTTGAACGCGTTCTGCAAGGTCATTGGACGGTCCCACTGCTTTCTGTTGGGAAATGTCCTACCCAAGCCGCGTGAGGGGGGCAAGCCTCTATAGGGGGAACGCGCGCGTACGAGGCGGATTTGTCCGCTTTCTGATGGGCCGTGAGGCGGAAAATCCGCTGCCGGGTCACCGGACTGTGGCAAAGCTGCACCATCCGTGACGACTTTGCGCCGGGCTTGCCGCCAAGACTTGCAAACAGGGGGGCGAAAGAGCGAAACCCCTGTCCATACCCACGCCGGATTCACTGGTTTGGGCGTATGAATGAAAACCGAGGGAAACACGATGAAAAAAGTTCTCTTCGCAACGACTGCGCTGATCGCTACCGCAAGCGTCGCAGCAGCAGACGTTCGTCTCAGCGGTTACGGCCGCTTCGGTCTGGACTACAACGACGCCAACGACCGCGCCGTGAACGGTGTCTCGAAGACCACCATCACCAGCCGTCTGCGTCTGCAGTTCGACATGTCGGCAGAAACCGACGCCGGTGTTGCGTTCGACGCTCGCTTCCGTGCACAGGCCGAAAGCCGTGACAACACCCCGGGTGGCGCAGCATTCAACGGCGCTCGCTTTGGTGTGTCTTACCAGGGCTTCCGCGTGAACGTCGGCAACATCATCGGCGCAGTTGAAAACATGCCCGGCACCTACCTCGAGACCCGTACCGCAGGTATCGGTATCGACGGCGCCAGCTTCTACTCGCACGTTGGTAACGTGAACAACGAGTTCTTCAACTGGGATGCATACTCGTCGGCAGGTACCGGCGTGAACGGCATCGAAGCTCTGTACTCGACCGGCGGCTTCACCGGCCACCTGTCGTACTCGACCCGTAACGGCGCCGTTGCTTCGGACCGTATCGGCGTGATGCTGGCCTACAACTTCGGTGACTGGACTGTCGCAGCTGCGCACCAGTCGTCGGACGCCATGTGGGAAGACAAGACCCTGGTGTCGGTCGCATGGGACGGTGGCCAGTTCGGCGCACGCGTTGCATATGCTGACAACGACGGCATCTCGAAGTTCGGCATCTATGGCAACATGGACATCGGCTCGGCTTCGAACCTGCTGGTCTTCTACACCGACGAAGAAGCAGTCAGCGCAGCTGACGTTCTGGCCGGTCGTGGCGACAACCGCGATGCAATCGCCGGTTCGAACCAGAACGAAGGTGGTTCCTACGGTATCCACTACTCGTACGACCTGGGCGGCGGCGCTTCCTTCGAAGCAGGCTACCGTCGTGCGTCGAACGACAACGACACCTTCCAGGCCGGTGTGTACTTCAGCTTCTAAGCTGTACACCGCTTGACGGTATCGAATGGGGGCAGGTCTTCGGACCTGCCCTTTTCTTTTGCGTCGACATGGTGTTTTTCTGCAGCAAGCCAGATCGGGGGACGACATGTCGCTGCAAGAGATTACGAACCGCATCGCAAGGGCCGAACAGGCCGCAGGCCGCCCCGAGGGGTCGGTCAAGCTGATCGCGGTGTCCAAGGTACAACCCAACGAACGCGTCGAGGCGGTGCTGGAGCAGGGGCATCGCATCTTCGGCGAGAATCGCGTGCAGGAGGCGGCAGGAAAATGGCCTGCCTTCATGGAGCGGTACGAGGGTGTGGAACTGCATTTGATCGGCCCGCTCCAGACCAACAAGGCGCGTCAGGCGATGGAGTTGGTGCACGCCATCCACTCGGTCGATCGCCCCAAGCTGGCCACGACACTTGCCCGGCTGGCGCAGGAAATGGGCAAATGTCCCGACCTGTTCATTCAGGTCAACACCGGCGAAGAGGATCAGAAGGCGGGTGTTCTGCCAATGGAAGCGGACGGGTTCATCGCCGAATGCCGCGCGCTTGACCTGCCGGTGCGCGGGCTGATGTGCATCCCCCCGGTCGAAGAGGAGCCCGCGCTGCATTTCGCGTTGCTGGCCAGGATCGCTGCGCGCAACGGGCTAGAGGGTCTGAGCATGGGCATGAGCGGTGATTTCGAAAGCGCCATCGCGCTGGGAGCCACCCATGTCAGGGTCGGCTCAGCCATTTTCGGCGACCGGGTCAAAGCGGCGGGATGATCAACCGCGTTCCGGGCCGCACCCGACGCGCGAGCCAGTGCAGATCGGCGCGGCTGAAGGCCACGCAGCCCTCGGTCGGATAGCCGGGCCTTCGCCATTGATGGACAAAAATGGCCGAGCCGCGCCCCGGTTCCGCCTCGGGCCAGTTCCAGTCGGTCACCAATACCAGATCGTAAAGAGGATCGCCGCGGCGCAGGCGTTCGTGGCTATGCCCGTATGGCGCGTGCACGAGATGATTATAGGCCGCGTCGCCCATATCGTCCGACCACAGATCGCCCGGACCGATGGGCCGTGCCCATGGGGCAGGCGGTGCGATCCGGTCAGCGCGATACAGCATGCCGACGATGCGATGGATGCCGACGGGGGTCGCCCCGTCGCCCTCGCGCTTGTCGGCCCGGATGCCGCCCTTGCCGATGGAGCAGGGAAGATAGCGGCCCCAGAACCGCACCCCGCGCGGAGTCAGGACCAAGTCCTGCGGGCTCACAACATATGGCCCGATTTGGCCGCCTTGGTCGCCAGATAGCCCCGGTTATGCGCGGTCTCGCCTACCTTGAGCGGCACCCGTTCCGTCACCGCGATGCCGGTGCGTTCCATCATGGCGATCTTGGCGGGGTTGTTGGTGAGCAGCCGCACCGATTTGAAGCCCAGCGATTTCAGGATGTCCGAGCCGAGCCGGAAATCGCGCTCGTCATCCTCGAACCCCAGCCTGTGGTTGGCCTCGACCGTGTCAAACCCTTGATCTTGCAGGAAATAGGCGCGCATCTTGTTGGCAAGGCCAATGCCGCGCCCCTCTTGGTTGAGATAGAGCAGAACGCCCGCGCCCTCGGCCCCCATCTGTGCCAGCGCGCCGCGCAACTGCGGGCCGCAATCGCATTTCAGGCTGCCCATCAGGTCGCCGGTGAAACAGGCCGAATGCAGCCGGGCAAGAACCGGCTTGTCCCGATCAGGGCGGCCGATCTCGACCGCGTAATGCTCTTCGCCGCCATCCTCGGGGCGGAACACATGCAGGCGCCCGGCCTCGGAGACCTCCATCGGCAAGCGCGCGGCCGAGACCACGTGCAGCGGACTGCGCTCGGAAAGATGCGGCGCGGCCGAAGCGTGGTCAATCGTGGTCAGCCCGTGCGCGGCGGCGAAATCGCGTCCTTCGGGCAGCGACACCAGCACCGCCGCCGGCAGCAGACGGGCGGATTTGGTCAGGTTGATCGCCAGGCGGTGCAAGCCGGCCTTGCCTTGTCGCAATGTCGTCAGCGGCCCCTTCATCGGCGTATTCAAATCGTCCGATGGATCGGCCACCGCCTGGACCCAGCGCAGATCGGCCCCGGCAGGCAGGCTTACTCGCGCCAGATCGCCATCATAGGCCCGCGCCTTGAGCGTTTCCGCCCTGCGCCCGGTGATAGCGATGACCGGATCGCCCAACTGCCGCATATCCGCCAGCCGCTCCGCTGTCAGCGTCTCGGCCGCAAGCGCCAGAGTGCAATCCCCGTCCTCGTCCCGCAACACGACCGGCACCCCCATACGCAGGTCGGCACGGGCGCGGGCCAAAAGCTCGGTGATATCCGGGATCAGACTCATCGGGTGTTATCCTATAACGTTCACGGCTTTTACCTAGTCGCTGTCGGCGGAAATGTGAAATAAATCTCGCAAGTAAAACACGACCGCGTGAGAGATATGCAGCAAAACTTGCCGAATTCGTGCTGCGCCCTCACCTGTTGGGAAACGAAATCTGGAGGATGCGGGTATGGCGCAGCTGAAAAAAATCCTGCTGGTAGATGATGACGACGACCTGCGCGAGGCGCTGAGCGAACAGCTGGTCATGACCGAGGATTTCGATGTCTTCGAGGCCGAGACCGGCCATGCGGCATCGGAGCGGACCAAAGAGGCGATCTATGATCTGGTGATTCTGGATGTGGGCCTGCCCGATACCGATGGGCGTGAGTTGTGCCGCCTGATGCGCAAGCAGGGCGTCAAAAGCCCGATCATCATGCTGACAGGACATGACAGCGACGCCGACACCATTCTGGGTCTCGATGCCGGCGCCAACGATTATGTGACCAAACCGTTCAAGTTCCCGGTTCTTCTGGCCCGCATCCGCTCGCAACTGCGCCAGCACGAACAATCCGAGGATGCTGTGTTCCAGTTGGGGCCCTATACGTTCAAGCCGGCGATGAAGATGCTGATCACCGAGGATGATCGCAAGATCCGCCTGACCGAAAAGGAAACCAACATCCTCAAGTATCTCTATCGCTCGACCGACGGCGTGGTGCCGCGCGACGTGCTGCTGCACGAGGTTTGGGGTTACAATGCCGGGGTCACCACCCACACGCTGGAAACCCATATCTATCGCCTGCGCCAGAAGATCGAGCCAGACCCGTCAAACGCGCGCCTGCTGGTCACCGAATCCGGCGGATACAGGCTGGTGGCGTAATTTTTGATATTGATTCAGGTCAAAGTGGAATCTTTGTGGTAACTTTAGCCTGACCCCAACCCGCGCATGTCCGGGTCATGACATGCACCTCCCTGTTGGACTGGCCGGGCCTAGTGCCCGGCCCTTTTTTTGTACAGGCCATGGACATCGACGGACAAGGCGATAGGTTTCGCCGGACCCGACGAAAGCGAGACGCGCCATGCCCTTTACCCTTGCCACCTGGAACATCAACTCGGTCCGCCTGCGCGAACCCATCGTGTGCAAGCTTTTGGCCGAAGAGGGGCCTGACATCCTGTGCCTGCAAGAGATCAAGTCGCCGGTCGACAAGATGCCGGTCGAAAGCTTTGCCGAGCTGGGATACCGGCATGTCGTGGCGCATGGTCAAAAGGGTTATAACGGCGTCGCCATCCTGTCGCGCCTGCCGATCGAGGAAGTCGCGCGCGAGGATTTCGCCACCCTCGGCCATGCTCGCCATGTCGCGGCGCGGCTGGAAAACGGGGTGACGATCCACAACTTCTATGTCCCCGCCGGGGGCGATGTGCCCGACCGCGAGGTGAACGAGAAGTTCGGCCAGAAACTCGACTACCTGACCGAGATGCGCGACTGGTTCCACGCCAACAGTCCCGAGAAATCCATTCTGGTGGGTGATCTCAACATCGCCCCGCGCGAGGACGATGTCTGGAGCCACAAGCAGCTCCTCAAGATCGTGTCGCACACGCCGATCGAGGTCGACCATCTGGGCCAGGTGATGGACGCGGGCAAATGGGTCGACATCACTCGCCAGGACATCCCCGAGGGTCTTTTGTATTCTTGGTGGTCCTACCGGGCCAAGGATTGGGATGCCGCCGACAAGGGCCGTCGGCTGGACCACGTCTGGGCCACGCCGGATATCGCGCGTGCGGGCCATTCCAGTCGCATTCTGCGCGACGCGCGCGGATGGGAGAAACCCAGCGACCACGCCCCGGTCTTTGCCAGTTTCGACCTTTGATCGAATAGAATCCGGCCCCAGGAGAGAACTGAGGCCTTGGTTTCCCTGCATGTCAGGCGCATATAGGGGCCAAATCCGAACCGGAGAAAAGAGACGATGGAACTTCTGAATGGCGCGGGTGCGACCCCCGCAGGCGATCTGATCAAGGACACAAGCGAAGCCACCTTCATGGCCGACGTGGTCGAGGCCAGCCAGACGGTTCCGGTGATCGTCGATTTCTGGGCGCCGTGGTGCGGCCCTTGCAAGACGCTTGGCCCCGCGCTCGAGGCCGCCGTGACCGCCGCCAAGGGCGCGGTGAAGATGGTCAAGGTCAATGTCGATGAAAACCAGATGATCGCAGGCCAGATGCGGATCCAGTCGATCCCGACAGTCTATGCCTTTTATCAGGGTCAGCCGGTCGACGGGTTTCAGGGGGCGTTGCCCGCTTCCGAAATCAAGGGCTTCATCGACCGGGTGGTCGCCGCCGCCGGTGGCGAGGCGCCCGGCGCCCAGCTCGACGAGGCGGTAGCCGCCGCCGAGGAGATGCTGGAGCAGGGCGCCGCTGCCGATGCGGCAGAAACCTTTGCCGCGATCCTCGGCGAAGAGCCCGACCATGCCGCCGCCTATGGCGGGCTGGTGCGTGCCCATATCGCGCTGGGCGATCTGGACCAGGCCGAAGCCATTTTGAACGGTGCACCCGCCGCGATCTCGACCAAGCCCGAGCTGGAAGCCGCCCATGCCCAGCTGGAACTGGCGCGTCAGGCGTCGAATGCCGGTCCGGTCGCCGAACTTGCCGCCGCGGTCGAGGCCGATCCGAACAACCATCAGGCCCGGTTTGATCTGGCCCAGGCTTTGCATGCCGCTGGCCGGACCGAAGAGGCGGTTACCGAACTGCTCGACCTTTTCCGCCGTGACCGCGAGTGGAACGAGGGCGCCGCCAAGGCGCAGCTTTTCACCATCTTCGATGCGCTCAAGCCCAACGATCCGATCGTGCTCAATGGCCGTCGCAAACTCAGCTCGATGATATTTGCCTAATCGTGCGATAGAGCTACAGTTGAAGGCATGATGCAATCCGCTGACCTTCCCGACACGTTGGCGGTTTTTCCGCTGCCCGGAGCGCTGCTGCTGCCCCGGTCTCGGCTACCGCTGCATGTGTTCGAACCGCGTTACCTTCAGATGCTGGATGACGCGTTGCGCACGCCGCAGCGTCTGATCGGTATGGTACAGCCCAATCCCTGTCGTCAGGATGGCGGCAAGCTGCATCAGATCGGTTGTGCCGGGCGGGTCACCCAGTTCTCCGAGACCGAGGACGGGCGCTACATGATCACCCTGACCGGTGTGTCGCGCTTTCGGATAAAGTCCGAGGTCGACGGGTTTGCACCCTATCGCCGCTGCACCGTCTGCTGGAAAAGCTTCGATCACGATCTGGCCGCCGCTTGCGCGCCCGATCCCCGGTTCGACCGGGATGCCTTCCTGCGACTGCTGCAACGGTTCTTCGAGGCGCGCGACATGTGCACCGACTGGGACAGCCTGACCCAGGCCGATGATGAGCTGCTGGTCAATTCGCTGTCGATGCTGCTGGATTTCACACCCGAGGACAAACAGGCCCTGCTCGAAGCACCCTGCCTCAAGACCCGGCGTGAAACGCTGGTCACCCTGATCGAATTCGCCCTCTGCGGCAACAGCGGCAAGGACCCCCTGCAATGAGTGAAACCCCCGCTGCCTTTGACCGCCGCATGCTCGAGGCGCTGGTCTGCCCGCTCACCCATGCCACGCTGGAATACGATGCCGAGGCGCAGGAACTGATCTCGAAGGGGGCCAAGCTGGCCTTTCCGATCCGCAACGGGATCCCGGTGATGCTGGTGGACGAGGCGCGCCCGCTGGATGACTGAACGGCCTGCGGCCTATATCCTCTGCGGGACGCCGCGCAGCGGCAGCACCCTTCTTTGCGGCTATCTGGCGGCCACCGGCGTGGCCGGAGCCCCTGATTCCTTCTTTCGCACACAATCCGTTGATTGGTGGGCCAAGGATTGGGGCCTGCCCGAGACGCTGCGCCTGGGCGCGGCCGGATTTGACCGTGCGTATCTCGATGCGGCGCTGGTCGAGGGGCGAGGCGGGACGCCTGTGTTCGGGCTGCGCCTGATGCGCGAGAATCTGGGCGACATGCTGGGCATGCTCGACCATCTCTATCCCGGATCGCCCGGCGATACGGCCTTGATCGAGGCGGCATTTGGACCAACCCGCTATCTGCATCTGCGCCGCCGGGACAAGGTGGCGCAAGCGGTGTCGCGGGTACGGGCCGAGCAATCGGGCCTCTGGCATATCGCGCCCGATGGCAGCGAGGTCGAACGCCTCGCCCCCCATCGCGACCCGGTCTACGATTTCGCCGCGATAGACACCCAAGTGCGCGCGCTTGAGACTTATGAAGCGGGCTGGACCAAATGGTTCGCTGCTCAGGGCATCACGCCGCTCGTCATCGACTACGAAGACCTCGCGGACACGCCGATAGAGGTGGTCTCGGCCATTCTTGCGCATCTGGAGCAAGATCCGGGCCGGGCGCAGGGGCTGACCCCGGCGGTTGCCAAACTCTCCGGCGCAGAAAGCCGGGACTGGGCGCAGCGCTATCGGGCACAGCGCGCGGGTCACGCCTGAGGCGAGGACGCCCGCCAGGGCGGAGGAGCCGCGCTCAGATCGCGCGGCCCTGCATCAGTTTCGGCAGGTCACCGGTCAGCCCGGCCGCCTCGCGCACGAAGCCGCGCCGCAACCCGGGAAAGGCGCCAATCACGCCCATACCGAGATCGCGGCCCAACCTCAGGATCGGGTTGTCGTTTGAAAACAGCCGGTTAAAGGCATCGGTCGCCAGTGCCAGCGTCGCCGTGTCAAACCGGCGCCATTGCTGATACCGCTCCAATACGGATACCGAGCCGATATCCTCGCCCCGGCGGGTGGCCAAAATCAGAACCTCGGCCAGCGCGCCCACGTCGCGCAGGCCCGCGTTCAGCCCCTGACCGGCAATAGGATGCATGCCATGCGCGGCATCTCCCACCAGCGCCAACCGTTCGCCGACAAAGGCATTGGCCACGGTCAGGTTCAGCGGATAGGTGAAGCGAGCACCCTCCAACCGGATCTCGCCCAGGAAATCGCCGAACCGGGGCCGCAGGATTTCCAGGTATTCCGCCTCGGGCAGGGCATTGATGCGGGTGGCGGCCTCGGTCCGCTCGCTCCAGACGATCGAGCTGCGATTGCCGGGCAGCGGCAGGATCGCCAGCGGCCCCGGCGGCATGAAGAACTGATGCGCAATGCCATGATGCGGCCGCTCATGCGCGATGGCGCAGACCAGCGCGGTCTGGCCATAGTCCCAACCGGTCCGCTTGATGCCCGCGCGCGCGGCGGTGCCGCTCTTGCGTCCGTCACAGCCCACCACCAACCCGGCACGCAACTGCGAGCCATCCGCCAAGGTCAGCGTAACGCCGGTGGCATCGGTTTGTTGCGCGGTAACGGTGGTGCCGTTCAGCCGGGTGATGCCCGGTGCCGCCTCCATCGCGGCCAGCAGCGCGCGCCGCAGATAGCGGTCCTCGACCATATAGCCCATTGGCCCTTCTTCGATCTCGGCATGGTCGAAATGCAGGAAGAAGGGGGAGGGGCCTGCGCCGGCATGGCCGTCGCTGACCTTGATTTCCAGCATCGGTTGGGCGTTACCCGCCACATGATCCCAGACGCCCACAGCGGCCAGCAGCCGTTGCGAGGCCAGCGCCAGCGCATAGGCGCGGCCATCGAATGCGGCGTCGGTGCGCAGCGGGTCGGGCAGGGCATCCACCAGGGTGACGCTTTGCCCGCTCTGGGCCAGCGCCAGGGCCAGCACCGGACCGTTCAGCCCGCCACCCACGATTGCGATATCGGCTCTATGTTCCATGAGTCGCAATATGCGCGCCGGTTCGGGATTGTCCATGCGCAGTCCTGTCGCTACCGTCGCGGCAAAAGCAAGCGGGAGGGTAAGATGAGCGATTGGCTGACGATGACGGCAAGCGGTCTGGGGCGCGGCATCGCGGCGGGGAAGATCGACCCTGTCGAACTGACCGAATGCTATCTGGACGCTATCGATGCCCATCCAGACCGCGACCGCATCTATGCCCGCGTCACCGCCGACCGTGCGCGGGTCGAGGCGCGCGCCGCCGCCGAACGCGCCAGGCTGGGCCTGCGCCGGTCGCTGTTCGATGGTGTACCGCTCAGCTGGAAGGACCTGTTCGACAGCGCGGGCGTGGCCACCGAATCCGGCTCGGCCCTGCTCGCGGGACGCGTGCCCGAGGCGGACGCCCTGGTGCTGCGTAATGCCACCGCTGCGGGCGCCGTCTGCCTGGGCAAGACCCATATGAGCGAGCTGGCCTTTTCCGGTCTTGGCCTCAACCCGGTGACCGCAACCCCGCCCAACCCGCATGATCCGGCCTGGGTGCCGGGCGGGTCCTCTTCGGGGGCGGCGGCCTCGGTCTCGTTCGGCCTTGCCGCCTGTGGCATCGGCTCGGATACCGGTGGGTCTGTCCGCATCCCCTCGGCATGGCACGATCTGGTCGGGCTCAAGACCACGTCGGGGCGGCTCAGCCTCGAAGGGGTGGTGCCGCTCTGCCTGAAGTTCGACACGGTCGGCCCGCTGGCCCGCTCGGTCGAGGATGCGGCCGAGGCGCTGGCCCTGCTGGAGGGGGGGCGCGCCGCTGACCTGCGGGGCGTATCGCTCAAAGGGTGCCGTCTGGCCGTGTTGCAAACCGTGGCGCTGGATGATCTGCGTGAGGCGCCGGGCGCGGGGTTCGAGTCCGCGCTGACGCGTCTGTCCGCCGCAGGGGCCGAGATCGTGCCGCTTGATGTGCCCGAGCTGGTCGATGCGATGGCCCTGTCGGGTGTTCTCTATACCGCCGAGGCCTATGGCCTGTGGCGTGACGTGATCGAGGCCAATCCCAGTGCCATGTATGACCAGATCCTGGAACGGTTCCGCGCCGGTGCTGGTTTCTCGGGTCCCGATTACGTAGCCGCCTGGGCGCGGCTGGAAACCTGCCGCGCGGCCTGGGATGGCGCGGTTGCCGGGTTCGATGCGGTGCTGATGCCCACCGCACCAATCCTGCCGCCCGACCGTGACCGGCTGCTCAGCGACCACGACTATTACGTGTCCGAAAACCTGCTGGCGCTGCGCAATACCCGCATCGGCAACCTGATGGGCCTCAGCGGGCTGAGCCTGCCCACGGGCATGCCGGCCTGCGGTCTGATGATGCTGGGGCGCCCGGACGGCGAAGAGGCGCTGTTGCGCGTGGGCGCGGCGGCAGAGCAGGCGCTGACCTGAATGCCACAATTCCCTGCGCAGGCAACGCTTTGTCTGGACGCACGCGGGGATCGTCTATACTTTGGTTTGCAAACGGGGCGTTGACGATCCCGACACGAGGCAGACCAGATGAACTTCCCCGAGCGGTTTTCGAACCTACCGGCCTATGCATTCCCGCGCCTGCGTGCGTTGCTCGACCACCATCCGGCGGGCGGCGAAGTCGTGCATATGACCATCGGAGAGCCCAAGCACGATTTCCCGGCCTGGGTTACCGAAGTGATCGTCGAGAATGCCCATCTGTTCCAAAGTTATCCGCCGAACGAGGGCTCACCCGAACTGCGCGGCGCGATCACGGACTGGATCGCGCGCCGCTATGGCGTGACGCTCGACCCCGAGAAAAACGTGATGGCGCTGAATGGCACGCGCGAGGGTCTCTACAACGCCGCCATGGCGCTCTGCCCCGAGCAGAAGAACGGACAGCGACCAATCGTGCTGTGTCCGAACCCGTTCTATCAGGTCTATATGGTTGCCGCGATTTCAGTGGGCGCCGAGCCGCATTTCGTGCCCGCGACCGCCGCCACCGGACATCTGCCCGACTACGCCAGCCTGCCCACCGAGGTTCTGAACCGCACCGCCGTGGCCTATATCTGTTCGCCCGCCAACCCGCAGGGCGCAGTCGCCAGCCGTGCATATTGGATGGAACTGATCGGTCTGGCCGAACAATACGATTTCCGCATTTTCGCCGACGAGTGTTACTCCGAGATCTACCGTGACACAGCGCCCACGGGCGCGCTGACCGTCGCCCAAGAGATGGGCGCCGATCCCGAGCGGGTGGTGCTGTTCAACTCTCTGTCGAAACGCTCGAACCTGGCGGGCCTGCGCTCGGGCCTGATCGCGGGTGGGCCGGAAACGCTGAAACATGTCAAGCAGTTGCGCAACTATTCCGGAGCGCCGCTGCCCGGTCCGTTGCAGGCCGCCGCCGCGCGGGTCTGGGCGGACGAGGCGCATGTCGCCGAAAATCGCGCGCTTTATCAGGAGAAATACGCGCTGGCCGATCAGGTCTTTGCCGGGGTGCAGGGCTATCAGCCGCCCGAGGCTGGCTTCTTTCTCTGGTTGCCCGTCGATGATGGCGAGGCAGCATCGCTCAAGGCATGGCGCGAAACCGGCGTCCGGGTGCTGCCCGGCGCCTATCTGGCACAGGGAAAACCGGGGCAGAACCCTGGAGAGACATATATCAGGGTCGCGATGGTGGCCCCAAAACAAGACTTGCAGCGCGGGCTGATCGCCCTTCGCGACTGCATCTATCGCTGAGGTTCGAGGGTAGCATGGCATCATATCACGCACGCAGTCGCGATCCACTTCTGGACAGCAACATGCAGGCCGCGATCGAGCGGCGCGGGAAGGAATTGCTGGGACTGGCGCTGATCGTGCTGGGCCTGCTCGCAGCGGCGATGGTGGGCACCTATACGCCCGACGATCCCAACTGGATGGTGTCGACCGATGCGCCGGTGCAGAACTGGACCGGGCGGATTGGTGCGTCGATCGCGGCGCCGCTGTTCATGATCGTCGGTGGCGGCGCCTGGGGCATCCCGTTGGTGCTGATCGCCTGGGGTCTGCGCTTTGCCCTGCATTCAGGTGAGGACCGGGCCATTGGCCGGCTGGTCTTCATGCCGATCTGGATCGCGGTCGTGTCGGTCTATGCCGCCACTCTTGTTCCCGGCGAGGCCTGGCGCGCAACCCACAGCTTCGGTCTGGGCGGTCTGTTTGGCGATACCGTGATGGGGGCGCTGCTGACGCTGGTTCCGCTGGGGTCGCATCTGATGGTCAAGCTGACCTCGCTGGCCATGGCCGTGATCATGCTGACGATGGCGGCCTTTGTACTGGGCTTTACCTCGTCTGAGATCCGGCGCGGTCTGCGCCATGCGATGGTAGGCGCGATCCTGGTCTATGGCGGGGTGATGACCCTGCTGGGCCGTGGCGCATCGGCCGGGGTTGCGGCGGCTCGGGCGCGACAGGCGCTGCGCGCCGAGCGGCGCGAAGCGGCCAGGCTTGCCGCCGAAGAGGCCAGAATGGCCGAAGAGGCGGCCAATGCCGAGGCTCTGCTCGAGGACGACGATCTCCCCAGATCGGCACCGCAACCGAAATCCGGCCTGCTGGCACGGATGCCGGCGCTGATCCGTCGACCCGAACCCATGCCCCAGCTGGAACTTGTCGAACCCGAACCGGTTCAGGGCTATGACAAGATGCCGGGAGCCGATCATATCGCCTCAAAGATCGCCGCCGTCGTGCGCAGTCGCAAAGAGGCGGCGGGCGTAGTTGCACCAACGCCCGATCCGCAACGCCCGCTGACCAAGGGGCGCGGACGCGGTCCCGATCCGTTGGTGCTGGATACTCGCCGCCGGGGCGATCTGCCCGCCGAACCACCGGTGACCGCCGCGCAGCGAGCGCCGCAGCAGGCCGCGGCGGTTTCTGAGACAGTTACCGCCGTATCCTCGGTCTTCCCGGACATGACCCAGGCTTCGGGTTTCCAGCCGATGCCGACTGAGGAGCATTATGAGGACTGGAAGACGGAAGACCGGTTCGAATCCGGCACGCTGCCGTCAGACGACGCCTCGCCGTATCAGGCCGTCCCGACGCCACAACCGCAACCGATGTCCAACATCCCGGCCGCTCAACCGCGCAAGCCGGTGGTCGAGCAGCCGGTGCGGCGCAACCCTGTGCCATCGCGCCGCGCGCAAGCGGAGGCGCAGCCCGCGCTTGCCTTCGAAGAACCCGCTGTCGCCTTCGAACTGCCGCCGCTGAACCTGCTTTCCAACCCCACCAACATCCAGCGTCACCATCTCAGCGACGAGGCGCTCGAGGAAAATGCGCGCATGCTGGAGAACGTGCTGGACGACTATGGCGTCAAGGGTGAGATCGTCTCGGTTCGCCCCGGTCCGGTCGTCACCATGTACGAGCTGGAACCGGCACCGGGCCTCAAGGCCAGCCGCGTCATCGGTCTGGCCGACGATATCGCGCGCTCGATGTCGGCCCTGTCGGCGCGTGTCTCGACCGTGCCGGGTCGCTCGGTAATCGGAATCGAACTGCCAAACGAGAATCGTGAAAAGGTAGTGTTGCGCGAAATCTTGGCCAGCCGTGATTTTGGCGACAGCAACATGAGTCTGCCGCTGGCGCTGGGCAAGGATATTGGTGGTGACTCGGTGGTGGCCAACCTCGCCAAGATGCCCCACCTGCTGATCGCGGGCACCACCGGTTCGGGTAAATCGGTGGCGATCAACACCATGATCCTCAGCCTGCTCTACAAGCTGACGCCCGCCGAATGCCGGCTGATCATGATCGATCCCAAGATGCTGGAACTCTCGGTTTATGACGGCATTCCGCATCTCCTCTCTCCGGTGGTGACCGACCCGAAAAAGGCCGTCGTTGCCCTGAAATGGGTGGTGGGCGAGATGGAGGACCGCTATCGCAAGATGTCCAAGATGGGCGTCCGCAACATCGAGGGATTCAACGGTCGCGTCCGCGAGGCACTGGCCAAGGGCGAGATGTTCAGCCGCACGGTGCAGACCGGCTTTGACGACGAGACCGGCGAACCGGTGTTCGAGACCGAGGAATTCCAGCCCATCCCGCTGCCCTATATCGTCGTCATCGTCGACGAGATGGCCGACCTGATGATGGTCGCGGGCAAGGAGATCGAGGCCTGTATCCAGCGTCTGGCCCAGATGGCGCGCGCCTCGGGCATTCACCTGATCATGGCCACCCAGCGCCCCTCGGTCGATGTCATCACCGGCACGATCAAGGCCAACTTCCCCACCCGGATCTCCTTCCAGGTGACCTCCAAGATCGACAGCCGCACCATCCTGGGCGAGATGGGCGCCGAACAGCTGCTAGGGCAGGGCGACATGCTTTACATGGCGGGCGGGGCCAAGATCACGCGCTGCCATGGCCCCTTTGTCAGCGACGAAGAGGTCGAGGAGATCGTCAACCACCTGAAACAGTTCGGCCCGCCCGACTATATCGGTGGCGTGGTCGAAGGCCCGGACGATGACAAGGCCGACAATATCGACGCGGTGCTCGGGCTGAACACCGGCGGCAACACCGATGGCGAGGATGCGCTGTATGATCAGGCGGTGGCCATCGTCATCAAGGACCGCAAATGTTCGACCTCCTACATTCAGCGGAAACTTGCCATCGGCTATAACAAGGCCGCCCGGCTGGTCGAGCAGATGGAGGACGAAGGCGTTGTTTCTTCGGCAAATCATGTGGGCAAACGCGAAATCCTGGTGCCGGAGCAGGGGTGATCTTTTCCGGCGCCGGGCGAATGCTTATCTGGGGTGACATGAAACGGATTGCACTCGCACTTGCGCTGACCTTGGTCGCGCCTGTGGCCTGGGCGGCGGACAAGCTGCCTTTGGCTGAAATATCGACCTATTTGAACGGTCTCAAAACCGTTCAGACCACGTTCACCCAGATCAACGATGACGGCTCGCTGAGTACCGGCAAACTGTGGCTGCAACGGCCCGGCCGGATGCGGTTCGAATACGACCCGCCCGACCGCTCGGTGGTGCTGGCCAAGGGCGGCACCGTGATCATCCACGATCCCAAATCGAACCAGCCGCCCGAGCAGTATCCGCTGAACCGGACGCCCTTGTCGATCGTTCTGGCGCGAACGGTGGACCTGGACCGGGCCAATATGGTGGTGGGGCATGCCTTTGACGGTACCGCCACCGTGGTCACCGCGCAGGACCCAGAGAACCCCGACTACGGGCGTATCGACCTCAGCTTTACCGATGATCCGGTCGAATTGCGCAAATGGGTGGTCCATGATGGCGCCGGGTCGCGCACCACGGTGATCCTCGGGCAACTGACCAAGGGTAACAGCCTGAATCAGAACCTGTTCATCGACGGTCAGCCGGGCGTCTCGGTCAACCGCTGAGCAGGCCCCCGGAATCCAGAGTCAATTCCGATAGCGGCGGCAGCTTGAAAGCTGCCGCTGATACATGTTTGCCCGTGCCGCTACATCATCGGCAGTACGCAGCAACCAGGACTTTCCGTTATGGCTGCCACGGGCATATCCTGCATGCCCCTCGTGATAAGCCAAATACTGGTTGCGCGCATCGCCAAGCGAAATGCCGTTTTTCTCGCGCGTCTTGTTCATGTACCAGCCGATGAAATCCGAGGCGTCCTTGATCCGGTCGCGTTTGGCGCCGCGCCGCCCGGTTTCCTTGCGATACTGGTCCCAGGTTCCGTCCAGCGCCTGGCTATAGCCGAAAGCGCTGCTTTGCCGACCCACCGGAATCACGCCCAGCACGAACTGGTGAGGCGTGCGCGCGTCGGAACGATAACGGCTTTCGTAATAAATGGTCGACATCTGGACATGCACGGGCACGCCCCATTTGCGTTCCGTCTGCTTGAACGCCTTGATGTATTCGGGGCGCTCGCCCGCAATACTGCAAGCATCATCAAGATTGCGCGGCGGGTTTTTCGACCCACCGCTGCACGATACCATCAACAGCACCGCAACCAGCGCGCAAAGAGATCTGCTCATCTGCCTCTTGCCTTTTTTTGGGCAGTTTAACGCATTCTGCGAAATGATGGAATCACATTCGCTAGAGAACTGCGGCCAGAACCAGAGGCAAGGCGCCGACCGCCAGCAGGGTCGAGACCATCACCATCCCGGCCACCGCCTCGGCATCGGCGCCGAATCGTTCGGCCAGCAGATAGGCCGAAACCGCTGCGGGGACCGACATCTGAACCACCAGTACCCCAAGTGCCGGGCCGCTTAGGCCAAAGCCTTGCGCGACAAGCCAGCCGATCGGGAAACAGACCGCCAGTTTCAGTATCGACAGTCCCACCGCCTGTCCGATCCGTCGGATCGACAGGCGGGCAATCGCCACACCCAGCGTAATCAGCATCAGCGGCACCGCCATCTGTCCGATCAGTTCCAGCGCGTTGGTCAGAAAACGCGGGGTCTGCCAGCCCTGGGTAAGGAACAGCGCCCCCAGCAGCGTTGCCCAGACCATCGGTTCACGCGCGACCTTGGACAGCGATCCCTGACCCGCGACGACGTGGATACCATAGGAAAACGACCAGAGCGCGCTGAGCGAAAAGAACACCACCGCATAGCTCAGCCCCTCGACCCCGAAGGCGAACATGCACAGCGGCAGGCCCAGATTGCCGGTGTTTCCGAACAACAGCGGCGGCAGATAGGTTCGCCGGTCCAGCCCGCTGACCCGCACGATCAATCCGAACACCATGGTCAGCGCCAGAATCGCCAGCGCCGAGGCGAGGCTGAAGCGGCTGAGATCGCCGCCCGGAATCTCGGTCTTCATCAGCGCGACAAAGATCAGGCAGGGTACGGCCAACATGGTTCCCAGCCGGGTTACGAATTGCAGCCTGTACTCGAATCCCATCCGCACCCAGCCGAACCCGATAGCTGCCAGCAGAAAAACAGGTGCGACAATTTCAAGCACTGTTACGGCAAGGTTCACAGACTGTTTCCCTTAATTATCGATCAATTGTTGGACACCGGGCGGCGGTTGACGGTACTAATTGCATTAGGGGCTGAAATGACAATGATGAAATCACACGCCAAATATCATTTGGGGCAAGTGGTCCGTCATCGCAAACACCCGTTCCGAGGTGTCGTGTTCGATGTGGATCCACAATTTGCCAATACCGAGGAGTGGTACCAGGCTATCCCCGAGGATAGCCGGCCACTGAAGAATCAACCCTTCTACCACCTGCTAGCCGAGAACGACCAGAGCTACTACGTGGCCTATGTGTCCGAACAGAACCTGATTGCCGACTATTCCGGCGAGCCGGTGGAGCACCCGGATATTCCCGACATGTTCGGGCCGTTCCAAGATGGGACATATCCCCTGCACTTCCAGTTAAACTAATCGGCGCAGCGCGCGCAGGGCTCAATAACCCAGCGCGCAACCGTCTTTACGTGCGTCGCTGGCGGCTTCCAGCACACCATCGGTGCGGATGCGGATCGCCTGCGCGCCGCCCAGCGGGACCTCCGGTGTGACCACCTTGTGACCCATATCGGCAAGTGCCCGGCGCACAGCGTCCGGGTAACCGCGTTCCAGCTTCAACACGCCCGCATCGGCAAAGGCGCGTGGGGCGTCGATGGCGGTCTGCAAATCCATCCCGAAATCGACCAGGTTCGAGGTGAAGCGTGCATGGCCCACCGGCTGATACGCACCGCCCATTACGCCAAATGGGGTCAACGTACCGGGCCCCTCGCGCAGCATGCCCGGGATGATGGTGTGCATTGGCCGTTTACCACCCGCCATCTCGTTCGGGTGGCCCGCTTGCAGGGTGAAGCCGGCGCCGCGGTTTTGCAGCAGTATGCCGAATTTCTCCGAGGCGATGCCCGACCCGAAGCCATGGAAGATCGAATAGATCAGCGAAACCGTCATGCGGTCGCGGTCAACGACGGTGATATAGATTGTGTCCTTGTGCACCGCCTCGGTCAGCAGTGCGGCAGCGGCCATGGCGCGTTTCGGGTCGATCAATGCCGCCAGCCGCGCTGCCGTTTTCGGGGCCAGCATGTGATTCAGCCGGTCGGTATGGTCGGGATCGGCTAGGAACCGGTTGCGCGCGTCATAGGCCAGCTTGGCCGCCTCGGCCTCGATATGGATGCGCTCGGCGCCCAGCGGATCCATCGTAGCGATGTTGAAATGCGACAGGATGTTGAGCAGCAGGATCGCCGTGGCACCCTGTCCGTTGGGCGGATGTTCTACCAGATCGGCGGATTTGTAGGGTCCTGAGATAGGTTCGGTCGGGGTGCAGGCGGTGGCGTCGAAATCCTCGGCGCGGTGCGGGCCGCCCAGAGCGTTCAGCGCTTCCAGCATGTCCTCGGCCACTTCTCCGGTATAGAACCCGTCGCGCCCGAGGTGGGCGATGCGGCGCAGAACCTCGGCCTGTCCGGGGGCGGCGAAGACCTGGCCGGCCTTCGGCACGCGCCCTTCCAGTAGATAGTGGCGCCGCGCCGCGCCCTTGAGTGTGCCCGCCTCTCGCGCCCAGTCGAAAGCCACGCGTGGGGCCACCGGAACTCCGTGCTCGGCATAATGGATCGCGGGTTGCAGTAGCGTGTCGAGACCCAATCGCCCCTCGGCTTCGGCCAGATGGCAAAAGGCGTCGATGGCGCCGGGCATGGTGACCGCATGGGGGCTGCCAAGCGGAACGCGCTCCAGCCCTTGCGCGCGCAGGGCAGCAGCAGAGGCAGAGGCGCCAGCGGCGGCACGGCCCGAGCCGTTCAGGGCGCGGATGTGGTCTTCACCGGGTCTGGTATAAAGCACGAAACAGTCTCCACCGATCCCGGTCATCTGCGGCTCGCAGATGCCCAGAACCAGACCGGCGGCCAATGCCGCATCCATCGCGTTGCCGCCACGTTTGAGCAGATCGATCGCAACCTGCGCCGCAAGCGGGTGCGAGGTGGCGCACATCCCCTCGGTGGCATAGGCCGGCGAACGTCCGGGCAGGTGAAAATCGCGCATATCGATGTCTCCCTCGTGGTACCGCGACACTAGGGGGCGGGCGCGGGAAATCAATCCAGCGATCTCGCGAACACGAGGTTTTCAGGAGGGAATGTCAGGGAGGTAGTCCTCGGCGCCGCGCACTGGGTGGGGGCTGTAACGCGCAACGCCGAGGGAAGCCATATGCAGCTACAGGTTCGTTTCTGACCGTTCATTGCGGCATGAGTTCGGAGCGATTGTGGCGAGATTGTGGCGCACTCGATTTTGATCACGATACCTTTGGCAGATCGAACCGCAGCGACAGCAAATTGCTGTTCTGTCGCCGTTCATAACGGATTTCGCTGACCAGTTGCCGGATCAGGAACCAGCCGAACCCCCCTTCGGGCAGGTCAGCCAGATTGGTATCGACACTGGCCGGTTCGCCCTTGGGCAATTGCCCATCGGGCAGCGGGCGTCCCTGGTCAGAGATTCGGATCAGCAGCTTATTGCTACGCATCTGGCACCGGATGCGGACCTGACCCGGTTTGATGTCGGCATAGGCATGTTCGACCACATTGTTGATCGCTTCGGCCAAAGCGATTTCGACATCGCCGGCCCGGTCCTCGGACAGGCCGCGCTGGCGCAACTGGGTCGCAACCGCGCGAATCCCCTCTCGCGCCTCCATCTCTGTGGCTCGGAAATTCAGGGTAAAGCCTTGCCGATCCGCGTTGAACTGCACCGTGCCAGCCTCCCCGGTGGGTTAATTCGGGTGTACCGCAAGCGCGTCGTCGAGCGTTGCGAACAGATTGAACACGGTATCCATGCGGGTTAGGCGAAACACCTTGTCCACGATCGGGGTAAGCCCGGCGAGGTCCAGCCGTCGGTTGCCGCCGAGTTGCTTCATCGAAGCGACAATCGCGCCCAGCCCGCTCGAATCGATGAACGTGACCTGCGACAGGTCGAGAATCACGCGATCGGGTCCCGCTTCGGTTTCACGGCGCATGTCTTCCTTGAACTGGATCGCCATGGCGGCGTCTATTCGTTCTACATTCACGGTGATCACCCTTGTGTCACCGGCCATGGTGCTGGTCAGACTCATACTCCCACTCCTCGGGTGGCTACTTTTCGCCGCACGAGGGTAGACGGCAATTCTTACCATTCGGTATTTAGGCGCAGAGCTTTCCTCAGGAGGACAGGATGAAAGAAGTTGTCATCGCCGGTGCCGCGCGCACACCGATGGGCGGGTTCCAGGGCATGTATGACGGCGTCAGCGCCGCCGAACTGGGCGGCGCCGCGATTCGCGCCGCGCTGGCCGGGGCAGGGGCCGCCACCGTGGACGAGGTGCTGATGGGTTGCGTCCTGCCCGCCGGTCAGGGTCAGGCCCCCGCGCGCCAGGCGGGCTTCGCCGGCGGTCTGGGCGAAGAGGTGCCCGCCACCACGCTCAACAAGATGTGCGGCTCGGGCATGAAGGCGGCGATGATCGCCTTTGATCAGATCGCGCTGGGCCATACCGACACCATGATCGCGGGCGGGATGGAGAGCATGACCAACGCCCCCTACCTCTTGCCCAAGATGCGCGGCGGCGCCCGTATCGGCCATGGCCAGGTGATCGACCACATGTTCCTCGACGGGTTGGAGGACGCCTATGACAAGGGCCGCCTGATGGGCACCTTTGCCGAGGATTGCGCCGAGCATTACCAGTTCACCCGCGAGGCGCAGGACGACTATGCGCTGCGCTCGCTGCAAAACGCGCTCGACGCGCAGGCCTCGGGCGCCTTTGACGGCGAGATTGCCGCCGTCACCGTCAAGACCCGCAAGGGCGAGGTGGTGACCGATGCCGACGAACAACCCAAAAGCGCCCGGCCCGACAAGATCCCGACGCTGAAACCCGCCTTCCGAAAGGATGGCACCGTGACCGCGGCCAATGCCTCGTCGATCTCGGACGGTGCCGCCGCCCTGGTGCTGGCCTCGGCCGAGGCCGCCGCCGCCCAGGGCCTGACCGTGCGCGCCCGTATCCTCGGGCATGCCAGTCATGCCCAGGCGCCGGGCTGGTTCACCACCGCCCCGGTTCCGGCTGCCAGGAAGCTGCTCGCCAATATCGGCTGGAGCGTCGAGGATGTGGACCTGTGGGAGGTGAACGAGGCCTTTGCCGTGGTGCCGATGGCCTTCATGCATGAACTGGGCCTGTCCCGCGACAAGGTGAACGTCAACGGCGGCGCCTGCGCGCTGGGCCATCCGATTGGCGCTTCGGGCGCGCGGATCATGGTGACGCTGCTCAACGCGTTGGAAAAGCGCGGGCTGAAGCGTGGGGTCGCCGCGATCTGCATCGGTGGCGGCGAAGGCACCGCCATCGCCATCGAGCGGGTCTGACCCTTTGAAAAAGTGGCGCGCCGAAGCGATCCGGCGCGTTCCTCAGGCCCCTGCGCGGCGCATCAGGGCCAGCGACGCGGCAACCCCGATCATCGCCAGGCCGCAGAACCGGCCCAGCCACTGCCTCGCCAAGCGCCCGCCCCGGCGCTGTGAACAGGCGCCAACAGCTGCATA
This sequence comes from Ruegeria sp. BHSC223, assembly GCF_059613025.1. Classification (NCBI taxonomy): domain Bacteria; kingdom Pseudomonadati; phylum Pseudomonadota; class Alphaproteobacteria; order Rhodobacterales; family Roseobacteraceae; genus Ruegeria; species Ruegeria sp. BHSC223. Next base: position 88,295 of record NZ_JBXWRR010000006.1, read on the forward strand.
GAGGCTCATCACCATCAGGTCCGTCGCCACGAAGAGCGCGGCCAACACCAGATATTGCCGGGCCGCAGGCTGGGTGGGGTCGATGAACTGCGGCAAGAGGGCGGCAAAGAACAGATAACCCTTGGGGTTGGTGACTGCGACCAGAAAGCTGCGGCGAAAGACCGTCGTGGCGCGCTCCTGCGGGGCGCTCTCTATCGTACCGGGATGCGTCGCCCCTCGTATCAGCCGGAACCCGAGATAGGCGAGATAGGCCACGCCCGCCCATTTCACCAACCCGAACAGCAGGGCCGAGGCACTCAGCACCGCCCCCAGGCCCAGCGCCGCCGCCGTGATCAACAGGATATCCGACAGGGCCGCGCCCATGATCCCCGGCACCGCGCCACGCATGCCGCCCCGCGCCCCGTTGCCCAACGCCAGCAAGACGGTCGGCCCGGGGGTGGCGATGGCGGCCAATGCGGTCAGCAGGAAACCGGCAAGCATCAGCTCCATCGGATCAGGCCCCTTGCCGCGACAGTGCAGGGAACAGGCGCACCAGCACCGTGATTGCGGCCAGTTGTGCCGCGATAACGGCGGGCCAGATCAGCGGAAACTGCGGGTCGAGGTATTTCTGCGGCCCGAACGAGACTAGCGCGCCCAAAACGGCGAGCACGGCCAGCACCCGCCCGGCGCGGCTCTCTCCCAGCACAATCGCCGCGATTGCCGCCGAGACCGAAGCACCTATGAACGGCCCGATGCCGAAAAGCGGCGTCGCGATGGGTGGGTGCGGGAGCACTCCGGCGTAGAGTGCGGACAGCATGATCAACTGCAACAGGATCAGCACCACAAGCGCGGCAAGGCTGGGGCGGTCGGTCTGGGTCATGTCATTCTCCTGAATCGGTGTCATCGAAAGCGTAATTGTGATTACGGTTGCCTGTATCCGTAATGATGATTACGGTTGACGTCAAGCGAAAGGAAACCCGATGAAGGATGACAGCCGCGCCGACCGCCAACAGCAGATCGAGGAAGCCGCCTATGCGCTGCTCGAACAAAAGGGTTATGCGGGCACCTCGATGCAGGGGATCGCGCGGCTGGCGCGCGCCTCGAACGAGACGCTCTACAGCTGGTATGGTGACAAACAGGGCCTGTTCCGGGCGCTGGTCATCCGCAACGCTGCCGAGGTTCGCGCGCAGCTGGAGGCCGATCTGGCCGCGGCGCGACCATCCCGCGACACGTTGCATGCGCTCGGGCCACGGCTCTTGATGCTGTTGCTGGGTGACCGGGCGGTGGCGCTGAACCGTGCCGCCGCCGCCGACCCAAGCGGCGAGTTGGGTGCGCTGATCGCGCAATCGGGGCGTGACAGCGTGATGCCGCTGATCGTGCAGGTACTGGAGGCGGCGCGGGCCGAGCGCCTGTTGCGTTTCGACGATGCCGGGGCGGCGGCGGGCCTTTACCTCGATTTGCTGGTGGGCGACCAGCAGATCCGCCGGGTAATCGGGCGCCTGACCGTACCATCAGAGGCTGCGTGCCAGGCCCGCGGGGCGGCAGCGGTCACGCATCTGTTCCGCCTTCTGGGCTGACCCGTCTCTTGTCTTTGCTCCCTGTCCGCGCGATAGGCTTGTTTCACGCCAGACCCAGCGGAGAGCCGCCATGACCGTTGACTACAACACCCTCGCCAAGACCATCGCCGCCCTGACCGAGGGCGAGACCGATCCGGTGGCGCTGATGGCGACGGTCACCTGCGAGGTGCATCATTCGGACGACCGCTTCAACTGGACCGGTTTCTACCGGGTGACCGAGCCCGGTGTGCTCAAGATTGGCCCCTATCAGGGCGGTCACGGCTGTTTGCGCATCCCGTTTGACAAGGGCGTCTGCGGTGCCGCGGCGCGGACCGGTGAGGTGCAACTGGTGCCGGATGTGGATGCCTTTCCCGGCCATATCGCCTGCGCCTCTTCCACCCGGTCGGAACTGGTCCTGCCGGTGTTTGACGGGACTGGAGCGCTGATCGCGGTGTTCGATATCGACAGCGACCTGCCGGATGCCTTTACGGTCGCGGATGCCGAAGCGCTGGGGGCAGTTCTAGAGCAGGTCTTTGCCCAATAGGATCACCAGGGCGGTGATCTGAAACAGCACGATGGACCAGAGCCAGCGGCCAAAAGGCTGCTTGCGGGTCTTGTGCCGGAACAGCCACCGCGACAACAGCGCCGCCGGGCTGCCGCCAAGGGCGGACAGCCAGAGCAGCAGATGCTCGGGCACCCGGCCACGGTTCCAGCGTGCCGAGAGCTTGTCCCAGGCGAACAGAGCCACCGTCAGCCCATTGAGGACCCAGAGATAGAGGATCGCGTTCCACATGGGCGGGTCTTAGCGTTTGCCCGGTTAGAGATGCAAGAACCGGCGGTGGAAAAGGGGGGGCGCTGCCCCCGCCGCCGCAAAGCGGCGACTCCCCCGGAGTATTTGCTGCAAAGTGAAGCGGTGTTCTGTTGGTTCGTGAAATTTGTGTTGAGAATTTCACGAGAATCGCGTCATCATGAAATTCTATGGAGTTTTTTCACGAAGCTTGGGAGGCGCCGGTGAATACGCAAGCCCCGTCCAGCGCGACGCTTGGCGCCGATCTGCGCGCCCTGCGCAAGGCGCGTGGCCTGACGCTGAGCGAGATCGCGGCGCGGCTGGGGCGCTCTGTCGGCTGGCTCAGTCAGGTAGAGCGCGACATGTCCGAACCCTCGATCTCGGACCTGCGCCAGATTGCGGGTTGCCTGGGCGTGCCGATGTCGATGCTCTTTGCCCATGCCGCCGCCCCGGCCGAGGAACAGGGATACGTGGTGCGGGCGGGCGCGCGGCGGCCCATGGGCTCGGGCGAGGAGGGGCTGATCGAAGAGCTGCTATCGCCGGATTTGACCGACGATTTCGAGATGGTGCATTCCACCTTTGCCCCGCATTCGCGGATGCAGACCCCGGCCAACCGACCCACGCAAGAGGTTGGATACATGCTGTCGGGGCGGCTGGAGCTGACCATTGGCGGGCGCGTCTTCTCGGTCGGGCCGGGCGACAGTTTCCGTATCCGCCATGAACCCTATCAATGGGCCAATCCTTATGACGAACCCGCCGTTGCTGTCTGGGTGATCGCGCCACCGGTGTATTGAGGAGAATGCCATGATCAAAGGTTCCTGCCTGTGCGGCGATATCCGCTACGCGACCGAAGCCGAGCCCCAGGGCGCCTCGATGTGCCATTGCGGTCAGTGCCGGCGGCAATCGGGCGGCATCTGGTCCTCGGCCTTTGTGCCCGCGACAGCACTGACCATCACCGGCCCGGTCAGCTGGTTTGCCGCCAGCGACAGCGCCAAGCGGGGGTTCTGCGCTCGTTGCGGCTCTTTCCTGTTCTGGAAGGCCAATGACGAAGACACGATCAGCTTTTCGCTTGGATCCATTGATGGCCCCACCGGCCTGCGCCTGACCAAGCACATCTTTGTCGCCGACAAGGGCGACTATTACGACATCGCGGACGATGCGCCGCACAAGGACTAGGGAGTGAACATGTCCGATTTTCCCAACAAGGCCCGCGTGGTCATCATCGGCGGCGGTGTGGTGGGGGTGTCCTCGCTCTATCACTTGGCCAAGAAGGGTTGGACCGACTGCGTTCTGCTGGAAAAGAACGAGCTGACCGCGGGCTCTACCTGGCATGCGGCTGGCAACGTGCCGACCTTTTCGACCTCGTGGTCGATCATGAACATGCAGCGGTACTCGACCGAGCTTTATGCCCGTCTGGGCGAGGAAGTCGACTACCCGATGAACTATCATCAGACCGGTTCGATCCGTCTGGCGCATACCAAGGAGCGGATGCAGGAGTTCGAGCGCGCCTGCGCCATGGGCCGTTATCAGGGCATCAAGATGGAGATGCTGACGCCCGACGAGGCCAAGGCGCGTTATCCCTTCCTGGAAACTCATGACATGGCCGGGGCGCTTTACGATCCGACCGATGGCGATATCGACCCGGCGCAGTTGACCCAGGCACTGGCCAAGGGCGCGCGCGACATGGGGGCCAAGATCATCCGCTTCTGTCCCGCGACCGGTGTCGCCCAGCAGCCCGATGGCAGCTGGATCGTGCATACCGACAAGGGCGACATTGCCTGTGACTATGTGGTCAACGCCGCAGGCTATTATGCCCAGCGGGTGGGCGAATGGTTCAAACCCTATGGCGGGCGCACCGTGCCGATGATGGTGATGAGCCACCAGTATCTGCTGACCGAACAGATCCCCGAGCTTGAGGCTTGGTCCAAGGAGAACGGTCGCAAGCTGCCGCTCTTGCGCGATGTGGACGTGTCCTATTACCTGCGGCAGGAAAAGAACGGCATCAATATCGGCCCCTACGAGCCCAACTGCCGCGCCCATTGGGATGTGGACAGCGACCCGATGCCCGACGATTTCAGTTTCCAGCTCTGGTCCGACGATCTCGACCGGATCGCGGATATCGTCGCCGACGCAATGGAACGCGTGCCCGTTACCGCCACCGCAGGTGTCAGCCGCATCATCAACGGGCCGATCCCCTATGCCCCCGATGGATTGCCGCTGATCGGCCCGATGCCAGGCGTGAAAAACGCCTTCGAGGCCTGCGTGTTCACCTTCGGCATCGCCCAGGGCGGCGGCGCGGGCAAGGTGTTGGCGGAATGGATCGTCGATGGTCAGACCGAATGGGACATGTGGTCCTGCGATCCGCGCCGCTATACCGATTACACCGATCACGACTACTGCGTGAAAAAGGGGATGGAGGTCTATGGCAACGAATATGCCATGCACTTCCCCTGGCACCGCTGGCCTGCAGCCCCTGACAAGAAACTCTCGCCGGTGCATGACCGGGTCAAGGCGCAGGGGGGCGTTATGGGGGTCTATAACGGCTGGGAACGCGCCAACTGGTTCGCGCAGCCGGGCGATGACACGTCTGAGGATAGCACCCACACCTGGGGCCGCTCCGGCCCGTGGGAGCAGCGGATCAAAGAGGAATGCGAGGCCGTGCGCGATCATTGCGGCGTGCTCGACCTGCCCGGCTTCTCGCGCTTTCTGGTCAAGGGGGCAGGTGCGGCCGAGGCGCTGCGCGGCCTGATCACCGGCGGCCTGCCCAAGGTGGGGCGGATGAACCTTGTCTATATTTCAGAAAACCGTGGCCGCATCCTGACCGAGATGTCCTGCATCCGGCTGGGCGAGGACGAGTTCGTGATGATCACCGCGGCCACCGCGCAATGGCATGACCGCGATATCCTTTTGGGTGCCATGCCCGCCGGTGTCACGGTCGAGGATGTGACCACCACCCGCGACACGCTGATCGTCACCGGCCCGAAATCGCGCGAGATCCTCGCCGGGCTGTCGGACGCCGACCTGTCGCAAGGCTGGCTGACGCATCAGGCCGCCACCGTCGCGGGCCAACCCGCCTTTCTGATCCGCGTTTCTTTTGCCGGGGAACTGGGTTGGGAGGTGCACGCGCTCAACGAACACATGCCCGCCATCTATGACGCGATCCTTGCCGCCGGGGCAAAACCCTTCGGCATGTGGGCGCTGAACTCGCTGCGCCTCGAAAAGGGCTATCGCGCGTGGAAGGGCGACCTCTCCACCGACTACTCGTTGCTCGAAGGCGGGCTGGAACGCTTCGTCAAGCTCGACAAGCCACAGGATTTCCCGGGCAAGGCCGCGATCCTGGCCGAGAAACAGCGCGGGGTGAAGAAAAGCTTTGTCACCCTGCTGGTCGAGGCCGGAGATTGCGATGCGCCCTATATGTCCTGCCTCTGGCATGACGGGCAGATCGTGGGCGAGACCACCTCGGGCGCCTGGGGTTACCGTATCAACGCCAGCGTCGCGCTGGGCATGGTGCGCGCCGATCTGGCGGTGCCGGGCACCGAGCTGGAGGTCGAGATCTACGGGCAGAAATGCCGCGCCGTGGTGCAGCCCGATCAACCGCTCTGGGATCCGGAAAACGAGCGGTTGCGCGCATGACCATCCCCGCCACCATGTCCGGCGTTTATCTGACCCGCCACGGCGGGCCAGAGGCACTGGCGTGGTGTGATGACATCCCCGTCCCGGTCCCCGGGCGGGGGCAGGTTCTGGTCCGGGTGCTGGCCGCCGGGGTCAACAATACCGACATCAACACCCGGATCGGTTGGTATTCCTCGGATGTGACCGGCGCTACCGACAGCGGCGAGACCGGAGAGGCGGGCGGCTGGGCCGGGGCGCTCAACTTCCCCCGCATCCAGGGCGGCGATCTTTGTGGACGCATCGTGGCGCTGGGCGCGGGCGTGACCGGCTGGACCACCGGCCAGCGCGTCACCTGCCAGATCAACCTGCCGCGTCCGGCGCCGGAAAATCCCTTCGGCTTCGTAGCGCTGGGCTCGGAGCTGGACGGCGCCTTTGCCGAATATTGCCTGCTCGAGGCAGGTGACCTCTTCGACGTCACCGCCTCGCCGCTCTCGGACATCGAAATCGCCGCCATGCCCTGTGCCTATGGCACCGCCTGGAACCTGCTGGCGCGCTGCGGCGTGGGGCAGGGCGATATGGTGCTGATCACCGGCGCCTCGGGCGGCGTGGGGCTCGCCGCCGTACAACTGGCTGCGCATCTGGGCGCAAGCGTCACTGCGATGACCGCGCCGGCCAAGGCCGAGGCCGTCACAGCCGCCGGGGCGACAACCATCCTGGGCCGCGACGACACGCCCCCGCCCGCCCGTTTCGACCGGGTGATCGACGTTGTGGGCGGCCCGCTCTGGCCCGACCTGATCCGCGCCCTGAAACCCGGCGGCCACTACGCCGTATCGGGCGCCATCGCCGGGCCGATGGTCACCGCCGATCTGCGCCAGATCTACCTGCCCGACATCACCCTCCACGGCGCCACCTACCAACCGCGCGCGGTCTTTGCCCGCCTCATCGACCTGATCAACACGGGCGCCATTCGCCCGCTGGTCTCGGCCACCTATCCCCTCCACCAGATCGCCCAGGCACAGGCCGAGTTCATGACCAAACGCCTGCCCGGCAAGATCGTCCTCATCCCCCCACAGGAGCACCCATGACCGACATTACCCTGCTTGATGGCTCCATCGGCCAGGAACTGGTCAAACGCGCGGGCAAGCGCCCGACGCCGCTCTGGTCCACCTCGGTCATGCTCGAGGCGCCCGATCACGTCGGCGCCGTCCATCGCGACTATTTCGAGGCGGGCGCCACTGTCGCCACCACCAACACCTATGCGGTGCTGCGCGACCGGCTGGAACCGGCCGGGATCGGTGACCAGTTCGAGGCGCTGATCGACACCGCGCTGGCCCAGGCCGAAACCGCCCGCGCCGCGCATGGCACGGGCCGCATCGCAGGCGCCCTTGGGCCGCTCGGCGCCTCTTACCGCCCCGACATCTGCCCGCCGCCTGCGGAAGCCGAGGCGCTTTATGCCGACAGCGTCCGGGCGATGAACGACCGGGTCGACCTGTTCCTGATCGAAACCGCCGCCTCGGTCGCTCAGGCCGAGGGCGCGCTCCGGGGTGCGTCCCTTGGCAGCAAACCCGTCTGGCTGTCGGTCACCGTGATGGACGACGACGGCAGCCGCCTGCGCTCGGGCGAAGGGGTGGGTGAGCTGGCCGCCATCGTCGCGCAATACCAGCCCCAGGCGGTGCTGGTGAACTGCTCCCGCCCCGAGGCCATGGCCGCCGCGCTCGACATCATCGCGGGCTTTGGCCTGCCCTTCGGCGCCTATGCCAACGGCTTCACCCGCATCACCGAAGGGTTCCTCAAGGACCGCCCCACGGTCGAGGCGCTCTCCGCCCGCGTCGACCTGACGCCCGAGGCCTATGCCGATTTTGCCATGGGCTGGGTCGGTCAGGGCGCCACCATCGTCGGCGGCTGTTGCGAGGTCGGCCCCGAGCATATCGCGCATCTTGCCCGTCGCCTGCGCGCGGCGGGGCATCGTATCGTCTGAGGAGTGCGGCACATGGGGGCCGAAACAACGCTGAAACTGGTCAAGGCCGAAACCCGGCAAACGCAGTTCGATATCATCGTCGCGCCCGGTTTCGTGCTGACCGAACTGGCCGCTTTGGTCGACGTATTGCGGATCGCCAATCGGGTCTGCCCGCACCCCCCCTTTGCCTATACTTACCGTTCCCTGCGTGGCGGTCTGATCGAAAGCAGCAGCGGCGCCGTGGTCGCGACCGAGCGGGTGCCGGCCCAACCAAGGGCGGACTACCTGTTCGTCATCGGCAATTCCGATCCCGACCAGCCCGAATTGTCGCTGGGACGCGTCGTCAAGGATTACACCTTTCGCGGGGCGCAGGTATTTTTGCTGGCCGAGGCCGCGAGCCGATATATCAACGAACGCGGCACCGCCGATCTGGCCACCCATTGGGAAAACGCCGCGTTTCTGCGCGAACGCGGCGCGCGCTTTGATGCGACCTTCTCGCTGGCGACAGAGCAGGGGCCGGTGGTGACCTGCGCGGGCATGGGGGCGACGGTCGACGTGGTTTTGTCAGTGATCGGGCGACATGTTTCGGGCCCGGCCAAGATGACGGTTGCCGATATCATGCTTCACGAACATATCCGCGACTTTGCCACGATGCAGCCGTTCTCGGGGATCAAGACCACCTCGACCGGGGACGAGGCGCTGGATCAGTGCATCAAGATGATGCAGGCCAATATCGAGGACCCTCTGCCCATTGGTGAGATCGTTGCGGCGCTCGGTCTGTCCAATCGCTCGTTGGAGCGCAAGTTCCGAACCTATATGGGGACAACGCCCAACAACTTCTATCGCGAGATGCGGCTGGCCAAGGCCAATTCTCTGCTGCTGAATACCGCGATGAGCGTACGCGAAATCGGGCTGGCCTGCGGTTTTCCGAACGGATTCTCGGCGGTCTACAAAAGCTTCTACGGGGTTACCCCCTTTGTGCTGAGGCGGCAGAAACGTGCGGCTGTGCAGCGGTGATTTTCACCGCTGCCGTGACGTTTTTGATGGATTTCCTGTCGCCCACCCGTGGCATTGTCGGGCAAATCGCAAGTTGTGGAGACATATATGGCTGATCTTCCCACCCAGGCCCGCGTGGTCATCATCGGCGGCGGCGTCGTCGGCTGCTCGGTCGCCTATCACCTGACCAAGCTCGGCTGGAAAGACGTCGTTCTGCTCGAACGCAAGCAGTTGACCTCGGGCACCACCTGGCATGCCGCGGGCCTTATCGGCCAGCTGCGCGCCAGTTCCAACATGACCAAGCTCGCCCGCTATTCGGCCGAGCTCTACATGGGGCTCGAGGCCGAGACCGGCGTCGCCACCGGCATGCGGCAGGTCGGGTCGGTCTCGGTCGCGCTGACGGGCGAGCGGCTGGAAGAGCTCTATCGCAACGCCGCCATGGCCCGCGCCTTTGGCGTCCCGGTCGAGGAACTGTCGCCTGCCGAGGTCAAGGAGCGCTATCAGCACATCAACCTCGACGGTGTCACCGGCGGTGTCTGGCTGCCGACCGACGGGCAGGCCGACCCGGCCAATATCGCGCTGGCGCTGGCCAAGGGCGCCCGCCAGCGCGGCGCCGTGGTCAAGGAACGGATCAAGGTGACCGGCATCGCCAAACAGGGCCGCCGGGTCACCGGCGTCGACTGGATCAGCGACGATGGCTCTGAGCAGGGCCATATCGCCTGCGAGATGATCGTGAACTGTGCCGGTATGTGGGGCCATCAGGTGGGCCGCATGGCGGGCATCAACGTGCCGCTCCAGGCCTGTGAACATTTCTACATCGTCTCGGAACCCATCCAGGGCCTGACCCAGATGCCGGTTCTGCGTGTCCCCGACGAATGCGCCTATTACAAGGAAGACGCCGGCAAGATGATGCTGGGTGCGTTCGAGCCGAAATCGAAACCCTGGGGCATGGACGGCATCCCCGACACATTCGAATTCGACCAGCTGCCCGAGGATTTCGACCATTTCGAACCCATCCTTGAGGCCGCCGTGAACCGCATGCCGATGCTGGGCAGCGCGGGCATTCACACCTTCTTCAACGGACCCGAAAGCTTTACCCCCGACGACGCCTATCACCTCGGCCTTGCGCCCGAGATGGACAACGTCTGGGTCGCCGCCGGGTTCAACTCGATCGGCATCCAGTCGGCGGGCGGCGCGGGCCGTGCGCTCAGCCAGTGGATGGACAGCGGCGAGAAACCCTTTGACCTGGGCGATGTCGACATCGCCCGCATGCAGCCCTTTCAGGGCAACAAGCGCTATCTGGTCGAACGCTCGACCGAGACGCTGGGCCTGCTCTATGCCGATCACTTCCCCTATCGGCAGAAAGCCACCTCGCGCGGGGTGCGCCGCACCCCGTTCCACGAACATCTCAAGGCGCAAGGGGCCGTGTTCGGCGAATTGGCGGGCTGGGAGCGCGCCAACTGGTACGCGCGCCCGGATCAGGAGCGCGAATATCGCTACAGCTGGCGGCGGCAGAACTTCTTCGACAACGTGGCCGAGGAGCACAAGGCGATCCGCACCGGGCTGGGCATGTATGACATGTCCTCCTTTGGCAAGATCCGCGTCGAAGGGCCGGACGCCACCGCATATCTGAACCATATCGCGGGTGGCCAGTTCGATGTGCCGGTTGGCCGCATCGTCTATACCCAGTTCCTGAACGTGAATGGCGGGATCGAGGCCGACGTCACCGTCACCCGCCTGAGCGAGACCGCCTATCTGGTGGTCACCCCTGCCGCCACCCGCTATGCCGACCAGACCCGGATGATGCGCCTTGCGGGAGATTTCCGCGTGGTGATCACCGATGTGACCGCGGGCGAAGGCGTGTTGGCGGTGATGGGGCCCAAGGCGCGCGAGTTGATGGCGCGGGTCAGCCCGAACGACTTTTCCAACGATGTGAATCCCTTTGGCACCGCGCAGGAAATCGAACTGGGCATGGGCCTTGCCCGCGTCCACCGCGTGACATACGTGGGCGAGCTGGGATGGGAGATCTACGTCTCCTCCGACATGGCGGGGCATGCGTTTGAAACCCTGTTCGAGGCGGGCCAGGACCTGGGCCTGAAACTCTGCGGCATGCATGTGATGGATTGCTGCCGGATCGAAAAGGCGTTCCGCCATTTCGGCCATGACATCACGCCCGAGGATCACGTGCTGGAGGCCGGGCTGGGCTTTGCGGTCAAGACCGACAAGCCCGATTTCATCGGCCGCGACGCGGTGCTGCGCAAGAAAGACGAGGGGCTCAAGACCCGCATGGTCCAGTTCCGCCTGACCGACCCCGAACCGCTGCTCTATCATAACGAGCCGCTGCTCAGGGACGGCCAGATCGTCGGCTATCTCAGCTCGGGCGCCTATGGCCACCACCTGGGCGGTGCCATCGGCATGGGCTATGTCCCCTGCGCAGGCGAAAGCGCGGCGGATGTTCTGGCTTCGACCTACGAGATCGACGTGATGGGCACACGTGTCCGTGCAGAGGCCGCGCTTGCCCCGATGTATGATCCGAAATCCGAGCGGGTGAAGGTCTAGCGTTCTGCCAAGAGGAGCGCCTGCGGCGCGCTCTGTTGGTGCCGCGCGTTCCGCGCGGGGTGCGAGGCGCTGCCTCGCGCTCCGGGATATTTCGGGCAAGAGGAAGGGGCGATATCACGGGTGTTGATGGGCCAGTTCACGGATTTGGTGCTTTTCTTTCCTGGCGTGCCTGTTCACAACGGGCGGGCAGAGGAGAATGCGAGATGAGCGATCACCGGCCCGAGAATGTGGATACGCCCAAAGGGCTGGTGCTGGCGATCACCGCCTATCTGTTGTGGGGGTTTCTGCCTCTGTACATGAAGGCGCTGGCGCATGTTCCGTCGGTCGAAGTGGTGGCGCACCGGGTGATCTGGTCGGTGCCTGTCGCCGGAGCGCTGCTGGTGGCGCTGGGACGCACCCGCGATCTGCGCGCGGCATTGCGCAATCCGCGCATGCTGGGCATGGCCTGCCTGACGGCGGCGCTGATCTCGGTCAACTGGGCGATCTATGTCTGGTCGATCGCCAATGGTCGCGCGCTGGACGCGGCGCTGGGCTATTACATCAATCCGCTGTTCAGCATCGCGCTGGCGGGGCTGTTCCTGGGAGAGCGGCTGAGCCGGGCGCAGATGGGTGCCATTCTGCTGGCCGCGGCAGGGGTGGCTGTTTTAATCGCTCAAGCGGGAGAATTGCCCTGGGTGGCGCTGGGCCTGACCTTCAGTTGGGGGTTTTATGCCTTGTTCAAGCGGTCGCTGCCGATCGGTCCCAATCAGGGGTTCCTGCTCGAAGTGTTGATCCTGTCGCCCTTTGCGCTGGCTTATGTGGTCTGGATCAAGGCGCAGGGGCAGGGGCATTTCGGGGACTTCGGGGCCGACAGCCTGTTGTTGGCCGGGGCCGGTGTGGTGACGGCGGTGCCGCTTCTGTTTTATGCCAACGGGGCCAAACTGGTGCGTCTGTCGACCATGGGTATCCTGCAATACATCGCGCCCACGATGATCTTTGTCACCGCCGTGGCGCTCTTTGGCGAGGAGATCGACCGCGCGCGCATGATTGCCTTTCCGATGATCTGGGCCGCGCTGGTGATCTATTCCGTCCCGATGCTGCGGCAGATGCGGCGCGCGGCCTGATCGCGGATCAGACCGGCCAGCCCCTCGGCCCACCGATCATAGGCCAGCGGGCTGGGATGATAGCCGTCGCGGGCGGCCATTGCCGGATCGGGTGGAATGACGGGATGGTGATACACCGCCTGGGGGTGATGCGCCGCGACCTGTTGCAAGGCGCGGTCGAGCCGCCGGGCCTGAGCACCCAGTATCCAGGCAAGCGGTTGCGGCAGGGCCGGAAACAAGGCCATGTCTGGTACCGCAGTGACAATGACCACCTGCGCCCCGAGCGGGCCCGTCAGATGATCCAGCAGTGCCGCCTGACGCCGGGCGAAGCCGCGCGCACTCGACCCGCGTGTGGTGTCGTTCACTCCCAGCGCCGTGACTGCGATGTCGAACGGTCCGGTCAGCCGGGCCAACCGGTCCAGCGTGTCGCGGGTGGTGTGGCCTGTTGTCGCCTCGAGCCGCCAGTCGAGCGTATGTTCCAGGGCGAGCCGCGCCACCAGCCGGCCGCTCAGTGCCTCGGCCTGGGTCGTGGCGCCGACCCCGGCGGCCGAACTGTCGCCCGCGATCAGCAACCGCAACTGGGGGCCACTGCCCGCCGTGCCGGCGCGCGAACCTGCGGGTTCGGGCAAGAGCTGCGCCTTGCGCCGTACCGCCAGTCCCTGTGCGGCCAGAACCGGCAACAGGGGCAGGCGCAGAATCTGGTCGATCCCGATCAGCTGAGCGCCTCGCGATACTTGAGGAAACGTGCATCGGTCATCACCCGCGCGTTCATTGCGTCGCGCAGGGCGCCGATGGTCTTGTACGGGCGCATGACCACTTCGAATTCCTGGATCAGTCCGGCGTCGTTGAGGGTAATTAGGTCGACGCCGACCGCGTCCAGATCACCAACCTTGCACTGAAACTCCAGCGCCCAATCCTTGCCCTCACCCATGACGCGGCGATAGCGGAACTCGGAAAACACCTGTCCGACATGGCCCAGAACCGCGGCGACCGGGTCGCGACCGGTCCAGGTCTTGTAGTAGGTCGGCGGCAAGAAGCGAACATCCTCGGCCAGCAGGGCGTGGATCAGGCTCTCGTCGCCCTTGGCCACCACCTCTTGCATCCGTGCGATCGTGGGGTGCATCTGCGTTCTCCTCTCGATGGTTTGGCCGCAGCCTTGCGCCACCTGACCGGCGGCGCAAGCACGACGTTGCGAGAGGCCGTCGTCTGCGCTAGGGCATGCGGTCATGGACGACAACTACACTCCCCCACAAGACCCGCTGGACGTTATCCACGAGGATGCCGAACTGATCGTGGTGAACAAGCCCGCCGGGCTGTTGTCGGTGCCGGGGCGGGGTGCGCATCTGGCCGATTGCCTGCTGTCGCGGGTGCAGGCGGGATTTCCCGGTGCGCTGCTGGTGCACAGGCTCGACCGGGATACATCGGGGGTTATGGTCTTTGCCCAGACGCCGCATGCGCAGCGCAACCTTGGCCGCCAGTTCGAAGAACGCAAGACCCGCAAGACCTATGTGGCGCGGCTTTGGGGCAAGCTTGAACCCAAGACAGGCACCGTCGATCTGCCGCTGATCGTAGATTGGCCCAATCGCCCGCGCCAGATGGTGTGTCACGAGACAGGTAAACCCGCCGTGACCGATTGGCGGGTCCTGCGATACGAAGGCGATACCACCCGCGTGCGCCTGTTTCCGCGCACCGGGCGGTCGCATCAGCTGCGGGTGCATTGCCAGGCGCTGGGTCACCCGATCCTGGGCGATCCGTTCTATGCCACGGGCGCCGCGCAGGCGTTTCCGCGACTGATGCTGCATTCCGAGGAGTTGCGCCTCAAGCACCCGGAAAGCGGCCGTTCGATGACGTTTCGCGCACCCGCGCCCTTCTGAACGACCGTAATTCCCTTCACTTTGCCGCAAATACTCCGGGGGGTGCAGGGGGGCAGCGCCCCCCGCCGCGGCGTTTGCTATATGCTCAAACCTCGATCTTCAGCCAGTTGGGCGGCAGGATGTCGGGATTATGCAGGTTCGGATCGCCGAACCAGCGGGCGGGGCCGGCTACCCGCTTGTCCGGGTTTGCGTTCAGCCATGCCGCCCACCACGAGAACGAGGAGTTGCCGATGATATTGTGGCGGCACAGAGTCATCAGGCGCATGTCCTCGAAATCGGTCTCGGGTCCGTTGAAATCCACCACCACCTTTTGCACCGGCAGCGGCAGGTTGTCCCGCGCCCAGCCGGGATCGTCCGAAAAGACAAAGACAACCGGATTGCCCGCGACCCCCTCAAGGAGCCGGGTCAGCGCGGCCTCGTAGTAGCGCTGGTCGCACAGCGCATGGGCGGCCAGCGCCACGTAGTCCCCCCGCCGCACATGCAGCGAGATTGCAGGGCATTCGCCGATCCGCGCGGCCATTTCCGCGTTTTGGCTGTTGGAAAAAGCGGGAAAGGTGAAATCGGCGCGGATGCGGTCGGCGATAGGAGCGAAATAACGTTCCGACTGCCAATACCCGTGCAGATAGCTGCCGTCGCCCCACCCCTCGATCGCCGGGTTGTAGCCCAGCCCGCGCTCGCGCCGAAAGCGCGGTGGCAGGCCCAGCAGCCGCCAGGCGCTATAACGAAGGAAGCCGTCGCCTTTCAGCGGTGGAAGGCGGTCGGGCGTAGCGAGGTCCAGATCGAAGACGCGGGTCAACACCCCTTCGCCGCGCGCCTCGGCCAACCGGGTGTCCAGCGCGACTTGCGTGCCCAGACGCGCGGCCAGACCGCGCGCGGCGGCATATTGGAACATCTGGTTGCCAAGGCGGCCGTGCAGGCGGGTGGTGATCATGAATACGTACTTCTATGTTTCGGCACTTAGTAAAGAAATCGTGAGGCGTTGTGTAGGTTCAAACGCTGTTCCATGGGGGCTTGTTGACAGGTCGGGGTCTCTTGCCTATCTAACCGCCAGGTTCGGGTTCCCTGCCGCTCGCGGCCATTTGGCCATGGTGAAACCCGCTTGATCACGATCCTTGCCCTTTTCCGGCGCTTGGATGGCAATGCGAGCCCCGTCCGTTTTGATGCGCCCGTTTTGGAAAACGAGGCAAAGATGACACATAGAATACCCACCGCGCCCATCGAGGCGTACAAGGCGCAGGCCCGTCGCCTGCGCGACGATCTGCACGCTGCGGGCACCCCGATCAGCCATTCGCGCGCGCTTGAACTCGTGGCACACCAACACGGTGTCCGCGACTGGAACACGCTGGTGGCCGAGGCTGGCAACCGGCTGCATTTCAGCGTGGGTGACCGGGTGTCCGGCGAGTATCTGGGCCAGCCCTTCACCGCCGAAGTCCGGGGCCTGTCCGTGCTGGGAGATGGTGGCCACCGCCGCATCACGTTGCATTTCGACCAACCGGTCGATGTGGTCCGGTTCGACAGTTTCTCGGCCCTGCGCCAACGGGTCAGTGGCGAGATCGGATGGGATGGCCGCTCCAGCCGGCGTACCTCGGACGGCCAGCCGCAACTGATCGTGCGCCCAATCTGATTTGGGAAACCATCTGGTCGCGCGCCGCGCTCCCGGCGCGCGCCATTCCTCTTTCAATCCGTCGCAAACTCCTGTATGGGCGCAAAATCTGAGACGTGGTGCCCGGACCCCGGCACCGTGAAGGAAATGATAACGGGGTCGGCGGCAATGGGGCCGCCATTGAAACGGGAGACCCGGGATACGCCTGGGAGTGCTCCCATCTAGGATACGCACATGTTTGATGTAACGACGAAATCGATGCAGTGGGGCGAGGAAACGCTGACACTGGAATCGGGCAAGATTGCCCGTCAGGCCGACGGTTCGGTGGTTGCCACCCTGGGCGAGACCCGCGTGATGGCCAACGTGACCTTTGCCCGTGAGCAAAAACCGGGTCAGGACTTCTTTCCCCTGACGGTCCACTATCAGGAAAAATACTACGCCGCGGGCAAGGTGCCGGGCGGTTTCTTCAAGCGCGAGGCGCGCCCGACCGAAAAGGAAACGCTGACCGCGCGCCTGATCGACCGGCCGATCCGCCCGCTGTTCGTGCCCGGCTTCAAGAACGAAGTGCTGGTGATGTGCACCGTGCTGAGCCACGATCTCGTCAACGATCCCGATATCGTTGCGATGATCGCCGCTTCGGCCGCGCTCACCATCTCGGGCGTGCCGTTCATGGGCCCGATCGCAGGCTGCCGCGTCGGCTATGTTGATGGCGAATATGTCCTGAACCCGACCGTCGACGACATGCAGGACCTGCGCCTGAACCCCGAACAGCGTCTGGACCTGGTTGTCGCCGGGACCAAGGACGCCGTGATGATGGTGGAATCGGAGGCCTATGAACTGACCGAGGCCGAGATGCTGGGCGCCGTGACCTTTGCGCATGAGCAGATCCAGCCGGTGGTTGACCTGATCATCGCCTTTGCCGAGCAGTGCGCCAAGGAACCGTTCGACTTTACCCCGCCGGATTACTCTGACCTCTACGCCGCCGTCAAAGCCGCCGGTGAAGAGCAGATGCGCGCCGCTTTCGCGATCACAGACAAGCAGGAACGCACCGCAGCCGTTGCCGCCGCGCGCGAGGCCATCAAGGCCGCCCTGACCGAGGAACAGCTGGCAGACGGCAATCTCGGCTCGGCCCTGAAGAAACTCGAAGCCGGCATCCTGCGCGGCGACGTGGTCAAGGGCGGCAAGCGGATCGACGGTCGCGACACCACCACCGTGCGCCCGATCGTGGCCGAAACCGGCCTGCTGCCGCGGACCCACGGGTCTGCCCTGTTCACCCGGGGCGAGACCCAGGGTCTGGTCGTGACCACGCTGGGCACCGGCGACGATGAACAGTTCATCGACGCGCTGCACGGCAATTTCAAATCGAACTTCCTGCTGCATTACAACTTCCCCCCCTACTCGGTGGGCGAGGTTGGCCGCGTGGGTTCGCCCGGCCGTCGTGAGATCGGTCATGGCAAACTGGCCTGGCGTGCGCTTCAGGCGGTGCTGCCGGCGCCGACCGACTTCCCCTATACCATCCGCGTCGTGTCCGAGATCACCGAGTCCAACGGCTCGTCCTCGATGGCATCGGTCTGCGGCGGGTCGCTGTCGATGATGGATGCGGGCGTGCCGCTGAAGTCCGCCGTTGCCGGCGTGGCCATGGGCCTGATCCTGGAAGACGATGGATCTTATGCGGTTCTGACCGACATCCTGGGTGACGAGGACCACCTGGGCGACATGGACTTCAAGGTGGCAGGTACCGAAAACGGCATCACCTCGTTGCAGATGGACATCAAGGTTGCGGGCATCACGCCCGAGATCATGGAGAAAGCCCTGTCGCAGGCCAAGGATGGGCGGATGCACATCCTGGGCGAGATGAACAAGGCGCTGTCGGGCGCTGCCGACTTCTCGGTCCATGCACCGCGCATCGAGACCATGCAGATCCCCACCGACAAGATCCGCGAAGTGATCGGTTCGGGCGGCAAGGTGATCCGCGAGATCGTCGAAGTGTCGGGCGCCAAGGTCGATATCAACGACGATGGCATCATCAAGATCGCCTCGCCCAACGGCGACTCGATCAAGAAGGCCTATGACATGATCTGGTCCATCGTGGCCGAGCCCGAAGAGGGTCAGATCTATACCGGCAAGGTCGTGAAGATCGTCGATTTCGGCGCCTTCGTGAACTTCTTTGGCAAGCGCGACGGTCTGGTGCACGTGTCCCAGATCGAAAACCGCCGCCTGAACCATCCCTCGGATGTTCTGAAGGAAGGCCAGGAAGTGAAGGTCAAGCTCTTGGGCTTTGACGATCGCGGCAAGGTGCGCCTGTCGATGAAGGTTGTCGATCAGGAAACCGGCGAAGAGATCGTGCCGGAAAAGAAAGAGGCCTCTGAGGCGGAATAAGCCTCTGGTCTTGCACAGACGGAAAGGCCCGGACATCCTGTCTGGGCCTTTTCCATTCGGGCCGCGCGTTGGACAGGCGGCGACAGGGAGGTCCGGGATGGATCCGATCGGTTTCGTCATTCATCTGGAACGCGCCAAGGACCGGCGCGCGCAGGCCGAGGCGCTGGTGGCGAAGCTGCCCTATGCCGTGCTTCTGCCTGCGGTCGATGGTGCGGCACTGGCACCGGAGGCGCGAGACCGCGCCTTTCGACCGGGGCTGTTGAAACCCGCTTATCCCTTTGCTCTGCGCCCGGGCGAGATCGGCTGTTTCCTCAGCCATCGTGCCGCCTGGGCCCGGTTGGTCAAGAGCGAAGCAGAGGCTGCACTGATCATCGAGGATGACATGGCGTTGGAGGCAGGGTTTGGTGATGCGCTGGCGCTGGCGCAGCGCCATGTGGCGCAGATGGGCTATATTCAGTTCCAGACCCGCACCCTGACCGCGCCGGCGATAGATCAGCAAGGGCAGGCAGTGCTGATGCAGCCCGATCTGACACCGCTGCGCACCTCGGGCCAGCTGGTAGCGCGCTGGGCGGCGGAACGGCTGCTGGCCCTGACCGAACCGTTTGACCGGCCGGTCGACACGTTCCTGCAGATGCACTGGCATACCGGGTTGCGACTGGGGGTGATCAGCCCGTCGGGCCTGAGCGACCGGACCGGGGCCATCGGCGGCAGCACCATCGGTGCGAATAAGAGCCTGGGTGAACGGCTGACCCGCGAATGGCATCGCGCACGCTATCGTGCGGCGGTGCGGCGGCTGTCACGCGGCTGAAGGCGCCTTAGCGCAGGCGCCATTCCTCCCAGATGAACGAATAGCACCAGGCGCAGTCATGAGTTTCCTCCAGCCGCGCGCAGATCGCCGCGCGGGTGTCGATCAGCGCCGGTTCGAACAGGTGAAACTGCACCTGAAGCCGCGCGATGCGGGGCATCAGCCCGCTCTCTAGCAGGGCGGGCAGCAGATCGTATTCTCCGCCTTCGATATTGACCTTCATCAGATCGACCCTGTCCAGCCCCAGCTCGGCAAAGACTGCGCCGACAGGACGCACCGGCGCCGTGAGCGCGCCACCCTGACCGCCAAAGGCCGAGGAGGCATCGCCATCGTCGCTGAGCGTCAGGGTGCCCTCGGCCCCGCCCATGGCAAAATCATGAACCGATACATTCGGCTGGTCGGCGTACTTCGCCCTCAGCGTATCGGCAAATCGGGGGTGAGGTTCGAACACATGTACTCGCGCCTGCGGCTGAAAGGACAGGATCAGATCGGCCCAGCCACCTTCGAACCCGCCCACATCCAGAACCACCGCTTCGGGGGCAAGATCGTCATAGGTGTGAAACCGCGTCTTCAACGCATTGTCGGCGCGCCAGGCCTTGAGCCCGGCATAATGCTCGGCCTTCCAGGGGTTGCGGCGCAGGTCGAGCCAGCGTTTCAAAGAGGCCATGGCAAAGGTCTTTCTATCGTTGACGGGCGCGGGTCACCCCGCGCCCGCGATGGGCTTAGCCCGGGTTCTTTGCAAACCGCAGATAAGGCAGTTTGATGTCCAGCGCACCGTATTTTTCTTCAGCAGCGGCATTGTCCAGCGCCAGCGCGACGATCACGTCCTGCCCGGTTTCCCAGTTGGCCGGGGTGGCCAGCGGCTGCTGATAGGTGCGCTGAAGCCCATCAAGCGCGCGCAGCACCTCGGCAAAGTTGCGCCCGACCGACATCGGGTAAGTCATCGACAGTTGCAGCTTCTTGTCGGGGCTGATGATGAAGACCGAGCGCACCGTGGCGCTGTCGGCGGGGGTGCGGCCATCGGGCAGATAGGCGTCGGCGGGCAGCATGTCAAAGGCCTTGGAGACTGCCAGACCTTCGTCGGCGATGATCGGAAAGCCGGCGGTGGCGCCGGCAAAGCTCTCGATGTCGCCCTTCCACTTCTTGTGATCCTCGACCCCGTCGACCGAAACGCCGATCACCTTGGTGTTGCGCTTGGCCCATTCATCGGCCAGTTGCGCCACGGCGCCGAATTCGGTGGTGCAGACCGGGGTAAAATCCTTGGGATGCGAGAACAGGATGGCCCAGCTGTCGCCGATCCAGTCATGGAACGCGATGCGCCCCTTGTCGGTATCGGCCTCGAAATTGGGAACGATATCGTTGATGCGCAAACCCATGGGGGATCTCCTTTGCTGTGAATGCGAGTCAGTTGCGCCCAATCTAGCGATTGGTCCGCCCGGATACACCACCCGCGACAAGGTGCCGCCACAAGAAATCTGCGGGACGGCAAAATTTGATCAAATTTTGCGACCACCCCTTGCCGCGCGCTGTCTTGGGTGACACAGTGGCTCCGATTCCCGACCGCCCGGTCGAAAACCGTCTGATCAGGAGAGGCAGACATGATCGAAAAGCGTGATTTCTACATCAACGGGGCCTGGGTTGCACCTGCCGTCAGCAATGATTTCCAGGTCATCAACCCGTCGACCGAAGAGCCCTGTGCCGTCATCTCCCTCGGCTCCGAGGCCGATACCAATGCCGCCGTCGCCGCCGCCAAAGCGGCGCTGCCGGGATGGATGGCAACCCCCGTCGCCGAGCGGATCGCCCTGGTTGAAAAGCTGATCGAGATTTACCAGTCCCGTGGCGAGGATCTGGCGCAGGCGATGTCGCTGGAAATGGGCGCGCCCATCGACATGTCGCGCAGCCAGCAGGTGGGCGCGGGCACGTGGCACCTGAAGAACTTCATCCGTGCCGCCAAGGCGTTTCAGTTCGAGCGCCCGTTGGGCGATCATGCTCCCAATGACCGTATCATCTACGAGGCGGTGGGCGTCGCGGCGCTGATCACGCCCTGGAACTGGCCGATGAACCAGGTCACGCTCAAGGTCGGCGCCGCCGCCATCGCGGGCTGCACCATGGTTCTGAAACCCTCCGAGCAAAGTCCGCTCAACGCGATGATCTTTGCCGAGATGATGGACGAGGCCGGCTTCCCGCCGGGTGTGTTCAACCTCGTGAACGGCGATGGCGTGGGTGTCGGCTCGCAGCTTTCGTCGCATCCCGATATCGACATGGTCAGCTTCACCGGCTCGACGCGCGCGGGCACCGCGATTTCCAAGGCGGCAGCCGATACGCTCAAGAAAGTGCATCTGGAACTGGGCGGCAAGGGCGCCAACGTGATCTTTGCCGATGCCGATGACAAGGCGGTCAAGCGCGGCGTGCTGCACATGATGAACAATACCGGCCAGAGCTGTAACGCGCCCAGCCGCATGCTGGTGCAACGCCCGATCTACGACCAGGCGGTCGAAACTGCCGCCGAAGTGGCCAGCAAGGTCACCGTGGGCAACGCGCTGGACGAAGGCCGCCATATCGGCCCGGTGGTGAACGAGTTGCAATGGTCCAAGATCCAGGACCTGATCCAGAAGGGCATCGACGAAGGCGCCCGCCTGGTCGCGGGCGGTACCGGTCGGCCCGAGGGGCTGAACAAGGGCTATTACGTGCGCCCCACCGTGTTCGCCGATGCCAATAACCAGATGACCATCGCACGCGAGGAGATCTTTGGCCCGGTTCTGACCATGATCCCCTTCGATACCGAGGAAGAGGCGATCGAGATCGCCAATGACACGCCTTATGGGTTGACCAACTATGTCCAGACGCAGGACGCCGCCCGCGCAAACCGCATGGCGCGCGCGCTGCGTTCGGGCATGGTCGAGATGAACGGCCAATCCCGCTCTGCCGGCTCGCCCTTTGGCGGCATGAAACAATCCGGCAACGGGCGCGAGGGTGGCGTCTGGGGGTTGGAAGACTTCCTTGAGGTCAAGGCGATCGGCGGCTGGGCCGCAGAGTAGACCGCAGCATAACATGCCTTCGCCCGCGCGGGTCTTTGCCGTGCGGGCGGGAGCCTCCGGCGGGAGTATTTGCAAACCAGAAAGAAGCAGGAGCGTTTTTGCTTCTTTCTGGTCGGAAATACTCCGGGGGTCTGGGGGCTGGCCCCCAGCTCTGCCCTATGATCCCGGCAGATGCCGGTCGACCATACGCTGAACCATCGGCGCGAAATGGTCAAAATCGGGGGTTTCCATATCGGCTCGCTTGCCGGCCTCGTCCAGATAGCGGACCTGAATGATTGCTTCGATGTTCGGGTTCCTTTCGAACTCGGCCACCTCTTCGGCAGTCATCGGCCCGCCCTGCAACTCCAGCGTATGGACCGAGGCGGGCGACAGGCGCTCGAAATACGCGGGCCTGGTGGCGCAGAGATAGCGTTTCGCGGCCACATGGTACTTCACGCAATCGGTGATCACCGGGGGAAAGAACGGTGCCAGCACCGCCTCGCCCGCATCCTCGTGATGGCGGTCCTCGGTGTCGTCGGGATGATAGGTGCCGAATTCCGATGTGAAATGCCCGATATCATGCAAGAGCGCGCCGACGATGATCTCCTCGGGCAGGCCGTTCTGTTCGGCGATGGTGGCGCCTTGCAGCATGTGCTGGGCCATGGTCACCGGCTCTCCCAGGTATTCCTCGCCGCCGCGGCGGGCGAAGATATCACCAAGGAACGCGACGATGTTGTCGCGGTTGAGAGTTGTGAAATCAGGGTTCATTCCGCGGCCTCCGGCGCGGCGGCCTCCATTGCGGCGAGGGTCGAGAGGAGCCCGTCCTTGTCGGCGTAACACCCTTGCAGCCAGCGCGACCCGGCGCCCGAATAGCCGGTGCGCGCATGCAGGACACGGGTGTTGTCGACGATGAAGCTCTCGCCCGGTTCCAGCTTGAACGCGACCCCCATCGCCGGGTCGTCGATGAACTCGGCCAGTTGACGATAGGCGGCGTAATAGGCCTCCATCTTGTCAAAGGGGATATCCACAAAGGGGGCAGAGGAGCGGTTGTTGAACCGGATCGCCACCAATTGCCCGTCAGGCGACAGTTCGATCATCGGACGGCGCGCCCGCAGGCAGACCCCGTCCGAGCCCCGGTATTCGAACCGGGCCGGATAGCCTGCAAGCAGCGCGAACCCCTCGGGGTTTGCATCCCGCAACCTTTCTGCCGCGCGAAAGCCGTCAACCACGATACTGTCGCCGCCCTCGGCGCTGTTCTCCAGGCAGTAGAGGATTTGCAGCGTCGGCACCGGATCGCGATAGGGGTTGTCGGTATGAGCCTGAAGGCCCAGCCCGGTATAGGCGAGGTTGGTGGGGTTCACCTCGGTCCGCACCTCGAAATAGCGGCCATAATTGGTCTCGCGCACATAACCGAAGAGATCGGCCACCTTGAGCAGCGCGCCGGGTTCGGCGGGGCCGCCGGTCAGCCGGGCAAAGCCGAATTCGGCCACGGCCGCCAGCCAGTCGCGCTTGGCCGCTGGATTGGTGTGCACGGCAGTCCAGTCGGCGCCGGGCGCGGCGATAGCGCTCTCCCAGGTGGTGATGCCGGGAGCGGTCCATCCGATCGGGTAGTCGTGATCCCGGTCATAGGCATGGGCGGCCAGCCAATCCGCCGGAAATGTGACGGTCTTGTTCTCGGGCAAGAAGGTGACCGACAGCGCGTCCCCAGCAAGCGCGGCCGCGCCGATACTCAGATCGGCGGGAATGTCGCCGATGGTGATCAGGCGCTGGCCATTGCCGGGCGCGCGGGTCGTTGGGTCCAGTGCGTTGTCGCGCAGCCAGACGGCGTGAAACCGTGCGGTGGCGCCGTTGGCATATTCAAGGGTGACGATCCGGTCGGTATGGGTGACCTGGCGCAGCATGAGGCCTCTCCTTTGTCGCATATTTGCTGGCTTGAGAGATAGCGCGCCAAATGACATCAAGATAGTTATCCCTTCTTTTGGCTTAGGGTTAGAAATATCTATGAGAAAAACACGCATCGGCTTGCCACCGCTCGACTGGTTGCGGGTGTTTGAAGCTGCTGGCAGGCTGGGCGGGTTCTCGGCGGCGGCGCGGGAATTCGGGTTGACCCAGGCAGCGGTCAGCCAGCGGATCGGCAATCTAGAGGCCTGGCTGGGCCGGGCGCTGTTTGTGCGCGGACCGCGCGGGGTAACGCTGACGGTTGAGGGCGAAAGCTATCTGCCGCTGGTACAGGAAAGCCTGTCGGCGCTGGCCCGCAGCACCGAGGACCTGTTCGGCACCGCGCCGACCGAGTTGCGGGTGGCGGGCCTTGCCTCGCATATCGAGGCGCTGGTGTTGCCGCGCGCGGCGGCATTTCTGGCGGCGCATCCCGGAGTGCGGCTGATGAGTGATTCCGCCGCCCGCCGCGCCGGTCTGGACGAAGAACGGACCTGGTTGCAAATCCGGTTCGGACGTGGTGCCTGGCCCGGGCGCGAGGCTCTGCTGATCGCGCCCGAGATACTGGCGCCGATGGCGGCGCCGGGGCAGGGCTGGGATGCGGGTATCATCGACCTGCGCGGAGAGCGGCCCGGCTGGCGCGACTGGGCGCGCCTGACCGGAGCCATGCCCGAGGCGCAGGCGCGGTTGAGCGTCGATTCCATGGGACATGCGCTGGCGGCCGCCGAACAGGGGCTCGGGGTGGCTTTGGGCTCGCTACCTCTGGCGCGGGCGGCGCTGGGTGCAGGCCGACTCTGCCTGCTGGACGCGCCTCGGCTACCGACGCGTGACGGGTATTGGCTGACCTGGCCCAGCGATCGCCTGACCGCGCGGCGTCAGCGCGCCCTGGTCGAGGGGCTTCTTGCTGTTCTGAGCGGAGAGGGCGGCTAGACACGCATGCGCCGCAACCGGTCCGATATCGCCTGCATCAAACCGCCGATCACCAGGCCCCAGACCGCGGCGCTGAGCCCAAGGATGGTGATGCCCGAGGCGGTAATCAGAAAGGTGGCGGCGGCGGCCTGCCGATAATCGGGCTCTTCCAGCGCCGCCAGCGTCGAGCCGGCAAAGACACCCAGCAGCGCCACGCCCGCAACGGTTCCCAGAACCAGCGCGGGGGCCAGTGCCGCAAATCCGGCGATGACCCCGGCAAAGAGGCCCAGCAGGCAATAGAACAGCCCGCCCATCACCGCCGACCAATAGCGCTGGGTCGGGTCCGGGTGGCTCTCTTCGTTGGCGCACATGGCGGCGGTGATTGCTGCCAGACAGGTGGCCGGAGAGCCGAAGGGTGCCGACAGCATGCTGGCTGCGCCGACCCCGGCCACCAGCGGCGCCGGGCGCGGCTGATAGCCATAGGCGCGCAGCACCGCCAGGCCGGGCACGTTCTGGGTTGCCATGGTGACGATGAAAAGCGGCAGCGCGATATTGGTCAGCGCCTCCAGAGAAAAGACCGGGGTGACCCAGACCGGCGCGGCAATCAGCGTCTCGGGCGCCGGAATGTCAAAGCCCGCGTTGACGGTGACGACCAGCGCCCCGGCGACCACAGCGGCGGGCACTGCAAAGGGGCGGCTGATCTGGCTGACGATGAACCAGGTCAGCAGGATCGGAAGGGCGAGAAAAGGTATCTCTGCCAGTGCCTGAAACGGGCGCAGGCAAAGCGAGAACAGCACCCCCGCCAGCATAGCCTGGGCGATCGGACCGGGGATTGCGGCGGTCAACCGGCTGAGCGGGCGCCACCAGGCCGCGATCACGGTCAATGCGCCCGCCAATATGAACCCGGCCACAGCTCCGCCGAACCCATCCTCGGGCATCGCCGACACCGCCAGCAACGCGGCGCCCGGCGTGGACCACGCGACCGAGACGGGCGACTTGGTCCAAAGGCTCAGCACTATCCCGGTGAGGCCCATCGAGAGCGCCGCGAACATCAGACCCGAGGCCGCTTGCGCAGTATCCGCGCCAACCCCTGCCAGACCCTGCAAGACGATCGGAAACGAACTGAAAAAACCGACGATAGCCACGACGAGGCCGGTCGAGACGGTTTGCAGCGGAGGTCTGGAGGTCATGGAAACTCTCTGTCGCCCTTTGGGCCAATCTTGCCTTGCGGCAGAGAGTGCGGTCTGGGTCGCCGGGTTGCAACCCGGAACGCGCTGGTCAGAAGTCGATGGCGATGCCCTTTTTCTCCCAGTCGCCGTAACGGGCCGGGTCCGGTCCGTCGCGCCCTCCCAGCTCTTTGGGCAGCGGCTTGGCCTCGGCCTCGGCCTTAAGGCGGCGTTCCTCGGCCTCGGCAAGGGCGCGTTGGGCGGCGGGGGGCAGGTCTGTGCGCGGCTCGCTCATGGCTTTGCTGTTCCTTTCGGTCTGGTATCCTGATACACGCCCGCGTCCGCCCTTGGCAATGCGGGCGGATGGTCACAACCGGACGAGGCACCCCATGGCGGACAGCGCGACCCAGGCGCGGCAGAGCGCGATCTATCTGCTCGACCAGATTTTGGGCGAGGGGCGGCTGTTGTCCGAATGCCTCGGCGCCGGGGCGCTGGACCGGTTGCCGCCCGAGGAACGCGCCCGCGCCCAGCGGCTGACGCTTGACACCTTGCGTGGGTTGGAACGTGCCGACCGGCTGCTGAAAACGCATCTGCAAAAGGCGCCGCCGCTGAGTGTGCGCAATGCGCTGCGGTTGGGGACGGTTGAACTGGCCCATGGTGCCGCCGCGCATGGCGTGGTGCATTCAATGGTCGAGATTGTCGGCCGCTCGCGCCGGCACGGGCGGCTCAAGGGGCTGGTCAACGCGGTGCTGCGCAAGGTGGCCGCTGACGCACCCGAGGCATGGGGGCGGCTGCGGGTGCCGCGCCTGCCGCGCTGGTTGCGCGATCCGCTGGTACAGGCCTGGGGCGCGCCTGCCGTCGCGGCGATGGAGGCGGCGCATTTCGCGGGCGCGCCGCTTGACCTGACGTTGAAACCCGGAGCATCCGCGCCGGGGGGTGAGGTGCTGCCAACCGGGTCGGTCCGTTTGCATGATGCGGGGCAGGTCTCGGCCCTGCCGGGCTTTGCCGCCGGAGACTGGTGGGTGCAGGATGCCGCCGCCGCGCTGCCGGTGCGGCTGCTCGCTCCGCAACCGGGCGAGACCGTGCTGGACCTGTGCGCCGCGCCGGGGGGCAAGACCATGCAACTGGCCGCGGCGGGTGCGCGGGTCACCGCGCTCGATATCTCCGAAGGGCGGATGGCCCGCGTGCGCGAGAACCTTGCCCGCACCGGGCTGAGCGCCGAAACGGTGGTGGGCGATGCGCTGGAACAGGGTGGCCAATATGACGCGGTGCTGCTGGACGCGCCCTGTTCGGCCACCGGCACCATCCGGCGCCACCCCGATCTGCCGCTGGCCAAGGACGGCTCCGAATTCGGCGCGCTGATCGAGTTGCAGGCGCAGATGATCGCCCATGCCTGGACCCTGGTCAAACCCGGCGGGCGCATGGTGTTCTGTACCTGCTCGCTGCTGCCGGACGAGGGCGAGGTGCAGGTTGAAGAGGCGCTGACGCTTTATCCCGACATGGCTGTTGACCGCGCCGCGCTGGACCTGCCGGGCATCGACCCCGCCTGGATCACCGAAGAGGGCGGCATGCGCCTGCGCCCCGATTACTGGTCCGAAAGGGGCGGTATGGACGGGTTCTACATGGCGGTTCTGCGCAAGGCGGCCGACGGTCCGGAATAACCGGTGACTTGCGGCGCCGGTGCCGCTATCCTCCGCCACAAACGCCAAAGAGCGTGAGAGGCAGAGCGTATGTCCGGTTCGCATAACATGGCCAGCAGATGGGCGCGGTTCCAGAACCGTCTTTACGCGCGTCTCAGCCAGCGGCACAAATCGGTGCGCGCCTTTGTCTCGCAGCCCGAACCGCGCACCATCGGTTCATATGCGCGCGGGCGACAGCTGGTGGCGGGCAATCTGCTGTTTGCCGGCTATCTGGTCGAATCCCAAAGCAGCGGCCTGTGGGAGGTCGAGGCGCCCAATGGGGCCTTTGACGACGAACGGCAGGGCTTTGCCTGGCTCGACGATCTGGCCGCCGTGGGCGACGTGCGTGCGCGCGAAAAGGCGCAGCGCTGGCTGTGGGGCTGGATCGAGGCGCATGGGCGCGGGCGCGGTTCCGGCTGGACACCCGAGCTGACCGGGCGCCGCGTCATCCGCTGGATCAACCACGCTCCGTTCCTGCTGCGCGGCGTCGAGCCCGAGCAAAGCCATGCTTTCTTTCGCTCGCTGGGACAGCAGACCTGGTTCCTGTCGAAACGCTGGCCCGGCGCCAAGCCGGGTCTGGGCCGGTTCGAGGCGCTGACAGGGGTCATCTATGCCGGTCTGGCGCTGGAAGGGTTGGAGGAACTGGCCGACCCGGCGGTGCGGGCGCTGGCGCGCGATTGCAACAACCAGATCGACAAGGAAGGTGGGCTGCCCACCCGCAACCCCGAGGAGTTGCTGGAGGTGTTTACCCTGCTCAACTGGGCCACCGCAGCGCTGCACGAGGCAGGGCGCGGCGCGCCGCATGCGCAGACCGAGGCAATCGAGCGGATCGCACCGACCTTGCGCGCCCTGCGCCACGCGGATGGGCAACTGGGTCGTTTTCACGGCGGCGGGCGCGGGCTTGAAGGGCGGTTGGATCACGCACTGGCGGCCAGCGGCGTGAAGCCGGTCCATGCCGAGGGGCTGTCGATGGGCTATGCCCGCCTGTCCGGCGGGCGTACCAGTGTCATCGTCGATGCCAGCGTGCCGCCACGCGGCGCCGCCTCCTATAACGCACATGCCTCGACCCTGGCGTTCGAGCTGACCTCGGGGCGCCGCCCGCTGATCGTCAATTGCGGCTCGGGCATCAGTTTCGGGGTGGAATGGCGCCGGGCCGGACGGGCCACGCCGTCCCATTCCACCCTCTGCCTCGACGGGTTCTCGAGCGCGCGCCTGGCCGACCCCGAGCGCGGCACCGGGCTGGAGGCACTTATCGAAGGCCCGACACAAGTGCCGGTCGAGATCTCGGAGATGACGGATGGCATCCGCTTTCAGGGCGGTCACGATGGTTATGCCAAGGTGTTCGGCCTGACCCATGCCCGAACGCTGGAGTTGAGCCATGACGGGCGCGGACTGGCAGGCGAGGACATGCTGCTGGCGATGGACGATGGCGCCAAGCGCCGGTTTGACAAGGCGATGGATGCTTCGGTGCTGGCAGGGGTCGGATTCGACCTGCGCCTGCATCTGCACCCTGAGGTGGACGCGGCGGTGGATCTGGGCGGTGCAGCGGTGTCGATGGCCCTCAAAAGCGGCGAGATCTGGGTTTTCCGCCATGATGGCAAATATAAATTGTCATTGGAGCCAAGCGTTTATCTTGAAAAGACCCGCCTGAAGCCGCGCGCGACAAAACAGATCGTTCTATCCGGGCGCGCAATGGAGTATGCGACCCGCATCCGGTGGACGCTGAGCAAGGCGCAGGACACCGCGATTGCCATTCGCGACCTGAACCGGGACGAACCCGAATTCGACTGATCCGCATAAGGACCCCGAGCAAATGACCGACCTTTCCCCCGTGCGCCGCGCGCTTCTTTCCGTTTCCGACAAGACCGGACTGATCGAGCTGGGCCAGGCCCTCGCCGCGCGCGGGGTCGAGCTGTTGTCGACGGGCGGCACCGCCAAGGCGCTGCGCGATGCGGGTCTGACGGTGCGCGACGTGGCCGAGGTGACCGGTTTCCCCGAGATGATGGATGGCCGGGTCAAGACCTTGCACCCGATGGTGCATGGCGGCCTGCTGGCGCTGCGCGACAATGCCGAGCACGTAGCGGCGATGGAGCAGCACGGTATCGCGGGCATCGACCTGCTGGTCGTCAACCTCTATCCGTTCGAGGCGACCGTGGCCAAGGGTGCCGCCTATGACGACTGTATCGAGAATATCGACATCGGCGGCCCGGCGATGATCCGTGCGGCGTCCAAGAACCACGCCTTTGTCAACGTGGTGGTGGATGTCGCGGATTATGATGCCCTGCTGGCCGAGATGGCGGCCAATGACGGCCAGACTTCCTATGCCTTCCGCCAGCGGTTGGCTCAAACGGCCTATGCCCGCACCGCCGCCTATGACGCCGCCGTCAGCAACTGGATGGCGGGTCAACTGGCGCTGGAGACCCCCCGCCGCCGCGCCTTTGCCGGTGAGCTGAAACAGACCCTGCGTTATGGTGAGAACAGCCACCAGCAGGCGGCGTTCTATATCGATGGTTCGAACCGTCCTGGCGTGGCTACCGCGCGGCAGTTGCAGGGCAAGGAACTGAGCTACAACAACATCAACGATACCGATGCCGCGTTCGAGCTGGTGGCCGAATTCGCGCCCGAGAACGGTCCGGCCTGCGCGATCATCAAACACGCCAACCCCTGCGGCGTGGCGCTGGGCGCGACCCTGTCCGAGGCCTATCAGAAAGCGTTCGACTGCGACCGCACCAGCGCCTTTGGCGGGATCGTGGCGTTGAACCAGCCGCTGGACGCCGAGACCGCTGGCAAGATCGTCGAGATCTTTACCGAGGTGGTGATTGCTCCTGGTGCCAGCGAAGAGGCGATCGCGATCTTTGCCGCCAAGAAGAACCTGCGCCTGCTGCTGACCGACGGTCTGCCCGATCCGCGCCAGCCCATCGTGGCGATGAAACAGGTGGCCGGCGGCATGCTGGTGCAGGACAAGGATGTGGGCCATGTCGATCTGGCCGACCTCAAGGTGGTGACCAAGAAGGCCCCGTCTGACGCTCAGATGGCCGATCTGCTGTTTGCCTGGAAGGTCGGCAAGCATGTCAAGTCGAACGCCATCGTCTATGTCAAGGACGGCGCCACCGTGGGTGTCGGCGCGGGTCAGATGAGCCGGTTGGACAGTGCCAATGTGGCCGCCGCCAAGGCGCAGCGCATGGCGACCGAACTGGGCCTGCCCGAGAGCCCGGCCAAGGGCTGCGCCGTGGCTTCGGACGCGTTTTTCCCGTTCCCCGACGGTTTGCTTGAGGCGGCTGCGGCAGGGGGCGCTTGCGTGATCCAGCCCGGCGGCTCGATGCGCGACGACGAGGTGATCAAGGCCGCGGACGAGGCGGGTCTGGCCATGGTCTTTACCGGCATGCGCCATTTCCGGCACTGATGCGCGCCCGGCTCCTCTTCTGGTCCGCCTTCTGGGCCTTTCTGATCGACCAGATCAGCAAATACCTGGTCGTGCACGTGATGGACGTGGCCCATCGCGGCAGCATCGAGGTGCTGCCGCCGTTGCTGACATTTCGCTATGGCGAGAATCGCGGCATCAACTTTGGCCTTTTTCAGGGCGACGGCGATGCCTCGCGCTGGATACTGATTGGCCTGTCTCTGGCGATCTGTGCAGTCGTGCTGGTCTGGTTGTCGCGCGGGCGGTCGTCGCGGTGGATGCTGATCGGAGGCGGGTTGCTGATCGGCGGTGCGCTCGGAAACGTGATCGACCGGCTGGTCTATGGCTATGTCCTCGATTTCCTCAACATGTCCTGCTGTGGTATCGACAACCCCTATGTGTTCAACGTGGCCGATATCTTTATCTTTGCCGGTGCGGCGGCGCTGATCCTGATGGATGGCAAAAAGCCCTCGTGACGGGGGCGCGGATATGCGATAAAACCCGACGAAACAGGCAGGAGATGACCATGCGCGCGCCGCTGGCTTTGATCGTGATCGCGACCGCCCTGGCGGTATCGGGCTGCTCCAGCAAGGGGCTGCGCGATATCCGTTCGCAGGGGACCGGACCCGACGAATTCGCCATCATGCCGGTGAAGCCCTTGACCCAGCCCAAGGATTTCAACGTGTTGCCCGCGCCGACGCCGGGTGGCGCCAACCTGACCGATCCGACGCCCGCCGCCGATGCGGTGGTGGCGCTGGGCGGCAAGGAGACCGCGCTGCAACCGGGTGGCGGCATTCCTGCCTCGGATCAGGCGCTGGTCAGTGCCTCCAGCCGCTATGGCGTCCCCGCCAATACGCGCACCGCGCTGGCCACCGAAGACGCCGAATTCCGCAAGCGTCAGGGGCGCTGGACCCGTATCCGGCTGTTCCCGGTCGATCGCTATGAGCAGGCCTATCGCAAGGAAGCGATCAACCCGTTCAACCAGAACGAGCGCTTCCGTCGGGCCGGGGCCGCGACGCCCTCGGCGCCGCCGGAAAGTGAATAATCCTTAATTTTACGTCAGCGCGTCTTGAACCTTGCCGGGCCTGCCGTAGGTTGTCGGTTAGCGATACGGAGGATGCGCATGGTCCGGGCTTTTGCTCTTGTTGCCGCTCTTGTCTCGGCTGCGCCGCTCTGGGCGGCGCCCGAGGGACGAGAGGCGGTCACCACCTTTACCCTGCAAAACGGTATGGATGTCGTCGTGATCGAAGATCACCGCGCTCCTGTGGTACAACAGATGGTCTGGTATCGGGCCGGATCGGCGGACGAGCCGGTCGGTTCCTCTGGGGTGGCACATTTCCTCGAACACCTGCTGTTCAAGGCAACCGATACGATGGAGGCTGGTGAACTGTCGGCGACAGTGGCGGCCAATGGCGGCACCGACAACGCCTTCACCTCTTATGACTATACCGCCTATTTCCAGCGGGTCGCAGCCGACCGGCTGGAGTTGATGATGCGGATGGAGGCGGATCGGATGCGTAACATCCGCCTGACAGAACGCGATATCGAGACCGAGCGCGACGTGATCCTGGAAGAGCGCAACCAGCGCACCGAGAACAACCCGCGCGCCCTGTTCGGCGAACAGATGGACGCGGCCCAGTTCCTCAACCACCGCTATGGTGTCCCGGTGATCGGCTGGAAACACGAGATGGAAACGTTGGACATGCAGGATGCGCTGTCCTTCTACCGCACCTATTACGCGCCCAACAACGCCATCTTGATCGTGACCGGCGATGTAGAGCCCGAGGCGGTGCGCACCCTGGCCGAGACCTACTACGGCGTGATCCCAGCTAACCCGGACCTGCCCGAGAGGTTCCGCAGCCAGGAACCGCCGCAAACCGCCGCGCGGCGCTTGACGTTCAAAGATGCGCGGGTGGCGCAACCCTATGTTCACCGGTCTTATCTCGCGCCCGAGCGTGATGCTGGCGCTCAGGAGACGGCCGCCGCACTTTATCTGTTGGCCGAACTGCTGGGCGGGGGCACCACGTCCTACATGAACGAAAAACTTCAATTCGACAGTCAGACGGCGATCTATACTGGTGCGTTCTATAATGGGTTGTCACTGGACGACACGACATTTGACATGATCGTGGTGCCGGCACAGGGCGTGTCCCTGACACAGGCCGAAGCGGCTATGGACAAGGTATTGGTGGATTTTATCTCAGAAGGGGTAGATGCCGATGACCTCGAACGGATCAAGATGCAGTTGCGCGCGGCTTTGATCTATGAGCGCGACAATGTCGACGGGATCGGAAATCGCTATGGCGCGGCGCTGGCCAGCGGCCTGACCATCGCCGATGTGCAGGCCTGGCCCGATGTTTTGCAGGCCGTGACTGGTGACGACATCATCGCCGCCGCGCGCGCGGTGCTGCGGCCCGAGGCATCGGTGACGGGTTGGTTGACCAATGTCGAGGAGGTGACCCAATGAGGGCGTTTGTTGCAGCATTGACGGTGCTGGTCTTGGCATTGCCGGCCTGGGCCGAAGTCAAGATCCAGGAGGTGACGTCACCTCAGGGTCATAACGCCTGGCTGGTCGAGGATCACTCTATCCCGTTCACCGCACTCGAGATCTGGTTTCGCGGCGGTACCTCTCTAGATGCGCCGAGCAAGCGGGGCGCGACCTATCTGATGACCGGCCTGATAGAGGAAGGGGCGGGTGATCTGGATGCGCGCGCCTATGCTCGGCGCCTGGAGGAGCTGGCGGCGTCGTTCGGCTTCGACGTCAGCGATGATACGCTCACCATTTCAACTCAGTTCCTAACAGAAAACCGAGATCAGGTAATTGACCTGCTGCGGACAACCTTGCATGCGCCCCGATTTGATCCGGACGCTATAAACCGGGTGCGCGCCCAGGTATTGTCCGGACTGCGTTCGGATCAGACCGACCCGCACCGCATCGCAGGCGCGTCGATGTCCGAAGCTGTCTATGGTGAGCATCCTTACGCAACCGAAGGCAAGGGTACGATCGATAGTGTCTCGGCGCTGACGCGGGACGATATTGTAACGGCCTTCAGAGGCGCGATTGCCCGTGATAGGGTCTATGTCGGCGCGGTCGGCGACATCTCGGCGGAGGAGCTGAGTGTGCTGCTTGACCAGTTGCTGTCCGACTTGCCGGAAAAAGGGGTTCCGATCCCGAACCGAGCGCAGGTGACTATTCCCGGACCGGTACGGGTGGTCGATTTCGATACACCGCAGTCGGTGGCACTGTTCGTCCAGCAGGGGATCGACCGTAGCGATCCCGATTTCTTTACCGCCTACATCCTGAATCATATTATTGGTGGAGGCGGTTTTGAGAGCCGACTGATGCAGGAGGTGCGCGAGAAGCGTGGTCTGACTTACGGTGTATACTCGTATCTGCTGCCCAGAGAGTTGGCTTCGGTCTATATGGGGTCTGTGGCCTCGGCCAATGACAAGATCGCCGAGGCGGTGTCCGTCATACGCGATGTCTGGCGGGATGTGGCGGTTAATGGTGTGACGGCCAAGGAACTGGAGGATGCCAAGACGTATCTGACAGGTGCTTATCCGCTGCGTTTTGACGGCAATGGACGGATCGCCAATATCCTGGCCGGGATGCAGATACAGGGTCTGCCGATTGACTATATCGCCACCCGCAACGACCAGGTGAATGCGGTGACGCTGGAAGAGATCAATACCTTTGCTGCCGAATTCCTCGACCCCGAAGGATTGAGTTTCACGGTCGTGGGCAAGCCTGTGGGGCTGGAAGGAACCAACTGACCTCTGGCGCATCGGGCGCGGCGGGGCCGTTTTCCGGCTCGGAAAACGGGCCGGAAAACACATGTTTTCCGGCCGCCTGCCTTGCGGGAGACGCGCCCGCTCAACTGCGCTTTGGCATCGTGCGCAGCATCTGGCCGATCATCTGACCCGCCCGGCCCGAGCCACGCTGATAAAGTGCGCCGTCGACCGACAGCACCGTGCCGCTGATATAGGCGGCCATGTCCGAGCCTAGGAACAGGCAGGCATTTGCCACATCCTGCGGCTGACCCCAGCGACCCAGCGGAACATCCGCCTTGAAGGTCTTCTCCGCCTCGGGGCTTGGTGCCAACCGTCTGGCGCCCTCTGTTCCCTCGATAAAGCCGGGCACGACCGAGTTCACGCGGATCCCCTCGGGCCCCCATTCCAGGCTCAGCGTGCGGGTGATCTGGTCGACGCCCGCCTTGGCGGCGCAGACATGCGCCTGCCCCTCGTAGGGCAGCCAGGATTGCGGCGCCGAGATGTTGATGATGCTGGCGCCGGGGCGTTTCAGATGCGGATAGGCGCCCTTCATCACATGCACGGTGCCCATCAGGTCGATGTCGATCACCGTCTTGAAGGCGTTGATCGACATGTCCGCCGTCAGCGCAGGAAAGTTGCCCGCCGCGCCCGAAACCAGCACATCGAATTCACCCAGTTGATCGCGGAACCCTTGCAGACCCTTGGCCACCGCCTCGGCATCGCGCACATCGAAGGATGCGCCGAGGGCCTCTTGCGCCCCTGCGGCGCGCAGTTCGGTCACGGTGTCGTCCACCTTGTCCTGACTGCGACTGGCCACGGCCAGCCGCGCGCCGGCCCGGGCAAAGGCTAGCGCGATGCCGCGGTTGATGCCGCTGGTGCCGCCGATCACCACGACGGTCTTGCCGGTGAAATCCATGTAGAACCTCCCTTGGACAGGGATGCCCTATTCTCCGTAGGGCACCCAGATGTTCTTGATCTCGGTCGCAGCCTGAAGGAACCGCTTGCTGTGGTCCACGCCCCAGTCAAGGGACGTTGCGTTATTGACCCAGGTCCGTTTCAGGTTCCCTGCCGCCGCCTTTTCGATCTCGGCCGACAGGTCGGTCGAGGAAAAGGACCAGACCGCATCCACGTTCAGGTGCGACGCCAGCGGTTTGGCCAGCTCCGCATGGCAGCCGGTCAGGATATTGACCACGCCTGCCGGCACGTCCGAGGTGTCGAGGATCTGGTAGAAATCGGTGGCCGCCAGCGGATAGGGCTCGCTTGCCGCTAGCACAACGCGGTTGCCCATCGCAATCGCGGGCGCCATGACCGAGACAAGGCCCAAGAGAGGCGCCTCGTCCGCGCAAAGCGCGCCGATCACGCCAACCGGTTCCTTCATCGCCAGCGCCACGCCCCGGATCGGCACGCCATGCACCTGCCCGTCATATTTGTCGGCCCAGGCGGCGGCGGTGAACAGGCGCTGGATGCTGGCCTCGACCTCTTGCGCCCCGCCGCGCTTGCCGGTCATCGCGTCGATCCGATGGGCGAATTCGGCGGCCCGAGCCGACAGGTTTTCGCCGATGTAATAGAGGATCTGCGCGCGCAGATGGCCTGTGGCCTTTGCCCACCCAGTTGCGCCTGCGGCCGCCTCGACCGCGTTGCGCACATCCTTGCGGTTGGCAAGGCCGACATGGCCCAACAGGCCGGATTTGCCCCAGACGGGTCGGGAATAGCCACCATCGGGCCGCGCCTGCTTGCCCCCGACATAGAGTTTCGCCGTGCGGTCGATCGGGTCAACCGGTGTACCGTGACCGGTGGCGGGCTCGATCCGGGCCAGCGCCTTGCGCTTGCCCTTGGGCCGGGTATAGGCGGTCAGCCCCTCCCACCCGCCTTCGCGGCCAAAGCCGCTTTCGCGCACACCGCCAAACCCGGCGGCGGCATCAAACAGGTTGGTGGCATTCACCCAGACCACCCCCGCCACCAGCTTCGGCGCGATGTCGAGCGCCAGATTCACATTCTCGGTCCAGACCGTGGCGGCCAGCCCATAGCGGGTGTTGTTGGCCAGTTCCACCGCCTCGGCCGGGGTGCGGAAGGTGGTCGAGACGAGGACGGGGCCAAAGATCTCCTCCTGCATCAGCGGGTCGCTGGTCGAAAGCCCGGTGATCAGGGTCGGTGGGTAATAGCAGCCGTTTTCGGGCAGGGTGCAGGCGGTATGGTGCACCTGTCCGACCGTGTTGCTGGCGACCATCCGCTCTATGGTCTGCAACTGCACCGGATCGACCACCGCGCCGACGTCGATGCATTTGTCGAGCGGATTGCCCAGGCGCAACCCATCCATCCGGGCGCGCAGCTTGGTGTGGAAGCGGTCCGCGATGCCCTCTTGCACCAAGAGGCGCGACCCGGCGCAGCAGACCTGGCCCTGGTTGAACCAGATCGCATCGACCAGCCCCTCGATGGCGCTGTCAATATCGGCATCGTCAAACACGATATAGGCGGACTTGCCCCCCAGTTCGAGCGTCAGCTCCAGCCCCCGCCCGGCAGTGGCCTCGCGGATGCGGCGCCCCACGGCGGTGGAGCCGGTAAAGGCGATCTTGTCCACATCCGACGCCACGATCATCTCGCCCACGGCGCCGTCGCCGGTGACGATGTTGACGACGCCCTTGGGCAGACCCGCCTGCTGGCAGATATCGGCAAACAAGAGCGCGGTGAGCGAGGTGTACTCGGCGGGTTTCAGCACCACGGTGTTGCCCATGGCCAGCGCCGGGGCAACCTTCCACGCCAGCATCAACAGGGGGAAGTTCCACGGGATGATCTGACCGCAGACGCCCAGTGGCTCGGCTTCAGGCAGCTCACTTTCCATCAACTGCGCCATGCCCGCGTGATAGTAGAAATGCCGCTGCGCCAGGGGGATGTCGATGTCACGGCTCTCGCGAATGGGCTTGCCGTTATCCAGCGTTTCCAGCACGGCAAACAGGCGGCTGTGTTTCTGCATCAGCCGCGCAATGGCATAGAGGTACCGCGCCCGGCCCGCGCCACCGAGTGCGGCCCACTTGGGCTGCGCTTTGTGGGCGGCGGCAACGGCGGCATCGACATCGGCCTGGTTCGCCTGGGTCAGGGTGGCCAGGACCTCGCCGGTGGCGGGATTGCGGCTGTCGAACCCGTCGCCCGGCGCGGTAAAGGCGCCGTCGATGAAATGGCCGAACCGGTCGCCCTGATCGACCAGCCAGGCCAGCGCCTCGGCGGCGCTTTCGGGGGCGGGACCGTATTCCATGGTGTCGAAGAGTTCCTTTATGGTCATAGCGGTGTCCTCGGTATCCGGGGGCCGTTTTCCGTCACGGAAAACGGGCCGGAATTTTTTCAAAATTCCGGCGCCTGTCGCGCCGGTCAGCCCATGGGATGGCGGTAGCCCGCCGAATAGGCGCCGGTCACGTGATGTTCCAGTTGCCGTTCGATATCGCCCAGCAGCGACGATGCGCCAAAGCGGAACAGGTCCGGTTGCAGCCAGCGGTCGCCCAGTTCGTCCTTGATCAGCGCCAGATAGACCAGCGCGTCCTTGGCCTTGGAAATGCCCCCGGCGGGCTTGTAGCCGACCCGGTATCCGGTGCGATCGTAATAGTCGCGGATGGCGCGGATCATCACCAACGAGACGGGCAGGGTGGCGTTGACGCTTTCCTTGCCGGTCGAGGTCTTGATGAAATCCGCCCCCGCCATCATGCAGACCAGCGAGGCGCGCGCCACGTTGCGCAGGCTTCCCAGCTCTCCGGTTGCCAGGATCGCCTTGACATGGGCATGCCCGCAGGCCTCGCGAAAGGCCTTCATCTCGTCATAAAGCGCCTGCCAGTCACCGGTCAGCACATGCCGGCGCGAGATCACGATGTCGATCTCCTCGGCGCCCGCCGCGACGCTTTCGCCAATCTCGGCCACGCGCAGGTGAAAGGGCGACAGACCCGCCGGGAACCCGGTGCTGACGGCGGCCACCGGGATACCCGAACCGCGCAGCGCCTCGACCGCCGTTGTGACCATGTCGTGATAGACACAGACCGCGCCGGTGGTGATCGGCCCCATGCCCATCGCCTCCAGCAGCGCGGGCGCAACCGGTTGCCGCGCCTTGGCGCAGAGGCGCCGCACCCGGCCCGCCGTGTCGTCGCCCGACAACGTGGTCAGGTCGATCATCGTGATCGCTTTCAACAACCAAGCAGCCTGATAATCCTTTTTCACCGAGCGCCGTCCGGGCAGCGTTGCCGCCCGCCGCTCGATCGCC
The DNA here is from genome assembly GCF_059613025.1 of Ruegeria sp. BHSC223. Lineage (NCBI taxonomy): Bacteria > Pseudomonadati > Pseudomonadota > Alphaproteobacteria > Rhodobacterales > Roseobacteraceae > Ruegeria > Ruegeria sp. BHSC223. Next base: position 127,601 of record NZ_JBXWRR010000006.1, read on the forward strand.
GAGGTATTGGCCTGCACCGCGCGAACCCAGTCGAGGTCCAGCTCCATGCCGGGGTTTCGCGGCTCGGTTACTTGCGGCAGATGCGCGGTGCGCTCAAGGCTCTGCGTTTCCATCTTCACATCCTTTGGGAGGTTCCCGGCCAAGGTCGCATGACCTGCGACAGAATGGCAAGCGGAGGCAGGTGGGTCGCGGCGTCAAAATTTTACCTTTCGGACAAAATCTTCCTTTCTTGCGAATAATTCTCAATTGCGTTGACTTAGTTGCGAATGGTTCTCATATTCATCAGTAAGAGAGTTGGATTTCGAGGTACGCGATGATTCGCCGTGGGTTCCTTGCCGCACTTGCCCTGACATGCAGCCTGCCGCTCGCGGCCTGGGCCGAGGCGCCGCTGCGTGTGGTGGCAACCACTGGCATGATCGCCGATGCCGCCCGCCAGGTCGGCGGCGATCTGGTCGAGGTCACCGGCTTGATGGGGCCGGGCATCGACCCGCATGCCTATCGCCAGACCCGCAGCGATATCGTGGCCATGACCCGGGCTGATCTGGTGTTGAGGCATGGGCTCTACCTCGAAGCGCAGATGGAAAGCTTCTTTCACGATCTGGGCCGTAAGCGTCAGGTGGTTGCGGTGGCCGAGGGGATCGAGCCGTCGCGCCTGCGCGCCCATGACGACTATGCCGACAAATTCGACCCGCATGTCTGGATGACTCCGGAACTGTGGCGCGAGGTGGTCGCCGAGGTCGCGCGTGCCCTGACCGAGACCCGCCCCGAGGCCGCCGAGACATTTGCCGCCAATGCCGCCCGCCATATCACCGATCTGGACCGGTTGTCGGGTTATGCCGAAACGGTTCTGGCCACGGTGCCCGAGGGTAACCGGGTGCTGGTCACCGCGCATGACGCATTCGGCTATTTCGGGCAGGCCTATGGTTTCGAGGTTCTGGGCGTTCAGGGCATCTCGACCCAGTCCGAGGCGGGGCTGAACCGGATCGCGGAACTGGTCGATACGCTGGTGTCGCGCAAGATCACGGCGGTCTTTGTCGAAAGCTCGGTCTCGGACCGATCGGTCCGGGCCCTGATCGAAGGCGCCGCGGCGCAGGGGCATCAGGTAAAGGTGGGGGGCGAGCTTTTCTCTGATGCGATGGGGCCTGACGGCTCTTACGAGGGGACCTATCTGGGCATGCTTGATCACAACATCACCACGATCGCCGCCGCGCTGGGCGGACAGGTGCCGCCCCGTGGCATGGATGGCAAATTGTCGGCAGGGCTCTGAGCGATGATCGAACTGGCGGCGCGTGAAGGCAGGCGACTCGAGAATGACGCCATCGGCGACAGCCCGCTGGGGGTGCGTGGGCTGACCGTGTCTTATGGGCAGAAACCGGCGGTGTTCTCGGTGGATATGACGGTGCAGCCGGGCGCGATGACGGCGATAATCGGGCCGAACGGGGCGGGTAAATCCACCCTGCTCAAGGCGGCGCTGGGCATCGTCAAGCCGCTGTCGGGGCAGGTCACCGTGTTTGGCCGCCCGCTCGAGGAACAGCGCGCCCGCATCGCCTATGTGCCGCAGCGCGCCAGTGTCGACTGGGATTTCCCGACCCGGGTGATTGATGTTGTTCTGATGGGGCTTTATCGCGAGCTTGGCCTGCTGGGCCGCCTGCGCGCCCGGCACAAGGCGCGGGCGCTCGATTGCCTCGCCCGTGTCGGCATGCGCGATTTCGCCGACCGGCAGATCGGCCAATTGTCGGGAGGCCAGCAACAGCGGGTGTTCCTGGCCCGCGCCCTGGCGCAAGAGGCCGATCTCTATCTGCTGGACGAACCCTTTGCCGGGGTCGATGCAGCGACGGAAAAGGCGATTATCGCGGTTCTCAAGGCGTTGAAACAGGTCGGCCGCACCGTGGTCGTGGTGCATCACGATCTGGCCACGGTGACCGACTATTTCGACAACGTGTTCCTGATCAACACCCGCCGCGTGGCCGAAGGGCCGGTGATCGAGACCTTTACCGCCGATAATCTGCAGGCGGCCTATGGCGGGCGACTGGCAACGGCGCAGGTCGACCAGTTGGCGCGCGTGCTGGGCTGATCCGATGCTGCGCGACGCGCTTTTGCTGCAATTGGGCTATAACGCCACGCTTGTCGCGGTTGGCGCGACGCTGTTGGGTATATCCGCCGGAGCGACCGGCACGTTCCTTTTCCTGCGCAAGCGGGCGCTGGTCAGCGACGCGATCAGCCATGCGACCCTGCCGGGCATCTGTCTGGCCTTTCTGTTGATGGTGGCACTGGGTGGCGATGGGCGCAACCTGCCCGGCCTCTTGGCCGGTTCCGCACTGTCGGCCTGGGTGGGGCTTTTGTGCCTCAACTGGCTGACCCGCAGCACAAGGCTGGCCGAGGACGCGGCGATCGGTGCGGTGCTGTCGGTGTTCTTCGGCTTCGGCATTGTCCTGCTGACCGTGATCCAGACGTTGGGGGCCGGGCGTCAGGCCGGGCTGGAGGGGTTCCTGCTGGGATCGACCGCAGGAATGCTGTGGAACGATGCGCTTGTGATCGCGCTCGGCGGGGCGGGGGCGCTGGCGCTGATCCTGCTGATCCGCCGTCCGATGACACTGGTCGCCTTCGATCCCGAATATGCCGCCGCGCGCGGGGTGCCCGTGCATCGGATCGATCTGGCGATGATGGGGCTGGTGATGGCGGTTACCGTGGTCGGGCTGAAGATCGTTGGCCTCATCCTGATCGTGGCGCTCTTGATCATCCCGCCGGTTACCGCACGGTTCTGGACCGAGCGGTCGGATCGCGTGGTGCTGCTGAGTGGCTTGACCGGGGGGCTCGCCGGGTATCTTGGCGCCGCGATCTCGGCCTCGGCCCCCAACCTGCCCACCGGGCCGATCATCGTGCTGGTGTCCTTTGCCTTTTTCGCCTTGTCGCTGCTGGTGGCGCCGGGGCGCGGCGTGCTGGCGGCGTTCCTGCGCCATACGCAATTCCAGCGCCGGGTGCATCTGAGGCAAGGGCTGCTGGCGCTGGCACAAGGGCAACGGATTTACGAGCCACTGACATTGCGACTTTTGCGTCAGGCAGAACTGGTGCGCGCGGACGGGGTCGCAACCGATATTGGCCGGGCACGCGCCGCCAAAGCGCTACGGGACGAGAAGCGATGGGAAATCGTGCGCGCCGATCAGACGCAAGAAGCCGCCGCCGCCCTCTATGACGGGTTGCGCGATATCGAAACCGTGCTCACCCACGACCAGATTGCCGAGATTGACCGCCGCATCGGCAGCCCCCAGGAGGTCCCGGCATGAACGGTTCCGAATTTGTCCCGCTGTCACTGACACCGCTGTTGATCGGCGTTCTGGCAGCCGTGGCCTGTGCGCTGCCCGGCAACTTCCTGGTGCTGCGCCGGCAGGCGCTGATCGGCGATGCCATCAGCCATGTGGTGTTGCCGGGGATCGTGGTTGCGTTCCTCCTGACCGGCGTCATCGCCGCATGGCCGATGATGCTGGGCGCCGCCGGGGCTGCCGTTGTCGCGGTGGTTCTGATTGAGGCGATCCGTCGTCTGGGCCGGATCGAGCCGGGCGCGGCGATGGGTGTCGTCTTTACCACCATGTTTGCTGCCGGCGTGCTGCTCTTGGAGCAGACCGACACCTCGACCGTGCATCTGGATGTGGAACACGCGCTTTATGGCAATCTGGAAAGCCTGATCTGGCTTGATGCCACCGGCTGGGCCTCGCTGGTTGATCCGGTGGCTTTGGCCGGGTTGCCGGTGGAACTGCCGCGTATCCTGGTCACGCTGGCAGGGGTGTCCGGGTTCATCTGGCTGTTCTGGCGGCCCCTGAAGCTGTCGACCTTCGACGAGGGGTTTGCCCGCACTCTTGGTATTCGCACCGGCCATTTGGGCCTTGCACTGGTCATCGTCGCTGCGGTGGCCGCGGTTGCGGCCTTTGACGCGGTCGGCTCGATCATCGTCATCGCGATGTTCATCTGTCCACCCGCCGCCGCACGGATGATGACCAACACGCTTGAAGGGCAGGTTGGCTGGAGCGTCGTCTTCGCCATCCTCTCGGCGGTGCTGGGTTATGTGTTGGCGGGCTATGGCCCGCTGTGGCTGGGCGCGCAAGACGCGGTCAGCGCTGCGGGGATGATCGCCACGATGTCGGGCCTCATCCTGGCACTCGCCGCCCGGTTTGGTCCCTGCCGCAGTCGGACCGGAGCGCCCGTTCAGTCTTGACTGGGCGGGAATTCGCCGGGGTCTGGTGCTGGTGCTGGCTTATCGGCGCCCAACTTGCGGCTCTGCGAACCTCCGTCTTGGCAGTGCGGTCTGATAGTGCTGAGGTGAAAGGGCCGGATAGAATCCGGTGCCGACCACCACTCACCCGCCGCCCGGTTTTCGCGGCAGACCAACCCGCGCCGCACATGTGTCGAGGGGAGGGAGACCGGGCGGTGAATGCGATCAAACCGGTGGCAGAATCGCCGGGCCTCATGCTAGGTCTAGGGGTATGGCATCGACAGACCCCAATATCATCCCCACTCAGCCGGAAATCCGCCAGCTGGACGAAACCGCGATCAACCGGATCGCGGCGGGCGAAGTGGTGGAGCGTCCGGCCTCGGCGGTCAAGGAACTGGTCGAGAACGCGATTGATGCCGGGGCGACGCGAGTTTCCATCGACCTGGCGGATGGCGGCAAAACGCTGATCCGGGTCACCGATGACGGTTGCGGGATGACACCCGATCAGTTGCCATTGGCATTGGCGCGTCATGCGACGTCCAAGATCGACGGGTCGGACCTGCTCAACATCCACACTTTCGGGTTCCGGGGTGAGGCGCTGCCCTCGCTGGGCTCGGTCGGGCGGCTGACCATCACCAGCCGCGCCCTGGGCGCCGAGGCGGCCAGTATCCGGGTCTCAGGTGGCCGGGTCGATCCGGTGAAACCCGCCGCCCTGCGCGCGGGCACGGTGGTGGAACTGCGCGATCTCTTCTTCGCCACGCCTGCGCGGCTCAAATTCATGCGCACCGACCGGGCCGAGGCGCAGGCGGTCACCGATACGGTCAAGCGGTTGGCCATGGCCGAACCCTCGGTCTCCTTCACCCTGCGCGATGTCTCCGAGGGCGGCGAGGGGCGGTTGGTGTTCCGCGCGGATGCGGAAACCGGCGACCTGTTCGACGCGCTGCGCGACCGGCTGGGCCGCGTCATGGGGCGTGAGTTCACCGACAACGCCTTGCGGATCGACACGATGCGCGAGGGGCTGCGGCTCTATGGCTATGCGGCGCTGCCCACCTATTCGCGCGGTGCGGCGGTGGCGCAGTATCTTTTCGTCAACGGGCGCCCGGTGCGGGACAAGATGCTGACCGGGGCGCTGCGGGCGGCCTATTTCGACTTTCTCAGTCGCGATCGGCACCCGGCGGCTGCCCTGTTCATCGACTGCGATCCGACGCTGGTCGACGTGAACGTGCACCCGGCGAAATCCGAGGTGCGGTTTCGCGATCCCGGTGTGGCGCGCGGGCTGATCGTTTCGGCCCTGCGGCACGCACTGGCTGAGGCGGGTCACCGCGCCTCGACCACCGTGGCCGGGGCGACGCTGGGGGCGATGCGGCCCGAGCAAAGTGGCGCGCGCATCTATCAGATGGACCGGCCCTCACCCGCCGCACGCATGGCCTCCTATCAGGCGCAGGCGCCCGGATTTGCCGAACTCTCCACCAGCTATAGCGGCCGCATGGTCGAGCCGGAACCGGGCGAGGACGCCCGCAGGGCGGAGGAGCCAGCCGCCGAAACCCCGCCCGAAGCCCTGCCGCTGGGCGCGGCGCGCGGGCAGGTGCACGAAAACTACATCATCGCCCAGACCGCCGATGGCATGGTCATCGTCGACCAGCACGCCGCCCATGAACGGCTGGTTTATGAAAAGCTCAAGCGTCAGATGGCCGAGAACGGCGTTGCGGCGCAGGCGCTGCTGATCCCCGAGATCGTGGAACTCTCCAACGCAGATTGCGCGCGTCTGCTTGATCTCTCCGACGATCTGGCGCGTCTTGGCCTGACGATCGAGCCCTTTGGCGGCAGTGCCGTCGCGGTGCGCGAGACTCCGGCGATCCTGGGGCCGGTGGATGCGGGCGCGATGCTCCGCGATATCCTCGACGAACTGGCCGATCAGGGCGAAAGCGCCACGCTGCAGGCCCGGATCGAGGCGATCCTGAGCCGGGTCGCCTGTCACGGTTCGATCCGCTCGGGCCGCCGGATGCGGGGCGAAGAGATGAATGCGCTCTTGCGCGAAATGGAGGCGACGCCCCATTCCGGCCAATGCAACCACGGGCGCCCCACCTATGTGGAACTGAAACTCAGCGATATCGAGCGGTTGTTCGGACGCAGTTGATCCGGGTGGCGATCCCGGATAGGAGTTGAAAACAAAACAAGAACAGGCAGGCGAACCATGATTCAGATCGGCGATCAGAGCTATTCCATGCAGGACCCCATCATGATGGCGGTACTGGGCGGCGGCGCTGTATTGCTGCTGATCCTGCTGATGCTGTTTCTGTCCCTGCGTGCCGCCAACCGCTCGGCCCGGACGACAGAGCCGATGGCGCAGCAACTCGCCTTTCTGGGCCAGAACGTGCAGCAGCTGAGCATGGGGCAGGAACAGTTGCGGGGCGGGCTGGCGCATGTCTCGGACGCGCAGGCCAACGCGCAGGTACAGATGATCCAGACGGTCGAGGCGCGGTTGTCCGCTGTGCAGCAGCATATGAACGACCGGCTGGCCGACAACGCCATGCGCGCGCAGCGGGCCTTGGCCGAGATGCAGGAAAAGATGAGCACCACCCTGCATGGCAGTTCGAAACAGACCGCGACCTCGCTGACGCAATTGCAGGAACGGCTGGCCGCCATCGACAAGGCACAGGACAATATCACCAAGCTGTCGGGCGATGTTCTGTCGCTTCAGGACATCCTGTCCAACAAGCAGACGCGCGGCGCGTTTGGCGAAATCCAGCTCAACGATATCGTGTCCAAGGCGCTGCCCAGTGACAGCTACTCCTTGCAACATACCCTGTCGAACGGGCGGCGGGCCGATTGCCTGATCCATCTGCCCAATCCGCCCGGCCCGATCGTGATTGACAGCAAGTTTCCGCTGGAGGCCTATGAGGCACTGCGCCGGGCCGAGACGCCTCCGCAACTGGCCGAGGCCGCGCGCCAGATGAAAACCGCCGTGCGGGCGCATATCAAGGCGATCTCGGAGCGATACATCATCGAGGGCGAAACCGCCGATGGCGCCCTGCTGTTCCTGCCGTCCGAGGCGGTCTATGCCGAGTTGCACGCCAATTTTCCCGATATTGTGCGCGAAGGCTTCGCCGCGCGGGTCTGGATCGTGTCGCCCACCACCTGCATGGCCACGCTCAACACCATGCGCGCCATCCTCAAGGACGCGCGGATGCGCGAACAGGCCGGCGCCATCCGCAAGGAGTTGAGCCTGCTGCACAAGGATGTGGAACGGCTGGGCGACCGGGTCGAGAACCTGGACCGCCATTTCGGACAAGCGGCCAAGGATATCTCGGAGATCAAGATCAGCGCCGACAAGGCCGGGCGGCGGGCGCAACGGCTGGACAATTTCGATTTCGAAGAACTGGCCCCCGATCCGGTGCCCAATGTGGTACCCTTGGGCAAGCAGGAGCGCTAATGTCCAGTTTCACGGATTTTTGTCCAACATAACGAATTCCCCTATTTCGGAATCGTATCCGTTATGATAGACATTGCGCCAAATCGGAGGTCGCAATGTCCCAATCCTTTCTGTCCCATCTCACCGACACGCTTGCCCAGATCGAGGCCGAGGGGCTTTACAAGCGCGAGCGGCTGATTACCTCGCCCCAAGGGGGCGAAATCACCGTTGGTGACCGGCAGGTGATCAACCTGTGTGCCAACAACTATCTGGGTCTGGCCGATCATCCGGCGCTGATCGCCGCCGCGCGTGACGCGCTGGAGCCCAAAGGGTTCGGCATGGCCTCGGTCCGCTTTATCTGTGGCACGCAGGATATTCACCGCGAACTGGAGCAGCGGCTGGCGCGGTTCCTGAACAAGGATGACGCGATCCTGTTCGCTGCCTGTTTCGACGCCAATGGCGGGCTGTTCGAACCGCTTCTGGGGTCTGAGGACGCGATTGTTTCGGACGCGCTCAACCATGCCTCGATCATCGACGGGATCCGGCTTTGCAAGGCGAAACGCTATCGCTATGCCAACAGCGACATGGGTGATCTGGAGGCGCAGCTGAAACAGGCCCGGGCCGATGGGGCGCGGCATGTGATGATTGCCACCGATGGCGTTTTCTCGATGGATGGCTATCTGGCCAACCTGCCCGAGATCACCCGGTTGGCGCAGCAATATGATGCGGTGGTGATGGTCGATGATTGTCACGCCACCGGGTTCATGGGGCCGCATGGCGCGGGTACGCCCGACCATTTTGGGCTGGACGTGGATATCCTGACCGGCACATTGGGCAAGGCGCTGGGCGGGGCCATCGGCGGTTATATCGCCGGGCCGCAGCCGGTCATCGACCTGCTGCGTCAGCGGGCGCGGCCCTATCTGTTCTCGAACTCGCTGCCGCCCGCCATCGTGATGGCCGGGATTGAGGCGATCCGGCTGGTCGAGGAGGGCGCTGATCTGCGCGCGCGGCTGTTCGACAACGCCCGTTATTGGCGGGCCGGGTTGACCGACCTCGGCTTTGACCTTTTGCCCGGCGAGCATCCGATCATCCCGGTGATGCTGGGCGAGGCCAAGCTGGCGCAGGACATGGCGGCGCGGCTCTTTGACGAGGGCGTCTATGTCTCGGGCTTCTTCTTTCCGGTGGTGCCGCGCGGGCAGGCGCGTATCCGCACCCAGATGAATGCCGCCCTGACACGAGAGGAACTGGACCGCGCGCTGGCCGCATTTGCCACCGCAGGCAAGGCACTGGGAGTGATCTGATGCGACCCAATACAATGAAAGCACTGGAGAAATCCAAACCTGAAGAGGGGCTGTGGATGGTTCAGGCGCCGGTTCCCGAGATCGGCCCCGATGATGTGCTGATCAGGATCAACAAGACCGGTATCTGCGGCACCGATATCCATATCTGGAACTGGGACGAATGGGCCGCGCACACGGTGCCGGTGCCAATGATCACCGGTCATGAATTCGCCGGCGAGATCGTCGAACTGGGCCGCGATGTGACCGGCCTCAGTATCGGTCAGCGGGTCTCGGGCGAGGGGCACCTGATCGGCACCGATAGCCGTCAGAGCCGGGCGGGCAAGTTCCACCTGGACCCGGGCACGCGCGGGATCGGCGTCAACGTGCAGGGGGCTTTTGCGCAATATCTGCGTCTGCCAGCCTTTAACGTGGTACCGCTGCCCGACGATATCCCCGACGAGATCGGCGCCATCCTCGACCCGCTGGGCAACGCGGTGCACACGGCGCTGAGCTTCGACCTGTTGGGCGAGGATGTGCTGATCACCGGCGCGGGCCCCATCGGTATCATGGCGGCGGCGGTGGCCAAGCATGCGGGCGCTCGCCATGTGGTGATCACCGATATCAATGCGGATCGGCTGAAACTGGCGCAGCATGTGGTGCCCAAGGCGCGCACGGTGGACGTGACACGCGAAGAGCTGGCTGATGTGAAGCACGAACTGGGCCTGAAACAGGGGTTCGATGTCGGGCTGGAAATGTCGGGATCGCAAGCGGCGCTTGACCAGATGGTCGAGGCATTGGTGATGGGCGGCAAGATTGCCTTGCTTGGCATTCCGCCGGGCAAGTCGCCGGTGGACTGGTCGCGCATCGTGTTCAAGGCGATCACCATCAAGGGCGTCTATGGGCGCGAGATGTTCGAGACCTGGTACAAGATGATCGCGATGTTGCAGAACGGTCTGGACGTCAGCCGGGTGATCACCCACCGCTTTGGCGTCGATGAATTCCGCGAGGGCTTTGCGGCCATGAAATCGGGCCTCAGCGGCAAGGTGGTGCTGGACTGGACCTGAGGGATGGGGGCGCTGCCCCCGCCGCCCTGCGGGCGACTCCCCCGAGGTATTTCGGAACAGAAGATGGTGGGGGCTCAGGCCCGAGGGGCGAGCAGCTGGCGGCCGGTTTCGGTCAGCAGCCAGCATTGGTTGTTTTCGAACACCGCGGCGGCGAGCGGACGGCCATAACCGGCGCCTGCATCCAGATTGACGCGATTGCCGTGATGCTCGGCCCGTTTGCCGGGCGTGTGGCCATGTACCACCAGCCAGGGATGCGGGCGCGGATCATCCAGGAATACTTGGCGAATCCAGATCAGATCATTTTCCACCTGACGTTCAAGCGGCAGGCCGGGACGGATACCGGCGTGCACGAAGAGCAGCGCACCCTCCTGATGGTAGTTGGGTAACCCGGCAAGAAAGTTCCGGTGTTCGGCGGGCACTGCCGCGCGCGCCTGGGCATGAACCTGATAGGTGCGAACGCCTTCGGGCACCGGGACGCCGTACGAAGCGAGGGTTTCGACGCCGCCGATGCGATCGTGCAGCCAGTGATACCCGATCAGCAGCCGGTCATCCTGGGCGGGATGGTCGCGCAGGAACATTTCGAACATGCGGTCGTGATTGCCCTTGAGCGTGATCCAGTCGCGCCCCTGCGCCTGTCCCGCGATCAACCGGTCCAGCACCGCGCGACTGTCCGGCCCCCGGTCGGCATAATCGCCCAGAAAGACAATGCGGGCATCAGGGCCGCCATCGGCCTCGATCCGGGCCAGAGCGGTTTCCAGTTGCTCTGCCTGACCGTGTATGTCGCCGACCGCGTATATGGGGGTGCTCATGTCGCCTGCTCCGCTGTATGCTGGCCCGGTTCTGCCGCAGCCCCACATCCGATGGAAGGGATCGTGTCGAGCTCGGCCATCAGCATGGCAATCTGGTCACGCAGCCAGCGATGGGCCGGCGCGCTGCTGGCGCGTTTGTGCCAGACGAGAATGATTTCGACCGGGCCAACCGGGATGGGCGGATGATAGAGCGACAGGCCAAGGCGTGGCGCGACGCTTTCGGCCAGTTGATGCGGGATGAGGGCGATCAGGTCGCTTTGCGACACGGCGTTCAGCACACCGGAAAACACTGGCAACGTCATGCTGACCTGCCGCGCGCGGCCAATCCGGGCGAGGGCGGCGTCGCCGAGCCCGCGCAATTTGCCCTCGGGTGAGAACAGCGCGTGCTGGAGACCGCAGAAGAGATCGAGCGGCAGGACCTCGCCCGGGGCGTGCCCCGCCTTGGCGATCTCCGGATGGTCGGCGCGTGCGACGGTAAGGAAATGCGAGCCGTGCAAGCGCTGCTGTTCGACCCAGTCGGGCGTTTCAGTCGCGGGCAGGATCGCCATGTCGACCCCGGACTCGCCAACCGACTGGACATAATTGTCCGGCACCAGATCGACGAGCTGCACGCGCATGCCCGGCGCCAGGCGGGACAGGTGGCGGGCCAGCCGGGGCATCAGCAGCTCGGCATAGAAATCGCTGCCCGACAGGGTCAGGCAGTCGGTCGAGGCTCCGGGGTCGAAATCGGGCTGCCCCGCCAGCATGGATTCGGTCTGTTCCAGAAGCGATCGCAGCTGCGCTTGCAGGCTGGTGGCGTAATCGCTGGGAACCAACTGCCGTCCCTGACGGATGAAGAGCGGATCACCCAGTGCATGCCGTAACCGCGCAAGCGCGGCCGAGACCGCCGGCTGTGACAGGGCGAGCCTCTGACCTGCCAGCGTGGTGGATCGGGTGGCAAGCAGCGCATCGAGAACACGCAAAAGGTTCAGATCGAAGGTTTTGAAATTCATCAAACTGATAGATATCATAATATCTATTGATTTCACATATTTTTATGATGTCCTCACACTTGACACAGGTGGCGATACGGCCACGAACAGGGAGAGGAAAGAAACATGAACGGTGTGGCGAGAGCGTTTTTACTGGTGGCGATTCTGGCGGGCTTGTGCGGCATGGTCTGGGGTATCCAGATGTCGGCCAGCCACGATCACACACTGTCGCCGGCGCATGGGCATTTGAACCTGCTGGGCTGGGTCAGCTGCTCGATCTTTGCATTCTACTATCATCTTGTGCCGGACGCCGCCGAGAACCCGCTGGCGCGGGTGCATTTCGGCCTTGTGGTTGCGGCGGTGATCCTGTTGGCGCCCGGCGTGGCACTGGCCATTCAGGGCAAGACCGAGCTTCTGGCCAAGCTCGGCTCGGTTATCATGCTGGTTTCCATGCTGCTGTTCGGATGGATCGTGTTGAAAGCGCCAAGGCGCGTGGCTGCAAGGGCCTGAACGCGAAAACGCCGCCTTGCGAGGCGGCGTTTTCCATTGAATGGGGCGCTGGTCAGGCGACGTCGAATTCAAGCGGTTTGATCTGGTTGAAGAGGCCCGTTTCGGCAAGCTTCGCTCGCGCCTCGGCCGGGACCGGCTCATCCACATAGAGCAGCGCGATTGCCTCACCCCCGGCTGCGGCGCGGCCAAGCGTGAAGTTCGCGATGTTGACGCCATTCTCGCCCATGGTCTGGCCCAGCGTACCGATGATGCCCGGCACGTCGTCATTTGTGGTATAGAGCATATGCGCGCCGATTTCGGCATCGACATTGATGCCCTTGATCTGGATGAAACGCGGCTTGCCATCGCTGAACACGGTACCCGCGACCGAGCGTTCACGCTTGGCCGTCACCACGGTCACCTTGATATACCCGTCAAAAGCGCCCGACTTGTCCTGATTGGTGGTCGAGATCTGGATGCCGCGCTCTTTGGCGACAACAGGGGCCGAGACCATGTTCACCTCGGGGTTCGACTTCTTCATGATGCCGGCCACGGTGGCGCAATTCAGCGCCGCCAGGTTCATGGTCGAGGCGGTCCCGTCATAGAGGATGTTGATGGCCTTGATCGGCTCGTCGGTCATCTGGCCGACGAAGCTGCCCAGATGGCCGGCCAGCTTGATCCAGGGGCCCATCACCTTGGCCTCTTCGGCGGTGACCGACGGCATGTTGAGCGCATTTTCCACCGCGCCGGTCAGCAGATAGTTCGACATCTGCTCGGCCACTTGCAGGGCGACGTTTTCCTGTGCCTCGGTGGTGGCGGCGCCCAGATGCGGGGTGCAGACCACGTTGGGCAGGCCGAACAGCGGGTTTTCCTTGGCCGGTTCGACGCTGAACACGTCAAAGGCGGCGCCTGCCACATGGCCCGATTGCAGCATCTCGGCCAGCGCTTCCTCGTCCACCAGGCTGCCACGGGCGCAGTTGATGATACGGACACCCTTCTTGGTCTTGGCCAGGTTTTCGCGGCCCAGAATGTTGCGGGTCTGATCGGTCAGCGGCACATGCAGGGTGATGAAATCGGCGCGTTTCAGCAGCTCGTCCAGTTCGACCTTTTCAACGCCCATCTTGTTGGCCTTCTCCTCGCCCAGGAAGGGGTCATAGGCGATGACCTTCATCTTGAGGCCGCGCGCGCGGTCACAGACGATGCCGCCGATATTGCCGGCACCGATCACGCCCAGGGTCTTGTTCGTCAGTTCGACGCCCATGAACTTGGACTTTTCCCACTTGCCCGCATGGGTCGAGGCGCTGGCCTCGGGGATCTGGCGGGCCACGGCGAACATCATGGCAATGGCGTGTTCAGCGGTGGTGATCATGTTGCCAAAGGGCGTGTTCATGACGATCACGCCCTTTTTCGAGGCGGCGTCCTTGTCCACGTTGTCGGTGCCGATGCCGGCGCGGCCGATCACCTTGAGGTTGGTGGCGTTTTCCAGGATCTTCTCGGTCACCTTGGTGGCCGAGCGGATGGCAAGGCCGTCATACTGGCCGATGACCTCGGCCAGCTTGTCCTTGTCCTTGCCCAGGTCGGGTTGGAAATCGACGTCAATGCCGCGATCCTTGAAGATCTGGACGGCGGCGTCGGAGAGCTTGTCGGAAATGAGTACTTTGGGGGCCATGTCTGCTGGTCCTTTGCAGGGGAATACAATGCTCTGCCCACCCTTGGGGACCCTCTTGACGAGGACACCTGCAAGGGTGGGGGCGATTATGCGGCTTGCGCTTGCGCGACGATTTCGACCTCGAAGGCCCAGGCGAGCCAGGGCAACACCGCCGCCACATCCGAGGTTTCGACCGTGCCACCGCACCAGATGCGCAAGCCTGCGGGCGCGTCGCGATAGGCGCCGATATCCAGCGCCACACCTTCGGCCTCCAGCCGTTTGGCAACCGCCTTGGCAAACGCTGCGCCATCCTGAATGCGGGCATCTGTGAATTTCAGGCAGACGCTGGTATTGGATCGCGTGGCTGCATCCTCGGCCAGGTTGGCGATCCAGTCATGTGCCTCGCAGAAATCGAAGATTGCCTGCGCATTGGCATCGGCCCGCGCGATCAGACCTTTCAGGCCACCCACCGACCGCGCCCAGTCGAGCGCCAGCAGATAATCCTCGACCGCCAGCATCGAGGGCGTGTTGATCGTTTCGCCCTTGAAGATGCCTTCGATCAGCTTGCCGCCCTTGGTCATGCGGAAAATCTTGGGCAGCGGCCATGCGGGAGTGTAGCTTTCCAGCCGTTCCACCGCACGCTGGCTCAGCACGATCATGCCATGCGCGGCCTCGCCACCCAGAACCTTTTGCCAGCTGAACGTGGTCACATCCAGCTTGTCCCAGGGCAGGTCCATGGCAAAGGCGGCGCTGGTGGCGTCGCAGATGGTCAGGCCCTGACGGTCGGCAGCGATCCAATCGCCATTCGGGACACGCACGCCCGAGGTGGTGCCGTTCCAGGTGAACACGACGTCGTTGTCGAAATCCACCGAGGCGAGATCGACGATCTGGCCATAGTCGGCGGTTTTGACCTCGGCATCCAGTTTCAGCTGCTTCACCACATCGGTGACCCAGCCGGCGCCAAAGCTTTCCCAGGCCAGCATCTCGACCTTGCGGGCGCCCAAGAGCGACCAGAGTGCCATCTCGACGGCGCCCGTGTCCGAGGCGGGAACGATGCCGATGCGATAGTCGGCGGGGATGCCCAGAATCTCGCGGGTGCCTTCGATGGCAGCCTTCAGCTTGTCCTTGCCGATGGCGGCACGATGCGAGCGACCCAGCGCGGCACCGGCGAGTTTGGAAACATCAAAAACGGGGGGTTTGGCACAGGGGCCAGAAGAGAACCGCGGATTGGCCGGCCGCGTTGCCGGTTGGTCGATAGTCATTGGTGTTACCCTTACAGATATACGCCCCTCGTTGGGGAGGGGTGTCCCACCCCAACAGCTAGTCCGCCGCACTGCGGCACGCAAGCGAAATAGATGTCGAAAATCGCCGCTTTGGCATTTGATTGCGACCCTTTCGACTACGATCGGAAACTTGCGTTTCGTCTTGAGGAAATCGCGGGCTAGGGTACGGCGCCTGGATGTGACATTCAGGGCGGGGTGAGATATTCAATTCTTTACAGAGGGTTAATGGGTGCGAGCGCGTCGGGTAAGGGACGGGCTGTGGCGCGGGGCGTTAGCTTGGGTGGGGCTGGCAGAGATTTCGCACCTGCGCTATGGCGGTTCCGACCCAAAGGAGATGCCCCATGTATGTCGCCACGCTGTTGACCAACCCCTCCATTGCCCGTCTCGACCCGGCGCTGGTCGATGCGCTGCGCAACGCCTGGGGCGGTGGCGATGTGGTCTGGCTGAGCCCCGATGAAGCAGCCGAATTCACGCTTTCAGCCCTTCCCGACAATCGCTGGCAGGTCTGGGACGATCTGCAGGCGTTGGGCGTAGATCTGGTGGTGCAGCCTGCCGAGGGTCGCAGAAAGCGGATGCTGCTGGCGGATATGGACAGCACCATGATCCAGCAGGAATGCATCGACGAACTGGCCGACGAGGCCGGTGTTGGCGAGCGGGTCAAGGAGATCACCGCCCGCGCGATGAACGGCGAACTGGATTTCGAGGGCGCGCTGCTCGAGCGTGTGGGCCTGTTGCGCGGGCTGGACGAGGCGGTGATCGGCCATGTGCTCGACACCCGTATCACCCTGATGCCGGGCGGGCGGGCACTGGTGGCGACGATGCGTGCCAATGGTGGTTATGCGGCGCTGGTCTCGGGCGGGTTCACCGCCTTTACCGCGCAGGTGGCGGCGCAACTGGGCTTTGACGAGAATCGCGCCAATACGCTGTTGGCTGCTGATGGCAAGCTGACCGGCGATGTGGGGCGCCCGATCCTGGGCCGTCAGGCCAAGGTCGACGCGCTGGAGCAGATCACGGCACGTTTGGGCCTGTCCGAACAGGATGTGATCGCGGTGGGCGACGGCGCCAATGATCTGGGCATGCTGGGCCGTGCTGGCACCGGCGTTGCCCTGCACGCCAAACCTTCGGTCGCGGCTCAATGCGAGGTACGCATCAACCACGGCGACCTGACCGCGCTGCTTTTTGTTCAGGGCTATGCGCGGGCGGATTTCGTGACGGGCTGATCTTCCGCTTGCATTATTAACCTAATAGTTAAATAATGCGACCATGACCCAGCTTCTGGCCGCCTTCTCGGCTTTGTCCGACCCGACCCGTTTCGCCATCGTCGAACAGCTGATGGCCGAGGGCGAATTGCCCGCCGGTGATCTGGTCGAGGGTAAGGGCATGTCGGGCGCTGCCATCTCGCGCCATCTGAAGTTGCTGCGCGAGGCCGGGCTGGTTCGCCAGCGTATCAATGGCACCCAGCGGCTATACTCGGTGGCGCCCGAGGGGCTGCGCGCGATTGCCGACTGGACGATCTCGAAACGCACCTTCTGGGAGGGCAGCCTGGACAGGCTGGCCGCCGCAATTGAAAGCGACAAGACATGGCCGACCTGAGACTGGAACGCGAATTCGCCGTCACGCCCGAGGCCCTGTTCGCCTGGGTCAGTGATGGCGCGAAACTGCTGCAATGGTGGGGGCCCGAGGGCCTGCATGTGCCCGCCGATCAGCATGACCTCGATTTCACCCGGCTGGGGCCGTGGTTCTCGGTCATGGTGAATGGCGCGGGCGACCGCTACAAGGTTTCGGGCCATGTTACCCATGTGAAACCGCCGCAATCCGTGGGCTTCACCTGGGGCTGGCATGACGATGACGACCGGCGCGGGACGGAAAGCCATGTGATGTTTATCGTCGAACCCTGCGCCAAGGGTGCGCGATTGATCCTGGACCACCGCGAACTGGGCGATGACGACATGAGCCTGCGTCACGAGGCGGGCTGGACTTCGTCGTTGCGCAAGCTTGCGGCGGAACTCGCCTGATCCTGATGTTTTTCAACCAAAGGAAAGGAACGCGACATGCCTGATTTCATCTTTGCCTATCATGGCGGCAAGACGCCCGAAACGCCCGAGGAAGGCGCCGAGGTCATGGCCGCATGGCAGGCCTGGTTCGGCGCCATGGGTGATGCGGTCGTGATCCCGGGCAACCCGGTTGGCCAGTCCAAGACGGTCAGCGCCGCAGGCGTGGCCGACAATGGTGGCGCCAATCCGCTCTCGGGCTATACCGTGGTGCGCGCCGCCGATATCGGTGCCGCGACCGACATGGCCAGGGGTTGCCCGATGGTGGTGTCGGGCAACGGCACCGTCGAGGTGGCCGAGATCATCGAGATGTGATCGGCGTCAGAACCGCAGCTCGGCCGTTGCGCGGATGCTGCCGCAGTCGATGCCGCGCCGGTTCAGGATCGGCGCACCCAGCCGCTTGCGGGTGGCCGGGTGCGCGGGGTCCAGCACGCCAAGGCCGACCAGTATGGCCGCAATTGCGCATTCGCTGGCCCTTGTGGCGCCGTCGGTGATCTTCAACGCCACGCCCAGACGCTGCTCGGGCAGGATGGCGACAAACACCGCCTCGGCCCCGGTCTTGATCGCCACGCGCCCACCCATGGCACGCATCAGCTCGGTACAGGCGCGGCCTTCGCCTGCGACCAGTTCGGGGTGTTTCATCATGGCTTCGGTCAGCTGAGCGGCCGCCTGGCTTTGCCGGTCAGAGCGGTCGCGGGCCGAGGCGAACCAAGCCATGGCGCGCGCCAGTCCCGTCAGGCTGGTGGCAAAGTTGGGGGCGGAACAGCCGTCGATCCCATAGCCCGGGCTGGCTTCGCCTGTGACCTCTTCAAAAGCGGCCAAGGCGGCCTGCTGCACCGGGTGGTCGATCTCGTGGTACTCGGGTCCGGCCTCCAGATGGCGCCCCAGCGTCAGAAAGCCCGCATGTTTGCCGGAGCAATTGTTATGCACCTGACAGGGGCTCTCATAGGCGCGGATCAGCCGCTCATGCTCGGGCCGGTCATCGGGATCCTGCGGGCCACAGCGCAGGTCGCCGTCGCCCAACCCCAGCTGTCCAAGCCAATCATTCACCCGATGGGTATGGATCGCCGCCCCGTTATGCGAGGCGCAGGCCAGCGCCATCTGCTCGGTGCCCAGCCCGTATTTGGCCGCCGCTCCCGAGGACAGCAGCGGCAGCGCCTGGATCATCTTCGAGGACGAGCGCGGATACATCACCAGCCCTGGATCGCCCCAGCTGCGCACCACCTGGCCGCTGCTGTCGCAAACCACCGCATGCCCCATATGTACGCTTTCAAGCAGCGCACCGCGCCAGAGTTCGGCCATCGGTACCGGTCGCGTCATCCTGTCCCCCAATAGAAATCTGCGCGAATTCTCGCCAATCGCCCTTTCGTCCGTGGCGAAATCTGCGTTAATGTGTCTATGTCGGCAATCGACAGGATGCGCAAGCCAGACGGATCGGCAAAACTCCGCGAATGCATCCTGTGATGGAATTGAGGTAGAGGTCAGCTGGAGGGCTGAACAGATGGGATCGAAACTTGTCCGCGCGATTGCGGGCCTGTGTCTGGCCACAACGGCCGCCACCACCAGCGTATCGGCGCAGCAAAGCGAAAGCACAAACCGGGTCGCGTCCAAGACCGATTGGAGCGTCTTCGTCGAGGACAACCCGACCGAATGCTGGAGCGTTTCGGCGCCGAAGGAAACCGTGAACACCCGCGGTGGCAGCGTCGTTTCGGTGCGCCGCAGCGATATCCTGCTGATGGTGTTCTTCCGGCCCAAGGCCGGGGTCAAAGGGCAGGTCACCTTTACGGGCGGTTATCCTTTCGCGCCCGGCTCGACGGTCAATCTCAACGTGGGCGGCACCGAGTTCGAGCTGATCACCGAGGGCGAATGGGCCTGGCCGGCAACCGCCGCCGACGACGCCAAGATCGTGGCGGTGTTGAAGCGCGGCACCGACGCGGTGCTGACTGCCCGTTCGGCGCGCGGCACCCAGACCAAGGATACCTTCTCGCTGCTGGGCTTTACAGCAGCTGTCGAAGATGCCGAGAAACGCTGCGGCGGGTAAGTGGCCCGCCGTCGGTTGGTGTACGAGGATGTGATATGCGACGGGTTCAATTCGCGTTTGTGCTTGCGCTGACACCGCTGGCGTCCGCCGCCGATCCTGCGCTCGAATGCAGCGATGCGGGCAGCCAGGTCGAGATCGGCGCCTGCGTTTCCGAAATGAGAGATCGTGTCGAGGGTGCGCTGGCCGTCGCGCTCGACATTGCCCGCGGTTCGGCGGGTGAACTCGACGAGGTCACAGGGCGCAAGGTGGCACTTCCCGCGCTCGACGCCGCGCAATCGGCTTGGGCCGTCTATCGTGACGCCCATTGCGATGCGGTCGGTGCCAGCTTTGGCGGCGGATCGGGTACCGGCATCGCGATCACCTCCTGTCATATCGAACTGGGCCGTGCCCGGACCCGCGACCTGATGGCGATGGCGCGGTAACTCAACTCTTCATTTCGCCAAAAATACTCCGGGGGGAGCGGCTCTGCCGCGATGGGGGCAGCGCCCCCTGCCGCACCATCCCAAACGACCGGCGGCAAAGAGGGTGCGAAATCTTTTGATCTTCGCGCGCTTTCCTATATAGAGGCGCATCCATCGCCTCAGACCCCATCAGCCGCCGAGTGCATTCATGTCCGTCAAAGCACCGATCACCCAGGATGTCGTGACCATCCCCCGCAAGCTGCCCGAAGGCAGGATCAACCTGGTCGGGTTGACCCGTGACCGGATGCGCGAGGTGTTGATCGAACACGGCACCCCCGAGAATCAGGCCAAGATGCGGGTGGGCCAGATCTGGCAGTGGATCTATCAATGGGGCGTGCGCGATTTCGACGCGATGACCAACCTCGCCAAGGCCTATCGCGCGCAACTGGCCGAGCATTTCACCATCGAGATCCCCGAAGTCGTGACCCGGCAGGTGTCCGAGGACGGCACCCGCAAATACCTGGTCCGCATTGCCGGCGGGCATGAGGTCGAGGTGGTCTATATCCCCGAAGAGGATCGTGGCACGCTCTGCATCTCGTCGCAGGTGGGTTGCACGCTGACCTGCTCGTTCTGCCATACCGGCACCCAGAAACTGGTGCGCAACCTGACCGCTGCCGAGATCGTGGGCCAGGTGATGATGGCGCGCGACGACCTGGGCGAATGGCCGGTGCCGGGCGCTCCAAAGGACGAAACCCGCCTGCTCAGCAACATCGTGCTGATGGGCATGGGCGAGCCGCTCTACAATTTCGACAACGTGCGCGATGCGATGAAGATTGCGATGGACCCCGAAGGTATCCAGCTGTCGCGCCGCCGGATCACGCTGTCGACCAGCGGCGTGGTGCCCGAAATCGCGCGTACGGCCGAAGAAATCGGCTGTCTGCTGGCGATCTCGTTCCATGCCACCACCGACGAGACCCGCGATGTGCTGGTGCCGATCAACAAGCGTTGGAACATCGAGGAACTGCTCTCTGCGCTGGCCGCCTATCCCAAAGCCTCGAATTCCGAGCGGATCACGTTCGAATACGTGATGCTGGACGGCGTGAATGACAGCGACGCGGATGCCTATCGCCTGCTCGACCATATCAAGCGGCACAAGATCCCGGCCAAGATCAACCTGATCCCGTTCAACGAATGGCCCGGCGCACCCTACAAGCGGTCGTCAAACAACCGCATTCGGGCATTTGCCAACATCATCTATCAGGCGGGCTATGCCGCGCCGATCCGCAAGACGCGCGGTGACGATATCATGGCCGCCTGCGGCCAGCTCAAATCGGCCACCGAGCGCGCGCGCAAGTCGAAAAAGCAGATCGAGGCCGAGACGGGGCTTTGATTCCCGTGGTGATTTCACGCGGGTGATAGGCTAGGCTCGGGTGAATAGCTTCAAGAGGTTCGCCATGTCTCGACGCCTGCTTTCGATCGCCGCGCTTCTGGCCGGCAATGCCATTGGACTGCTACTTGCCGCGCTGCTGCTCGACGGATTCTCCATCGCGCCGCTGTCGCTGATTGTCGTGGTCATCGTCTTCAGTCTGATCCAGGCCCTGGCCGAACCGCTAATCCGCCGCCTGAGCGCGCGCAACCTGCCCGCGCTTCAGGGCGGGATCTCGCTGGTGGTCATCTTCGTCGGTCTTCTGGTCACCGAACTGGTAACCTCGGGCCTGATCGTGGGCGGGATCTCGAACCTGCTGGCCGCGACCCTGCTTGTCTGGCTCGGTGCGCTCATCGCCGGCATCCTGCTGCCGATCTATGTGTTCAAGAGCCTGCGGGAGCCGAAAGCCTGATTTCAGAGCGTATCGAGCACATCGCGCAGGGCCTGCCATAGCTCCTCGACCGGCTCGCAGCCGACTGACAGGCGCACGAATCCCGGTGCCACCGCGTCGCCCCAGCGCGCGCGCCGCTCGGCCGAACTGTGCACGCCGCCAAACGAGGTCGCCGGACGCAAAAGCGGGCAGTCGTTGATGAAGCGTTCCGCCTTCTCCTCGCTGCCCAGATCCAGCGAGAGCAGGAAGCCGAACCGCTGCATCTGCGCCCGCGCCAGGTTATGCGCCGGATCACCCTGCAGACCGGGATAACGAAGGGCGCTCACCGCCCGATGTTCGGCCAGTCGCGGCGCCAGGGCTTCGGCGTTTCGGCACATGCGGTCGAACCTCACCTCCAGCGTCTCCAGCCCGCGATGCAGCAGCCAGGCCTCGTGCGGGCCCGGAATCGCGCCCGAGATGCGGCGCCAATCCTCCACTGCCTGAACCAGCCCGGCATCGCGGCTGGCCACATGCCCCAGCAGCAGGTCGGAATGGCCGCCCATCGCCTTGGTGTCCGAGGCGACCACGATGTCGATGCCCAGATCCAGTGGCCGCTGTCCCAGCGGTGTCATCGTGGTATTGTCACAGATGGTGATGCCACCGGCTGCCCGCACCGCGCCCGCGACGGCGGCAAGGTCGATCAGGTCCAGCCCCGGATTGGACGGCGTCTCCAGAAACACCACGTCAATGCCGCTAAACCCGCCCTCGGCAAAGCCGGTGGTGGGCCGCTCCTCGACACTCACACCCAAAGGCCGCAGGTAACGGTCGGCCAGCAGCCGGGTGACATAATAGCCATCCGCGGGGATCAAAAGGCGCTGTCCGGCCTTGAGCGTGGCAAACAGCGCGGCCGAAATCGCGCCCATGCCCGAGGGAAACACCCGGCAGGGCGCCCCCTCAAGATGCTCGAGCGCATGTTCAAGCGCCACCCAGGTGGGATTGTCTGCCCGGCCATAGCTGTTGCTGCCATCGGGCGCGCCCGGCAGGTGATACATCGAGCTTTGCACCAGCGGCAGCGCCACCGGATCGCCCTTGTCGATCCCGTTGCCGCGCAGATGCAGAAAGGCACCCATCCGAGGTGTCCCGTGATCGCCATGTTCCATTGTCGCCCTCCCGCGTGCCTGTCAATCCGCGATCTAGCACCCGGTTGCGCGACGGCAAAGCAAAGAGATGGCCACACCTTCATTTCGCCGGAAATACTCCGGGGGAGTCACCGCAGGTGACGGGGGCAGCGCCCCCTTTTCCGTATCCACAAAAGGCCTGCGCCCTGAATTTTCCTTATTCGCGATGAATTTCCGCCCCGATCAACAGTCAGTTTCGAAATCAGCAACAAAGCCATGGAGGACAGGAAATGGCACAGGCAGATATCGGTGGCGCAATGATCGAGGCGGGGGTTCTGGACCTGCTGTACCGCGAACGCGCCAAGGCGCTCAGCGCGCGGGAATGGAAGTTCCGGCTGATGGGTTATGGCTATGCCATCAAGGACGTGCAGGGTGCCCAAGTGGTAACCCGGTTGCCGCAGGGCGTCGAACTGGGCGTGTTGCCTGCTGAATTCGCCTGAACCGACCCGACCGCCTCAGCGCCCCGGGATCGCATCGCGGGGTGGCGCGGGCTCCCAGTTGTCGATTATTTCTACCGCCTCCTGAGCGGTGTCGACAAAGCGGAACAGGTCCAGATCCTCGGCCGAGATGGTGCCGGCATCCGCCAGCGCCCGCCAGTTGATCACCCGTTCCCAGAAATCGCGCCCGAACAGCAGGAACGGCACCCGCTCCATGCGCCCGGTCTGGATCAGGGTCAGCGATTCAAACAGTTCGTCCAGCGTGCCGAATCCGCCCGGGAAGATGGTGATCGCCCGTGCGCGCATCAGGAAATGCATCTTGCGGACTGCAAAATAGTGAAAGTTGAAGCTGAGCTCGGGCGTCACGAACAGGTTTGGCGCCTGTTCATGCGGCAACACGATATTCAGCCCGATCGAGCAGCCGCCCGCGTCCTTGGCGCCGCGATTGCCGGCCTCCATCACGCCGGGGCCGCCGCCGGTGACGATCACCAGCTCCTTGCAGCCTGACTCCTTCGACTTCTCGGTGATCAGCCGGGCAAACTCGCGCGCCTCGTCGTAATACTCCGACAGCTCCGCCAGGGTCTGGGTGCGCGCGGTGTGCTTTTTCGCCGGTTCCGGGATCCGTGCCCCACCGAACATCACCACGGTCGAGGTGATGCCGCGCTCGGCCATCATCATCTCGGGCTTGAGCAATTCAAGTTGCAACCGCACCGGGCGCAGCTCGTCCCGGCACAGGAAATCCTCGTCGGCAAAGGCCAGTTTATAGGCGGGCGAGCGCGTCTGCGGCGTATCGGGCACATGGCTGGCCGTCGAGCGGTCGGTATGGGCGTCACGAAACGGGCTCTGACGATCGTCTCTCATCTGCGGGCTTCCCTGCTTGCGTCTTTGCCCCACAGCTATAGGGTTCGCGGGGCAAGCGCCAGAGGCGGGTGGTGAAGAGGGTATGAGAATGGATTGGAAAGCAGAGATCACAGCGGCGGCGGCACGAATTGACGGGCATGTGCAAGTGACCCCGGTGATGCAGACGCGCGGATTTGGCCTGTCATATCCGCTCAGCCTGAAGCTGGAACAGATGCAGCATACCGGCAGTTTCAAGGCGCGCGGGGCCTTCAATACCCTGCTGTCCAGTGATGTGCCCGCTGCCGGAGTGGTGGCCGCCTCGGGTGGCAATCATGGTGCTGCGGTGGCCTATGCCGCCCGCGCGCTGGGCCAGCAGGCCAAGATTTTCGTGCCGGAAATGGCAGGCCCGGCCAAGATCGCGCTGATCCGGGATACCGGCGCCGATCTTGAGGTGGTGCCGGGCGAGTATGCAAATGCGCTGGCCCTTGCGCAGGCGCATGAAGCTGCGACCGGCGCGATGCAGATCCATGCCTATGACGCGCCCGCGACCGTGGCGGGGCAGGGCACCTGTTTCGCCGAATGGGACGCGCAGGCGCTAGAGGCCGATACGGTGGTGATCGCGGTCGGCGGTGGTGGGCTGGTGGCTGGTGCACTGGCCTGGTGGCAGGGCGCACGCAAGGTGGTTGCGGTCGAGCCGGAAACCTCCTGCGCACTGAATGCGGCGCTCGCTGCCGGCGGGCCGGTCGATGTCGAGGTCTCGGGCATCGCTGCCAATGCGCTGGGGGCGCGGCGGATCGGCGAAATCTGTTTCGGTCTGGCGCAACGCGGGGCACAGTCGGTTCTGGTTCCGGACGCGGCGATTGCAGCGGCCCAGCGCGCGCTCTGGGCCGAGCGGCGGGTTCTGGTCGAGCCGGCAGGCGCAACCGCGCTGGCGGCGCTGATGTGTGGCGCCTATCGGCCCGAACCAGACGAGCGGGTGGCGGTGCTGGTCTGCGGCGGCAATATCGCCCCGGATCCCTTTGCCGGGTGACGATTGCAGCTTGGGCTGGTTGTACCCGGGATCTTTATTAAAATTCCTGACAGCAACCATCGCCGTCACGTTCTAAGCGCGGCTCAGCCAGCGGACGATAAGCGGCGCCCGGCCAGCGGACGAGAAGCTGCGTCAGGACCATATCGTGCGTGCCTTTGATACCAGCCACCTGCCGGTGCGCGAGGGGCTGCTGAGGCTCGAGGCGCCTGGGCTGGCGCTGTGCTTTCTAGCCGGGGCCAATTCGGTGTTCTATGGCGACGTGTTGCTGACCGCGCCCAATGCCGGAACCGACGCCGATGCCGAGATGTTCGCCGCGCTGGGGGCGCTGGAAGACGCATAAGGCCGCAATCGGGTCGGGGCGCGTCGCATTGCGCCTTGGTCCGCGCTTGCGTATAGGCGAAACCAACGTGACGCATTCATCAGGGAGCAAGACCTCATGTCCAACCAAGAGCTGGAAGTCGCCATCGAGGCCGCGTGGGACGCGCGCGACAGCATCACACCCGCCACCACAGGCGCCACCTGCGAGGCGATCGAGGACACGCTGGCCGCGCTGGACAGCGGCGCGCTGCGGGTGGCCGAGAAACAGGCCGATGGCAGCTGGCACGTGAACCAATGGGCCAAGAAAGCGGTGCTGCTGGGCTTCCGCATCAAGGATATGGAAATCCAGTCGGGCGGCCCGCAGGGCGGCGGCTGGTGGGACAAGGTCGACAGCAAGTTTGCAGGCTGGGGCGAGAACCAGTGGAAGGCCGCCGGGTTCCGTGCCGTGCCCAACTGCGTGGTGCGCAAGTCGGCCTATATCGCACCGGGCGTGGTGCTGATGCCCTCGTTTGTCAACCTCGGCGCCTATGTGGACAGCGGCACCATGGTCGACACCTGGGCCACGGTGGGCAGCTGTGCCCAGATCGGAAAGAACGTGCACCTGTCGGGCGGCGTCGGCATTGGCGGCGTGCTGGAGCCGATGCAGGCCGGTCCCACCATCATCGAGGACAATTGCTTCATCGGCGCCCGCTCCGAGGTGGTCGAGGGCGTGATCGTGCGCGAAGGCTCTGTGCTGGGCATGGGCGTCTATATCGGCCAGTCCACCAAGATCGTCGACCGCGAGACTGGCGAGGTCATGTATGGCGAGGTGCCGCCATATTCGGTGGTGGTCTCGGGTTCGATGCCGTCGACCGGCGGTGTCAGCCTCTATTGCGCGGTGATCGTCAAGCGGGTGGATGAACGGACCCGGTCGAAAACCGGCATCAACGAGTTGCTGCGGGATTGACCTGCCGGCAAGTCGCATCAGGTTGGGCCGTGGCGCAAAGGTGCCGCGGCCTTTTTGTTTCCCTTCAGGCCCGCATCAGCGCGCGCACTTCATAGCTGCGTAAGGCCGGGCGCACGGCGGGCCCGTAGCCGTAATCTGGCGCGGACAAATCGGGCATCAATCGCAGGATTTCGCTGCGTGTGGCGGTATCGAAGGCCCCGATGGACATGTCGCCGGGATGATAGCTTTCGCTTTCCAGCCCGTTGGCCCAGATCACTTCATGCCGGTCGAACAGGAGATGCACATAGGTCACCGGCAACCCGTCCGTGCACCGTTTGATATCTCGTCCGTTCACCAGGTCCTTGGCCTTGACCAGAACCTCGCGAGACCCGAACAGCAGCTCGGAGCGCGACATTTCCAGCATCACGCGGTGGTTGGGTGAGACGGCGACCGGGCCATGCCGCCCCAACGCATTGCGCTGGATCAGAACCGGTGCGTCGATCCCCTTGGACAGGCGGGTCGTGCGACCGATCCAGCGCAATGGCTGGGGACCGTTGTCGCGGGTCATCACAAGATCGCCGATCTCAAGCGTCTCGACCGGAACACGGCCATTCGGCACCCGGATCGGGGTGCCCGCGACGAAACAGGGTGTGGTCTTGACCGTGACGAAACCGGTATCTGTGTTCCCGGCTGAATCGGTCACCTCGTAGGAAAAGGAATTGCTGCTTTCCTCGGACCCATCGGAATCGATGGTGAATGTCCCGTCGGGGTTCAGCAGGACCGTCTCTCCCGTCGGCAGGGTCACGGTATCCCCCGCCGATACCGGCTGCCCGTTGATCTTGGTAATGGTCAGCGTGCCGCCCGCTGAAGAGCTGTCGTTGGCCAGAACGTCCACGGTTTCCGCATTGCCACCAGTGATTTCGACACTGTCATCCTCGGCGATCAGGGCGGTCTGGATCGAGTCGCCGGCAATCAGCAGGTTCGAATCATAGGCGCCGTCGCCGCTGTCCGCGATGGCGATCTTGATCGTGTTGACCTCGCCGGGATTGACCGGCGCCTTGAGCGTCAGGGTCACGGTGAACCCGTCCATCTCGGTATTGGCGATCTCGCCCGAAGCCGGATTGTCGACATAGAGATTCGAGTTCGACTGATCGTTGATACTGTCGATCGTGATATCACCGTCGCCGACCGTCAGTTCGGCCTGCACGCCGTTCACCCAGATGCCGACCGCGTCGTTGAAACCGGAGCCTACATATTCGAGATACTCTTCGGACGAGAACACCACCTGCATGGTCAGGGTTGACCCTTCGGGGATGAAGCCGGCCTCGAACACGGACGCGTCATAGGTCTGGGCGCCTGCCATCTCGGTCAGTTGCGTGTCACCGGCAAGGCCGTGATTGGTGCTGGTACCCGCCGACACATTTGCGTCGCCCGAACTGTTGGTGATCGAGGTCGCGTTGCCGGTGGACAGGATCACCCCGCTGTCTGACGGTGTGATGTCGGGGGCGACGGTATCTCCGTTCGAATAAATACCTGAAGCCGACGTGGCGCCCGAATAGCTGGCTGTTACCACCTCTATCCCCGAGCCGAACATGGCATCCGCCATGTCCAGGGCAGATGCCGAAGTATCGATGGGAAGTTCACTGGCTGTGGGCATGTCGGGCGGACCTTGCTGATTGTCATATCCCCGGCCTATCCCGTTGACCCTTTCCGTGTTCTTACCAACCGTTGGCGCGATGTCTGGTATTCTTGGCAAAATGTCCGCATCTGTCGGGCGTTGACCTGTCGATTGGCGCAGGCTAAGGCGGCAGCATGGAAAAGCCCGCCAAACAGTCCCGCCAGCAAGTCTATACCCTTGTCGTCCAGATCGGGCGCAAGTCCGGTGACGGCCTGCCCGACGGGGCAACCGGCGCGGCGTTGATGTGTTATGCCAGCGGCGTCGACGAGGCCGAGGCGGTACGCGAAACGGTGGCGATTCTGAAACAGGCTGACACCGCGCCGCTGGATGTCACCGGATACGGCACGCTCGAAGAGCGCGAGGCGCAGGGTCACGAGATCGATACGGAAGAGCGCGCGCTGATGCAGCGGGCGCTGGACGAAAACGCCGTGATCGTGGCCCAGATGACACCGTTTTTCGACGACGACGAGGCGGCGGGCTGAGGCGGATCAGTTCCGGCGACCGAACCACTTGCGGTAAAGTTGGTCATACGTGCCGTCCTCGCGCAGGGCGAGCAGTGCCTGGTTGACGTCTTCAACCCGGCTTGATCCGGTTGGAAATGCGATCCCGTAGTTCTCGCGCAGAAACACCGAACCGGTGGTGACAGCCTTTCCCTTGCCCTGATGCGAAGCGTAATAGGACAGGATCGGCGCGTCGAACACCACCGCGTCGAGTGCGCCTTGTTCAAAGGCAGTCAGCATCTCGTCAAGGTTCGAGAAAGCGGCAAACCCGATGTCACGACGATTGAGAAAGCCGGCGGCGGTGGAGCCTTCTATGGTGCCGACCTCTTGCCCGTAGAGGTCGTTGACCGAATTTACCGAGCCGCTGATCGCCTCGACGGTCATGACCGAGGTGATGCGCGCGGTGAAGACCGAAACCACGAAAAGCGAGGAGATCACCAGCACAACGCCGAACAGCCGGCCAAAGGCGGTGCGCGGCACCCGTTCCTCGAACCCGCCATTGACGACGAGGTTCAGCGCCCACCAGAAAGAGGGAAACCAGGCTTCGTGCAGCTTGCGATCGAAATAGGGCTGCGCGCGCCGCTCGAAATACCACATCAACATGCCGCCGGTCAGCAGGATGAAGAAGGCGGCGCCGATGGCCATGAACAGGTCTCGGGACAGCAGCGCCCTCAGAAGCGATGAACCGGCATTGCTCTCGGACGGCACCAGAATCTGGAGCCCGGATTCAAAGATCGGCTGGCTGAAATCCATCTCGGTCTCGCGCGCGGCGGTGATCGAGATATTGGCGATTGCCATATCCGCTTCTCCGTCGATAACGGCGGTCAGCATGTCCGAGAACCTGTCCTTGCGGTCCAGCGTGTAGGTCCAGCCAAGCTTGTCGGCCAACGCCGAGAGCAGATCGATCGAAAATCCGGTCTCTGTCCCATCCTTGACAAAAGAGAAGGGAGGACGCGTGACCGTGGCGACGTTCAGCGACTGCGCCAACAGCACTTGCGGCCACAATCCCAGGGCCAGGCAGACAGAGATGAGGAGCTTGTGCATCGGCAAAGTGTTTTCCGGTTTTTTGCCCCATACCCCAGCCGGGGCGTTCAAACAAGGCGACCCCGGGGTCAGCTTTGCTCATGGCAAGGGGAAAAGCCGGGCTTGCTTCCCGTCGGGCGTTCTAACTGTCGAGACCACCCGCGCCCGTCATGCGCACGGGCCGGACCCTGAGCATCATCGGGTTCGGATCAGGCGACGCGTGCCTCGGCCAGGATGCGGGCGTCGAACGCGCGCAGGACATGATGGCTCGGGCGGCCATGATCGGGCAGGCGGCTGCGCTCGATCCCGGCGAGCACGCTGGCGGCCAGATGAAGCGGCTTGCGGTGCAGACGGCCGATGAACAGGCTTTCGGCCAGCGCCCCGGCGGTGACCATTGCCTCGTTGGTGGGCAGCAGCAGTTGCGCATAGGTCGCCGTCAGCCCCGCGCGCGCGGGCAGAACCGAGTGCCCGCCGGTCAGATGGCGGGCGGGGACCAGCACCGATTCTCGGCCAAACAGGTATTCCACCTCGGTTCCCGAGAGTAAAAGGCGCTGCGCGGGCGCGGCCTGGATGTCCTGTCTCAGACCGAAATAGGGCCGGCGGATCGTCAGGGGCCGGGTGCTGCCGAAGGCTGGCATCGTGCGGCTGACCCGATGCAGGACCGGAACCGCCTCGCCGCTGGCGACGACCACCGTGTCGCCGCGCCGGATCTGCGACAGGGGCCGGTAGCCTTCTGGTGTGGCGATCGGCGTTTCCGGGTGCAGCGAGGGCATCGGGCCCACGGGTTCTATTTCGCTCGACAGCGCGAAATAGACCAGTTCGGGGGCGGTGAAACGGTGCGGGCCGTCCCGAAACAGCATCCGCAGATCACCGATGCGCAGCGGGCTGGGGGCCTCGACCTCGATCAGATGCGCATATTCGCGTTCGTCATGTTCCAGGGCCAGCCAGCCGGCACGGGCCGGCGCATCCCAGGCATAGCTGAGCCGCAAGGTGTCGATGCGCCCGGTATCGGCCACGTTCAGAACCTGATGCAGGACCGAGCCGCCCTGATTGACGATCAGTATCAGCCCGCCGCCCGGAATCGCCTGCAACGACAGGTGGAAGGGCCAGTCGCCGCCGCGGTCGAACTGCAACAGGATGCGGGGACGCTGGGCGTTGGGAAGCCGGGTTTCAAACACAAGGGTGCCGCGAACCATGAGGTCGTCTTCATGGGTGCCGACCAGGCAAGGCGCATTTGTCGAGGCGCCAAGCCCCTCAGGGCGGAAATGTTCGTTCTCGGGGGCGGAAACGGCGATCCATCCCATGTCAGGCCACCTTTGCCGATGTGAGCAGCAGCTCGGTTTCGTATTTGCGCAGGATCCGACGGGCGGCAGGGCCATAGCCTTTGCCGGTGTCGGTGTCGAGTTCGGGGAAAACCGCCCGGATCTCGTTCAAGGTCTCGGGCTCGAACAGATGCGTGGTTTGCGGGCCGGGCAGGAAGCTTTCGCTCGCCAGTCCCTCGGAGTAAATCACCTCGTGATTGTCGAACATCACGTGGACATAGGTGACGCGCCCACCGGGCAGAAACCGGATCCTGCGGCCATCGACCAGATCCTTGGCGGCAACCAGAACTTCGGGCTCGCCGAACAGCAATTCGCTCAGACTGTCGCGAATGAGGATCCGATGCTGGGGCGAGACCAGGAGGTCGCGTTGGGCGCCATAGGTGCCGGCGCGGATCAGGACGGGGGCGAAATCGCCCTCGGCGTCAACTGTGCGCTCGCCGACCCAGCGGACCTCTTGCGCGCCATGGTCGCGCGTGAGCACCATGTCACCCGGCGTCAGCCGTTCGACCTGGCGTTCGCCATGGGGGGTGTCGATCAGTGTCCCGGCCACGAAACAGGGGATCGAATCCACCGTGACAAAGCCGGTATCGGTATTGGCGCCGTTCGATACCTCGTAGGTGAAGCTGATGGATTCGGTATCGCCGTCACCGATCACGGTCAATGTGCCGTCGGCGTTGAGCTGGATCGTCTGACCGGTGTTGAGCGTCACGGTGCTGCCGACCGTCACCGGAACGCCGTTGATATGGGTTATGGTCAGTGTGCCGCCGGACTGGTTGATATCATTGTCCAGTACGTCGATGGTGACGCTGCCGTCGGGATAGAGCGTGGCGCTGTCCTTGATGGCGATCAGGTCCGTCTGCACGCTGTTGGCCGCGATCAGGAGGTTGGAGTCGTAGCTGCTGTCCGCGACATCCGCGACCCCGATGCGAATGGTGTTCACGACACCGGGGATCACATTCATCGTCAGGGTCATGGTGACCGTCAGGCCATCCATTTCCGTGTTATAGGCGTCGCCGGTATTGTCCAGAAACAGGTTCTGGTTGTTCGTCGCGTTGATGTTGCCGGGGTCGGCATCGCCATTGCCGATCTCCAGATCGGCCTGAACGCCATTGACCCAGACGCCGACAAAGTCCTGATAGATCGAGTTCTGGAATTCGGGGTATTCCTCGGACGAGAAGACGAACTGCATCGTCATCACGTTCGAATCCGGGATGAAACTGACATCCAGATACGACGCGTCATAGGTATTGGTGCCGGCGGCGGCATTGAAATCGGGGTTGTTGTTCTGCCCTGACGTGTTGGTCGAGGTGTTGGCCGACCGGTTCGGATCGCCGCTCGACTGGGTAAAGTCGCGGGCCCGCCCGGTGGACAGGATGATCCCGGTATCACCCGGCGTCGCGCCGGGCGCCAGCGCATCGCCATTGGAATAGATCGCCGACGATTGGCCCCAGCCCGAATAGGATGCCCCGACAACGGTCACCCCGTCGCCAAAGATTGTCTGCGCCATCTGCATTGCAGAGGCACCCTGATTATAGTTCAGCTCGGCGCCTGTTGCCATCTCCTGCCCCACGGTCTCACGATCCTGGGCAGGGAGGACGGAGCGGGCATTCGCCACGCACCACGTAAAACCGATCGCATCTGTCGTGCGGTTGCCGGTTTGGTTCAGCCGTCTTTGCGATTGTTACTGCTCGCTTTGCGGCCTTGCTGCTCGTAACCCTGCCTCGGGTCTTTTGTTTTCTACCTATAGGCTAGCATGGGAGTTCTGTCGCTGTTAAGTGAAAACGGGCAATTCAGAGGTGGCAACGCGACGTTTTCGTCACATTTCCCGTTCCAGACGATGCCCAAACCGCAAAGGAGGCCTGAATGACACTCGACGCCGCCCGCCTGACCGCCGACCTGATCCGCTGCGCCTCGGTCACGCCCGCCGATGACGGCGCGCTTGACGTGCTTGAGCGGGTGCTGTCGCAGGCGGGATTTACCTGTTCCCGGGTTGACCGGGGCGGTATCTGCAACCTGTTTGCGCGCTGGGGGGACAAGGGACACGCACGCAGCTTTGGGTTCAACGGTCACACGGATGTGGTGCCGGTGGGCGACACAGCGGCCTGGACCGTGGCGCCATTCGGGGCCGAGGAAAAGGATGGCTTTCTCTACGGACGCGGTGCCACAGACATGAAATCGGGCGTTGCGGCCTTTGTCGCGGCAGCGGTGGACCTGGTCACCAGCACCCCGCCCGAGGGCGCGGTGATCATCACCATCACCGGGGATGAGGAGGGCGACGCGCTGGACGGTACCACCGCGCTCCTCGACTACATGGCTGCTTCGGGCGAGCGGATGTCAGTCTGCCTCGTGGGAGAGCCGACCTGCCCCGACCGCATGGGCGAGATGATGAAGATCGGGCGGCGCGGGTCGATGACCGCGTGGTTCACGGTGACGGGCGTGCAGGGGCATTCGGCCTATCCGCACCGGGCAAAGAACCCGTTGCCGGCGATGGCACGGCTGATGGACCGGTTGGCCAGTCACGAGCTGGATCAGGGAACTGACCATTTCGATACATCCACATTGGCGGTTGTGACCATCGACACCGGCAATACCGCGACCAACGTGATCCCGGCGCAATGCCGCGCGGCGGTCAACATCCGGTTCAACGACCTGCATTCGGGTGCCAGCCTGACCGAATGGATGCAGGCCGAGGCCGACCGGGTGGCCGAGGAATTCGGCGTCGCGGTTGAAATGAAGGTAAAGATCTCGGGCGAAAGCTTCCTCACCCCGCCCGGTGCGCTGTCCGATCTGGTGGCGGCCGCGGTCGAGGCGGAAACCGGGGTGGTGCCGGTGCTGTCCACCTCGGGCGGGACCTCGGATGCGCGGTTCGTCAAGGATCATTGCCCGGTGGTGGAGTTCGGGCTGGTGGGCCGCACCATGCATCAGGTGGACGAGCGGGTGGAAATCGCCCAGATCCATCAGCTCAAGGCGATCTATGGCCGGATCCTGCGGGACTATTTCGCCTGAGCCAGAGCGATGCGGCGTACGCTGGTCATCATGGTCAAGGAACCGCATCCGGGCCGGGTGAAAACCCGGCTGGGGCGCGATATCGGCATGGTGGGCGCGGCCTGGTGGTTTCGCCATCAGACGCGGGCGCTGATCCGGCGGTTGCGCGATCCGCGCTGGCGCATCGTGCTGGCGGTGTCGCCGGATGCCGAGGGGATGGCCAGCCGGGTCTGGCCCGCCGATCTGGCGCGCCGCCCGCAGGGGCGCGGCGATCTGGGCCAGCGCATGGCGCGGCAGTTGCGGGCCGCGTCCAAGGGGCCGGTCTGCCTGATCGGTGCCGATATTCCCGGCGTCACCCGCGCCCATATCGCCCGCTCCTTTGCGGCGCTTGGGGGCGCTGAGTTCGTGTTCGGACCGGCACCCGATGGGGGCTATTGGTTGGTGGGCGCGGCGCGGCGTTATGCCTTGCCGCCGGGCCTGTTCGGAGATGTGCGCTGGTCCAGCGAACACGCGCTGGGCGACACGCTGGTCGGGGTGCGCGGGCATCGGGTGGCCCTGGTCGACATGCTGAAAGATGTCGATACCGCCGCCGACCTGCGCGATGCCCGCCTGCCGTCGCTTTTGCAATGACGCGAACCGCGCCGCGTGCTACGGCGGAGATATGACTCGCATCCCTACAAAGCAGGAAATCCTCGACTGGATTTCCTCGCATCCCACACTCACCTCGAAACGCGATATCGCCAAGGCCTTTGGCATCAAGGGCTCGGACCGGATCGACCTGAAACGGGTCCTCAAGGAGCTCGAGGCCGAGGGCCATCTGGAGAAGCGCAAGCGCAGCTATGCCGACCCGGACCGGCTGCCGCCGGTCAGCGTGTTGCAGGTCAAGGAACCCGACGAGAACGGCGATCTCTTCGCGCGCCCGCTGGAATGGCATGGCGAAGGGGTGGAACCCATCGTGCTGGTCCTGCCACGCGCCAGCGATCCGGCGTTGGGGGCGGGGGATCGCATCCTTGCCCGCCTGACCGTGGTGCATGAAGAGGATCACAATTACGAGGCGCGGCTGATCCGTCGGATCGGCACCAACCCGCACAAGATCCTGGGCATCTTTCGCAAGGGGGCCGAGGGCGGGCGCATCGTGCCCATCGACAAGGCAGGCCAGAACGAATGGCTGGTGGCCGAGGGCGCGGTGCATGGCGCCAAGGACGGCGAACTGGTCGAGGCCGAACAGGCCGGGCCCAAGGGCCGCATGGGCCTGCCGCGCGCCCGCATCATCGAGCGGCTGGGCGACCCAAGCGCACCAAAGGCGGTGTCGCTCATCGCCATTCACCAGCACGGCATCCCCGACGATTTTCCCGACAAGGTGATCGAGGAGGCGGACCGGACAAAACCATTGGGCCTGTCGGGGCGGACGGATCTGCGTGACATGCCGCTGATCACCATCGACCCCTCGGATGCGCGCGACCATGACGACGCCTGTTATGCTCATGCTGATGACGACCCCAAGAACCCCGGCGGCCATGTGGTCTGGGTCGCGATTGCCGATGTGGCGGCCTATGTCCGCGCGGGCAGCGCGCTGGACCGAGAGGCGCGCAAGCGCGGCAACTCGACCTATTTCCCCGACCGGGTGGTGCCGATGCTGCCCGACCGGCTGTCGGGCGATCTGTGCTCGCTTCACGAAGGCGTGCCGCGCGCCTGTATCGCGGTGCGGATGCAGATCGACGCGCAGGGCAACAAGATCGGGCACCGGTTCGTGCGCGGGATGATGCGCTCGGTCGCCTCGCTGAACTATCAGGAGGTGCAGGAGGCCATCGACGGCAGCCCCAACGACAAGACCGGGCCGCTGCTGGATGAGGTGCTGACGCCGCTTTACGCCGCCTACAAGGCGTTGAATGCGGCGCGTGAGCGGCGTCAGCCGCTCGACCTTGACCTGCCCGAACGCAAGATCGTGCTGAACGACAAGGGCCATGTGGAGAGCGTGGCCTTTCGCGACCGGCTGGATGCGCACAAGCTGATCGAGGAGTTCATGATCCTCGCCAATGTGGCCGCCGCCGAGACGCTGATCGCCAAACGCGTGCCGCTGTTGTTCCGGGTGCACGAGGAACCCGCGCCCGAGAAGCTGGAGGCGCTGCGCGAGACGGCGCAGGCCTCCGGGCTGACGCTGGCCAAGGGGCAGGTGCTGCAAACTCGCCACCTGAACGCGCTCTTGCATCAGGCGGCGGGAACGGACGAGGCGGAGCTGATCAACATGTCGACCCTGCGGTCGATGGCGCAGGCCTATTACAACCCCGAGAACTTTGGCCATTTTGGCCTGGCGCTGAGGAACTATGCGCATTTCACCTCGCCCATCCGGCGCTATTCCGACCTGATCGTGCATCGCGGCCTGATCAAGGCGCATGGCTGGGGCGATGACGGGCTGACAGCGGACGAGATCGAGCAACTGGACCGCATCGCCACCCATATCTCGGACACCGAGCGCCGCTCGATGATGGCCGAACGCGACACCACCGACCGCTATCTGGCGGCCTATCTGTCCGAGCGGGTGGGCAATGAATTCACCGGCCGGATCAGCGGCATCGCGCGGTTCGGCGCCTTTGTGAAACTGGACGAGACCGGGGCCGACGGGCTGGTGCCGGTGCGCTCGCTGGGGCGTGAATTCTTTCATTTCGACCGCGAGGCAGGCACGCTGATGGGGTCGGAAACCGGGCTCCTCATCTCGATCGGGCAGCGGGTGACGGTGCGGCTGGCGCAGGCCTCGCCAGTAACCGGCGGGCTCGAATTCGAGATGTTGAGCCTTGAGGATAACGCGATGCCGCGCGGCGGCACCCCGTCCAAAGGCAAACGCGTGGTGCGCCGCAAGGCTGCCAAGGCCAAGCATAAGACCGACAAGATCAAGCGCAAGCTGGACCGCAAGCGCCGCTGACGCCGGACAAGCCCGAGCTCCATTTTGCCGAAACGGAAACCCGTCGTTAACCGGCGGTCTCCATACTCGCCGATGACGGACGGTAAGGCATGGCGAGGTGGCATGACAGACGATCAGATCCGGCTGGTACATTCCAGTTTTGCCCGGGTATTCGCGCGCAAAGCGGAACTGACCGAACGGTTCTATCACCATCTTTTCCGGGAACTGCCCGACTCCCGGAGGCTGTTCAAAGGCGATTTTCCGGCGCAAAAGGAAATGTTCGCCTCGATGCTGGCCGCCACAGTTCGCGGCATGAGCGACGCGAAGAGTTTCCAGCTTCTGGGGCGCGGTCTGGCCCGGTCGCATGCGCGGTTCAATCTGAACCATGCCGACCTGAAAAAGGCGGCCCGCGCTTTGCAGACCGCCTTGTCCGATGTGATGGGGGACGCGTTGTCGCCCGAGGAAACAGCCGCCTGGAACGAGGCGGTGGCGCAGCTGATGGAGATGCTGGCCGCGCCCGCCTGACCCCGGTCAGACCGACATGCAGATGTATTTCATCTCCAGATAGTCCTCGATCCCGTGATGGCTGCCTTCGCGGCCCAGACCCGACTGCTTGACGCCGCCAAACGGCGCGACCTCGGTCGAGATGATGCCGGTATTGACGCCGACGATGCCATATTCCAGCGCCTCGGCCACCTTGTAGACCCGGCTCAGATCCTTGGCATAGAAATAGGCGGCAAGGCCAAAGATGGTGTCATTCGCCATATGGATCACCTCGTCCACCGTGTCGAACTTGAAGAGCGGCGCCAAGGGGCCAAAGGTCTCTTCCTTGGCGACCTTCATCTCTTGCGTGACGCCCGTTACCACGGTCGGTTCAAAGAAGGTGCCGCCCAACGCGTGCGGTTTGCCGCCGGTCAGGACCGCGCCGCCCTTGGCGGTGACATCTCCCAGATGTTCCAGCACCTTTTCAACCGCTTCGGCATTGATCAGCGGGCCGGTGGTCACCCCGTCATTCAGCCCGTCGCCGACATTCAGCTTGGCCACGGCGGCGGCGAGTTTCTCGGCAAAGGCGTCATAGACGCCCGCCTGCACATAGATCCGGTTGGCACAGACGCAGGTCTGGCCGTTGTTGCGGAACTTGCACAGCATCGCCCCTTCGACGGCGGCATCCAGATCGGCATCGTCGAACACGATGAAGGGCGCGTTGCCACCCAGTTCCATCGAGCATTTCATCACCTGGTCGGCGGCCTGTTTCAGCAGGATGCGACCCACCTCGGTCGAGCCGGTAAAGGTCAGCTTGCGCACGCCGGGGTTCTCGCAGAACTCCTTGCCGATCTCGCTGGCGCGCGACGAGGGCACCACGTTGAACACGCCCGCCGGGATGCCTGCCTGTTCGGCCAGCACCGCCAGAACCAGCGCCGACAATGGGGTTTCCGCCGCAGGCCGCGCAA
Source organism: Ruegeria sp. BHSC223 (assembly GCF_059613025.1). Taxonomy (NCBI): domain Bacteria; kingdom Pseudomonadati; phylum Pseudomonadota; class Alphaproteobacteria; order Rhodobacterales; family Roseobacteraceae; genus Ruegeria; species Ruegeria sp. BHSC223. Next base: position 165,639 of record NZ_JBXWRR010000006.1, read on the forward strand.
CAAAGGCGCAGCCCGCCGCCAGCGCCGGGCCAGCCTTGCGGGTGATCATCGCATTGGGGAAGTTCCACGGCGTGATCGACGCGGCCACCCCGATGGGCTGTTTCAGCACGGTGATCCGCTTGTCGCGCTGGTGGCCGGGAATGGTCTCGCCATAGATGCGCTTGGCCTCTTCGGCAAAGAACTCGATGAAGGATGCACCATAGGCGATCTCACCCACCGCCTCGGTCAGGGGCTTGCCCTGTTCGGCGGTCAGGATGCGGCCCAGATCCTCGGCATTGGCCATCATCAGGTCGTACCAGCGCCGCAGGATCGCGGCGCGTTCCTTGCCGGTATACTGCGCCCATTCCTTTTGCGCGGACTCGGCCTGGGCGATGGCGCCTGCCACCTGGGCCCGGCTCAGGTCCGCGACCTCGGCGATCACGTCGCCGCGCGCGGGGTTGGTCACGGCAAAGGTGCCGTTGTCGCCGTCAACCCATTGGCCGCCGATATAGGCCTTGGTCGCCAGCAGCTCCGGGTTCTTGAGGAGCGATTTCAGATCGGTCATTGCGTCCAGCATGGCTGAGTCTCCGCCTAGAATGTCTCGGGTGCACCCAATCAGGTGTGTCGCCTCTTGTCTATGTCCACTCGTGGGGCGGAATCAATCCAGATTTGATCAAATTATCGGTCAAGGCTTGGGAAAACTCCCACTTGATCGACTCGGGGGCTTGCGCCAATGTCCGCGCGGGCTCTGGCGATGGCGTCGCCTCATGCCGTGCGGCATGCGCCCACTCCCCGTCCTGAACGCCGGGACCTTTCTGCAAAGGAGGGTCAACCATGACCGCTGATTTGTCGCGTCCGGAATTCTATCGCTATCACAACGGAACCGAAGCCAGGCTGCCTTTCGAGGCCGCAGAATACGAGGCGCGTCTGGCCGGGTTGCGCGCCCGGATGGAGGCGCTGGGCGCCGAGGCTGCCGTGTTCACCTCGATGCACAACATCGCCTATTACTCGGGCTTTCTCTATTGCGCCTTCGGGCGGCCCTATGCACTGGTGGTCACCCCGAGCGAAAGCGTGACGATCAGTGCGGGTATCGACGCGGGCCAGCCCTGGCGCCGCTGCCATGGCGACAACATCACCTATACCGACTGGCAGCGCGACAACTACTGGCGCGCGATCCGTTCGGTGACCGGAGAGGGGCGGGTGATCGGCTATGAAAGCGACCACCTGAGCCTGTTGCAGAAGGGCAAGCTCGACAGCTTCCTGGCGCCGTCGAAAACCGTCGACCTGTTCGACACCACCATGCGCCAGCGGATGATGAAATCGCCGGCCGAGATCGCATTGATCCGGCAAGGCGCGCAGGTGGCCGATGTGGGCGGCTATGCCATCCGCGAGGCGGTCAAGGCCGGGGTGCGCGAGATCGACGTGGCCATGGCCGGGCGCGACGCGATGGAGCTGGAGATTGCCAAGCGGTTCCCCGATGCCGAATACCGCGACACCTGGGTCTGGTTCCAGTCGGGGCTCAACACCGATGGTGCGCATAACCCGGTGACGGGCCGGGTGCTGGAACGGGGCGATATCCTGTCGCTCAACACCTTTCCGATGATCTCGGGTTATTACACGGCGCTGGAACGCACCATGTTCGTGCAGGAAGTGGATCCGGCGAGCCTCAAGATCTGGGAGGCCAATGTCGCAGCCCATGAATACGGCATGTCGCTCTTGAAACCGGGGGCGAGCTGTGCCGAGGTCACCCACAAGATCAACGATTTCTTTGCCGAGCGCGACCTGCTGCAATACCGCACCTTTGGCTATGGTCACAGCTTTGGCGTGCTCAGCCATTACTATGGGCGCGAGGCGGGTCTCGAGCTGCGCGAGGATATCGACACCGTGCTGGAGCCGGGCATGGTGATCTCGATGGAACCGATGCTGACCATCGCCAATGACCGGCCCGGCGCAGGCGGATATCGTGAACACGATATCCTTGTGATCACCGAGGACGGCAACGAGAACATCACCGGCTATCCCTACGGGCCGGAATTCAACGTCGTCGGCTGAGGCAGGCGAGATTTTTCGCCGAAAAATCTTCGCCCCCTGACGGGGGCGGAGTATCGCGCGTCACAACCGGATCACGTAATCCTTGGTGGTGGTCTCGATCACCTCCCACGTACCGGAGAACCCGGGGCGCAGAATGAAACTGTCCCCGGCGCGCAGCGTGATCTCGGTGCCCTCGGCATCGGTCAGTATCGAATGGCCTGACAAGATGCGGCAATACTCCCATTCATCGTAAGAGATGCGCCATTTGCCAGGCGTCGCGCGCCAGATGCCGCAATAGAGCCCGTCATGCTCTTCGAGGTTCCAGGTGGTAAAGACCGGATCGCCCGACAGCACCTTTTCGGGTGCGGGGCGCTCGGTCTCGCCTTCCCCCTCGGGGGTCACCGGTTGGTAATAGCTGCTCATTGCCTGCCTTCCTCTGAATGGTTCGCAGCGGAGCATCGCCCGAGGTGCGGCCGTCGACAAGGCAGATTCAACCGGCTTTCTTTTTGCGTCCGAGTTTGCCACAGTTTTTCCAATCCCGGCCTATAGGGGGATGTAAATCCTCATTACATAGCCTATCTATCAGATGTATTTGACCTAAAAGGATAAAGCCATGTCCGATACCGCATTCGAGGCAATGATCCTGGAAACGCAGCGCAAGGTGCGCGAGAGCCAGGCCCAGATCGAAGGTGTCACCAGCCGGATCGAGGCGGCGCGCGCCAAGATCGGCACCGCCGAGGCCGATATCGACATCGAGAACGCCACGCTTGAGGATGTGCACGCCCATACCGAGGTGATGAATGCCAATATCGCCGAGCTGATCATGGGGCTCGATGATGTGACATCGGCCTTTTCCAAGGATTTCGACGAGATGCGCTCGAAAACCGGGTGGGAGAGCTTTGTCGGCATCTTCTCCAGCGGCAAATCGGAATCGATGCGGCAAGAGCGGATGCGCACCGCCAATATCGACGACAAGTTGCAGGATCTGATCGCCAAGTCGGATGTGATCGTCAAGCTGCTCGAAGGGCAGTTGGCGGTGCTCGAAGAGCAGCGCACCAAGGTGGAAACCAACCTGACGGGCACGCTGGACGACCGCGAATTCACCGTGCAGGAACTGGAAGCGGTGCGGGCCGAGATCCTAGCCATGGATCCGCAGATCATCGCGCTGGAAAACAAGATCAGCGTCGAACAGGACGCTGCCGCGCGCACCAAGCTGGAAACCGAACTGGCCGAGCTGAACAAGGCCTATAACGCCAAGGTACGCGACGAGCAGGTGAAACTGGCCAAGAGCCAGACACTGGAGCGCTATATCGAAAAGGGCAAGACCTGGGTGGACAGTCTGCAAAATCAGGCCGCTACCCAGATGGTGCTGATCAACAAGCTGCAAACGGACACGCAACAGCGCGTGGTGCTCTATGACGCGCTGACCAAATCGCTGAAAACCGCGCAGCAGCAGGATGTGGCCCACCGTATCAACGAAATCGGCGTGCAGACCGACCAGGAGGCGCAGACCGCCATGGCCGCCATCGGCACCGCGACCAACCAGAAAATGGCCGATATGCTTGAGGCGCATGAGGATCACATGGTCTTTGCCCGCGACGTGCTGGAGAAAAAGGCCAAGGCCGATGAGCGCTTTGCCCGCCGGTTCGCCGCGATCGTCGAGAAGCACGACAAGAACCTCTACGGGGGCTGATCTTGGCCGACCCCGCCCACGATCACGTCGGCCTGACCGACACATTCGCCTCGCGCCGGTATTTCCGCAAATTCGAGGTGATCACCACCCATCTGTTGCGGGTGGCCGCCAACATGGAGGCCGAGGGCGTGATCAGCCGCGATGAGGTGCGCATCGTCTCGCGCTATATATCGGGTCTGCTCTTCAGCTTTCGCGCACTCAGCATGAAGTACCTGCTGGTCGGGCGCGACACGGGTCGGTTCTTTGGCTCGCTCAACATGGACAAGCGCGACAGCGGCTTTCCGGTGGCGGCTGAGCTGATGACCATGGCCAACGATGCCCAGCAGGCGGCCAGCCATCTGGCCAACATGCCCTCCGAGGCGGCGCTGAAGGACGAGATGGTCCAGACCATCCTGGGCAGTCGCGAAATCCCGACCAAGCTGCAATTTGCCCTGTCACAACGGCTCTATTACGAGGAACTGGCCAGGGGGCAGCTGTTCTGGGTGCGCAACGACCCCGAATGCCACTGGATCGCGACCGAGGGCGAGCGGCGGCGGTTCCTGCTGCATTGGGCGGTCTATGACAGCCAGATCAACCTGCCGGTGATCTATCTGATGCGGCTGGAGGATACCGGCAAACAGGCCCTGCCCAAGGACAGCCGCCGCTGGCCCGAGGTGCAGGCGCATCTGATGGCGCAGTCGCTGGCGGGGCTGAAGCTGTTGACCATCGCCAAGGGGTTTGACGAGGATTTCGACGATCTGCACCCCAAGCATCTGCGCCGCATCCATGTGGGGCCGATGTATTCCTCGGCCTATACCGAACAAACCGGCCCGCTGCGTGCGGTGCTGGAGGACGCGCAGGCGCCTGCCGGTCAGGACTGGGTGCTGGCCTGGACCAGCGAGGAGCTGGAAAGCGAGGACGTACGTGAGGAACGCGCGGGCTGGTTCGGCACGGTCGAGCGCGAGATCTTTGCCCTCGACCCGTTTGGCGGGCAGGGGGCCGAGACCGGGGCCACGCGCACCAGCCGATCGATCATCCTGCCGCAACGTCCGTTTCAGGTGCTGGCCGAACGCAATCCGCCGGGTTTTGCCGATGTGCGCAAATTTGTGGTCAGCGAGGGCGGGCAGGTGCTGCGATATTGATTGGCCCTGCCGGGCCAAGCCTCCGGCGGGAGTATTTTGAGCAAAGTGAAGACAGGGGCACTGCGACATGAGCCTGACATCCGACCAGATGGAACTGCGCGAAGAGGCGATCCGCGCGCATTACCCGGCGGCGACCACGCTGCTGGGCGGGTTTGACCATGCGCCGCGCGTGGCGCAGGCGAGGACGCCCGCCAGGGCGGAGGAGCGCTCGCCCGGCATCCCCACGGCGCGGCGGTTCCGCTCGACCACGCCCGGGCTGGTGACGCGGCGCACCGCCCGGCCCGATGGGGTGCATCTGCGTGAGCGGATCGAGGCGGCCGATGATGGCGACACGCTGGTTTCGCCGCTACAGGCCACCGTGGCGCAGGCGATCCGTCGGGCGCTGGCGATCGCATTGGCCATGGGCGAGGGCTATGGCGCGCGCACGCCGCTGGGCGATCTGAAACGCGCCAATCTGGCGGGCGACCTGCCAGTGGCGCGCAAGGGCGAGTTCACCGAATTGCTGACCGCCGAGGCGCTGGTAGTCTCCCATGTGTTCGGCAATGCCCTGGCCTATCTGTTGTCGCCGCATCTGGGCGCAACCTCGGTCGAGGTGGGTGAGGTCGAGGAGTTTCTGACCGACAATGCGCAAGTGGCGCTGCACGGGGCGCTGTGGGATCTGGACCAGAAGCTGGAACAGTTCGCGGGCGACGATGCGCAACTGATCGCCACCGCCGCCGGTTTTGCCGAACAGCTGATGGCAAAGGCCGCCGCGCGCGCACAAGGTGCCGGGCATCTGGCGCCGTTCACCGGGGCCGCCTGGCATGTCGAGGCCGATGATCTCACCCTGCGCGGCTTTACCCCCGCGGCCAAGGCGCGCTCGACCAAGCTGACCATGACGTTCAAGAAACCAAACGAGGTGGTCGGCAACCATATCGCCAAATACCAGGCGATGAAGCTGGCCAAGATGCTGATGGCCTATGATTTCGAGCGCCGCCTGAACCCCTTTGCGGAACTGGGCGGCTTCATCTTCACCTTCATGGGGGATGGCAAACCGGGCACCGGCAAGACGACGCTGATCCAGATGATGGCGGGGCTGATCGACGAATACTGCCGAAACGCGGGCTATCCGTTCCGCTATCAGAACTTCGGCATCGACAATATCGACAGCTATCAGGGCAAGTCGGGCCAGAACGCCAAGGCCTTTGTCCAGAATGTGCTCGATCCCGGCGTGATCGGGTTCGGCACCATCGACGATATCGACCAGATCGCGGGCAAGCGCGGCGACCGCCAGTCGAGCGCGGGCCAGCAGGAGGTGACGGCGGTGTTCATGGAGGCATTCGCCGGTGCCAATACCGTGGTGCGGGGCAATTGCACCTTTGGCATGTTCTCGAACTATCCCGAGAATGTCGACGACGCCCTGCGCCAGCGGGCGGGCGCGCGGTTCCTGGTCGACGGGCCGCAGACGCGCGAGGATTACATCGACATCCTGGCCCTGCTCTTGGGCAAGCGTCACGACATCCCGCTGGGCGCGCATGACCTCTATGCCGCGCAAGAGATCAAGCGCGCGGTGGCCGCCAGTTTCGCCGCCCATGGCCGCCCGCAAGAGGCCGGGCTGGCGCAGGTGTGGGATCGCGTCGGGGCGCAGGTCGGCCCGCTCGACACCATCGCCAAGCTGGGGACCTATCTGAAGGGGATACAGGAGGCCGACGAACGCTTCACCGGCCGCGCGATCAAGAACATCACCGACGCGGTCAAAGTGCGGGCGATGGATTTCGAACTGCCCGATGAGTGGATGGAGAACCCCGACCTGTTCCTGTTCCGCGACTATGACGCAAAATTGGCGATGATCGAAGAGCTGCGCCAGCCCATCACGGTCGAGATGGTGGTGCAAGAGATCAACCGCTATGCGGATTCCGAGTTCCGTTACGCCGACAAGTCCGACGAGGTGGCCATCGACGGCATGGTGCGCGAAATGGGCCGGATGGATGAGGCGAAGAAGCGGTATCTGGAGGGGAAGGGGTGAGCAGATTGGTGGTGATCCACGCGGCGAAGCCGCGACGCGCCCGACCCGCCCCCCAGGGCGGGCGCGTACCGCACCCACCCTCGGGCCGGGCGCATCGCTGCCGTCCTGCGGAAAGGCAAATATCATGATCCGCCTCATCCAATCCGGCCTGATGTTCGGCAATCTCGTCCATATCTCCAGCCCGGCGCTGGTGGAGCGGTATAACCGCGCGCTCCAGCATCTGGCGGGCAAGACCACCGCGCTTAGCGATTTCCATATCGACATCTCGGGCTATTCACCCGAGATCGGGGACGAGCTGGGCGATCCGCTCTACCTCAACCCCAACGGGGTCAACCGGCAGTTCATCCTGTTGACGCCCGAGCAGAAGCGCGCGCCGCTGTTGAACGTCAAATTCTCGACCTCGCGCCCGATCCTGCGCGAGTTCATCGAGGCGAACGAGGCGCAGCTGTTTGCGCTGACCGCCACCGACGCGGTGGCGGGCGAGTTGGTGAACTCGGTCTTCAAGCTGCGCGCGCCCGCCGATCTTTTCACCCTGAACAAGATCGAGATCGAGGCCGACACCGTCGGCGGCACGCTGAAAAACGCCGACAAGCTGGCGGCGATGATCGAACGGTTCAAGACCGAAAGCGACGCCTGGTTCGACGACGTGCTGATTGCCGAGATGATCGGCATCTCGAAACAGACCGGCGATATCAGCCGCAATCCCGTGCATCTGAGCCACAAGGCGCATGAGCAGCGCAATTTCTGGACGGCGCATTTCGGCGGGCTCTACCTGTTCCCTGATGTCGAACACCCGGCGATGATCTGCGCGGGAGAAAAGCCGCGCGAAGAGATGCCGGTGAAATACGTGTTCGACCTGAGCGAGCGCAACCGGATTGCCAAGTTCCTCGATTACAACAAGCTGGCCGAACCCATCGTGCGGGCGCGCGGCATGGATGCGGCGGCGGTGCTGCGGCAAAAGATGGATTTCATCGTGATCGACACTGCTGCAGGTGCCGGTCTGAACCCGGCGGGGCTGGACCGGGGCGATATGCGGCGGCTGGCGCGGATGCATGCCGACCGGCTGCCCGAGGAGTATCACGGGCTGGCGCAACTGGCGCGCTGGGCCGAGAATGGCGGCGACTGGCCCCGTATCTCGGCCGATCATCCTGCCTATTTCTATGGCCTGCGCGCCGCCGATACGCCCGACCGCGATCTGGTCAACATGCTGCTGGCGGAGCTGACGCCGCTGGATGCGCGCCAGCTGTTCATCTGTCACAAGGAGCTGTTTTACGGGCTCTATGCCACCTGGAGCGAGGCCAAGAAGAGCTTCGTTGCCGATTTCCTCGCACGAGAGTATCAGGTGGACAAGGCGGGCGCCCGCGCGGCGCTGTTCGGGCACGAGCCGGACATGGAGAGCGAGGACAGCCCGCCCGGGCTGAACGAGCGTCTGATTGCGCGGGTCGGCCCCTGGGGCGCGATACGGAGGAGATAGCGTGTTCGGACTTCTCAGGCTTGTCGTTGTCCTGCTGGTGGTGCAGACGGTCGCCTATATCGGCCTGTCGCTCTATTCCCGGGCGGTGCGGCGTGGCAAGCTGGCGCGCTGGTGGGAGGAAAAGGGCAAGACCGGCGACAAGGAAGCCTTTGTCGAGCGCGGTCTCAGGGCCTATGACAAATCGTTTCGGCGCAAGCTGATCCTGGGGGTCTACTTCGTGCCCTGGGTGCTGATCGCAGTGCTGATCTATATCGTGAATTTCAAGTGAGGACCTGGCCATGCGCTATGTCAAATGGGTGATCATCGGGCTGTTCTGGCTCAGCGTCGCCGCCTTCCTGCACTATACGTTGCCGCAGCGCGATATCGTGCGCATCGTCAACACCTATGAGGAACGGCAAGAGCTGAACGACTGGACCCGCATCTTCTGGTCGCGACCCGACGACCAGTCGGTGGCGATCATCAACCGCGATGTCCAGTTCATCCAGGGGGTGACACCCGAAGGCCGACCGCGTGTCTATCGCAACGAGGATACCAGCTGGAGCTGGCCGCCTTATTTCAAGTTCGACACCGCCAATCTCTATACCGAGGCGAATGACGCGATTTCGTCAAAGGACAAACCTGAATGGGTAGCGGTCACCCATTACGGCTGGCGAAATGAATTCCTGTCGATCTTTCCCAACGCGGTCGCAATCAAGCCGGTTGCGGGGCCGGATGTCCGCCTGATCCCCTGGCTCAACATCATCATCCTGATCCTGCTGGCCGCGCTGGTCTGGGCGATCTGGGTACGCTGGCGGCGGTTCCGGCAGCGGCGCATCGATCCGGTGATCGAGGATGTCGAAGACAGCCTCTATGCGGCCGGCGAGGCGATCGAAGAGCGTCGGGGGCGGTTCCGGCGCTGGCTGGACAGCTGGAAATCGAAATAGAACTTCATGCTTGACCTTTCCCCGGCTGGAACCTTCAGAAGCGGGTGAAACATCCTGGGGAGCATGAAGTGAATCGCGCTGTCATCATCAGTCTGGCCGTGGCCGTCGCCGTGGCGGCATATGTCCTGTATCCGCGATCAAAGGCGGTCGAACCGGTCGCCTCGAATACAGGGGTGGCGTTGGTGTCTGTGACCTTGCCTCAGAGCCTGTCAGAGAATGCGCAGATCGGTGCCCGGGTGTACGAGGCAAAATGTCTTGTCTGCCACGGTCCCAACGCAGAGGGGCAGGATGGGGTCGCACCGCCCTTGGTACACAAGATTTACGAGCCGTCCCATCATGGAGACGAGGCGTTTCAGCGTGCGGTTTCTCAAGGTGTGCGCGCGCATCACTGGCGGTTTGGGGATATGCCTCCGGTTCAGGGCCTTAGCCGGGCCGATGTTGCAATGATCATCAGCTATGTCCGAGAGCTTCAGATTGCCAATGGCATCCGCTGAGATGGTTCAATCGGCAAAAAGATGGTCGGTCTGGGTGATCCGCAACGCCTGATCCCAGGGGATCGACAGGAACTCGGCAACCTTGTCGGCGTTCTCTTCCGGGGTAGAGGTCTGGTGAACCCGGCCATATCGGGCAAAGCCGGCATCGCGGATGCGGTCGGCCTCGTATGTCATCTCGTTGCGGATGGTAGGCAGCAGTCTTTCTAGAGTCGCCCGGGGCGTGCGTTCGCCCGCAAGCCCCACCCGATAGGCGTGACCGATCAGGTAGTCGTCGGTGAACTGGCAGTCGACCTCCAGCATGCGAGTCACCGAACGGTCCGAGAAGAAATCGTGCATCAGTTCCAGGTTCGACGGGTCTAGGCAGATTACCAGCCGGTCGGTCTCGAAATATTCAAACAACATCCGCATCAGGGCGCGACGGTGGCGAGTGCGCTTTTCCAACGTCGCCTGTATGCCGCCCAGATCGGGCAGCGGAGTGCTTTCTTCGTTGAAGAGATACTCGATCGCCGGCACGTTCGTAACCTGTCGGATCTTTTCCAGCAGCCGTTTAGCCACGTGCCACTTCTTGCAAACCAAGATCATCAATTCGCGCTCGCGGCCCAGTGTGCTTTCGGTCTCCCAGAACCGCATTGCGAACCGGCGTCCGATACGACCGCGCCCTGTCAGGAACTTGTACAGGTTGCGCCCTTCGTTGGAGATCTGAAATTGAACACCATGCGTGGCATAGAGACGGCCCAACCGCGCCTTCAGCTCCTTTGCCTCGGGGCTGATTTTGCGGGCAAAGAGGAAATCCTGACTCAAGAGCAGGTCGTAATGGTCGTTATAGAAACTGACCGGCATCCCGTAATCCGAGAACATCAGAAAGGTCAGCGTGCGTGGATCGATCTCGCGTTCCGGGATCAAGTGGCGGACCAAGGTCTGGAAAAAGGTCTCATCCGGTATCCAGGTGGTAGCAAAAAACCGCATCACGTCGCTGCGCTCGCGGGTGAAATCGAGGATCCATTCGATCGTACGACGGCGTAGGCACCACCATTGACTGCCGATCATGACCTGGATGTCGCTCGGGATCTCGCGGGTCAGGCCAAATCGTTTCTGCGCCTCGAACATAGCGTAGAAAAGGCGTTTCTGGGTACGCTCGTTGAACCAGTGGCGATAGATCAACCGCTCTTCCTTCCAGCCAGTCTTGATCCAGTCGCTTTCGAAATAGTCGAAACTTTCGATGTAATCCTTGTCTTGCGCATCCAGAAAGCTGTGGGCGTATTCGGCGGTCTTGATGGCCATGCAGTCGCCCGACAGCATGTAGAAATGGGTGGCGCGCGGGAAATCCTCGACCGCTGCCTCGATCGCGTTCAACGTCGCCTGCACCAGAGACCATTCTCCCCAACCGCACTTGATGCGGCGCCGGGCAAAGGTGACGTTTGGATTGTCGGCCAACGCCGAACGGATTCGGGCAAAATCGGTCTTGCGCGCGCGGGCGTCGAAATGGATCGACATGTAGTCGCCTGCGGCGGTCAGCCGCTCAGCCTGCATGATGATCGCATCCGGATCCTTGTGACACAGGAGAATATAGGCGATTTTTGCCATATCGGAAACGATCAATCCCTGTTTCTGCTCGTTGTCTACCCTGTTAACGTTGAAGGCCGATTGAATAAACAGAGTTTTTTTGATTTTTTGGTGCGCAAAGACGCCTGAAGCCAGACTAAGGCGGAACAGGCAAAGGAGGCAAGGCAGATGGGTTTTCCCGGCACTTGGATGACGGAAAGTGAAAGCGTGGTCTACCGGGTGGTGCCGAAATGCGCCTGCTCGACCATCGGACAGATCATGTACTACTCGGATCATGGCGCGTTCTTCGATGGCGACATCCACGATGCGCAGGGCGGAATGCACAAATGGGCGCTTGAGGCCAGCCAGGGGCCGATCACCCGTAACGTGAAGGCGCACAAGTCCTATTCGTTCACCTGCGTGCGCAACCCCTATACCCGCATCCTCAGTTCGTTCTTCGACAAGATCTGCGGCATCCAGCGCAACGGCAAGCGCTATCGCGGCAATCTGGTGCCGATGCTGGTCTATAAATACGGTGTCGAGGTCGGTGGCGAGGACGGCAAACAGGAGTTTGACCAGATCGCCAGTTTCCGCCGGTTCCTGCTGTTCGCACGCGACACCATCCGCTGGCGGCGGCCGATGGACCCGGATATTCACTGGTCGGCCATGTCGGGCCATATCTCGACCTTCATCTGCAACGGTGGGCGCTACGACAAGATCTTCTGGACCGAGGCGTTCAACGACGGCATGCAGGAGGTGCTCGATAATATCGAGACGCCGCACAAGGTCAGGCTCGACAAGATCCCCCGCTTCAACGAGAGCGAGGGGCACGGACCGAAACGGCTGCATCCGGTCGAGGATTACTTCGACGATCTGTCGAAACACCTGGTCTATGAAATCTACAAGCGCGATTTCGACCTGTTCAAATACGATTTCGAGAACCCGGCCAACAAGATGCCAATCGACGAGATCGACCTGGACGAGGTGCACGCCAAGCTGGGCGAATAGGGCGTCGACCACGACCCCGCCCAGTTGCGCAGGGTTCTATCCGCGGTGCAGGTTGCTGGCGCGCGATCTTTTGCGTTCGCGGTCTGCTGTGCTGTGACAATGGCCTCGAGGAGCTGTCCTGCGAGATAGTCAATGCGAACAGCGAGCGGGTCGCGACCGCCTTGACGGGGCGGACACCGCTGTTCAGCCAAAGGCGGAACAGCGGCGCCCGATATGGGTCAGTTAACCCCGGCCAGCCACAAATAAAGCGGCAGGCCCAGCGTGACGTTGAAGGGAAAGGTCACCCCCAGAGACAGGGTCAGATAGACACCGCTTTCGGCGCGGGGCAGGGCGATCCGCATCGCGGCGGGCACCGCGATATACGAGGCCGAGGCCGCCAGCACCATCAGCAGGAACAGGCCGCCCGGCGTGAGCGGGATCAGCTGTCCGAGGCCGAGCGCCAGAAGACTGGACAGGACCGGCATCAGCAGACCGAAGGCAAACAGGCCGGGCGTCAGCAGCGCCCGGTTGCGCAGCAGGCTGCGTCCGGCGGACAGGCCCATGTCCAGCAGGAAAAGGCAGAGCACACCGGTGAACGGGGTGACGATGAAGGGGGCGATGGTCTCCATCCCGTCGCCGCCGGTGGCTGCGCCAATGACAAAGGCGCCCAGCAGAAGCACGATCGAGCCATTGGCCAGCAGGTCGCGCCACAGGTGATCGGTGCCTTCGGTCCGGGCGCCGCCCCGATGCGCCAGCCACAGCGCCGACAGGATCGCGGGCACCTCCATCGCGGCGGCCACCGCGATCATGTAGCCCTCGTAGCTGTAGCCGCCCAGTTCCAGCAGGCTGGTGGCGGTAACAAAGGTGACGATAGAGATCGACCCGTAATGCCCGGCCACGGCGGCGGCGTTCATCGGGTCGAGCCGGGTCATCGCCCGCAACAGCAGATAGGCGGCAAAGGGCAGCGCAAAGGACAATGCGACACCGGCACCGATGGCCGCGAAGAGGTCGGAGTGAATGCCATGCTCCGCCAGGCTGGCACCGCCTTTGAAGCCGATGGCCATCAGCAGATAGATCGACATCAGCTTGGCCGCGCCTTCGGGGATCGACAGGTCGCTTCGGGCGAAGGCGGCGATCAGGCCGAGGGCGAAAAACAGGATGGTGGGGGTCATGAGATTGACGGTCAGGCTATCGAGGATCAGAGGCATGAGAAGTCCTTGGTTTCGTGCGTTCGCGTCTCATCGCTTGCCTTCACGGATAAGGCCAATACATGATGTCAGTGGTATTCATAGTTTCAGGCTATCTGTCATGCGCCCCTCTCTGCGTCAGCTCGAATACATCGTCGCCGTTGACCGGCTGGGCCGGTTCGGCCTTGCTGCGTCGGCGCTGAATGTCAGTCAGCCGAGCCTTTCGGCCCAGATCGCCGAGGTCGAGGCCGAGCTTGGCCTGCGGCTGTTCCATCGCAGCCGTACGGGCGTGGTTGCGACGGCGCAGGGGGCAGAGCTGATCAGCCGTGCCCGCCGCATCCTGCGAGAAATGGAGGACCTGCGCGCCGCTGCGTCGGGTGGGGTTCCCTTTGGTGGGCGGTTGCGGCTGGGCGTGCTGCCCTCGATCGGCCCCTATCTGTTACCCGGTGTGGTCAGCGCCCTGCATCGCAACCACCCCGAATTGCGTATCCTGGTGCGTGAGGAAAGCACCCAATGGCTGGAGCAGGGGCTGAAGGCCGGGCGGTTCGATCTGATCATCTCGACGCCCGAGGATCATCCCGGCACGGTGCAGACACGGCTGTTTTCCGAGCGGCTCTGGATCGCTGTGGCCCGCGATGATGCGCTGGCGCGCGGTGTGGGTCCTGTGCGCGCGAATGATCTGCGCGGGCGGATGTTCCTGACGCTTGATCGGGGTCACCGCCTGTCGCGCATCGTCTATGCGCTGGCCTCGGAGTGCGGTGGTGTGGTGTCCGAGGAATACGAGGGCACCAGCCTGGACGGTATCCGGCTGATGGCGGCCTCGGGCGCAGGGGTGGCGATCCTGCCCGAGGTCTATGTGCGCCGGCAGGGAGAGGCCGGGCATGAAACGGTGTTGCGTCCCCTGGTGGCGGCGCAGGCAAGCCGGGACATTGCGCTGCTGCAACTGGGTGGCGGCGAGGAAATGGCCGGCACCGGCCTGATCGCAGGCGCCTTGCGGCAGGGTGCAGAGGCCTTGGGGATCGCGGGGGTTCGGGCAGGGGAGGAAACCTGAGAACGGGGCCCTCCCGCCCGTCGTCGATGTTTCTGGCGAAACATTTCCTCCCGTTGGGCCGGGCGCCGCGCCAGTGGCGCGGCGCCCGGATCGCCAGTTTGCGGGCGAGGATGCCCGTCAGGGCGGACCGAGCCGCCCCTTGAGCCAGATCAGACCTGACGCACCGCGCCCTTGGCGGCGCTGGTGGTCAGCTTGGCATAGGCCTTGAGCGCGGTCGACACCTTGCGCTTGCGCGGTTTGGCCGGGTGCCAGCCCTTGGCCTCTTGCGCGGCGCGGCGCGCGGCCAGAACCTCGTCCGAGACCGCCAGATGAATGCGGCGGTTGGGAATGTCGATCTCGATACGGTCACCATCTTCGACCAGACCGATGGTGCCTCCCTCGGCCGCCTCTGGCGAGACGTGGCCGATGGACAGCCCCGAGGTGCCGCCCGAGAAGCGTCCGTCGGTGAGCAGCGCGCAGGCTTTGCCCAGCCCCTTCGACTTCAGATAGGAGGTGGGATAGAGCATCTCTTGCATGCCCGGTCCGCCGCGCGGCCCCTCATAACGGATCACCACCACGTCGCCTTCCTTGACCTTGCCGGTCAGGATGTTGTTGACCGCATCATCCTGGCTCTCGCAGACATGGGCGGTGCCGGTGAATTGCAGGATCGACGCGTCCACACCGGCGGTTTTCACGATACAGCCGTCCTCGGCGATATTGCCGAAGAGGACCGCAAGCCCGCCATCCTGACTGAAGGCATGCTCTTTGGAGCGGATCACGCCACCCTGCCGATCGGTATCCAGTTCCTTGTAGCGGTTCGACTGGCTGAAGGCCTGGGTGGTGCGCACGCCGCCCGGCGCGGCCTTGAACAGGCTCTCGGCCTCGGGGTTGTTGGCGACCTTGATGTCCCATTTTGCAATCGCCTCGCCCATCGAGGCCGAATGTACCGTGCCGCAGCCGTCATGCAGCAGCCCGGCGCGGCTCAGCTCTCCCAGGATCGAGAAGATGCCGCCCGCGCGGTGCACATCCTCCATGTGAACATTCGCGGTATTGGGCGCGACCTTGCACAGGCAGGGCACCTTGCGGCTGAGCCGGTCCATGTCGGACATGGTGAAATCCACCTCGCCCTCATGGGCAATGGCCAGAAGGTGCAGCACGGTATTGGTCGAGCCGCCCATGGCGATATCCAGGCTCATCGCGTTTTCAAACGCCTCGAACGTCGCGATTTCGCGCGGCAGCAGGCCCTTCTCTTCGCCCTCGTAATGGCGTTTGGTGATCTCGACGATGCGGCGACCGGCTTCGAGGAACAGCGCCTTGCGGTCCGAATGGGTGGCGAGCGTCGAGCCATTGCCCGGCAGCGCCAGCCCCAGCGCCTCGGCCAGGCAGTTCATCGAGTTGGCGGTGAACATGCCCGAGCAGGAACCGCAGGTGGGGCAGGCGTTTTCCTCGATATGCTGCACCTGTTCGTCGGTGAATTTGTCATTGGCGGCGGCGACCATGGCGTCGACCAGGTCGATCTTGGTCATTTCCAGATCGGCGATGTCGATCTTGCCCGCCTCCATCGGCCCGCCCGAGACAAAGATGCAGGGGATATTGAGCCGCATCGCCGCCATCAGCATGCCGGGCGTGATCTTGTCGCAGTTCGAGATACAGACCATCGCATCGGCGCAATGGGCGTTGACCATGTATTCGACGCTGTCGGCGATGACCTCGCGCGAAGGCAGCGAATAGAGCATGCCGTCATGACCCATGGCGATGCCATCATCCACCGCGATGGTGTTGAATTCCTTGGCGACACCGCCTGCGGCCTCGACCTCGCGGGCGACCATCTGGCCCAGGTCCTTCAGGTGCACATGTCCCGGCACGAACTGGGTGAAGGAATTGACGATGGCGATGATCGGCTTGCCGAAATCGCTGTCGGTCATGCCGGTCGCGCGCCAGAGCCCGCGCGCGCCAGCCATGTTGCGTCCATGGGTCGAGGTTCTGGATCGGTACATTGGCATCTTGCTGTTTCCCTATTGCCCGCAGCGGGCGGTTGATCTCTGAGGGCGCGGTTGGAGGCGCCGGTTGGTTTTCGCCTTGTCCGGCCCCAGCCAGGCCCTTGTTTGCCAGGGGCGGACGTTATAGCGTACGCTACAGCATGGACGTTATAACGCACAAGAGAATTCGCGGGGCAAAAGGCATGCAGCCGGATGAAATTACCCTGAAACTGCGCGAGGTGCGGGCCGCGGCGGGACTGAGCCTTGCCAAGGTGGCCGAGCTGACCGGCGTCAGCAAGGCGATGCTGGGACAGATCGAGCGTGGCGAATCGAGCCCGACCATCGCCACGCTGTGGAAGATCGCCAAAGGGTTCCAGATGCCGCTGAGCGCGCTCATCGGCCCTGCCGCGCTGCGTGACCCGAACGATGCGCGACTGTTTCGCACCGTGACCTTTCCCGGCAGTATCGAGGTCAAGATCGTGTTTCCCTTTGACCCGCTCTTGGGGGCCGAGACCTTTCATGTCGCCTTGAAACCCGATCAATGCCACCAAAGCGCCGCCCATGCTGCTGGTGTCACTGAAGAGGTGTTCATCTTGCAGGGTACGCTGGAGGTTCTGCGCGAAGGAGATTGGGTGCCCTTGGGCGCGGGGCAAGGCCTGCGCTTTGCCGCCGACCTGCCGCATGGCTATCGGGCCGGGTCCGAGGGCGCGGCCTTTCTGAACATGCACCACTATCCGCGCGAAAGACCGGTCCTGGCTTCGGGCTGAGCCCGGTTCGGCCAAGCTAGAGCGTCAAGGCGGCCTCTGCCGCGCGGGTCAGTTCTGCCATGGCCATGATCCATGGGGCGGGGCCGTGGCTGATGCGGGCCACGCCCAAGCCCGCCAGGCGGGCGTGTTCGGGGGCCTTTCCGGTCTGCATGATGTTGACGGGCAGCGAGGTAGCGGCGCAGATCTCTCCGATCAGGTCTGGCGTGACCAGTCCGGGCAGGAACAGCCCGTCCGCGCCTGCGTCGCCATAAGCGCGCGCGCGGGTCAACGCCTCTTGCACGAGGGCTGGATGATCCTCGGGCGCGCTGCCCTGAAAGAACACGTCCGAACGGGCATTGATGAAGAGCGGAACCCCGGTCGCCTCGGCGGCCTTGCGCAGGGTTGTCAGGCGCGCGACCTGCTCGGGCAAGGGCAGCAGGCCCTGTTCACCAATGACGCGATCCTCGAAATTCACCCCGACCGCGCCGGCGGCGATCACCCGTTCCGTATTGGTGGCCAGATCACCGGGGCGACTGGCAAAACCCGCCTCGAAATCGAAACTGACCGGCAATTCGACGCTTCGTGTCATCCGCGCCAGGATTTGCAGCGCGAATTCCAGCGGCATCTGCTGTCCGTCGGCATAGCCCTGAGCGGCCGCCAGTGACCAACTGCCGGTGGCAATGGCGCGCGCACCCGCCTTGGCAATGGCCCGCGCGCTGCCTGCATCCCAGGCGTTGTAGAGGATGAGCGGTTGCCCGGGCCGGTGCATCGCGGCAAATGATTGGGCAAGGGCGATCTGGTTCATGCGCATGTCCTTTCGGTCTGGGCATAGGCCCGTTCAAGCTCGATCAGGCGCTGTTTGCGCCACAGGCCACCACCATATCCGGTAAGCGCCCCGTCCGCGCCCAGAACGCGGTGACAGGGGATCACGATCGCGATCTGATTGGCGCCGTTGGCACGCGCGACTGCCCGGACCGCCTCGGGTCGGCCCAACCGGCGGGCCAGCTCGGCATAGGAGATCGTGCTGCCGGCGGGCAGCGACTGCAAAGCCTGCCAGACCCGGCGGGTAAAGGGCGTGCCGTGCAAGGCCAGGTCAAGGGTGAACCGGGTGCGTTGCCCTGCCAGGAACTCGGTCAGTTGTGCCTGGGCCAGGTCGATGGGTGGCAATCGACCAAAGCCCAGATCGCCCTTGCAACTGGCGTGCAGGCGCTTCAGTTCGGTTGGCAGGGCCTTGCGATCGGCGAATTCCAGCAGGTGCAACCGGGTACGGTCGCTCACCGCGATCATCACGCCCAGGGGGGTGTCGAACCAGTCGGCCCGGAGCATTGCATTGGCGCGAAAGCTGCCCGGTGGCAGGCCAAGATGCCGTGCAAAGGCCGCGCGAAAGGCGGCGGGCGACTCGTATCCGGCCTCGATTTGCGCATCGATCACACGCCCCCCATCTGCCAGCGTGGTCAGCCCTGCCTGCAACCGTGCCTGCCGCGCCATGTCGAGAAAGGTCTGGCCGAACTGCCGCTTGAAACTGCGCCGAACGGTCGACGGGTCGAGGCCCATCTCGGTCAGATCCCCCTCGGTCCAGCGTCGCGTCGGGTCGGTCTCGAGCGCGGTGAGCAGGCGGGCTACCAAAGGGTCGCCCGCACCCTCGGGCCGCAGCGGGCGGCACCGCAGGCAAGGGCGGTATCCGGCGGCGAGACAGGCCGCCACTGTGGGCAGGAAGCGACAATTCTCACGCTTTGGTTTGCGCGCCGGGCAGGTCAGCCGACAGAAGATGCCGGTAGAGGTAACGCCAACATAGGCGCGACCGTCCCAGGCGGGATTGCGCGCCGTGAGCGCGGAGTAAAGCGTGTCGTCGTCGGGCAGGAGCAGATCGGTCATGTTCCGAACCTAACGCAAGAGCTGCGCCGGGGTCGCCGGAAATCGGGCGCCTATTACAATTCTCTCGTGCCATCTGGCGCGCGGCCGAGTTTGCGTAAGATCAAAGACGCGATGGCCGTTGCCTGTTTGATGGAAACAGGACACGCGAACAGGAGTTGGCAGAATGTTGGAGATTTCCGCACGCAAGGTGGCGCAGGTGGCGATGATGGCGCGCGAGCTGGATCGGGCCGAGGGCGAATTGCGCGCCTTTATCGACCGGATGAGCGAGGACGAACAGGCCGAGTTGGTCGCGATCATGTGGATCGGACGCGGCAGTTTCGAGGCCGAGGAACTGGGGGAGGCGATCGAGACCGCCAAGGCCGAGGCAACCACCCCCTGCGCCGACTATCTACTGGGCTCGCCGCATCTGTCGGATCATCTGGAAAACGGGCTGGATGCACTGGGCATCTCGGCAGAGGATGTGGAAAACGATCTGATGTAGGATTTGGCCGAGGGGGCGGGGGCTCTGCCCCCGGCCTACAAAATTCGTCGAATTTTGTAGGCTCCCCCGGAGTATTTGCAGCGGAATGAAGGGGCAGGTTCGGTGCCCTTGTCAGTTGGTATGATCCACGATTTGCAGGTGCTGGGCCAGTTTGCCCACTTCGCCCATCCAGCGCGCCAGCAGTTTTGGATCGCTGGAGGCGGCCTGGACGCCAGCGGGGATTTCCCGGTTCAGAACCGCCTCGACCGCCAGAGAGACCGGGATCGAGACCAGCCGCGCCATGGCAGTGCCGCGCGCGTCGCCCCAGGCATCCATCACATAGGATTTGTGCCAGACCTCGCGCCCGTCCTTCTCGGCCTTGAGGCCGACGCAGAGAACGACCCGGTCCGGTTCACCCTCGTCATAGGCGTTCTCGGCCCAGAACTGGTCGGACATCTGCTTGAGCCGGGCGTCGCCCTCGGGGCCCTTCAGCGTTTCGATTTCACGAAACACATCGCCCCAGGCATCGGCCCATCCGTTGAGACGCAGGGTGCCGCGCACGAATTCCTTGACCGGCCAATGCTCCTCGAAATGGTACTGTGCCATGAAAGGCAGCGAGTCACGGTTGGGATAGACCTCGAAGCTTTCGGGCGCGGGCAGCGGCGCGGTGTAGCTGCTGATCGCATCCCAGGGCCGCGTCACATCCAGAGGGGCATAGTCGCGGATCGAGCGCGAGGGCGAGCGCAGTGCCTTCAGCACGCCAAGCGGCGACCAGCTGAACTTGTAGCGGAAGGGGTTGGGGTGTTTCGGGATACCACCGCAATAGGAGATGAAGCTGAGATCGTTCTGGGCGTCGAACGCGTCAGAGGCGCGGTAATCGGCCACCAGCTCATGCGCCATCAGGTGGTCGATGCCGGGATCAAGGCCGATCTCGTTTACCAGGCTCACACCAGCGGCGCGGGCGCGGTCGTCCAGCGCGCGCATCTCGGGCGCGATGTACGACGACGAGACGAAATGCGCACCCTTGGCGATCGCAAGTTCGGCCAGTGGCACGTGCCAGTCACCCGGCAGCATCGAGACCACAACATCGCCCTTGGCCAGCACCGCGCCCAATGCGTCGATGTCGAAGGCGCGGATGTCGTCGGTCAAGTCGCCCAGCTCGGCACGGGCTTTTTCGACGGTCCGGTTCCAGACGGTGACGGGATGGCCCGCCTCGATCAGGCGGCGCAGGCCGGGAATGGCCGACAGGCCGGTGCCACACCAATGGATGGTCATGAGGGTATCTCCCTTATCCGAATTTCAACTTGGCGGTGATGATCGACAGAACGATCACCGCGGCGCAGGCATTGGCGACGATCAACGGCAAGTCACCGACCATCAGCCCATAGAGCAACCAAAGCGACACTGTCATCAGAAACAGCAGGTTCGAAGGCAGCGACAGACCGGCGGTGTTGCGGCTGGACCAGGCTTTCCAGGCCTGCGGGATCCAGCAGATGGTGCCCAGTGTGCCGGCAAGAAAACCGAGATAGATTTCCATCACCCCTCCAGATGGTCAAGGAATGTGGCCCGTGCCCGGCCCCAGACCCCTGCATCCAGGTCAGTCAGCGTCAGTAGCGAGGGCAGGAGTTGCGCGGCATAGTCCTGGCTGCTTTCGACTGGCAGCATCGAGGGCAGGTTGTCGATCGCCATCACGTCAAGCACCGGGTCCTCGGCCACGCGCAGCACCGGCGCCTCCCAGCTGGTGGCGCGATCATAGACCGGCACCGGGTTGTAATCGCTGTCCGGGTCACAGGCCACGTCGCCGATGGCGGTCAGGGTGCGGGTTGCATCCAGCGCCGAACGCGGCACAAAGACCGGCGTGCCGGGGCGGGCAAAGATGCAGTTGAGAAATATGTCATGGGCCAGGATTTCCGTGAACGGGCCGCCGCTGGCGGTTTCGGCCATGTCCCATTTGGTGACCTCGACCCCCATCGCGGTGCAGAGATCCGCCGCCCCCGTGCCGACCCGGCCCAGCGCGCCGATCACGATGGCACGGGGACGCGGGGCGCCGGTGGCGTCGAGTTCTGCGGCAAGTGCTGCGTTCAGCGCGTCCTTGCTGGCATAGACGCCCACCGGGCCGCAGATGCCACCCTGTTGCTGCGCGGCCCAGGCCTTGAGCGTGACAGCCGCGCCGGCATAGCCCGCCCAATAGCCGAATGCCGCGACCCGGCGGCCGGTCTCGTCCACCAGGTATTCCAGGTCATAAAGCGTGCCGCCTCCGGCCTTGAACCGTTCCAGCAACCGGCGGCCGGAATGCTGCCCCTTGAAGGCATGGCCGAACATGATGTGGCGATGCGGCAGCGGCGTGCCGTCCTCGGGCAATTCCTTGAGCCCAAAGATGATGGCGTCGCTCGGGGCATCCGGCCAGCTGTTCTCGGGCGCGATTTCGCAGCCCGCGTCGCGGTAGCCGCCCAATGGGATGGCGCGGACCGAGCTTTCCTCGACCGTGACCCGGAGACCGGCAGAGATCAGCGCGGCGGCGCCTTCGGGGGTCAGCCCGACCCGTTCCTCGTTGGGGCGCTGTTCGGCCCGGACCCAGAGATGCGTCATGTCTTGTCCTTTGTTCAAAGCAGACCGGCGGCCTTGACGGCCTGAACCGAGGCGCGCGCCTCCATCGCGGCGCGGAAGGCGCGGATTTTCGGAAATGGTTCCAGGTCGACCCCGTCGCCCTCGAGCCAGCCGGTGACCACGTAGAGATAGCAATCGGCGATGCTGACCGCCTCACCCAGCACGAAGGGGCCGCGCAGCCCGTTCGTCTCGACATAAGCGGCAGAGGCGGTCATCGTCTGGGGCACCTTGGCGCGCATGTCGGCCCAGCTGCTCTCCTGATCGGCCCAGCGCGCGCCGCGCAGCTTGTGGGCGTGGTTCACATGCATGGTGGAGGCAAGGTAATACATCACCTCGCGCATGCGGGCGCGCAACAGCGGATCGGCGGGGACCAGCCCCTTGTCGGGCGCGCTGTCGGCGATGAACTCCAGCAGCGCCCCGGTCTCGGTCAGGACGCCGCCCGGCACCACCAGAGCCGGGACCCGGCCCTTGGGGTTGATCTGGTGGTAGGCGGGTCTGGTCTGTTCGGCGGCGCCAAAGTCGAGCTGAACCTTTTCATGCTCGAGCCCCGCCTCGTGAAGCGCGATGGCGACGGCCACGGAAATGGTGCCGGGTGCACAATAGAGCTGCATCGGATCCCCCTAGAGATGCGTCTGGGCAAACTGCCGCTCTGGGGCCTCCAGATGCGGGACGGCGTTGAACAGCACCGGGCTGAGATGCGTGCCGATCGGGTAGAGACGATGCATCGACGTGTTCATGATGGCAAGGGCCACCCGCGCCATGGCCGGTATGTCCAGCCCCATCGCCTGACGCATCACCATCGAGATGAGCCCGCCCGAGGTGACCACGATGGCCGGGCCCGACCCTTGCGCGATTTCGGAGAGCGCGGTCTGAACACGGGTTTCGAACTGCTCGAAGCTTTCGGGTGCGTCCTGGATGCGGCCCTCGGCCCAGGCGGTGAAGGTCATCGGCAGGTGCTCGACAAAGCCTTCGCGATCCTCGGGGATGGTGACGCCATGCTGCGCCTCGAACAGCTGGGCGAGGGTGAAATACTCGATCTCGTTCAGGCGCGGGTCCTGCACCACATCGGCCAGCCCCATGCTGGCGGCGGTCTCCATGTGGCGGGTCAGGGTACCGCAATAGACGCGGGGATGATGGGCGCGGGTGTCGGCCAGATGCGCCCCGAGCCAGCGCGCCTGCTGGTGGCCCAGTTCGCTGAGCCGGTCATAGCTTGCCTCATCGCGGGCTGTGGTATTGGCCTGTCCGTGGCGGATCAGCGTGATGTGAGACATGTCATCCTCCGGTTCGGGCAGACTCTTAGGCAAGGATCGGGGCGGGGGCCAGAGGGGTTTGGCGCCGAGGGTGCGAATTTCGCGGGTGGCGGTGCGTGTGGTTGGTTGCGGATGCCTCCGGCGGGAGTATTTTCAGCGGAATGAAGGGATGGGAGGACAGGCGATGACGGTGAACGCGGAGCGGTTTCTGGAGGATCTGCACAGGCTGCGCAGCTTTGGTGCGGCGGGGGTCGGCAAGGGCGTGGTGCGGCCGGCCTATTCCGAGGCGGATATCGCCGCACGCCGCTGGCTGGCGGGCCGGATGGAGGAGGCGGGGTTGCACGTGCGGTTCGACCCGGTCGGCAATCTCTTTGGTCTGGCCGAGGGGCCGTCGCTGCTGATGGGGTCGCATTCCGACAGCCAGCCCGAGGGCGGCTGGCTGGACGGCGCATTGGGAGTGATCGCGGCGCTGGAGGTTGCGCGGAGCAGCGAGCGCCCGGTTTCCGTGGTCAGTTTCCAGGACGAGGAAGGGCGGTTCGGGGTCACCACCGGATCGGCGATCTGGTCGGGGCATCTGCCGCTGTCCGAGGCGGATGGATTGACCGATCACGCGGGCGAGTCTTTTGCCAGCGCGCGGGCGGCAATGGCGGATCTGGCCGGTGATTTTGTCGACCCGTCGCAGTTTACCGGTTTTGTCGAGATGCATATCGAACAGGGCCCGGCGCTGGATGCCGAGGGCGAGCAGATCGGGGTGGTCAGCGATATCGTCGGGATTCGGGACATGAAGGTGACATTTGAGGGTCAGCAGAACCATGCCGGCACCACGCCGATGCATCTGCGCCGCGATGCTTTCCAGGCGCTGGGTGAGTTCAATGCGCGCCTTAATGACCGGTTCCGCAACGTGGTCACCCCGCGCACTGTCTGGACCATCGGTCATGTCAGCCTGCATCCCAATGCCTCGTCCATTGTCCCGGGGCGGGCGCGGTTTTCGATGCAGTGGCGGGATGGCGACACGGACCGGCTGGCGCGGATGGAGGAGATCATTCGCGCCACGGCGCAAGAGGTGGCGGAGGCGCGCGGCATGACGCTGAGCTTTGGTCCGCTGCTGGGGCTGGAGCCGGTGGCGATGGACCCGGCCCTGCGCGCGGCACTGGAACGGGGCGCCGAAGCGGTGGCGCCGGGACGATGGCGGCGCATGCCGTCGGGCGCGCTGCACGATGCCACCAACGTGTCGCGCTTGATGCCGGTGGCGATGCTGTTTGTCCCTTCGATCGGCGGGATCAGTCACGACTTTGCTGAAGATACCGACGAAGAAGACCTTGTCGCTGGATTGCAGGTTCTTGAGCACGCGGTGCGGGCCCTTGGGTGAACCGTTGGAATGCCCGTCGGGCGCCATGTTTCTGCCCGGTTTCACAGTCACTTTATAGGCAGACAATCAACTCAAGTTTGCCCGAGGATCGCGACTGAATGTTACGCACGCTTTTGTTCCTTATCTCCTTTTACGGAATTCTGGCAGCCTGCCAGGACTCGGTGAGCCGCAATCAGGATGCGCGCATCCTGGCGATCGGCGATTCGCTGTTGTCGTGGAACTCGGCATTGGGCAGCTCGATACCGGATGTGATGGCAAAAGAGCTGGGGCAGCCGGTAGTGGACCGGTCCTTCAGCGGTGCCTGGATGCTGACCCGGGACGAGGGCGACGAGGGGCGCGGGCTGAACGTGCCCTATCAATATGAACCTGGCAATTGGGAGTGGGTCGTGGTCAATGGAGGGGGCAACGATCTTTTGTTCGGATGCGGTTGTGGGAGCTGCGGTACGGTGATGAACCGGCTGATTTCGGCCGACGGTGAGAATGGCCAGATCCCGGATCTGATCCGCCGCATTCGCGCCGAAGGGGCGCGGGTGATCTATCCGGGCTACCTGCGCAGCCCCAATCTGCTGACCCCGATCGAGCACTGCAAGAACGACGGTGACGAGCTGGAAGCGCGGATTGCACGCTTTGCCGACACTGACGAGGGCGTGTTCTACATTTCGATGCAGGATATCGTGCCCCCCGGTGGTCTGACCTATTTCGCGCCCGACCTGATCCACCCGTCGCGCAAGACCAGCCGCAAGGTGGCAGAGCGGCTGGCCTCGGCGATCCGTCAGCTGAACGCGCGGCCCTAACCCAAAAGCAGGATTTCGGAGCTGCCTGCGCTGCGGCGCAGGCCGTGCAGCTCGGCCAGGTCCGGGTCGTCGATCCAGGCGCGCGCGGCTGCGGCGTCCGGGAAGCTGAGAAGTGCGGCCACGTCTGGGATGTCGGGCGTTCCGTCCAGGGCAGTTGGGGCGGGTGTTGCGGTCTCGACCTTGCCGCCGTGACGGGCCAGCGCGGCGCCGGCCCTTTCGCGATAACTGGCCAGGGCGTCGGGGTTGGTTATGGTGGCCTTGAAAACAGCGTATATCATCTGGGTCTCCTTCTCGGTTGCGATGGAAAGAGCATAATCACGCGGATGTGTGGCAAAAACGCGTGGTAATGCATGGGTAACATGCATAAATGCACGTCATGCAAATCGACTGGGACGATCTGAAAACGGTATTGGCTGTGGTGCGCGGTGGCACGCTTGCTGCGGCTGCGGCGGAACTCGACCTCAACTATACCACCGTGTCGCGGCGGATCCTGCGGGCCGAGGCGGCGCTGGGCGAGGTCTTGTTCGAACGTTTGGCCGACGGGTACCGCGCCACCGATGCCGGTCGGCTGGTCGCTGAACACGCCGCCGGGATGGAGGCGCGGCAGGACGATCTGTTGCGCCGCCTGCAAGGCCGCGACCAGAGCCTGAACGGAGAGCTGGTGATCACCGCGCCACAACTCCTTGTCGGGCCGCATGTCGCACCGGTCATGGCGCGTTTTGCCGAAGCGCATCCGCAGGTCCAGATCCGGCTCAGGGCCACCAACGACCTGTTGGACCTGACCCGGCGCGAGGCCGATCTGGCCATCCGTATCAGCCGCAGTCCGGGCGATACGCTGACCGGGCTCAGGCTGTGTTCGCAACAGTCGGCCAGTTTTGCCGCGCCGGGCCTGGCCGAACGGCTGGCCGCCGATCCGGCAACAGCGGTGGACTGGATCGCCTATGAACAGAACCCACGTGTGCCTCAGGTGGTGCTGGAGCAGTATCCGAACACCCGGCTGCGTCTGGTATTTGATGATATGGCGGCCATGGTCGGTGCCGCGCAGGCGGGGCTGGGCGCGGTGCGGATGCCGCTGTTTCTGGGCCGGGCCACGCCGGGATTGGTGCAGGTGCCGCTACTGCCGCCGCAGCCCTACGCCGATATCTGGGTGGTTGCGCATCGCGATGTCTGGCGGGCGGCGAAACCACGCGCCTTTCGCGAGGTATTGGTACCCTGGTTCAAGGCGAACAGGCCGCTTTTCGTGGCCTGACCCGCGCGGCTGCGGGCGATGGCGTCGCTCCGAAACCGTGCGTCGGCCTCAGTGGCGGGCGATCAACAGGATATGCGCTTCGGCTTGCTGACCGCCGATACGGGCGCGTGCCTCGTGCAGCTTGGCCTGCGCCGCTGTCAGGCGTTGTATCGCCCGGTCCCGCTCGTCAAAAAGACGCCGCACGCGAGAACCCGGATTTCCGATCATCAAATAGCTCCGTCCCATGGCGCCTGGCACCAGGGTCGCGGCCTGTTCCAGACTCTGCCGCCAGGCCATGTCGGCAAGGGTATAGCGGCGTACTGCCTTGAACAGCATGCGCTTGCGGATTTCGAGATAGGAATGCATGGCAGCCTCCCGTTGCGCCAAGACTGCGACGGGCATTGCTGCCGCCGCTCTATGAGTCCGCGCTTCCGTAGAGGAGTCTATCGCTGGCGGGCCGTACAGGTCAACTCTGTGGCCCGGGGCCCCGATCCTAGCGCCAGCTGACATCGCCCAGAAAAATGTAACCTGCCCCATAGATCGTCTTGATCAGGCGCGGGTTCTTGGGGTCTTCGCGCAGCTTGGTACGCAGGCGCGAGATGCGCACATCCATGGCCCGGTCAAAGCTGTCGCCGGCACCGCCGCCCAATGCCTCTTGCATCTGGGCCCGGCTGATCAGACGCTTCGGGCTTTCCAGGAACAGCCGCAGAACCTCGCCTTCGGCATGGGAAAACGGAGTTTCGGCGCCGGTGTCGTCTTCCAGCGCGTAGCGGTCGAAATGGGCGGTCCAGCCGTTGAACTCGGCGGTGTCACCACCCCCCGAAACCGGCCCGCGCTGGCCGTCGCGCAGGCGGGCGCGGATGCGGGCCACCACCTCGGCGGGGTCAAACGGTTTGGTGATATAGTCGTCGGCGCCCAGTTCCAGCCCGGTGACCCGGTCCTGCACCTGCGCCCGGCCCGAGATGATGATCACCGTCGCCCCCTGTTCCAGCGCCAGCCGGTGCACCAATGCCAGCCCGTCGGTATCGGGCAGCGACAGGTCCACCAGGCAGACATCCGGCGTCACGCGCTTCAGCGAGGCCTCGAACTCGCGGGCGCGCGAAAAGCTCTGGGTACGGAACCCGGCCTCGGCCAGCGCCTCGGTCAGGATCAGGCGGATCTCGGGTTCATCGTCCAGAATGGTGACGAGCGGGGCGGTCATGATACCTCCTCGGGTCGCAGCAGCGCGGCCAGTTGCGCGCGGGTAAAGGGCTTGCGCAGCATCGGGCCGCGCGTCAATGCCTCGCGGTGCAGCGGGTCGGACAGCGGCAGCGAGGTCATCAGGATACAGGGCAGCGACTTGGGCAATCGTTTCAGCAGGTCGATGCCAGTGGCGTCGCCTTCCAGCTTGATGTCGGACAGCACCAGCGCGATATCCTCGATATCGGCGGCCAGCGCGCTGGCCTCGTCGGCCGAGGTGGCCTCGATCACCGAATACCCCAGTTCGACCAGCATGTCGCGAAAGGTGGAACGCAGGTCCTCGTTATCCTCGACCAGCAGCGCCAGACCGCCCTGTACCTGCGGCGCCGCACGATAAGGCAGGCGCAGGGTTATGGCGGCGCCGGTCGGGGTGTTGGCGATGCGCATGTCGCCACCGGCCAGCTTGACCATGTCATAGACCATGGGCAGGCCCAGTCCCGACCCCTCGCTCCCCTTGGTGGTAAAGAACGGGTTCAGCGCCTTTTCCAGCGCCTCTTTGGAGAACCCCGGCCCGGTGTCGGTCACCGCAATCTCGATCCAGATGCGTGAAATAGCATGGGCACTGATGGTGATCTGGCCATTGGCACCACAGGCATCGCGCGCGTTCAGCACAAGGTTCAGCAGCGCGTCCTGCAACATGCCGGCATCCAGCATCAGCGCCTCGTCGGGCGTGTGGTCCAGAACGCTCAGCCCGATGCCGCGCGGCAGGCTGGGGGTGGCCAGCAGCTTGAGATCCTCGAGCAGCCCGTGCATGTCGGTGGCGCGCGGGCGCAGGGTGCGGTTGCCGGTCATGTCGGCGATCCGATTGAGCAGGCGCCCGCCCCGCTGTGCCGTGGCCTGTGTGGCCGAGACCAGTTCGGCCGCCTCTTCGGGCAGGTCCATCTTCTCCATCTTCGACATCATGCCCAGGATGATGGTCAGAAGGTTCGAGAAATCATGCGCCAGCCCGCTGGTCATCTGCGCCGCCATGGCGCGGCGGCGCGACTGTTGCAGGGCGACACGCGCCTGGGTTTCCGAGGTCACGTCCATCGACAGGATATAGACCCCGCCCGCCCCGTCGGGGGTAAAGGCAACCCGGATGCGGCGGGAATCATGCGCCTCGTTGAATTCGAAGACCGGGCTGTCGCCGCCATAAGCGGCCTCCAGATGCGGACCGATCTTGGCAAAGGCATCCGGGCCCAGAGCGTCGGAGATATGCAGGCCCAGAATGTCCGAGGGTCTCCCGGGCATCACCGCGCTCAGCCGACGATTGGAATAGGTGTAATGGCCGTCGCGGTCCACATGGGCGATATGGGCCGGCATCATCTCGGTGGTCAGGCGGGTGCGCGCCTCGATCTCGGTCAGCTGGCGCTGCGCCTCTTCCAGCGCGCTGATGGTCGCGGCCAGCTTGCGGTTGGTGGCGCCCAGCTCCTCGGCATGGGCCAGCAGCTGGCCCGAGAGTTCCTCGGAGCGGGCGCGCAGCAATTCCTCGATCCGCTTGGTACGGGTGATGTCGGTATAGACGGTGACCCATCCCCCCTGCGGCAGCGGTGCCCCCTCGATCGAGATGACCTGACCATTCGCACGGACCCGTTCAAAATAGTGCGGGACAAAGGCCAGCGCCTGTTCGACCCGGCTGCGGACCAGTGCGTCGATATCGTCGACCGGACCGTAATCGCCCCGCTCGGCGATATAGCGGATGGTGTCGTCGAACCTGGCGCCGGGTCGGATCAGCCGGTCGGGCAGGTGAAACATTTCCTGAAAGCGCCGATTGCTGACGGCGAGGCGCAGGTTGTTGTCATAGATCGACAGGCCCTGAGCGATCAGGTTCAGACCGGCACTGGTCATGGCCTTGATCCACTGATCGTTCCTGTCCATGGCTGATATCCCCCTTGGCGCCATGGCTAGCACCGGCGTGACAGGGGGAAAAGGTTCTTGTCCGTCTCGTGGCAGCGGCAAAACGCCAGCCTGGCGTTCCGGCGCAAGAGGGGTGAGGGTTTCGTGCCTGCGCGGGGTCGGGTGAAATGACGCAGGGAGAGGCCTGTTACAATTCGTAAGAATTGCGAAAACATCACGAAAATATTGGCCCCGATCAATACGCCTGTCCCTGATGGGGCAGAATCGTCTGGTCGGTATCCGCAGGCGATGATGTCCGGCCCGAAGGAGCGGGTCGGCAACGGGAGGGAGAAAGAGATTGGCTCAGACGCAGTCTGGCGCAGAGGGGCTTCAGTCCCTTCCGGCGCTGCTTAACCGCAACGCAACCCAATACGGGGACCGGCCCGCCTATCGGGAGAAGGAATTCGGCATCTGGCAATGCTGGACCTGGGCCGAAACCGCCGCAGAGATCCGTGCGCTGGCGCTGGGATTTCTGGAGCTGGGTGTGGCAAAGGGCGATCATGTCGCCGTGATCGGTCGCAACCGTCCCGCGCATTACTGGTCGATGGTGGCCGCCCAGATGGTGGGCGCCGTGCCGGTGCCGCTCTATCAGGACGCGGTGGCCGAAGAGATGGCCTATGTGATGGAGCATTGCGGCGCCAAATTCGTTGTCTGCGGCGATCAGGAGCAGGTCGACAAGGTCATCGAGATCCAGGAGACCGTGCACCAGGTCCAGCACATCCTTTACACCGACAAGCGCGGCATGCGGAAATACGACCACAGCCAGATGAACGCGCTCGAAGACCTGATGGCCGAGGGGCGCGCCGGGCACTACCGGTTCGACGCCGAGCTTGATCGGCGGATTGCAGAGATCACCTATGACGATACCTGCGTGATGCTCTATACCTCGGGCACGACGGGCAAGCCCAAGGGCGTGGTGCTGTCGAACCGCAACGTGATCGAAAGCGCCAAGAACTCGGCCAAGTTCGACAATCTGACCAAGGACGAGAACATCCTCTCCTATCTGCCGATGGCCTGGGTGGGCGATTTCATCTTCTCGATCGGTCAGGCCTATTGGTGCGGCTTCTGCGTGAACTGCCCCGAAAGCGCGGATACGATGATGACCGACCTGCGGGAGATCGGGCCGACCTATTTCTTTGCCCCGCCGCGCGTGTTCGAGACACAGTTGACCAACGTGATGATCCGGATGGAGGATGCAAGCCCGCTCAAGCGGAACATGTTCCACCGCTACATGGCGCATGCCAAGAAGGTGGGCGGAAAGATCCTGGATGGTGAACCGGTCAGCGCCGGTGACCGCCTGAAATACGCGATCGGCAATGCGCTGGTCTATGGCCCGCTCAAGGACACGCTGGGTTTTGGCAATGTGCGCGTAGGCTATACCGCGGGCGAGGCGATTGGACCCGAAATCTTCGACTTCTACCGCTCGCTGGGCATCAATCTGAAACAGCTCTACGGCCAGACCGAGGCAACGGTGTTCATCACCGTGCAGCCCGATGGCCAGGTGCGCGCCGATACCGTAGGCGTGCCCGCCCCCGATGTGGAGATCAAGATCGCCGAAAATGGCGAGATCTTCTATCGTTCGCCGGGCACCTTTGTGGAGTATTACAAGAACCCCGAAAGCACGGCCTCGACCAAGGATGCCGAGGGCTGGGTCGCCACCGGAGATGCCGGGTTCTTCGAGGAAGGCTCGGGCCACCTGCGCATCATCGACCGCGCCAAGGATGTGGGCAAGATGGCCGATGGCAGCATGTTCGCGCCCAAATATGTCGAGAACAAGTTGAAGTTCTATCCCGACATCCTCGAGGCGGTGCTGTTCGGCAATGGCAAGGACCGCTGCGTCGCCTTCATCAACATCGACCTTACGGCGGTGGGCAACTGGGCCGAGCGCAACAACATCGCCTATGCCAGCTATCAGGAACTGGCGGGTCATCCCAAGGTGCTGGAAACGATCCGCTCGCATGTGGAGACGGTGAACGCCTCGGTGGCCGAGGACCCGATGCTGTCGGGCTGCCAGGTGCATCGCTTTGTCGTGCTGCACAAGGAACTGGATGCCGATGACGGCGAGATGACCCGCACCCGCAAGGTGCGCCGCCGCATCGTCGAAGAGAAGTTCGCCGACATCATCGCCGCGCTCTATGACGGGTCCGAAAAGGTCTCGACCGTGACCGAGGTGACCTATGAGGACGGCCGAAAGGGCGCGATCAAGGCGACGCTGACGGTTTGCGATGCCAAGGTCGTGGCGACCACCGCGCAGCAGGTGGCAGCGGAATGAGGTCCGGCGGGACGCCGCTCGCGCCCTTTGGGCGCATCGCCCCGCCCACCGTCCCGTCAGCCGGGGCACTGCCGAAAGACAAGGGAGACACCGATGCTTGACGCATCCGAAGGATACACCACCGCGGACGGCCGCAAGATTGGCGGCGTGGTGATGGAGATGAAGAACATCACCCTGCGGTTCGGCGGTGTGGTGGCGATCAAGGATATCAGTTTCGACATCCGCGAGGGCGAGATCCGCGCGATCATCGGCCCGAACGGCGCCGGAAAGTCCTCGATGCTGAACGTGATATCAGGCTTTTATGTTCCGCAGGAAGGCGAGGTCTGGTTTCACGGATCGCGCCGTCCGGCGATGCGCCCCTATGAGGTCGCCCGCCAGGGCATCGCGCGCACCTTTCAGAACATCGCACTCTTCGAGGGCATGAGCGTTCTGGATAACGTCATGACCGGGCGGCTGAACTATATGAAAGCGGGTCTGCTGAGCCAGGCGCTCTGGCGCGGCAAGGCCGAGCGCGAGGAGACCGAGAACCGCGAGGCGGTGGAAAAGATCATCGACTTCCTCGAGATTCAGCATATCCGCAAGACACCGGTGGCACGCCTGCCCTACGGCCTGAAAAAGCGGGTCGAACTGGCCCGTGCGCTCGCCGCCGAGCCCAAGCTGTTGCTGCTGGATGAACCGATGGCAGGCATGAACGTCGAAGAGAAGGAGGATATGAGCCGCTTCATCCTCGACGTGAATGACGAGTTCGGCACCACCATCGCCCTGATCGAACACGACATGGGCGTGGTCATGGACCTGAGCGACCGGGTGGTGGTGATGGATTACGGCAAGAAGATCGGCGACGGCACGCCCGACGAGGTGCGCAACAACCAGGAGGTCATCGACGCCTATCTGGGGGTGGCCCATGACTGATCTTCGCTTGAACGACACGATGGAAACCGGGGGCACGGGACATGTCTGACCAACTGATTTTCGCGATCGAGGTGATCCTGAACGGCCTGATGGCGGGCGTGCTCTATGCGCTGGTCGCGCTGGGTTTCGTGCTGATCTACAAGGCGTCGGGCATCTTCAATTATGCCCAGGGCGTGATGGCGCTGTTTGCGGCCATGACCCTGGTGGGGATCATGAACGGACAGGTACCGTTCGCGCATCTGATCAACGCCATCTTTGGTGGGCATATCACCCATTTCGGATGGAATATTCCAGCGTTGCTGGCGATCATCCTGACGATGGGCGTGATGGTCCTGCTGGCCTGGGCGGTGCAGCAATTCGTGATGCGACACCTGGTCGGTCAAGAGCCGATCATCCTCTTCATGGCCACCATCGGGCTTGCCTATTTCCTCGAAGGCGTGGCCGACCTCATGTGGGGCTCCGAGATCAAGACGCTGGATGTGGGTCTGCCGCAGGGCCTGAACGTGTGGATCGACGACACCACCTATGGCATCTTCGGCTACGGTTTCTTCATCGACAATCTGGATATCGTGGCAACGGTGATCGCAGCACTGCTGGTAGCGGCGCTGGTGGCCTTCAGCCAGTACACCAAGCAGGGCCGGGCGATGCGCGCGGTGGCCGACGACCACCAGGCGGCGCTGAGCGTCGGCATCTCGCTGAACTTCATCTGGGTGCTGGTCTGGTCGGTTGCCGGTTTCGTGGCGCTGGTCGCGGGCATCATGTGGGGCACCAAATCGGGTGTGCAGTTCTCGCTGTCGCTGATCGCGCTCAAGGCGCTGCCGGTGCTGATGCTGGGCGGATTCACCTCGATCCCCGGCGCCATTGTCGGCGGGCTGATTATCGGGGTGGGCGAGAAGCTGTTCGAATTCGCGATCGGCCCGATGGTGGGCGGCGCGACCGAGAACTGGTTCGCCTATGTTCTGGCACTGATCTTCCTCGTGTTCCGGCCGCAGGGCCTGTTCGGCGAGAAGATCATCGAAAGGGTCTGAGGCTCCGGTGGGCGACCCCGTTGCGGCCAGGGCCGCAACGAGACCCGCCCGCCCGGAACCTTCGCAAAGGGGAGGAAAGATGAACAAGCTGATCGCCATCGTGAATGTCGTCGCCTGGTCGGGCTTCTGGGCCTTTGGGTATATTGCCCTGACCGCGCAGGACCTGACCGACCGCCAGCTGATCATCGCCAGCCTCCTGGCCTTTGCCGGGTTCATCATGGGGATCGTCGCGTATCTGCGGCTGGTCCGGGCCGCCGAAGCGAGCGGCTATGCAAAAAAGACAAATCAACTCGATGCCGCGGCCCGCAACCGCGCGCAGTCCGAAGGGGGCATGTAAGCGATGTTCTACCGTGAAGCCGGAGATTTCAAAACCTCCTACCAGGCCGACAGCCAGACCTTTCCGATCAAGTTCGACCGCTATCGGTATTATGTCGTGCTGGCGATCGCCTTCGGGATCATCCCGTTCGTGATCAACGACTACTGGGCAAACGCGCTGTTGCTGCCGTTTCTGATCTATGCAATCGCCGCGATCGGGCTGAACATCCTGGTCGGCTACTGCGGCCAGGTCAGCCTGGGCACCGGCGGATTCATGGCGGTCGGCGCCTATGCTTGCTACAAGCTGATGACCGCATTTCCCGAAGTGAGCATGTTCATTCATGTGATACTGGCTGGCGGCATCACCGCGGCAGTAGGGGTGCTGTTCGGGCTGCCCAGTCTGCGGATCAAGGGGTTCTATCTGGCGGTGGCAACACTGGCGGCGCAGTTCTTTCTGGTGTGGCTGTTCAACCGGGTGCCGTGGTTCTACAACTATTCGGCCTCGGGCCAGATCAACGCGCCCGAGCGGGATACGTTCGGTATCATCATCACCGGTCCCAACGCACCGGCCTGGGCCACCTATCTGTTCTGCCTGATCTTTCTGACCGCCTGCGCGCTGATCGCCCGCAACCTGACCCGTGGCACAATGGGCCGGACCTGGATGGCGATCCGTGACATGGACATCGCCGCCGAGATCATCGGGGTGAACCCGCTCAAGGCGAAGATGACCGCCTTTGCCGTCAGTTCCTTTTTCATCGGCATCTCGGGCGCGCTGTTCTTTGCGCTCTATCTGGGCGCGGTCGAGGTGGGCGAGGCCTTTGGCATCCAGAAATCGTTCCTGGTACTGTTCATGGTGATCATCGGCGGTCTCGGTTCGATCTTTGGTTCGTTCGCGGGGGCAGCCTTTCTGGTGCTGCTGCCGGTGGTCCTGAAGGTCGTCGGCGCAGACATGCTGGGCTGGCCCACCGATATCGTGGCGCATCTTCAGCTGGTGATCGTCGGCGCGCTGATCGTCGCATTCCTGATCATGGAGCCGCATGGCCTCGCGCAGCTGTGGCGCGTCGCCAAGGAGAAACTGCGGCTCTGGCCCTTCCCGCACTGAGGCGGGCAGGCGCATCCTGATACGGGGCGGTAGGATCGCCCCGTACACCACCATCGGTCAAAACCAAGGGAGGAAAAACCCGATGAAAATGAAACTGGCAACCGTGGCGCTGGGCGCCTTGATGGCCGCAGGTCCGGCTCTGGCTGACCTGACTTTCCCGTCGCTCAGCTATCGCACTGGCCCCTATGCCGCGGGCGGTATCCCGTTTGCCGACGGCTATGCCGACTATTTCACCCTGCTCAACGAGCGGGATGGTGGTATCGGCGGCGTCAAGGCCAACGTGCTGGAATGCGAAACCGGCTACAACACCGAGAAAGGCGTTGAATGCTACGAGTCGACCAAGGGCGCGGGTGCCCTGGTGTACCAGCCGCTGTCGACCGGTATCACCTATCAGCTGATCCCCAAAGCCACCGCTGACGGCATTCCGATCCACTCGATGGGTTATGGCCGCACCTCGGCGAAGAACGGCAACGTGTTCAGCAATGTCTTCAACTATCCCGCCAACTACTGGGATGGTGCATCGGGTGCGGTGAACTATCTGCTGGAAAGCAACGGTGGCGACATCAAGGGCAAGAAGATCGCCCTGGTCTATCACAACTCTGCCTATGGCAAGGAACCGATCCGCACCCTGGAAGAGCTGAGCAAGAAGCACGGTTTCGAGCTGAGCACCCTGCCGGTCGACCATCCGGGTCAGGAGCAGAAATCGCAGTGGCTGCAAATCCGTCGCGACAAGCCTGACTTTGTGCTGATGTGGGGCTGGGGCGTGATGAACCAGGTCGCGGTGCAGGAAGCCGCCAACATCCGCTTCCCGATGGAAAACTTCATCGGCATCTGGTGGTCGGGTTCGGAAAACGACGTGCTGCCCGCCGGTGACGCCGCCAATGGCTACAAGGCGCTGACCTTCCACAACGTCGGCACCGATTTCCCGCTGTTCGACGATCTGCAGAAATACGTGATCGACGCAGGTAAGGCCGCCGGCGCCGGTGACCAGGTTGGTACCGTGCTCTACAACCGTGGTCTCTATGCCGCCATGCTGGCCGCCGAAGCCGCCAAGAAGGCACAGGAGATTTCGGGCAAGGCCGACATCACCGCCGCCGACATGCGCGACGGTATGGAAGCACTGGAAATGACCGAAGCGAAGATGGCCGAACTGGGCCTGCCGAACTTTGGCCCGGCCTTCTCGGTGTCGTGCAGCAACCACGGCGGTGACGCCCTGGTCGGCGTGACCCAGTGGGATGCGGCATCCAAGACCTGGTCGCTGATCTCGGACTTCAAACCGACCGACAGCGAAGTCATCGGTGCGCTGATCGAGGAAGACTCGAACGCCTACGCGACCGAGAACAACATCTCGCCGCGCTGCAACTAAGCGTGTGACCGGGCCCGGCAATCGGGCTCGCATCGAACCCGGGACGGCGGTCCGCCGCCGTCCCACCCCGATCATCCCCGGCGAACCGGGGCCAATGAGGACAAGCGCGGATGCTGGATGCGGCAAATACCACGGATGCGCAGGTGGAAACCCTGCTGGAGGTCAACAATATCGAGGTGATCTACAATCACGTGATCCTCGTGCTCAAGGGTGTCAGCCTCACCGTGCCCAAGGGCGGGATAACCGCGCTGCTGGGTGGCAACGGCGCCGGCAAGACGACCACGCTCAAGGCGGTGTCGAACCTGCTGCATTCCGAACGCGGCGAGGTGACCAAAGGGTCGATCAAGTATCGTGGCGAGACCATCCACGAGCAGGATCCTGCCGCGCTGGTGACCAAGGGCGTCATCCAGGTGATGGAGGGCCGCCATTGTTTCGAACACCTGACCGTCGAGGAAAACCTGCTGACCGGCGCCTATACCCGCAAGGATGGCGGCGCCAATATCCAGCGTGATCTCGAACTGGTCTATAACTATTTCCCCCGCCTCAAGGAGCGCCGCCGCAGTCAGGCAGGCTATACCTCGGGCGGTGAGCAGCAGATGGTGGCGATGGGGCGGGCGCTGATGTCGCGGCCCGAGACCATTCTGCTGGACGAACCCTCGATGGGTCTGGCGCCGCAGCTGGTCGAAGAGATCTTCGAGATCGTCCGCGACCTGAACCAGAAAGAGGGCGTGTCTTTCCTGTTGGCCGAGCAAAACACCAACGTGGCGCTGCGCTATGCCCATTACGGCTATATCCTGGAATCGGGCCGTGTGGTGATGGATGGCCCTGCCAAGGATCTGCGCGAGAATCCGGACGTCAAGGAATTCTATCTCGGCATGTCCGATGAGGGCCGCAAGAGCTTCCGCGACGTGCGCTCGTACCGTCGTCGCAAGCGGTGGCTGAGCTGATGAGGGATCATGCCATGACCCATTTTGACACGCTTGAAACACGCTCGGACGACCAACGCACCGCCGATCTGGCGCGCGACCTGCCCGAGCAGATCGCACGCGCCAAATCCGCTCATGGATTTGCGCGGCTGCTGGCCGATGTCGACCCGGCCGCAATCACGGATTTGCAGGCTCTGGCGGCGTTGCCGGTGCTGCGCAAGTCGGAGTTGAGCCGGGCGCAGAGCGAGCACCCCCCATTTGGCGGTTTCACCGTCAAGCCGGCGCACGGGTTTGCCCATGTGTTCCAGTCACCCGGACCGATCTATGAACCGGGCGGCACCGATCATGACTGGTGGCGGATGGGCCGTTTCCTGCATGCCGCGGGTATCGGGCAGGGCGATATCGTGCAGAACTGCTTTGGCTATCACCTGACACCCGCTGGCATGATCTTTGAAAACGGCGCTCGGGCGGTCGGTGCGGCCGTGCTTCCCGCCGGTACAGGCCAGACCGAATTGCAGGTGACCGCCGCGCGCGATATCGGCTGCACCGCCTATGCCGGTACGCCCGATTACCTCAAGGTCATTCTCGACAAGGCCGAGGAGATGGGTGTTACGCTCAGCTTTACCAGGGCGGCAGTAGGGGGCGGGGCGCTGTTCCCTTCGCTGCGCAAGGAATATGCTGATCGTGGCATCTCGTGCCTGCAATGTTATGCCACCGCCGATCTGGGTAATATCGCCTATGAAAGCGCGGCGATGGAGGGGATGATCGTCGATGAACACGTCATCGTCGAGATCGTCACCCCTGGAACCGGTACGCCGGTGGCGTCGGGCGAAGTAGGCGAGGTGGTTGTGACCTCCCTCAACCCCGACTATCCGCTCATCCGCTTTGCCACCGGTGACATGTCCGCCGTCCTGCCGGGTCATTCGCCCTGCGGACGCACCAATATGCGGATCAAGGGCTGGATGGGACGTGCCGACCAGACCACCAAGATCAAGGGCATGTTCGTGCGTCCTGAACAGGTGGCGGCTCTGGTCGACAAACACGCCGAGATCGTCAAGGCGCGGGTGATCGCCACCCGCGTGGGCGAGATGGATGCCATGACGGTGCAGATCGAAAGCAGCGGCGGCGATGATGCGGCCTATGCCCGATCGGTTGCCGAAGTGCTCAAGCTCAAGGGCG
This sequence comes from Ruegeria sp. BHSC223, assembly GCF_059613025.1. Lineage (NCBI taxonomy): Bacteria > Pseudomonadati > Pseudomonadota > Alphaproteobacteria > Rhodobacterales > Roseobacteraceae > Ruegeria > Ruegeria sp. BHSC223. Next base: position 204,627 of record NZ_JBXWRR010000006.1, read on the forward strand.
CGATCGAGGTCGTGGCTCCGGGCAGCCTGCCCAAGGACGGTCTGGTGATCGAGGATCAGCGTCGCTACGACTGATCCCGCCTGACAGAGACAGATGGCCCCGCGCAGAGGAATCCGCGTGGGGCCGCGTCGTTTTGCGCCCTGCCCGCAGGGGCGAGGAGAGAGGGAATATCCCCTCAGGCACTGGTATTTCCGACTAATCTGGTCGATTAAGGAGCGGTAGAACCGCAATACCCGCCAGGACCCGCGATGGCCGAAACCCGATATGCCGCCCATGGCTCCCGCCGCCGTCTGTCTTCGGGCACCCGCCTGCTGGGCGGACTGGCCTATGCCATTGCCACGGCTTGCCTGTTGCCCATGGTGGCGGTGGCGCTGGCGGCGTTGACCGGCGGCACCGAAACGCTGAGCCATCTGCTCGAGACCGTGTTGCCGGGTTATGCGGCGACAACCTTGCTGCTGGTCGCGCTGGTGGCCGCCGGGACCTTTGCCGTGGGCGTGGGGGCGGCCTGGCTGGTGACGATGACGCGGTTTCCCGGCGTGCGGTTGCTGGAAATCGCGCTGGTGCTGCCGCTGGCCTTTCCCGCCTATGTGCTGGCTTATGCCTATACCTTTGTGCTGGACCATCCGGGAGTGGTGCAGACGACCCTGCGTCAGGTGACGGGCTGGGGACCGCGCGACTACTGGTTCCCCGAGATCCGCTCGACCGAAGGCGCGGCGGTGATGCTGATCCTGGTGCTTTACCCTTATGTCTACCTGCTGGCGCGGGCGGCCTTCCTGCAACAAAGCGCAAGTGCCTTTCTGGCGGCGCGGGCGCTGGGAACCGGGCCATGGGTGGCCTTCTGGCGGGTGTCGCTGCCGATGGCGCGGCCCGCGATCGCGGGCGGGGTGCTGCTGGCGGTGATGGAGACCATCGCCGATTTCGGCACGGTGGCCTATTTCGGGGTACAGACCTTTGCCACCGGCATCTATACCAGCTGGTTCTCGATGGCCGACCGGGCGGCGGCGGCGCAGCTGGCGCTGTGTCTGCTGGGATTTGCCCTGCTGCTGGCAGTGGCCGAGCGCACCCAGCGTGGCAAGGCGCGCTATTACCAGTCCGGGCGCCGGCACGCGGCGCTGCCAGCGGGCGAGCTGACGGGATGGCGCGCGCTGGGCGCCTTTACCTTATGTGCGGTGCCGGTGGTTCTGGGCTTTGTCCTGCCGGTGGTGATCCTGGTGCAGATGGGATTGGAATCGGAGCAGAACCTGCTGTCGCGCCGTTATGTAGGATTCATTCGCAACTCGCTGACGCTGGCGGGTACGGCGGCTGTGGTGACGGTGACGGCAGCGATCTGCGTCGGCTTCTTCCAGCGGCTCAGGCCGGGTCGGCGGTCCGATGGGGCCGCCTATCTGGCGCGGCTGGGATATGCGGTGCCGGGGGGGGTAATCGCGGTCGGGCTGATCGTGCCCTTTGCCGCCTTTGACAACGCGCTGGATGCATGGATGCGAGCCCAGTTCGGCCTGTCCACCGGGCTGTTGATCACCGGGTCTATCTGGCTGTTGATCGCTGCCTATATGGTGCGATTCCTGGCAGCGGCGCTTGGCGCCTATGAGGGCGGGCAGAGCATGGTGCATGCCAATATGGATGCCGCCGCCCGGTCGCTGGGACAGGGGCCGCTGGGTACGCTCCGCCGTATCCACCTGCCGATCCTGACGCCATCTTTGCTGACGGCGCTGCTGATCGTTTTCGTTGATGTGATGAAAGAGCTGCCCGCGACGCTGATCATGCGCCCCTTCAACTTTGACACTTTGGCGGTGCAGGCCTATCGCCTGGCCAGCGACGAGCGGCTGGAGGGCGCGGCGGTGCCGTCGCTGGTGATCCTGGCGATGGGGTTGTTGCCGGTGATCCTGATCTGCCGTCAGGTCGGGCGGGGCAAGTAAGCGGTCCTGACCCACAGGCACGAAAAAAGGCGCGGGCGAGGGTCCCGCGCCTTTGTCTTCTGGGTGGGTTGGCTTACTTCCAGCCGACCTCGTTGAAGATCTTCTGCGCCATCGGAATGTTGGCGGCCACCTCGGACAGGTTCACGTCGTCTGCCTTGAACTCTCCCAGCGCGGCCACGTTCTCGGCCAGGTCCACTCCGGCGACGGCGGGGTATTCATCATTGCCGTTGGAAAAATAGACCTGCGCCTGATCGCTGGCGAGGTATTCCAGGAACTTGACCGCATTGTCGCGGTTGGGTGCATGCGCTGCCACGCCGCCGCCGGACAGGTTCATATGCGCGCCTTCGGCGTCCTGCGAGGGGAAGGCGATGCCGATCTTGTCGATCTCGGCGCTCAGCCCCTTGACGTCGCTGCGCAGGGCGCGGGCAAAGTAGTAGGAGTTGGAAACCGCGATGCCGCATTCGCCCGAAACGATCCCACGCAGCTGGTCGGTATCGCCGCCCTGCGGTTCGCGTGCCATGTTGGCGACCACGCCCTGAGCCCAGTCGCGCGCGACATCTTCGCCGTGATGGGTGATGATCGAGGCCAGCAGGGTCTGGTTATAGGTGTTGGTGGAAGAGCGGATGCAGACCTGCCCCTTGTAGGCGGGATCGGCCAGATCGAGATAGGTGGCAGGCGGGGTGCTGACGCTGGCCTTGTCAAAGAAGTAGAGCCGCGCGCGCTGCGAGAAACCGAACCACTGGTTGTCGTTGTCCTGCAGGTTGGCGGGAATACGGTCTTCGAGCACCGCGCTGTCGATGGCTTGCAGCAGACCGGCCTCCTTGGCACGGGCCAGGCGCGAGGTGTCGACGGTCAGCAGAATATCGGCGGGCGAATTGGCGCCCTCGGCCTGCATGCGGGCGATCAGCTCATCGGCCTTGCCTTCGATCCGGTTGATGCGGATTCCGGTGGCGTCTTCGAAATCGGAATAGAGCCGCTCGTCTGTGTCATAGTGGCGCGACGAGTAGAGGTTCAGCTCACCCTCGGCGATGGCCGAAGTGGCGAACAGGGCAAGCGCGATGGCGGTGGTGGTCTTGAACATGGGGGTCTCTCGCGATTCAGTTAATCTGACTGAAATAGTCAATTACCAAATTTCACCAAGGGCGCAAGGTAAAACCGATTATTTCAGTCGGGTAATTCTGCCGCGGTCACCTTCGGTATTGTTCATCTGCCAGGCTGCCAGCAACCGGTGGCGCGTGCGCCGCTTCCAGGATCATCGGCAGGATGTAAACCACGTGGCAGGGCGTGTGCAGCGGCACAGGGACCGTGATCCTACTGGGCCAGCAGCGCGCGCAATTGTACATCGTCGTCAGCAGGGCGCCGTGGCGTGCCAGCCTGTCGATGTCGGGTGTACGGATCTCGGACCCGGTACAACCCAGATCGGCGAACCCCAGGTCGTCGGCGAGAATGAAAATGATGTTGAGCTTGCGGAACATGGTGGCCTCCTCCTGGGTGACTGGAGGCTATCGTGCCCGGCCCGTTGCGGGAAATTGGAAAACGTTTGCCCGCAAAAACAAAACCGCGCCCAGAGGCGCGGCTTTCATTGCATCTCGGGTGTCTTTCGACAGTTCAACCCTGGCGGGCTTTGAACTTGCGCTGCGTCTTGTTGATCACATAGACGCGGCCTTTGCGACGCACGACGCGGCAGTCCCGGTGGCGGGACTTGAGCGAGCGGAGCGAGTTCCTGACCTTCATGGTCGTCTCCAATTCCTGCGGCGCGGGCCAGCGCCTGGGTTACGCGGGTCCCCTGTGTGAACAGAGGCGTGAAATCATGGTGGGCGGTACAAGGTTCGAACTTGTGACCCCTACGATGTCAACGTAGTGCTCTACCACTGAGCTAACCGCCCATGATTGCCGTCGCGCGCCTGCCCCAGAACGTAATGGGGCGCGGTAGCCCGCGCCGGTAAGCGGGGTCTATAAAAGGAGTCGGCGGGGGGATCAAGGGCTTTTGATCGAACTATTTTCCGGTCTATGATTTTGTTGATCCCGGAGGCCGCATGACCAATACCGCTTATCATCTGACCCTGCCCGCCGCACGTACCTCCAGCTTGGTTTTTGCCTCGCCTCATAGCGGCGCGCGCTATGATCCGCCGTTTCTGGCGCAGACGGTGCTGGATGACCATTCGATTCGCTCTTCCGAGGATGCCTTTGTCGATCAGCTGTTCGACTGCGCCCCCGAGTTCGGAGCCCCGCTTTTGCGGGCGGCGGCGCCGCGCGCCTATCTCGACCTCAACCGCGGCTGCGACGAGTTGGACCCGGCCCTGATCGAAGGGGTGCGCAAGGGAGGGCATAATCCGCGTGTTGCCTCTGGGCTTGGGGTGATCCCTCGCGTCGTGGCGGGCGGTCGGGCCATCTATCGGGGGAAATTGAGCCGGGCCGAGGCAGAGCAGCGCCTGCAGGCGATCTGGTACCCTTATCACGCCCAGCTCCAGCGCCTTTTGAACGAGGCGCATGCGGCCTATGGTCAAGCCATTCTGATCGACTGCCACTCGATGCCCCGCGAGGCGGTGGAAGGCAGCGCTCGCGCCGCCGCGCGTCGGCCCGACGTCGTGTTGGGTGACCGGTTTGGCGCCTCTGCCGCGCCCGAGATCGTGGAGCGGGTTGAGGCGGCCTTTGCCGGGGCTGGTCTGCATGTGGTGCGCAACACGCCTTTTGCTGGCGCCTATGTGACTCAGGCCTATGGGCGCCCGTCGCGGCGCCAGCACGCCATACAGATCGAGATCGACCGCGGGCTCTATATGCACGAAACGACCATTCGCCCCAACGCGAATTTCGACGCGATGCGGAAGCTGTTGCGTGAAGTGGTTTTGGAAATCGCGTCTATTGGACAACAGCGCCTGCCGCTAGCGGCGGAATAGCGGCGGATCGCGGGCTAGCCGAGAGAGGTTAGGTCCGTCACATCCGGTTTGGCGCCTGCCGCTGTCAACATCGCGTGAACCTGGCCACGATGATGGGTCTGGTGATTGAACAATTGCACCGCGCAAAGCGCTCTGGAGGTGGTGACGCGTGTCGCCCCATCGGCCTGATACCAGACGACTGTGCCGCTCAGTTCCGCATCCTTCAGGTCTGCGGCCCAGCGTTCGATTTGCCGGTCACGCTTCCGGCGGAGCAACCTGTAGTCCTGCCAGTCAGCCGGATTCGTCAGCGAGTGCGTGATCGTGTCCTGCGGGCGCTCGTTCCCCATCAGCCGGGCCAGGATCAGAGCATCCGCCCAGTACAGGTGATTGAGTGTTGCGGCGATTGAGCCGAAGAATGCACCGCGATCCTGCCAGCGCGCTGCGTCCGTCAGTGCCTCGGCGGCACGGATCAGGGATCGGTTCTGCCAGCTGTTGTAGCGGGCCATAAGACGACAGAACTCGCCTGTAATCATTCTTTTCCTCGCATTGATATCTGGTGAAGAAGGGGGCGGGGTGGCGCGCTCAGCGCATTCCACGACCCTTGAGGATCGCATCCGCGCCAAAGCGTTTGCGGATGGCGTCGGTGGCGCGCTCGGCGCGGGCGCGCTGTGCTGCCTGCGGGTCGAGCAGATCGCCCGACACATCCGCCTCGGCCTCGGGGCACAGATGCGACAGCCCGCAGCCCAGCAGCCGATAAGGACCCTGATCGCCCAACTGGTCAAACAGGGCGCGCGCGGTGCGATAGATGCGGTCGGCCATCTGGGTCGGGTCGCGCAGCGATTGCTGCCGCGACAGGATCCGATGATTGGCACGTTTCAGCTTCAAAGTCACGACCCGGCCCGCCAGTCCGCGTGCCTTGGCCCGGTCGGCTACCTTCTCTGCCATTCGCCAGATATGGCCGTCCAGCACGTCCAGATCGGCGGTGTCCTCGAAAAACGTGGTCTCGTTGCTGATCGACTTGATCGGGTCATGTGCAGACACGCGACGGCGATCCTCGCCGCGTGCCAGATGCCACAACCGCTGTCCCATGGAACCGAAGCGGGCGATCAGCGCCTCCTGCTCCCATCGAAGCAGGTCGGTGAAGGTGCGGATGCCCGCGCGCTCCAACTGCTCCTGCGCCGCCGGACCGATCCCCCAGATCAGGCGCACCGGCTTGTCGCGCAGGAAATCGGCCGTCTCGGCCCGTCCGATCACCGAGAATCCCCGCGGCTTTTCGAGATCCGAGGCCACCTTGGCCAGAAACTTGTTATGGCTCAGCCCGATCGAGCCGGTCACGCCCAACTCGTCCTTCATCCGCTTGACCAGCCGCGCCAGCATCACCGCCGGCGGATGCCCGTGCAGCCGCTGAGTGCCCGAGAGGTCCATGAAGGCCTCGTCGAGCGACAGCGGCTCGATCACCGGGGTCAACTCGTCCATCAGAGCGCGGATCTGCTTTGACACCTCGGCATAGACCGACATGCGCGGTTTGATCACCACAGCGTCAGGGCAGAGCTTCAACGCGTGGAACATTGGCATCGCCGATCGTACGCCGCGGATGCGCGCCACATAACAGGCGGTTGAGACGACCCCGCGCTTGCCGCCGCCGATGATCACCGGCTTGTCGGCCAAGTCCGGATTGTCACGTTTTTCGACGCTGGCATAGAAGGCGTCACAATCCATATGGGCAATGGTCAGGCTGTCCAGTTCCGGATGCCGCAGCACCCGTGGGCTGCCACAAGACGGGCAGCGCCGGGCATTTCCGGTGCGCGAGAAACAATCGCGGCAGAGACCCGAGGCCGCATTCATTGAGCTAATCCGGTTGAGGTCAGGCGGTAGGACATTCATATCTAGCCTGAACTCACTGGGGATGAAAAGGTGGTAGGAACAGGAGAACAATTCGTCGGGGCCAAGCTAGCTCTGTTCTTGGGGGAGCAACTCTTGGTAATCCGCCGTGACGATCGCCCGGATATTCCCTGGCCTGACTATTGGGACCTGCCGGGCGGGGGGCGCGAGGGGGATGAAACACCGCTCGACTGTGCGTTGCGCGAAACCCACGAGGAGGTTGGACTTGTCGTGCCGGTTGAGCAGGTGGGCTGGAACGTGAGCTATTCGCGCCCGGGTGGTCGAATGTGGTTCTTTGCGGCCCATCTTTCGATGGAATACGTGAAGAGAATCCGCTTCGGCAACGAAGGGCAGGGTTGGCGATTGATGGCGCCGGCCGAATATATCCATCATGCACGCGCGGTGCCGCATTTCGCCGATCATCTCCGGCTCTATCTGGACAGTGACGATTATGGGCGCGCCCGACACTCTGGCAAGCGCTGAACGAACGCTCGGCCGTTCTGGAAGGAAAGACCCCCCGCGCCAAAGGCGGGGGGAGGTAACGAACCTCAGGAAGAGATGGTTCGTTGGGGAGTGTCTCGGGTTTAGAATCGCTCAAAAACGGTTGCCGGGGTAGGCCGGATATCCAGACCCGGGAAACTCGCTTTTTTGATGTGTTTTTACGGGCACAGCGGCAAAATGGCGCGGATTTCACCAAAGGAACTGATATCAGGTCGTTTTTTTACCCTACGTAAGGTGACGTTGGGTCGGATTCCCGCCTTGCGGCTGGGCGCGGCGAGAATTTTGAGACCGGAAGAGCCAGCCTGTGTCAGGCCCGGTTTGGTGCCATCGCTTGCGGAGAGGTCATTTCGGCAAGGATCGACAGTGCCGCCGCGCGCGGATCCGGAGCCCGGACAACGGGCCGCCCCACCACGATATGATCAACCCCGTCAGCAATGGCGTTAGCCGGTGTCGCAACGCGTTTCTGGTCCCCCAGATCGGCACCCGCCGGACGGATGCCGGGGGTCACGATCAGCCGCCCGGCGGCCTCGGGCAGAGCCCGGATCGCGGCTGCCTCTTGAGGGCTGGCAATGACGCCATCGGCCCCGGCTTCGAAGGCGCGGGCAGCGCGTTCCAGCACCAGCTCCTGCACATCGCCGGGTTTGATCAGCGACGCATCAAGATCGTCGCGGTTTAGCGAGGTCAGAACGGTGACGGCCAGGATCTTGAGGTCCTTGCCGGCAGCACCTTCCTTTGCGGCACGCACTACATGCGGGTCGCCATGCACGGTCAGAAAATCCAGATCGAACTGAGCTAGGCCCCGAACGGCGGCCTCGACCGTGTTGCCGATGTCAAAGAGTTTCATGTCCAGGAAGATGCGCTTGCCATGTTCCTGCTTCAGCTCGTTGGCCAGAGCGAGACCGCCGCCGGTGAGCATCCCCAGCCCGATCTTGTAGAAGGAAACCGTGCTACCCAATCGTTCGGCCAGTTCCAGTCCGGCCAGCGCATTGGGCACGTCAAGGGCGACGATCAGACGATCGTCGGCAAGCTTCTTGTCTGTCATGTGGGGATCCTCCGGCTCGGGTCGCTCGTTCATACTGAAGCGGCCTCGTCGAGGCAAGCGGTGAGGGAGAGAGGCCTGCTGAGGAGGAGATCGGACTTAGAGTTTGCGACAGGGCGACATAATCAGGCCACGGCCGGTAGCACTTGATCATCCAGGTACAATTGGTCCTTTCCGGAGCGGAATTCGGGCATCCGGCGCAGTTGGCGCATCGCGTCTCCGACAAAGGCCTGAGTGCGAGCAAGCGGGCTGATCTCTTCGGGCAGTTCGAGCGAACAGAACAACGTTACCATTCTGTCTGCCAATGTCATGCAGACGCTTGCAGAATGGCGCGCGGTGCTTGGGCAAACGTGGTATTGCGAAATCTCGACATTGGTGATCTGCATTGGGGCCTCCCTGATCTCGCTAAAGAAACACGAAAATATTGCGAAATAAGGGCGGAAACAGGGGAAAATGCGGTCAATTCGATCAATTCGAGTAAACCCTTCGCGACCCCCTTGAAGATATTTTGGCATTCCCCAGATTGAATGCGAGGCCCAGACCGATGCGTGCCGCCTGGCGGGCGCAGACACCCTTGGGCGCTTGGAAAAGGAGAGAAAGATGGACTTGTCGAAGTTCACCGAGCGGGCACGTGGATTCGTGCAGGCGGCGCAGACGATTGCCCTGCGCGAAGGGCACCAGCGTTTGGCGCCAGAACACCTTCTCAAGGCATTGATGGATGACGATCAGGGGCTGGCGAGCAACCTGATCACCCGCGCCGGCGGCGCGCCGTCGCGCGTGGTCGAGGCGCTGGATGTGGCGCTGTCCAAGATCCCCAAGGTCAGCGGCGACGCGGCCCAGGTCTATCTCGACGGTCAGACCGCCAAGGTGCTGGACGAGGCCGAGAAGATCGCCAAGAAGGCAGGCGACAGATTCGTGCCGGTCGAGCGGGTGCTGATGGCGCTTTGCATGGTCAAATCCAAGGCCAAGGAGGCGCTGGATGCCGGTTCCGTGACCGCGCAGAAGCTCAACGAGGCGATCAACGATATCCGCAAGGGCCGCACCGCCGACACGGCGAGCGCGGAAGAGGGCTATGACGCGCTCAAGAAATACGCGCGCGACCTGACCGAGGCTGCAGCCGAGGGCAAGATCGACCCGATCATCGGGCGCGACGAGGAAATCCGCCGCTCGATGCAGGTGCTCAGCCGCCGGACCAAGAACAACCCCGTCCTGATCGGCGAGCCGGGCGTCGGCAAGACCGCCATCGCCGAGGGCCTCGCGCTGCGTATCGTCAATGGCGATGTGCCTGAAAGCCTGCGCGACAAGAAGCTCTTGGCGCTCGACATGGGCGCGCTGATCGCAGGCGCGAAATACCGTGGCGAGTTCGAGGAACGGCTGAAGGCGGTTCTGACCGAGGTCACCGAGGCCGCGGGTGAAATCATCCTGTTCATCGACGAGATGCACACGCTGGTCGGCGCCGGTAAATCCGACGGCGCGATGGATGCGGCCAACCTGATCAAACCGGCGCTGGCGCGCGGTGAATTGCACTGCATCGGTGCCACCACGCTGGATGAATACCGCAAATACGTGGAGAAAGACGCGGCCCTGGCCCGCCGGTTCCAGCCGGTGATGGTCGAAGAGCCGACCGTCGAGGACACGATCAGCATCCTGCGCGGCATCAAGGAGAAGTACGCGCTGCACCACGGCGTCGATATTTCTGACTCGGCCCTGGTGGCTGCGGCGACGCTGTCGCATCGTTACATCACCGACCGGTTCCTGCCAGACAAGGCCATCGACCTGATGGACGAGGCGGCCAGCCGTCTGCGGATGGAGGTCGACAGCAAGCCCGAGGCACTGGACCAACTGGACCGTCAGATCCTGCAATTGCAGATCGAGGAAGAGGCGCTGAAGAAAGAGAACGACGCCGCCTCGCAGGACCGGCTTGCCACGTTGCAAAAGGATCTTGCCGATTTGCAGGAGAAATCCGCCGAGATGACAGCGCAGTGGCAGGCATCTCGGGACAAGATGAACGCGGCGCAATCCGTCAAGGAACAGCTCGAACGCTCCCGTGCCGAACTGGAGATCGCCAAGCGCGAAGGAAACCTGGCCCGTGCCGGTGAGCTTAGCTATGGCATCATTCCAGCTCTGGAGAAGCAGCTGGCCGAGTCCGAGAACCGCGAAGGATCGGACCTGATGGCCGAGGAAACCGTCCGCCCCGAACAGATCGCGGCGGTGGTCGAACGCTGGACCGGCATTCCGACCTCGAAGATGCTCGAAGGCGAACGCGAGAAGCTGCTGCGGATGGAAGACGAGCTGCATCGGCGTGTCATCGGCCAGGATACCGCGGTCAAGGCGGTGGCCAATGCCGTGCGCCGGGCGCGTGCGGGTCTGAATGACGAGAACCGCCCACTGGGCTCGTTCCTGTTCCTCGGGCCCACCGGTGTGGGCAAGACCGAGCTGACCAAGGCGGTGGCCGAGTATCTGTTTGACGACGACAATGCGATGGTGCGCATCGACATGTCCGAGTTCATGGAGAAACACGCGGTCGCCCGCCTGATCGGCGCGCCTCCGGGCTATGTCGGCTATGACGAGGGCGGGGTGCTGACCGAGGCGGTCCGCCGCCGGCCCTATCAGGTGGTCTTGTTCGACGAGGTCGAAAAGGCACACCCGGATGTGTTCAACGTGCTCTTGCAGGTACTGGATGATGGCGTGCTGACCGATGGTCAGGGCCGCACCGTCGACTTCAAGCAGACACTGATCGTGTTGACCTCGAACCTCGGCTCCCAGGCCTTGAGTCAACTGCCCGAAGGCGCCGACAGCGCCCAGGCGCGGCGTGACGTGATGGATGCGGTGCGGGCGCATTTCCGGCCCGAGTTCCTGAACCGGTTGGACGAAACGATCATCTTTGACCGGCTCAAGCGCGCCGACATGGACGGGATCGTGTCGATCCAGATGGGTCGCCTGGCCAAGCGTCTGGCGCAGCGCAAGATCGTGCTGGAACTGGACTACGCGGCGCGCAAGTGGCTGGCAGATGCGGGATATGACCCGGTTTATGGCGCCCGCCCGCTGAAACGGGTGATCCAGCGCGACCTGCAGAACCCGCTGGCCGAAAAGCTGCTGGCCGGTGAGGTCAAGGATGGCGAAACCATCCCCATTACCGCTGGCGAGGAAGGGTTGATCATCGGCGACCGCGTGGTCAGCTCGAACCGGCCCCGCCCGGATGATGCCGTCGTGCATTGAGCCGCCGCGCGAACTAAACCAGAGGCCCGCCAGAAATGGTGGGCCTTTTCCTGTTTGAAACAACCCATTTGGAATCGGCAGGGCGCAAGCGACAAGTTCGTGAACGGGGGCATTTGCCCGGAGCGCGGTTCTTTCCTAAGCTTACGTCACAAGTGCGGACCCTACGCCAAGGAGGTCGCCATGTGCTTTTCGGCTGCGGCCAGTTTTGTTGCCGGTGCCGCCCTGATCGCGGGTGGCGCGGTCGCGCTTCGCAGGACAGGAAGTCTTGGGCTGCGGTTTCTGGGTTTCGCGGTCTTTCCCTTGTTTTTTGGTGTACAGCAACTTTCCGAGGGAGCGCTGTGGCTGACAATGAGTGGTCCTGACCCGGTCCCTTCAGGGGGCGCGGCGCTGGTTTTCCTGTTCTTTGCCTACTGGTTCTGGCCATTCTGGGTGCCGCTGTCCTCGGCCTTGGTCGAGCCTGACCCTTTTCGACGCCGGGTCTTTTGGGGACTGGCCGCCTTTGGTTTCAGTCTGGGCGCGACGCTTTTCCTGCCGGTGCTGGCCCGGCCTGAAACGCTCGAAATCTATCTCGTGAAGCACTCGATCCAGTATGAGAACCCGAGCATGTTTCCGGGCGAGACCGCCAAGATCGTGGCTCGGCTGGTCTATGCGGTGGTCATCTGCCTGCCGCTGGTGGGCTCATCCCATCCCCGGATACGGGTCTTCGGGGGGCTGATCCTGGCATCGGTCGTGGTGGGCTTTGTCTTTGCCGCCTATGCCTTTACCTCGATCTGGTGTTTCCTCGCGGCGATCATCTCGGGATACATAGTCTATATGGTGATTGCCATCGGGCGCGAGGATGCGCTGGTTGACCCGTCACGGGGCAACCTGTCCTGAGGCTCAGCCGCTGGAGGTGCGCTCGTCGCAGGTTTTCTTGGCCTGACTGACGGACAATGTGTTGCCGATGATCCCGACGTCGTTGGTCAGGGAAGAGGCGGGGCCCTGAGGCGGCGGGGTGAAGCCGAATGTGACGGCCTGCGCGCCGGGTTGGGCGGTGCTGGGGGACGGGCCTTTCCATACATAGAGCCGCTGATTGCCGGGCTTTCTCATCTGGTTCAGCGCATGATCCCCGGCCCCGCACCAATAAATCGAATTCTCCGAGAAATCGGCGACGACCTCAATCAAGCCGCCGGGCAGCTGATAGGCGACCGAGCGGGATTCGTTTCCCGCCAGCGCGGCCGCTCCGGTCACACTGGCGAGGAGGGTTGCAACAATACAGGCCGGGCGTTTGGTCATGGCGAACTCCTGTCTGATGACAAGAATACGCGTGAACGCCCGGACTGGATCAGAAACCACCGCTTGGCTCGGAGGGCGACGGTAAACCCGGCTGAGGTCTACTCTCCGATCGCCTCGCGCGCGATCTCGTCCAGAAGGGTCTGAACCTCCTGCATCGGTCCCTCTGGGAACTGTCGGAATCCGATGGTGACCTCGTCCGAGCCTGGCTGCTTGGCGACGAAGATGCCATAGGGGCAGAATACGATGTTCATCGGATCAGCCTCCATCACCTTGCGCGACAGCGCCGCCGAGCAGAACGAGAATACCTCGGCATCCTCGAACAGAACCACGTCCGAGCCGACATCGGCCCGCGTCCGTTCCAGCATGTCACCCACATGGCTGACGCTGTCGATCACCAGCCCGCGCCCGACAATCGCGCTTTCCAGGCCAAAGGTGACGTCCTCGAAATTGTCGGTGGTGGTATAGGTCACTGCATCCTGAGCGGATGCCGCCCCAGCGGTCAGCGCGATCACCGCGCCCAGTAACATCTGTTTCATTGCTCTCTCCCATAATAGCCGTGCGGGTTGCACCGTGAACGGTTCGCCTCCAATCTGAATCGGAAAGAGTTCCGCCGCTTTGCGTCACATCAAGATATAGGAGTTTTCGCATGGGTTTCGCCTATAACGCAATCGAGGTGATGGCCTTTGTCTTTGTCAGCGTCATTGGCCTGATGATGCTGACTGCCGTTGTCCTGTTCTTTGTCGACCGGTTCCAGACCGGCGATGCGATCAGGCGGAACTATCCCGTCATCGGACGGTTCCGGAACATCTTTACCGAGTTGGGAGAGTTCTTTCGGCAGTATTTCTTTGCCATGGACCGCGAGGAGATGCCGTTCAACCGGGCGCAGCGGAACTGGGTCTATAATGCCAGCGAGAACAAGGGGAACACGGTCGCCTTCGGCTCGACCCGCAACCTGAACATCCCCGGTACACCGATTTTCATGAACGCGCCGTTTCCGCCGCTGGACAACCAGTTCGGCGCGACCGAGCCGCTGGTGATTGGCCCGACCTGTCGCCAGCCCTATTCGGCGCCGTCGATCTTCAACATTTCGGGCATGTCCTATGGTGCGATTTCGAAACCGGCGGTTCTGGCGCTGTCCAAGGGGGCCAAGGCGGCGGGCGTCTGGATGAACACGGGCGAGGGCGGGTTGTCGCCCTATCATCTGGAGGGGGGCGCCGACATCGTTTTCCAGATCGGCACCGCCAAGTTCGGGGTGCGCGATGCCGAAGGCAATCTGAGCGACGACAAGCTGCGCGAGGTGGCGGCGCATCCACAGGTCAAGATGTTCGAGATCAAGCTGAGCCAGGGCGCCAAGCCGGGCAAGGGCGGCATCCTGCCCGCGGCCAAGATCGACGCCGAGATCTCGCAGATCCGCGGTGTACCGATGGGGATGGACGCGATCTCGCCCAACCGTCACCGCGAGGTTGACGATTTCGACGGGCTGCTCGATCTCATCGCCCATGTGCGCGAGGTGACCGGCAAGCCGGTGGGGATCAAGACCTGCATGGGCTCGGCCGATCCCTGGTTCGATTTCTTCCGCCGGATCAGAGAGCGCGCGGATGACAGCGCGCCCGACTTCATCACCGTCGATGGTGGCGAAGGAGGCACCGGCGCCGCGCCCATGCCTCTCATTGATCTCGTCGGCCTGCCGTTGCGCGAGGCGCTGATCCGGATGGTCGATCTGCGCGATCTGTCCGGGCTGCACGACCGGATCCGGATCGTGGCCAGTGGCAAGCTGGTGGCGCCCGGCGATGTGGCCTGGGCAATCTGCCTGGGTGCAGATTTCATCACCTCGGCGCGCGGCTTCATGTTTTCTCTGGGATGTATCCAGGCGCTGAAATGCAACAAGAACACCTGTCCCACCGGCATCACCACCCATATCCCCTCGCTGCAAAAGGGGCTGGTGGTGCATGAAAAGGAAAAGCGCGTTGCCGCCTATGCGCGTTCGGTCATCAAGGAGGTGGAGACCATCGCGCATTCGGTTGGTGTCCCCGAACCGCGACTGATGCGGCGGCGGCATGTGCGGATTGTCTGCGACGACGGCACCTCGGTTCAGATGGACGATCTTTATCCGTCTGTGAACAGCGCCGCCGAAGGCCTGGAACGTGCCCGTGGCAACCGGCAGTTCGAAGACGGGTTACGGCGTCTGGGCGTGGTCTGAAGAGACAATTGTTTCAGCACGGCAACGCAGCTGTGATGCGAGTTGCGTTGGACGGTGCCCTGCGACGGGATACATTTCCGGGACATGGCATAGACGGAGATCCCGATGGCCCATCGCTGGAGCAACGACCTGACCCCCGCCGACGTGACCCCGCGCGGGGCATGGATGAATCGCAGGCAACTGATGGCGGGCATGACTGGCGCGGGGCTGGTGGCCCTGGCTGGCGGTGCGCGGGCCGAGACGCTGGAGCCTAACACTTGGGAAGAGATCACCAGTTATAACAATTTCTACGAATTTGGCACCGGCAAGGACGACCCGGCGGCCTATGCCCATCTGCTCAAGACCGAGCCTTGGTCGGTCAAGATCGACGGGATGGTCGACCGGCCCGGCGACTATGACTTTCAGGACATCCTGTCCGAGATGACAATCGAAGAACGGATCTATCGGTTCCGTTGTGTCGAGGCCTGGTCCATGGTGATCCCCTGGAACGGGTTCGAACTGGCCGATCTGCTGGCCATGGCGGGTGTGCAAGAGGGGGCGAAATATGTCGCTTTCGAAACGCTCTACCGGTCCGAGGAAATGCCCGGAACCCGCTATCCGGTGCTGGAATGGCCCTATCGCGAGGGGTTGAGGCTGGACGAGGCGATGCACCCGCTGACACTGATGGCCACCGGCCTCTATGGCAAACCGCTGCCCAATCAGAACGGCGCACCGCTGCGTTTGGTCGTGCCGTGGAAATACGGTTTCAAGTCGATCAAGTCGATCGTGCGGATCACGCTGACGGACAAGGAGCCGCCGACAAGCTGGAACATGGCGATCCCGAACGAATACGGGTTCTACAGCAATGTGAACCCCGAGGTGAATCACCCGCGCTGGAGCCAGGCCAGCGAGCGGCGCATCGGCGGCGGCCTGTTTGCCAAGCGACAGCCCACCCTGATGTTCAACGGCTATGATAAAGAGGTGGCCGACCTTTACGAGGGGATGGATCTGGAGAAATACTTCTGACCCATGGAGCGGATGAATGCATCTCTGCGCCGGATTCCGGTCTGGCTGATCTATATGCTGGGCGCGCTGCCGCCGCTTGTCTGGCTGTGGATGGGCGCGACTGGTCAACTGGGCGTCGATCCGGCCAAGGCACTCGAGCACAAACTCGGGGAACTGGCGCTGCAAGCGATGATCCTGGGGTTGGCGGTGACACCGATGAAAAGGCTGCTCGGGCTGAACCTGATGAAGTTCCGCCGCGCCATCGGAGTGCTGGCTTTCTACTATGTCAGCTGCCACCTGCTGGTCTGGCTGGTGCTGGACGTGCAGATTCCGGCTCAGATCTGGGCGGATATCCTGAAACGTCCGTATATCACCATCGGCATGGCGGGGTTTGTCCTGCTGTTGCCGCTGGCGGTCACCTCGAACAATTGGTCGGTCCGGCGCTTGGGGCGGACATGGCGGCTGTTGCACCGGCTGGTCTATGCGGCGGTTTTGCTTGGCGCTGTCCATTTTTTGATGCTGGTCAAGGGGTTCCAGATCGAACCGCTGATCTATCTGGGTTTGGTTCTCATCCTGTTTGCTGTTCGATTGCCGGTCGCGCGGCGCAGGCTGGCGTTCTGAAGTGAGCACCTCGGTCTCGCGTCGCGCGCGCCGAAGGGGTCAAAGCAGGGACCGTTTGTTCGCCGGCATATTAGTTGGGGATGTAAAAGGTGCTCGGCTTGGGAAGGAAAACTGCCTGAAACCCGCGGTCGTTTCCGCTAAGTAATTGAAAAATATAACGGTCCCATCTCTGCAGAGATTTTTTTCTATTTTTGTATTTTTGTGCTTGCGACTCTTTTTGGTTGGGCCTAGAACCCCCTTCACCGGCGGCGCTGAGGTGCTGCGGACGGGTCGGAGAGACGGCCGGAC